>NZ_CDOI01000145.1 GCF_000827555.1 Capnocytophaga canis
ATGTCGCCGCCTTCTTTAATTGAAAATCCGTTTCAATATGAAACGGATTTTTTTTATGCTAAGGTGCGGCGTGTCCCTTTGGTCGAGCCGCCGCCTTATTTAAGTTAAAACTCCAATCATTGTTGATTGGAGTTTTTTGTTTTTCAAAGGAGCGGCGCTGTTTGTAAGCTCGGGGCGTCCGCCTTCTTTAAAATAAAAGTCTGATTCAAAACGAATCAGACTTTTTTGTTTTTTTAATTGTCTTATCCTGAAATATCGATACAAAAAAAATCGTTATTATGGATAAATATGTAAAACGCACTCAACGCGATTACAGTATGAGTTTTAAACTCAATATTGTAAAAGAGATTGAATCAGGCAGCTTATCGACCTGTGGTGCCTGTAAAAAATATGGCATTCAATCGCGAAGTACAGTTATGAATTGGTTGAGAAAATTTGGTAACTTTGACTGGGAAAATCAAACCCCATCAAATATGCCTAAATCACCAGAACAAAGGATAATGGAGCTTGAAGCAGAAGTAAAACTCCTAAAAAAACAAAAAGCATTGCTCGAAAGACAAGCCTATGTATCGGATAAAAAATCAATTATTTTCGACATGATGATTGACCTTGCCCAACAAGAATATCAAATTGATATACGAAAAAACTCACCCCCCGAACTGTCGAAACTTTCCGAGAAAAAGAACAAGAAACAGTAAGTTTTTCCTGTCAGCTGTTCGGGGTGGATAGACAGGTTTATTATCGCAATTTAAAGCGTAGAGATACGCGTAAAAACAACGCAAAACAAGTAGTGGCAATGGTAGCAGAAATAAGAAAACACAGTCCGAAAATGGGCGGAAGAAAACTTTATTTTCTTTTAAAAGAGGAATTGAAAATGTTAAAAATAGGTAGAGATAAATTTTTTAATATACTAAGAGCCAATCATTTACTTATTATTTCTAAAAGAAGTTATCATAAAACGACCAACTCGTTACATCGTTTTAGGAAACACACTAATTTGATAAAAGATTATCAAGTAAAAGCTCCTAACCGACTTTGGGTAGCAGACATTACTTACTTGGGTAACAGAGAAAATCCTGCTTATTTGAGTTTGATTACAGATGCTTATTCGAAGAAAATTGTAGGCTATGATGTGTCGGACTCTTTGGCTAGTACTTCCAGTTTAAAAGCCTTAAAATCCGCTTTGAAAAAGGAGAAAATAGAGGGATTAATTCATCATTCAGATAGAGGGTTGCAATATTGTTCAGATGATTATCAAAAGGTTTTAAATCAGTATAATATCCGATGTAGTATGACTCAAGAGTCTGATCCTTACGAGAATGCGATTGCGGAAAGAATCAATGGAATTTTGAAACAAGAGTATGATATTGACAAATTTAATGTAAATTTGCAATGTAGAAAGAAGTTGGTAGCTGATGTGATTAAAATATACAACGAAAAGAGACCTCATTTTTCGAATCATTTTTTAACCCCCAAACAAGATGCATACCCAACAGGAATTAGTTCCTAAATTGTATAAAAGAAAAAGCGATACAGTTGGTAAGACTGTACCACTTGATTAATAATTTTTTAGTTGTTTAATCCTGTATCATTTTTTCAGGACGAGACAATACTAATTAATATGTTTTTAGTAACCTTCAGTTTGTTTAAGCTCTGGATCATTTGCTATCATACTTTCCGAGATAGAATAGTAGATTTTATACGCTTCTGAAGCTTTTATTGTTGAAACCTCTTCAAAAAGATAATTATCTCCCGCACGAACCAAATCCCACCAACGTTTACCTTCTCCAACGAACTCTTTTAAACGCTCATCAAGAATAGCTTTAGCGTTCGCAGATTTACCAGCATTTGTATAGCCGTGAATGGTTACATTATAGTCACTACCATAAGCACGTTCACGTATTTTATTAATTTCTGCAGAAGGATCTTCTCCTAAATGATTTTTGGCTTCGGCAAGTAATAGAACCACATCAGCATAACGATATAGAGGTACGTTGTTCCAATTTCTACGTAATCCAGTTTCAACAACTCCTAAGAATTTGTTTAACACTGTACCAATTAACTTTTTAGCTGTTTTGTCGGAATAAATCCCCATAAACGTTTTACTTCTTTGGTCTTGTAAATCAGCTTTTAGATAATCAAATACCTTTGCACTTGCTCCATAACGGCTTCCTCCATTAAGGGTGAATTTATCAAGGACATTACCTTCGTCATCAAATCTTCCTTTGATATCTACTTGGCGAGCAGTCATCAAAGAATAAAAGTTATCAGATTGGTCTTCTTGGTAATCCAAAGCAAAAATAAATTCCTTATTTCCTTCTTTAGCTTGTCCCCACAAATCTTGATAGTTTACCAACGAATATCCTGTAACAGACTCTAATGCTGTTTTAGCAACTTGAAAATCAGCATTTCCTCCCCCCAATACTTTTCCTGACCATAAGTATACATCACCTTTGAGGGTTAATGTTGCAGCCTTTGACCAATAAATGTTTTTATTGAGCCATTTTGAATTATCTGAAGCAAAAAATTCAAGCGATTTTTCAATATCTGATTTTATTAACCCTAGAACTTCTTTTTTAGGGGAACGTTTCTTTTTCAAAGCTTCTAAAGACTCTACTTTGGTCAGAGGGTCAGTAGCGATAGGCACTTCTCCCCAAGCTTTAAGCATCGTATAATAGATATATGCACGTATACCATACATTTGTCCCATCATATGATTTCGTTGCTCTTGGTTAGAGGCAGGAATCGTAGGGGCATTTTTAATAAAATCATTTATTTTATGTATTAGCGAATAGAATCCAGCCCAATTTCCATAATGAACTCTAGTTACACTTACGTCATTCTTAATGAGTTCAGCACTAAAAGGAGATTCAATTGTGCTACCTCCCCAAATATCAGAACGCAATTCCCCCATTCCCCAAAAGGTATTATCGTATCCCCTAAGATGCGGGTAAATCCCGATATGAGCTGCTCGTACAGCTTCTTCACTGTCCCAAAATCCATTATATGTTAAAGAACTTTCGGGTTTTAAGTCTAATTCACAACTACTAAATGTGAATACTGATGCTATAATAAATACTATTTTTTTCATCTTTGATATTTTAAAAAATTAGAAAGTAAGATTTAGCCCAAGGGTAATCACGCGTGGTAATGGATAGCGACCTCGCTCACTACCTTGTTCCACTCCCAAGTCTGCTCTGTTAGCACTTGCGTCCTCAGGGGTACTACCACCATAGGCTGTAAAATAGAACAAGTTAGCTCCTGTTACATATATGCGAGCCGATTTGAGTACATCTTTTACTAATGAACCTTTCAAGTCATAACTCAATGTAATTTCTCTCAGAGCCAAGTAGTCTCCTTTTTCCCAATACATAGCACTACTTCCGTGTAAAGAACCCTGATCTCCACCACCTGCTAAGTGATTTTTTTGGCGGTCAACCAAATCAAAACGAGGTATGTCAGAATTTGGATTCTGTGGTGTCCAAGATTCACGAATCTCTACAGGTCCATTTTGGTTTCCTTGAGTTTGGGCAATACCTTTAACTCTTCGTCCGTTAATAATATGATGTCCTACTGCGAAATCTGTTTTTACGTATAATCCAATGTTATTATATACCAAATTGCTAGTAAATCCACCAGTAAATTTAGGTGTAATACGTCCAATTACCTGTCTATCTAAGTGATTGATTACATTATCTCCATTCACATCTTTCCAACGGGTGTCGCCCAAAAAGCGAGTTTTCTTTTGCCAAGCAAATTCCACAGACCTATCCTTATCAGCATCTATTTCAGCTTGTGTTTTATAAACTCCTTCTGGAATATAAGCAACTATCAAATCGTTTTCAATTCGTTGTCCTTGTTGTAAGCCTCCAACGTAAATATTTTTTCCAGAAGCTACATCGTAAATTTCAGTTCCCCCTTGTCGGTTATTAGTGATTCCATTATCAGGCAATTTTTTTGCGTAATTTTTAACTTGGTAATACACAAGACCCAAATCCCAATTTAAATTTTCTGTTTTGAGAACTTTTGCATTTACTTCTAACTCAAAACCTTTATTTTGCAAAATACCATTATTAACAGTAATCCCTGAAAAACCTGTCCACAAAGGCAAGGTTAGGGTAGATAATTTGTCTTGTACATCTCTGATAAAGTAATCAGCTACTACATTTACACGGTTGTTGAACAACCCTAAATCTAACCCAAAGTTAAGTGTTGTAGAGCGTTCCCAACGTAAATCCATTACAGGTAAAGATGAATTCACGTATCCAACTTGAGTGTCATATATGCCTGTCGTTCCATATAGACCATACACACCATAATTACTCAGTGTTTCAATATTTCCATTTACACCATAACTAACACGTGGTTTTATTCTTGAGATATAAGTGGATATTGACTTATCTTTATAGAAAGTTTCATTATGTATATTCCAACCTAATGAGGCTCCGGGGAAAAAACCATATTTATCATTTGCTAAGCGCGATGTTCCATCACTTCTAAAGGTTAGTCCTAACAAAAAGCGATTGTCATAATCATAATTCAATTGTCCGAAAACAGATGCTATCGCATATTCCGTTCTTGAAGAACTTGGTTTTCCTTGTGCCTCAGCCCCTACATTTAAAGTATGGATTAAATCGGTAGGAGATTTACGAGTTGACCCTGAAAGCCCAAATCTTTTCTCCCTAAAATATTCAGTTCCTAGCAATGCATTCACATTATGCTTTTCTAAAAAAGTATTATTATAGCTTAAGACAGAAGTATATTGGTGTCGTAATGTTCTTCCATAACCTGCATATGCGATACGCTCTGTGTTTAAATTCCCACTATTCAGAAAAGCTTTGTTAAATGATTCATCAACATCATTAATTGAAAAATAACTTCCTCTTGCCATTAAGTTGAAATTTTTAGCAAACTGCCAATCAAATTGCCCTGAAGCTGTTAAACGTTGTTCTAAATTGTCATTAACAAATTTATCTCTGTAATAGAGAGGATTACCAAAACCACGATACGTTCCAGGTTGTAATTCATTGGACAAACTTCCATCAGGATTGTTGTTATAGACACGTGATGTAGGTGCTAAACCTGTTGCTCTTTGGAAAATATCATATATACTATCGAAAGAATCTATTTTACTTGAATGAGTATAAATTACATTTCCTGACATTTTGAAATTATCAAATATTTTGTACGAAGCATTAAAGGTACCTGAATAACGTTTAAATCCTGTATTATAAACTAGTCCTTTATCGTCTAAAACTCCTAAACTCAAATAGTAAGTGCTTTTATCGTTTCCTCCATCAAATGACAAAGTGTAATCGTTTGAAAAACTTGTTTGGTAATATTGGTCTTTTAAATAACTATTATCCATAAATATAAGATGTCTTCCTGGGTTAACAGGGTCCTCAATAGTTTGCCACCCTTCATGATTAAGCAAATAACGATTGGTGTCATCTAAAAACATCGTAGTATAGATAGAATTGAGTGCATTATTTCCTGTAGCAGCACCATTTTGACCGTTAAGAAAAGCCGAAAAAGCATTAGCATTATTCTGAACCATTTGTGTATTGCGTACTGCCATACGATTAAACTTCACATAATCTGCCGCATTTAGGTATTCCATTTTATCTTTAATACGACCGTTAAAACTTAATTTGCTTTTAAAATTTATGTTAGAACGACCCGCTTTTCCTTTTTTTGTTGTTACCAAAATAACGCCATTAGCTGCTCTTGCACCATAAATAGCTGTGGAAGCCGCATCTTTTAACATTTCCATTGATTCAATATCATCGGAGTTTAAAGCATAAAACGAACTTGGCACACCATCCACCAAAACCAAAGGAGTTCCTGAACCATCAAAAGAAGTACCACCCCGAAGAATAATATCAGGAGTTGTCCCTGGCTGTCCCGAATGTTGAGTTACTTTAAGTCCCGAAACAGTTCCTTGTAACGCTGTAGCAGCATTTGAACGTGATGCACTTTCTAATACTTTTGTGTCTACTTTTGAAATTGAAGTTGCTAACGTTTTACGTGTTTGTACAGAGTACCCCGTAACAACAACCTCTTCCAATTGGTTTGCTTCTTCTTTCATTAAAGCATTGATAATAAGGGTGTTGCTTCCTCCCGTTACCTTTTTCTCAACGGTTGTAAAACCTAATGAGATAAATTGAAGAATTTCTCCCTCGTTGGCTTTGATGGTATATTTTCCATCAAAATCGGTGGCAACACCACGGTTTGTGCCTTTTACAATAACCGACACGGCAGGAATTGGCATTCCATCATCTGATGAAGTTACCACCCCACTAACTTCTTTCTCCTGAGCAAAAACTCCTTGAAGAAAGAAACATAATGACATAATCAAAATGTGTTTTAGAAATTTTCCTTTCATTGCAACATTTAGTTTTTAAAGTTTTACTTAATTTTTTTAATATGTTATACATAATAACACAGAGGCAAAGATAATCTTTTTGGTCGAATAAGCAACAATTACGTTAATTTTTTTTATGATTTTCTTGATTTAAATCTTATAAATGATTCATTTTTTTGTGAAAAATATCCTCAAAATTGTTTTTTTTACAGTCTTAAATGTTAAAATTAGATGTATAGTTACATCAGATCTATTAAAAAAATGATTTATCAATAATTTTGTTTTTTTTCGTTTTTAAATTGATTTCTTGTGTAAAAATAGTTTAAATATCTCTATTTGGATTGAAACGAAAATAAACGATTTTTTTTCAAATTATCTAATTGTTTAGAAAAATAAAAGTATCATCCGAAAGGAATTGTTAGATTATGAAATAATAAAACCTTAAAATATCAATTTATAAAAATTCTAATTAGAGTATAAGTTGTTTAAATACAGTTGTTTATTAGATAGCGAAAGAATACAAATAGTTATCAGAACATAAAAAAGATATGAATCGGTTTAAACCTTGTTATTTTTTTATTGTCTAAGAGCTATATTTCGAATATTAAACCATAGGCAGTATGAAGAAAATTGTACTTTTATTATTTTTAGCAACCACTACGATTTGGGGGCAGGATTATTCTATTACAGGTAAGGTCGTTGAATATGACTCTAAAATTCCTTTAGAATACGCAACTATTGTTTTAGAACCTATTGAAAATCCAACAAAGTTGACGGGAGGCGTAACCGATGAAAAAGGAGAATTTCACATTAAAGCACCTAAAGGGATGTATACCTTGAAAGTCAAGTTTTTTTCGTTCAAAAATTATGAAGTGAAAAACTTCAACCTTAAAGAAAATACAAAGTTAGGTACCATAGCTCTACATTCAGATGTAGAGCAGTTAGAAGGAGTGGAAGTAGTTGCAGAGCGTACCACAGTTGAATTACATTTAGATAAAAAAATATACAATGTAGGTCAGGACATGACCGTTAAAGGAGGTTCAATTTCAGATGTTTTGGACAATGTACCGTCCGTTTCGGTCGATACGGAAGGAAAGGTAAGTTTCCGTGGTAACGAAAGCGTTCAAATTCTCATTAACGGAAAACCTTCGGCCTTGTCTGGTGTGAATGATGAAGCTTTACGTCAATTACCTGCCGAATCTATAGAACGTATTGAGGTAATTTCGAATCCTTCATCACGTTACGATGCCCAAGGAACTGCAGGAATCATTAATATCATTCTTAAAAAAGGAAGTGCTATTGGACTTTTTGGGTCTGTAAGTGCATCTGTTGGAAATCCAGAGGCTTATGAATTGGGTACGAATTTGAGTTTACGAAAAGAAGATTGGACATTCTTTGGAAATCTATCCTACAGCAATCGAAAATCTCCGGGAAAAACACTTTTCAACCAAGAAAATTTGGATGCAACAGGAAAAACCGCTAACTTCCAAGATGAAAATCGACAAACATTCCGTAATCGTAAAGGGTTGAATCTCAATCTTGGAGCTGAATATCGTTTCAATGAACGTTCTTCCATTACAAATAGCGTAGTAGTGGTTTCCAATGACGGTAAAAACATTACTGACACAGACTTTTTTAACTATAACGCCAGTCGTGTTTTGACAGCGCAACGTTATAGAAATAACACTGAGAAAAGTGATGATTTACGTTTTCAATACGCAATGAATTTTGAGCATAAATTCAATGATGAAGGTCATAAATTGACTGCTGACTATCAATTCTCTAAATCAGATCAAGAAGGAAATGGACTCATTACGGAGTATAACTTAACATCGAATACCTATTTAGATGTGGAACAAACCATCAATAAAGAAAGAGTGAATAAGCATTTAGCTCAAATTGACTATGTTCTTCCGTTTGGAGCTAACAAAAAATCACAGTTCGAAGCAGGATATCGAGGAACAGTCGATGAGAACGATACCGATTACACAATGGGAATTTTGGATAACACAGGGAAGTTGATAGTAAACAACAATTTAAGCAATCGATTTATTTATGACCAATACGTAAATGCTTTTTATTCACAATTGGGAGTTAAAGTAGATAAATGGAATTTTATGGGAGGCCTACGTTTTGAACACACCAAAGTCCAATCACTGTTAGTTAATACTGATGAAAATTATTCCAAAGAGTATGCAGGATTGTTCCCCTCGGTGTATGTAGGACGTGAGTTTGAAGGCGACCAACAAGTTAGCGTGAGTTATAGCCGTCGTTTGCGTCGTCCGTGGTCACGTTTCATGAATCCATTTGTGTCACGTTCAAGTAATACCAATTTATTCGGAGGAAACCCAGACCTCGACCCAACTTATACGAATGCTTTTGAGATTTCTCACTTAAAAAAATGGGAAAAAATGACGCTAAGTTCATCCGTATATTACAACTATTCGACCCAAGTTTTTGATATGATTTCTTTGGAAACAGGCGATTTCGTTACAGTCAATGGATTGTTGGTGCCAGTGATGTTGCGTCGTCCAATAAATCTTTCGGATGAGTCTCGTACAGGAATGGAATTTACAGCAAACTATACCCCAAAAAGAAATTGGCGTTTTTCATTGAATTTCAACTTTTATCACTATAAATCAAAAGGGGAATACAGCTATACTAACTATTTGAATACCACAACCGTTCAACGATTCAATACCGAAGCTAACTCTTGGTCAAGCCGATTTACAGCACGTTTACCTATTGTGTATGGTATTGATTTTCAAACAAACGTAAATTATTCAGCCCCAAGAAAATCAGCTCAGTCAGATATAGAGGGTAGCATTTCAGCTAATTTGGCACTCAGTAAAGAACTTTTTGATAGAAAAGCAAGTGTATCGTTGAATGTAAGCGATATTTTTAACTCACGTAAAATGATTGCCGACACCCGAACTGAACGAGTTATCTCACATTCTGAGATGCAGTGGAGACAGCGTCAAATCATGTTAAATTTCACCTATCGTTTCGGAAATATGAAACAACAACCTAAAGAACGGCGTCAACGCACTATGGACGATGCAGGTGGAGATATGGAAATGATGTAAAAACATAAAGAAAAATGACTAATGAAAGAGGTGATTATTAACGAATTGCCTCTTTTTACGTATTAATTAATAAGCTCCATATTTGGAATTATTGCAGTTTTGTAAATATGCACTTGCTTTTTCTATAATTGTATTTAAATATTATCTCTGTTAAGTCTATCGAAATATAACAAAACTTGGTATATATTATTAAATATCTTATTTTCAGTTATTTGAATGTAAAAAATGTTTTGTTATTTTCTTTTTGTTACGAAAATATATATAATATTTGCGATTTAACTTTTTATTAACGAATTTGTATTTTTATATCCATATATTTGCCTTGAATTGCAATTCGGCGGGTGTATAAAAACAATGTTGAACGCCTTTCGGAGATAATAATTATCTGATAATGATGAAGTCTATGCCTGTGAAAATAAACCTAATTTTGAATACGATTAACATATGAGAGCGTATAAGTTATTTTTAATATTGCTATTTCCGTTTTTTGCAATCGCACAAAATGGACGCTCTTTGGAAGTCACATCCCTTTTTGGAATGCCTGTGTATACTTCCTTTGATAAGATAGACAATGCTTTGGTCGGTCGATCATATCCTGCTTTGGTTGCCAAATTAGATAAAGGAAATGGTTTAGCAGGGGGCGGTGAATTTATTTTCAGATTCAACCGCTGGGGAATTAAATTGGGGACATTATCAGCAAATTTAAGTAGCTCCTCAAACCAAGATGAGCATTATTATAGCGGTGAAAATGAATATACTACTTTTGGTGTAACCTACGATGTTATAGCTAATGAAATCTTTACATTTACTCCCTATTTTGGTTTAGGTCATCAAGAAAGTGAAATTTATTTAGATTATGAATTTAAAAATTCAGTTACACCTACATCACTTCATATACAAGGTAAAGAAGCTGATTTTACTTTTGGAGGCAAATTTTATTTTAGAGTCTACCATTGGAATGACAAACGTTTTAAGATATACTTAAACGCTGATATTTTCTATAAGATTTCTTATTCAAACAAGTGGCGATTTGATAATATGCTGATTAAATCTAAAGATTTTGATTTATCGACTTTAGGAGTTTTAGGAGGGGTTACTCTTCGATATGATTTTTAAGTCCAGTGCATTTAGTCTCTAAAATATGAGAGTATCATTTTCAGGACTTTTTAAATTTTTATCAGGATATACTCTTGTTCTTTCTTTTTTTGCGATTACGTTCGATATGTAATTTGGGTTTATAGAAAAAATATAAACGTAAAAATTTGGTAGATAGTAAAAAAAGTACTACTTTTGCACCTCAAATTTTTAACACAAAAAATAATTTTATGAATCATTACGAAACTGTTTTCATTTTGAATCCCGTTTTATCTGAAACACAGATAAAGGAAGCAGTAGAGAAATTCGAGAATTTCCTTACGGCAAAGGGTGCAGAGTTTGTATCAAAAGAAAATTGGGGCTTGAAAAAATTAGCGTATCCAATTCAAAACAAAAAAAGTGGTTTTTATCACTTGTTTGAGTTTAAAGCAGCTGGTGAAGTTATCAGTTCATTTGAATTAGAATTTAAACGTGACGAGCGTGTAATGCGTTTCTTGACCGTTAAATTAGACAAACACGCTGTTGCGTGGGCTGAGAAAAGAAGAGCAAAGTTAAACATTAAAAAAGCGTAAGAAATGTCTATCGAGCAACAAGCAAAAGGAAAAAAAGACGGAGAAATTAAATACTTAACTCCGCTAAATATCGACACTTCAAAACAAAAAAAATACTGTCGATTCAAAAAATCAGGAATCAAATACATTGATTATAAAGACGCAGATTTCTTATTGAAATTTGTTAATGAGCAAGGAAAATTGTTACCACGTCGCTTGACAGGGACATCTTTGAAATATCAACGTAAGGTAGCTACGGCAGTTAAAAGAGCACGTCATTTGGCCTTAATGCCTTATGTAGCTGACTTGTTGAAATAATCAAAAAAAATATAATAATAATCAAAAGTTGTTGGTTTTCTCAACAGCGAGAGGCCTAACTTCATAATTCGTAAAAAGGACAACAACATCATGGAAATTATCCTAAAACAAGACGTTCAAAACTTAGGTTTTAAAGACGATATCGTAACCGTTAGAAATGGATATGGTCGTAACTATCTAATCCCACAAGGATTGGCAATTTTAGCAACTCCTTCTGCAAAGAAAGTGTTAGCAGAGAACTTGAAACAACGTGCTTACAAAGAGCAACACATTATTGATGAAGCTAAAAAAACAGCTCAGGCATTGGCTGGATTGGCTGTTAAAATAGTTGCAAAAGTGGGTGCGGGAGGCAAATTATTTGGTTCTGTTAATAATGCTGATTTGGCTCAAGAATTAGCAAAGGCTGGTCATGAAGTAGATAAAAAATATGTAACTATTCCAGGAAACAGTTTAAAAAGAGCAGGAAAATACAATGCTTCTGTGCGTTTACACAGAGAAGTGATTGTGGATTTGCCTTTCGAAATCGTTGCTGAGATTGAGAAAGTTGCTGAAAAACCAGTTGAAAAAACTGAAACAGAATAAATTTGGACACCCACGTAAAATGGGTACTTAATTTAAAATAAAAAGAGGCCGTCGAAAGTTCGTACGGCTTTTTTGTTTCTTTTAATAAAAAATGTGAATCAGGAGATTCAGACACAGTTTGCTACCCAAAAAATCAAGTAGGGAACATAAGAGTAGCAAAATGTCATTAACTCAAAACTGTTTAGGACGAAGATTCTTAAAATAGTTTTTAGGCAGTTTTATTTTTTGTTTTGTATGAAATACGTGTTCATTTTATTGCTATTATCTTTAAAAAGTTTTTCACAGCAAATCTCAGTCTCATCACAAGTCATTGATTATGAATCAGGATTGCCCATTTATGGAGCTCATATTCTTCTTAACAAAGAAATTATAGCTTCAACAGACGATGAAGGTTTTTTTAGAATTTTGATTCATCCTGACAAGGTGCAACAATTGTGTATTTCACACATCAGCTATGAAACTGTTTGTTATAACAAATTGTTAGATTTCCCTCAAAAAATTGAAATGAAAATCAATGTCAATACACTTGCCGAAGTGGTGGTGGGGAACGACATTGATAATCACAAACATTTTATGAAAAAACTGCGAGAAGTCTATAGAAAAACTTCCGAAGGAAATTTTGTTTCTCCATTCAATTTAAAGAAAATTGCTTACAACAAGGAGAAAATTTCTAACTATATCGAATCTGAGGGATGGGTGGTAGTTCCAAGTGCACTTAATCCTCGTATATTTACCGATCCAATGTGGATTTTTTGTAATACAAGATTTTTAGAGAATGGGGAGTTTGGAGAAACATCCAATGTTTTTTATGAAGGAAGCGAAATGTATCGTTATTTTGTAGCAAACCATCCTTTTTTGCTAAAATCAGGCTACACTTTTCAGATGGAAGAATCTGAATATATCAACGGGAAAGAATTTTGGATACTTTCTTTTCAATCGAAGAGAAAAATAAAAAATGAAACTCGTTATTTTACTAATATCAAAGGAAAAATATGGATAGATCCTGCTAATTATATGATTAGTAAGGAAATGTTTTCTCTTAATTTGGAAAATATTATATCTGTTGTAGGGAATATTTTTTATTCTCAAGTGGGAGGATACAACATAATGAATAAATTGACCTTAGATATGTTTTCTGTAGAGGAATCCATGCAAAGACCATATAAACCAAGTTACGTACTTACTTTTTATATTCCGCAGTCTCGTGAAAAATATAGAAATTTAAACATCCGTGATTTTTCGGATTGCTACAATAAGAATATAACGTATGAATCTACTTATTGGAAAAATAAGCCTGTCACAGAAAACAATCCTTTTTATAAGGAATTAATGATACTTAAGGGAAAAAGAACGTTTTCAGAAGCGTTTGAAAATTCAAAAAAAATCGAATTATTTTCAAAACAAGATTTAGTTAATCAACATACAAAAAAATCTATCGAAAGATGGTTAGCAAAACAAGAAAAAAAGAAAAAATGAAACACATTGTAATATTATCATTTATTTTATTGTTATTTGGTTGTAATTCAATAGTTAATGAACAAAATTCAGCAGTTTACTACAATACTAAGGATATTTCAAAGGCGGAAAATAGTATGTATCGCTCTTTCTCATTGGATACAATAGTCATTTCGGACATCGAAACTTCTTATGTGGGGCAATTTTCGGTATTCAATGACACGCTTTATTTTGCTGATGAACGGTTTGCCTACGTTTTTCGATTCGATAGTAATGGTAAACTTATAAGTAAAGGTGTTGGTAAAGGAAAAGGGCCTAACGAGATTACTGGTCTTAGCGGTTTTGTTGTATCCAAAAATGATGTAATCAGTTTTAATGATTCAAATGGCAGTATTGATATTTTTGATAAAAATCTACAAAAGCAAGAAAGTTTTCGTAAAGATTGGCAAATCAATCGTAGCTATGATGAGGTTTTTAACAACCCAAGGGCTGATAAAGGAGATTGTTATGAATTTGATTATGGCTCCCCAAATATTTTAAAAAAATGGGATGAAAATCATGTAGCCTTTATTATTACCGCTTCGCATCCCAAATTTAATGGCTATTTTGATTCGGATTTGTATTACAATTACGCTCGTACATTCGCTTTGGTGGACATACATTCTGGAAAAGTTGTAAAGCTAATTGGACGACGTTCGCCTGTATATCTTTCTTTAAAAAATATTCCTAATTTTGACCATTTGAATTACGATACCTATGAAGATGTTGATGAAGTGTATCTAAATTTTTGGGCAGATACTGACATTTATTTGTATGGAAAAAAAGAAGATAGAATCAAAGGTAAATTTGGCAAGGCTGGTAGGGACATGAAAATTGATTATCGCCGAACTAACTCCTATGAAGTTGCTGAAAACAATTTGTCTGAAGACAGAGAACGTTATGGAGCTTATACTTTTCTGAAATATTTTCCGAAACAAAATTTAGTGATGCGAGGTTATCGCAAAGGAGAAAATGCTACAACCGATGGACTACAAATCTATAAAGACTACCAATTGGTAGCTGATTTGGACGTTCCTCAAGGGCTACAAATTATTGGAGAAACGCAAGGAAATGCATTTTATGCTACAATACCACAAGACGTAGATCAAGATTATTTATGTGTGTTTAAGATAAAATTTCAGTGATATGAAATGCTTTATGTTATTTTTGACCATATTAATGACTTTTTCATGTGAGAGAAAAAAATCACAAAATGTAGGTTGAAAATCAATATATTACAACAGTGTCAGTAGATAGTACAAAAGCAGCTATTACTGTAAGAAATAAATAATGAGAGTCTGATAAGTAGAAATACCTACCCGAAAGATATAAAATAAAAACAGTACAGGTTTATAAATCTGCACTGTTTAATAATGAAAATTAGAATTTATCAAATTCTGTATCATTTTTTCAGGAAGATAGACTGCGAATTTGCCCTGCAAATAATTTTAAAAACGAAGAAAGGTATTTCTATTTTTCAATGACTTGCAATTTTGCAAATTTGAGGAGTATTTTCCGAACGCCACCTGACTCAAAATCAATCGAAGCCTTTCGGTCACTACCTACACCTTCCAAAGAGATAATTTTTCCTTTGCCAAAACGTTCGTGGAAAACGAACATTCCTTCGGATAGCGCGACTCCTTGGTTAGGGTTACTACCATTGCCTATAGAAGAACTATTCATAGGTTTTAGTTTCCGTAAACGTTGTAGTTCATCTCCTTTTGGGGCATGAGAAGGGGGAGGAGTGGAGTTTGTAGGCTTTTGTAAGCGCAGTCGACTTTTATCTACTTCTCCGAAAATATCTCTGTTAATTAGCGGTTTGTATCGGTAGTTTGGATTGTTTATAGGAGCTGTTAGATACTGTACGTATTGATTGTTAATTTCATCAATGAATCGGCTGGGTTCTGCATCCGATAGCTTACCCCAACGGTAGCGATTCTCCGCATAGGTCAAATAAGCCTGTTTTTCCGCACGAGTAAGAGCTACATAAAACAGACGACGCTCTTCTTCTAATTCAGCACGTGAGTTTACGCTCATCGCTGAAGGGAACAAATCCTCTTCCATGCCTACAATATATACGTATGGAAATTCCAGTCCTTTGGCTAAGTGAATGGTCATCAGTGCCACGCGGTCATCATCACCAGTGTCTTTATCCATGTCGGTGACCAAAGCAACATCCTCCAAATATTCGGCTAAAGAAGCTGTGCTATCGGCAACATCCTCCTGTCCCTCCACAAAATCTTTAATACCATTGAGCATTTCTTCGATATTTTCCATTTTGGCGATTCCCTCAGGCGTACCGTCTTTTTTGAGTTCTTGTAATAATCCTGTTTTTCGAGCCACCTGTTCGGCAATCTCAAAAGCATTGGATGTTTTACTAAGTGATTGAAAATTAAGTATCATAACCACAAAATCAGTCAATCTTTGCTTTGTGGAAGCATTCATATTCAATCCGTCGATTTGGTTAATTTTGTACATAATTTCAAAAATCGACTTTTTGTAATGATTTGCGGCAAAGGTAAGTTTCTCAAGTGTTGTTCCTCCAATTCCTCGAGCAGGGAAATTGATAATTCGTACTAAAGCCTCTTCATCATTTGGATTGATAATCAAGCGTAAATATGCTAACATGTCTTTCACTTCCTTACGTTGATAGAAAGACAATCCACCGTAGATTCTGTATGGAATGTCGCGTTTTCGCAAGGCATCTTCAATAGCGCGTGATTGCGAGTTGGTTCGATAAAGTACTGCAAAAGCACTATTTGGTAATTGTAGGTTCATCTTATTTTCAAAGATGGATCCCGCTACAAAACGTCCTTCATCGGAGTCGGTGGGGCTACGGTGTATTTTTATTGGTTCGCCTAGTTCGTTGGCTGTCCATACCACTTTCTCAAGTTTAGTTTTGTTGTGGTCAATTACCGAATTGGCAGCTTCAACGATGTTTTTCGTTGAACGATAGTTTTGTTCCAGTCGATAGACCCGAGCGTTTTGATAGTCTTGTTGAAAGTTTAAGATGTTATTGATGTTCGCTCCACGAAAAGCATAAATACTTTGAGCATCGTCTCCTACCACACAGATATTCTGAAATCGGTCTGCTAATGCCTTGACAATCAAATACTGGGAGTGATTAGTGTCTTGATACTCATCCACCAAAATATATTGAAAACGATGTTGATATTTAGCCAGTACATCTGGATATAAATTTAATAACTCATTGGTTTTCAGTAGTAAATCATCAAAATCCATAGCTCCTGCTTTGAAGCAACGCTCCACATAAGCCTGATAGATTTCCCCCATACGCGGACGTTTCGACATCGCATCGGCTTCCATCAGCTCAGGATTGTTAAAGTAGGCTCTAACGGTGATTAAACTATTTTTAAATGACGAAATACGTGATTGAATTTGCTTGTATTTATAGACATCCTTGTCCAATTCCATTTCCTTGATGATCGAGTTTATCAATCGTTGTGAATCTTGGGTGTCATAAATTGTAAAATTTTGAGGATATCCTAATTTATCAGCTTCAATACGTAAAATTTTAGCAAAAACAGAGTGAAACGTCCCCATCCACAGATTTTTAGCCTCATTGCCTACGATTTCGGTAATACGTTTTTTCATTTCATTGGCTGCTTTATTGGTAAAAGTCAATGCCAATATATTGAAGGCGTCTACCCCCAGATGTATCAAATTTGCAATGCGATAGGTCAAAACTCTTGTCTTTCCAGATCCAGCTCCTGCAATAACCATCAGAGGCCCTTCCTTTTGTAATACGGGGGCTCGTTGAGCATCATTGAGTTGTGCTAAATATTTTTCCATAGTGCTGATTTTTATTTAAAGAGCTCCTTATTTTTTAGTTTCAATTTGCTTGAGATTTTCCATTTTTTTCTTTTGTAAGAAACCATAAATGTCTTCAAGATGTTCTATGATGCGACCGCCTCCAAATTCGTAAACCTTACTAACCAATCCATCTAAGAAATCACGATCGTGTGAAACTACTATTAGTGTGCCATCAAATTCTTTCAAAGCTTGTTTTAGGATGTCTTTAGTTCGCATATCCAAATGGTTTGTAGGTTCATCCAGAATCAGTAAATTTACAGGTTCGAGTAATAATTTAATCATCGCCAAGCGGGTACGTTCTCCGCCTGAAAGTACTTTTACCTTTTTTTCACTGGCTTCCTTGTCAAACATAAAAGCTCCGAGTATATCGCGAATTTTGGTACGAATATCACCCTTAGCAATGTCGTCAATGGTCTGGAATACAGATAATTCTTCATCAAGTAAAGATGCTTGGTTTTGAGCAAAATAACCTATTTGTACATTGTGCCCAAGTGTGAGTGTTCCTTCATGCTCAATTTCTTGCATTAAACATTTAACAAAAGTCGATTTTCCTTCGCCATTACGCCCTACTAAGGCTACTTTTTCACCTCTTTTAATGGTGAAATTGGCATGGGAGAATACTTTCTTATCTCCATATGACTTGCCTATGTCTTCGGCAATTACAGGATAATTTCCTGAGCGTGGTGATGGTGGAAATTTTAGCCTAAGAGCTGATGTATCTTCTTCATCAACTTCAATGATTTCTAGTTTTTCCAGCATTTTTACGCGTGATTGCACTTGTAGGGTTTTGGAATACGTACCTTTGAAACGTTCGATAAACTCCTTGGTTTCAGCAATCATTTTTTGTTGATCTTCAAATTGTTTCTGTTGTTGAGCTCTGCGTTCTTTGCGGAGTTCTAAATAGTGAGAATATTTAGCTTTGTAGTCATAAATACGTCCCATTGTAACTTCTATAGTCCGATTAGTAATGTTATCCACAAAAGCTCGGTCGTGTGAAATTAACACTACCGCTTTGGCACTGTTTATTAAGAAATCCTCGAACCATTCGATAGAATCAATATCTAGGTGGTTGGTAGGTTCATCTAAAAGTAATACATCGGGATTTTGCAAAAGTAATTTAGCCAATTCAATACGCATGCGCCATCCACCGCTAAACTCTTCTGTTTTACGTTGAAAATCTTCACGTGTAAAACCCAGTCCAAGTAGTGTTTTTTCGATGTCAGCTTCGAAATTTGTATCCTCAATGCTATAAAACTTTTCGCTCAAAGCCGATACTTCTTCAATAAGTTTCATATACTCGTCGGACTCATAATCTGTGCGAACCGTAAGCTCGTTATTGAGTTCTTCAATACGTTTTTCCATTTCGTGCAGATGAGCAAATGCTTGAGCAGTTTCCTCAAATACGGTACGACCATCATTGGTCATCAAGTGTTGTGGCAGGTAGGCAATAGTGAAATCTTTGGGATACGATACTCCTCCTCTTGAAGGTTCACGCACACCAGCC
>NZ_CDOI01000146.1 GCF_000827555.1 Capnocytophaga canis
GAACTACCGAGAATGAAGTAACATCTGTACTAAAACCACTCGGTAGATTTATTGAAGTTACGTTTAAAGAAGCGTCCCCTATGTTTCGTACGATAAGTGTTTTTGAAACCTGCTCATTTGGTTTTACCGTTCCGAAATTTAAATTGCCTGATAATGAGATTTTTGCTTCGGTTTTTTGTTGGGGAGTTTCGTCAACTTCTTCTAAGTCTTCCATTATATAAATACCACTATACGCTTTTTTAAGTACATCATATTTTACATAAATCATCCCATCTTTTTTTTTACCGCCAGTTCCAAAGGAATCAAATAATTTAAACAACTGTTCGTTATCATCATAGCCGATAACAACTAATGCGTGATGCAGATTTGATTTTCTATATGTATCCCAAATACGTCTTCCTTTGTTATCAATTCTTGGAGCTGCAATAGTACCAGTAGCTCCTGCTGAATATTCAAATTGAATGATAACAGGATCCCCTTGTGATATATTACCTTTAATATCCTCAAAAGAAATACTTTGATAGCCTTTTATCCTATTTCTCGCTGCTATTTCCCTTTGATAGGCTGTTGGCACTCTTTTACATTCATCAGAATTGTAAGGTTTTTCTGCAAGTGTACAAACACCTTGTTTTTCCAAAATATTAAAGGCATCTTTTACCAAAGCTCCGCATCTATCGGTAAGACATTCTCTAATCTGACTATGCACATAAGAGGGTGACATTCGTGTTGCATCAGAATATGGTTTTCCTGTTTTTTTATGATTATAATATGATTTCACCGCACACACTGCCCAACTTGCACAAGAAAAAATAGTTCCTTGATTTCCTATCGGAGGCATATCAGCTGTTAAATCGAATGCCGAAGGCAAATTGGCATCTATAAAATTTCCAAATCCCACATTAGGTTCTACATAGAAATCTCCTAAATCCATTCCTAAGTATTCATCTTCATTTTCTATATTAGAATTGTCATCTTCACCTTTTTCTTGCACTATTTTAATACAAGAAACGGCAAATAAAGTCATTACTGTCACTAAAAAAATAGCGACTACCCTGAGTTTGATTACATACTTTTTCATTGCTTTTGATTTTAAAATTGTTAGATATATTTGTTTTACTTTAATTGCACCCTTATTTAAAAGTTTTAATTACTTTTCCTGAACTATCAATAACTCCCCATTTACCATTTAACTTAACCTTAGCTTTACCTTGAAAAAACGGTTCAATATCTTCATATTGAAAAGACACTATCACTTTTCCTGAACTATCAATAACTCCCCATTTTCCGTTTTGTTTGGCTCTTACATATTTTTCTCGAAAATATCCTATTTCATCATATTCAACAGGCACTACTACTTTTCCTGCTGTATCAACAATACCCCATTTTCCGTTTTGTTTGGCTCTTGCATATTTTTCTGTAAAATCTCCTATTTGATCATATTCAATAGGCACTACTACTTTTCCTGAACTATCAATAACTCCCCATTTTCCGTTTTGTTTGGCTCCTACATATTTTTCTGTAAAATCTCCTATTTGATCATATTCAATAGGCACTACTACTTTTCCTGCTGTATCAACAATACCCCATTTTCCATTTTGATAAACCCTTGCAAAACCTCTATAAAGATTATAAATTATATGATATTGAATTGGCACGATAACTTTACCTGTTGTGTCTATCAAACCATATTTACGATTTAGTTCTACTTTTGCAAATCCTTCTTCAAACCAAAACATTTCATCATATTGGCACGATACAATTAATTTTCCTGTTTTATCTAAGGTTCCCCATTTATTGTTCATTTTCACAAGTATATATTCATCATACGATCGTATCTTTTCATATTGAATTGGTACAACTATGTTTTCAGAAATATCAACTACACCCCACTTATCATTTAAAAGAACTTCAAAGTTTCCTATTTTTCCTCTATAAATTATGTAATCGTATTGAAATGTAATTATCTCCTTTCCAGTTTTGTCAACCACTCCCCATTTACCATCTTTTTTTGCAGTTAGCAATAAATCATCATAGTAAATTAAATCATAATTTACAGGAATCACTATTTTACCTTTTGAATCAACCAAACCCCATTTTTCATTTAGTCTAATCATTGTATATCCTCTGTGAGAAAATCCAATTTCATCATATTGAATGGGTAGGATAATTTTACCTGCTTTATTAATTAAACCCCATTTATCTTTCTTTTTGACTTTTGCAATTCCACCATAATACATCTTCTCAACTTTGTCATATTGCTGTTTAACAACCTGTTGCTTCTGAACATTTTGTCGTTTTATTAAAAAATCAACCTCCCTTAGCTCTTCTAATTTTATATTTTCTAAAGAAAGATTTTTTTCGTCTTGTCCAAAAATATTGAGTACAGAAGAAAAAAAACGCTATAATTAATAAACCTTTATTCATTACTTTTGATTTTATTTTTTTTATTCATATATACCATCAGACCAAAAAGCTTATACTTTATTGATTTTTACCACGATTTACCTAATATTTTTAATCTTTTTTGAGCATCTTCATTTCCTTGTCTCGCTGATTTTTGATACCATTTTACTGCTTCTGCTTCATCTTTTGGTACACCATAACCTTTTTCATACATACTACCTAAATTATTTTGCCCAGTTGCATTACCTTGTTCAGCAGCTTTTCTGTACCATTTTACTGCTTCATTGTAATCTTTTGATACTCCAAGACCAGTTTCATATTTACTACCTAAATTATTTTGCCCAGATGCATGACCTTGTTCAGCAGCTTTTCGAAACCATTTTACTGCTTCATTGTAATCTTTTGATATGTAGTACATCCAACCTAAATTAAATTGCCCAGATGCATCACCTTGTTCAGCGGCTTTTCTGTACCATTTTACTGCTTCATTGTAATCTTTTGAAACTCCTTGACCATAATGATACATCTCAGCTAAA
>NZ_CDOI01000147.1 GCF_000827555.1 Capnocytophaga canis
CCCCCCGCCATAAACGCCATAAGTTCCGTTATTTTCCAACATTTTAGCCACAGGCGAAACCTCTGTTTGTGGCTGTTTTTTGAATTGATTTTCCATTTTAAATGCGTTTTAATTGTTAATTTCTTTATTTTTGGCAACAAAAAAAGCCGTTAGGAAGACCTAACGACTTTTGTTTGTTCTTAACTTTAATTATGTGAGCGATATGATTACAATACAAAAACCCAATTACCTTCCCTTGTTGAGATTGCAATTGTTCCACCAATTTTTATATGTAAATGTATAAATCATTCCTTCGATTCAAATAACTTGTGCAAATGTACGAAAAAACATTTTATTCTTCCAAATAAAATTGTATTTTTTTTTCGAAAAATTGAATTTTTAGGATTTGTCGCGTGTTTTTGGTTACTTTGAATCGGTTATCAAGACGTCTACCAACCACCCAAACGATGTCCGCTCCCGAGCAAAGTAGCCATTGTTGTTCCTTTTCTATCAAAGAATATTTTTCGTCCTTAAAAAATTTGCTGAGTTTCTTTTTTCCGACCATCCCAAATGGGTAGAAATAATCTCCATCTTTTTTGTGACGAATCACCAAGGGATAGTTTATCAAATCGACATCTACAAAAATTTGATTGTCGGAAAACTCACCAACTTCCTCAACAAAATCAAAATGCAACCTTATCGGAAAATCAATGGATTCGGAAAATTCTTTGATTTGATAAATTTCTTCAGAAATTTCGGTTTTAGGTTCTAAAATCCATTGATTCCGATTTTTTAGCAGACGATGAGACGAAGAGAATAATTGCTTCCCCGATTCGGATTCTAACAATTGTTTCAAATCCTGAAGATTTGAAAATCCATACGGATAAAACAACTTATGCAACACAAAATCAATGTTTTGGAGTTGTTTCAATGCTTCCGAATCCACAAAGATACGATTATTTTCCTCAGTAAATATGTTTTTTTTGAGTTCAGAGATATGAAAATCAACGAAATCCGCCGTTTGTTCCAAATGAAAGAGAGTTTGTTGAAAATTTTGAATAAATGTAGGGTGTAGTTCTTTCAATTTTGGCGAAATATGATGCCGGATATTGTTTCTCAAATACACATCGGAAGCATTGGAGCTATCCTCTCGCCAAGAAAGCTGATTTTCAACAGCATATCGATACAATTCATCACGAGAAAAAGCTAATAACGGACGGATAATTTTACCGTTTTTTGGAGGTATTCCCAGCAATCCGTCTAAGCCCGTGCCTCGCGAAAGATGGATGATGAAAGTTTCCAAATTATCATCCGCATGATGTGCTACGGCAATGTAATCACACTGCTTTTCGGTAGCAACAGTTTCAAACCATTCATAGCGGAGTTTCCGAGCAGCTAATTGTGTATTTGTTTGATTTTCAACTATGTATTTTTTTGTATCGAATCGCTTCACCAAGGTTTCAATGTTGAGTTTATCTCCAAAATCAACAACAAACTGTTGGTCGGCATCGCTCTCCGCACCTCGCAACTGAAAATTGCAATGAGCCAAAATAATATCAACCCCCAACCGATATAAACAATGCGTAAGCACAACGCTGTCAAGTCCTCCACTAATGGCGACCAACACTCGTTTGCTTAGCAACGAGTAACGGGTAATATGATTCTCTAAATCTAACATCTGTTGTTCGATTTTTACACCTCCAAAGAACCTGTAAATTAACGGTAAAACCTCATTTTCAGTATTGTAGGAAACAAAACTGATTATTTTTCCGAATTATTGCTAACGATAATCTGTACCGTGTTTTTTAGCACTTGCTTTAACAATACATTCTTGTTGTTTTCAACCTCACCGATAGCCTCTTCCGTAGCGTGTCGGATGGTGTAAAGATCCACGTTTTCCGCTACCGATACTCTGAATTTAGCTTCTAACTTTTCCAACAGATGAGTGAGCGTATCGAATTTATTATCCACGCAAACGGAAAAGCTAATAGCTGAGTTCTGGATAACGCTCACTTTCATTTTAGCATCATGCAGTTGCTTGAAAATGTAGCTTATGTGATCTTCCATAATGAACGAAAAATCCAGTGACGAAAGGGAAATCATCACTTGTCCTTTTTTCAGGATGAAACACGGCACCTTTGGTTCCAGTTCCGCTACATTGCAAACAGCACTTCCTGTAGCCGTTGGGTTTATAAATGATTTAACGTATAGCGGTATCTCCTTCTGTTGCAAAGGCTGTAAGGTTTTCGGGTGAATTACCGAAGCTCCATAGAACGCCAATTCGATAGCCTCTTTATACGGGATTTTGTGCAACAATTGTGTTTTTTCGAAATAGCGTGGGTCAGCATTCAACACCCCTGGAACGTCCTTCCAGATGGTCACACTGCTTGCGTTCAGGCAATAGGCAAAAATAGCGGCTGTATAGTCCGATCCTTCGCGTCCTAACGTGGTGGTAAAAAAGTTGGCATCGCTCCCTAAAAACCCTTGAGTAATGTTCAATAATGATTTGTTGACGCTGTTGGTAATGTTCTCTTGGGTTTCTTCCCAATTCACACTACCATCACGATAGTTACTATCGGTTTTTATGAGATTTCTCACATCAATCCAGGTGTTTTTTAT
Source organism: Capnocytophaga canis (assembly GCF_000827555.1). Taxonomy (GTDB): domain Bacteria; phylum Bacteroidota; class Bacteroidia; order Flavobacteriales; family Flavobacteriaceae; genus Capnocytophaga; species Capnocytophaga canis. Next base: position 2,599 of record NZ_CDOI01000147.1, read on the forward strand.
GCCAGTGTCATTCAAATATTGACTGATAATGGTTGTAGAAAGTAATTCCCCAAAACTTACCACTTGGTCGTACACAAAACTGTGTTTTGGAGACTTGTTTCTTTCCAAAAAAGATTCTAATTCCGCAAAAAGCCCATCTACTTTCCAATAAACGGGATGATTTTCATTCGAAAAAAGTTCTTTTATGATGTTATAATGAAAATCTTTTATGACTTTAATGGAGTCATTAAGGATGTGTTTATCCTTAAAATAAGCGTAAATGACATCTTCCAATGCATTGGTAGTCTTCCCCATTGCGGAAATGACGATGAGGGTGTCAGAATATCCAACCTGTTCCAAAATTGAGGCTACATTGCGAACCCCAGCAGCATCTTTCACAGACGCTCCTCCGAATTTGAATATTTGCATAAAAATTTATTTGTTTTGATTTCGTTGCAAAAGTACATAAAATCGAAATACGAAAAAGAATTTTCTGCGATTTATTCAAAAAAATAACTTTTTGTTTTTACTGTAACATTTTGTGATAAAAATACTTTTTAGATCTCGTAAGACAGAAAGAGGCGTACTTACAGTACGCCCCTATTCACTATTCCCTAATTGGTAAATAGCAACTCGCGATATTTTGTCAATGTCCACAGTTCATCATCAACCATTATCTCAAGCTTGTCACAGTGATAACGTATCTGATCGAAAAACGGTTTCACCTCGTTGCAGTAAATTTTAGCGGTTTCCTCTGCGTTTTTGGCTTTGTTAGCTTTTTTACGAGCCTCTATCATATCATCTACTTTACTGTGAATCACTTTGATATGTTCAGAAATTCGCTTAATAAGCTCTACCTGCTCTGAAGCAACGTCCATATAACCATCTCCAAAAATTTCTTTTAACCCACGGACGTTTTCGATAAGTGTGTTCTGATATTTGACTGCGGTGGGAACTACGTGATTTCGAGCAATATCCCCGATCAAACGTCCTTCAATTTGGATGTTTTTAGCATATTCTTCCAACTCAATCTCATAACGAGCTTCCAATTCAACTCTCGTCATAACGTTCATGGATTCAAAAAGTTGTATTGTTTTTTCTGAGACATTAGCTTTCAAGGCTTCGGGCGTAGTTTTATTGTTGCTTAGCCCACGTCGCATCGCCTCCTCTTCCCATTCTTGACTGTATCCGTCTCCTTCGAAACGTATTTTTTTGGATTGTTTGATATACTCACGTAGCACGTTGAAGATTGCATCGTCCTTTTTCAATCCTTTTTCCTCGATTAAAACATCCACCTCTTTTTTGAAGTCAATCAATTGTTTTGCTACGATGGTGTTGATGATTGTTACAGGTTTTCCGCAGTTTGCTTTTGAGCCTACGGCACGAAACTCGAATTTGTTTCCAGTGAAAGCAAATGACGAGGTTCGGTTTCTGTCCGTATTGTCTAAAAATAAATCCGGGATTTTTCCTACAACATTGAGTTTTAGGTCTGTTTTTTCTTCGGGAGATAGCTTTCCTGTGGAAACATCTTCCAATTCGTCCAGCACTTTAGTCAACTGCTGCCCGATAAATACCGAAACGATAGCCGGAGGAGCTTCATTTGCTCCCAAACGATGGTCATTACTTGCTGAGGCTACCGAAGCTCGTAATAATTCTTCATATTCACATACCGCTTTGATCGTACAGATGAAAAAGGTCAAGAATTGTAGATTTTTCATAGGTGTTTTTCCTGGAGCTAATAGGTTTACTCCTGTGTCCGTTGCCAATGACCAGTTGTTGTGCTTCCCTGAACCGTTAATTCCTGCAAATGGTTTTTCGTGAAATAAAACTATAAAATCATGTCGCTCAGCAACTTTGTTCATCACATCCATCAAAAGGGAATTCTGATCTACCGCTAAATTGGCTTCCTCAAAAATTGGAGCTAACTCAAACTGATTAGGAGCCACCTCATTATGACGTGTTTTGACAGGAATACCCAGCAATAGACATTCTTGCTCTAAATCACGCATATAGCTTAAAACACGACCTGGTATTGACCCAAAATAATGGTCATCCAACTGTTGTCCTTTGGCAGGGGTATGTCCCAACAAAGTACGTCCTGCAATCATCAAATCAGGACGCGTACTTGCCAAGTCTTTGTCAATCAAAAAGTACTCTTGCTCCCATCCTAAAGTAGAGATAACTTTGGTTACGTTTTTATCAAAATATTTAGCTACTTCGGTCGCCGCTTGGTCAATCGCCGTTAGGGCTTTCAATAGGGGAGTTTTATTATCAAGGGCTTCACCCGTATAAGAAATAAAAATCGTTGGGATACAAAGTGCTGTTCCATAGATAAATACAGGAGATGTTGGATCCCAAGCCGTATATCCACGAGCTTCAAAAGTGTCGCGAATTCCTCCATTTGGAAAACTCGACGCATCTGACTCTTGTTGCACTAACTGACCTCCACCAAATTTTTCGATAGCTCTACCTCTTCCTATCGGTTCAAAAAAAGCATCGTGTTTTTCAGCCGTTGAACCTGTTAAAGGCTGAAACCAATGGCTGTAATGAGTAGCTCCTTTTGAAATTGCCCAATCACGCATGGCTGTAGCAACTTGATCGGCAATTTTGCGGTCTATTTTTGCTCCATACTGAATGGCGTTCATCACGCTTTCAAAGGCTTCCTTAGTCATATACTGACGCATGGTTTCCTCATTGAAAACATTTTCCCCAAAAAGTTCGGAGCGTTTTCCTTTTTCTGTAATAACAACGGGCTTTCTTTTGCCCACTTCTTTCAAGGCATGAAATCGTAAATTTGGCATAGTTGTATGATTTTTATGGGGCAAAATTACAAAAAGAAGATGAAAATACAACATACACCCCTCAAAAAAATAGGGGTGTGTAAATTAATATTCAAATTCAGGTGTTAGATTTCAAAAAAACACCCTTCAAATTTCTTTTGAAATCTGACTTAAAGAAAATACGGCGAAATGTTTTTTTTCTAAAACTTGTAACATTCTCTTTTTTTTAGCATCTTTATACCAAAAAAGAGATTTGACCACCGAATTTTCAGACATACTAAAAGGTTGTAAGCGGGGAGACCCTAAAGCACAGACTGCACTCTATCGGCAGTACGTAAAGGCGATGTACAACACTGCCTTTCGGATATTGCAACAGAGCGACAAAGCAGAAGATGTTGTGCAGGAATCGTTTATAAAAGCCTTTGAAATGTTGGATTCGTACCGAGCAGAAAGTACTTTCGGGAGTTGGCTTAAGAGAATTGTAGTTAACGAGTCATTGATGTTGTTGCGAAAAGAAAAGGTATCAATTTCTTTGGATACGATTCCCTACGAAGCGATAGACGATAATCCGCAAGAAATTTGGGATTTTCAACAAGAAGAAGTACAAATTTTATTAAAATGTTTAGGTAATCTGCCCGAAAAACAACGTGTTATATTGAATTTATCTCTAATCGAAGGGTATGACAATGAGGAAATTTGTGAAATTTTGAATATTACTGACCAAAATTGCCGAACAATGCTTTCGAGAGCTAAAAAATTATTACGAGAAACCATAATACAGATGAAACATGATCGAAAATAAATTTGACATATACGAACCTTTAGACGGACACGAAGAGCGTTTCTTGCAAAAGCTATCGGAAAGAAATATTACTAAAAAAACAAAGAGAAGATCGCTTATTCGTAAAATTGTTTATACAAACATAGCTGCAGCAGTGCTGATCTTCGTAGCTTTCACATGGAATTACAATGCTGGTGATCGGCTTGAAATAGCCTCTCAAGTTGCTTACGAATCGGAGCAGTATTACCTACCGATGATTGAGGAAAATATTGAAATTATCAAAAATTCAAACAACGAACTCTTAGCAAAAGACGCTCTAAATCAACTAAATAAAATGAAAACCGACTACGAACGATTGCGAAATGAAATCATTGCTCAAGGAGAAAATGAGTTCTTGATAACTGCCATTCACACCAATTTTGACACACAATTGCAGTTTTCCAATCGCGTGATAACGATGATAAATCCTTTACAAGGAGCAGAAAATGAAACTTAAAATAATAGTAAACAGAAAATAAATTTTAGAAACTATGAAAGATATTATGGTTAAAATAAAAAACAATATGTTCCTAAATTTACTTGAGAATAGGAATTGGGGAGTAGCGATTCTGCTTTTGTTCTCGCTGTCCATCTGGGCAAACGAACCTTATTTTAAAGAACAAAAACATACCGAAATTCAAAAAATCAGCAAAGAGTTTCAGGTGAGTAGTTCGCCGAGTTTGTATGTGTCCAATAGATATGGGGATATTACGTTGCTGACCGATAAAAATCTAAAAGATAAAATCAAAATAGAGGTCGAAATCAAAGTAAGTGCTAATGATCCGAGTGTTGCTCAAAGTAGAATCAAAGAAATTTCGGTCAATTTTAGCCAAAATGCTTCGGACATATGGGCTAAAACACAAATTGCTGAAAGTAACAGCTTTTTTGGATTAAGAGGCAGAAAATCATCGGTGCAAATGAAGATAAATTACAAAGTTTCGTTACCTGTGAAAACACATCTTACACTCGAAAATAAGTACGGAAACATTTTCTTAAACAGAATTGAACACGATGTGAAAATTGACGCTCAGTACGGCAACCTACAATTGGGAGAGGTATTGGCTAATGCAAAACTTGATTTGGAATATATCTCAAAAGCAAATATGGAATCAATAAAATATATTGATATGGACGCCTCATATTCAAACATTTTTGTTGAAAAAGCTGATAAGGTAGACTTGGAAGCAAGTTATACGAACTTAAAACTGGGTAGCATAAAACAACTCCAAGCTGACGTTTCTTACGGAAATTTTGACATTAATGAAGCTGATTTTCTGAGCTTGGAAAGTGATTACACCAACGTTTCTATAGGAAAAATTAGCAACCAACTTTCGGTCGATTCTGATTACGGAAGGGTTATTGTTAAGGAGGTTTTACCTACAACAAAATCGGTAAGCATGAAAAGTAGCTACGCTAGTATTTCTGTTAACTATCATCGGAATTGGTCGTTCAATTATTATTTTTCAACTTCGTACGCAAGTTTGAGAACCCCTGATAATCTTCCATTTACTGAAAGAGACCATCGGCAAACGAGCAAATACGTCAAAGGAAGCAAAGGAAAGGCAAACAATCTGTTTCGGATTGAATCTGACTATGGAGGTGTTTCCATTACAGAAGAATAAAAAAAACATATAAATTTCTAATAATCAAATAAATAACAGATAAATCATGAAAAACATTTTTGCATTTTTGTTTATCGCTTTTTCAGCGACAAGCTATGGTCAATTCTTTTTGAAAGAAACTATCAAAGATAACGGAAACGTTAAGGTAGAAAATCGCACCACGGAGGCATACACCAAGGTTAGCAATATCGGGAATCTGTACGTAGTACTCACAGAGGGTAAGGTTGGAAGCATTCGTGTGGAGGCTTCGGATAATATTCTGCAGTATATCCTCACTAAAGTTGAAAATGGAGAACTCAGCATCAGGCTTGATCCGAAAAATAATTACACCCTGAAACACAAAGTTGTAGTGTATGTTCCCGTTGATCAATCGCTACAAAAAATATTACAGAAAGGTTCGGGAGATGTAGAGCTAAAAGACCTTTTGAAAGTAGAACAACTCTCTTGCGAATTGGCGGGTTCGGGAGATTTAAAAATCAACGTTAAAGCAAAACAATTATCCCTAAGTGTTGTCGGTTCAGGAGATCTTGAAGCCAAAGGTTCTGTTACAGAACTTCAAGCCGAATTGACGGGTTCGGGAGATTTGGATGCAGAAAAACTTACTGCTATGAACGCAAAAGTTACAGTGAATGGCTCTGGCGACATCACAACTTTTGTGACTGAAAACGTTGAAGCTCGGGTTTCAGGTTCGGGAGATATTGCCATAAAAGGAAATCCAAAAAAGAGAGACTCAAAAGTAATGGGCAGTGGCGATATTCGATTTATACCCTAAACGCTAATTTGAGAAATCAGAAAAAACATCGTTCAAATACTTTAAAGCAAAATTGTGTTAACTTCTCAGATGCCTCCCAAGTTGAGCTTCTGAGAAGTTTTTAATGTATAAAATTTATGTCTCTATGTAGTTAAAACAGTAAATATGAGATAAAAAAATAGTATAAACTATCTCTTGACATTCGACACGATGGAAATTCCTTTTTGTAACAAAAGATTGTTAGGTAAACATATTTCCTCATCTTCAGAGGTTCTCAATAAAGTATAAAAAGATTTAATATCCAAGATTTCGCCTTCAATAGGAAATTCTTTGTCAATAAACTTAATCTTATCACCTATTTTAAACGGAAACGAAAAGAAAATTATCACCCCCGCAGTGATATTACTCAAAATAGACCACTGAGCGAAAAAAGCCACTCCAATAACTGTCAATACAGAGGAAAGAAATAAAAATAATTTATCACGCTCAATTCCCCAGACCGAAATCAATAAGATAACGATAAATGTGAAAATCAGATAGCTGATGTATCGCTTAACTAAATTGGTACGATTTTCAAGAAAACTTGCTTTTCTAGCTACGCGTTCCACAATTGAGAAAGAAATACTTCGGACGATCACTAAAATCACGATGGATACAACAGAAGCTATTATTTGATTGGTGTAGGCTTCTAAAAAATTAAGGACGAACATACGTTTTATATTTTTGGTTTTGCAAAGATATGAAATAAAGAACAACTACGGATGAAATGTTCTACATATCCTAATCAATTGTTATTACTCTGTTGTATACGCTTATAAGTTCTTGATAAACAGAGCTGTCTGTAAATTTCTGAGCGTGTTTAAATCCTTTTTCAATCATTTGTAAGCGTTTTTCATCATCTGAAGTAATTGCAATAATCGCCCGTTTGATTTCTTCAGTAGCATTGTTGAGATTGATGTAAATACTATCCTCTCCTCCAGCCTCTGAAAAGCAACTTCCTTGTGAAGTAATCACAGGCACTTTTGAAAACAAAGCCTCCACAATTGGTATTCCAAATCCTTCAAAAATAGACGGATAGCAAAAGATGGTGGATAGCTGATAAATCACAGCTAATTCTTCCATAGAAACATTTTTAAGTGCTATCACTCGATTTTTCATTTGGTGTTTACGACAATAAGCTTCAATCTGATCGTAGTATTTTGTTTTTTTACCAACTAATACCAAAGCGATGTCTAAATCCTTGATGGCTTTGACTATTTCTAAGGCATTTTTGCGAGGTTCGATGGCTCCCACATAAAGTACGAAACGCTCGGGAAGAGCAAATTTTTTACGCGTATGTTTTTTAATTTCAGGAGAATATTTTTTTTTAAAAGCTTCATGACATCCCTGATATACGACAGAAATTTTTTCAGATGGTACTCCAAGAAACTCAACGATATCGCGTTTAGTTTGTTCACTAATGGCGATGATGTGATGCGACTTTTGAGCTGCTTGACGGAATTTCCAAAAGTACATCTTCCTGTCAAAAAATGAATACCACTGAGGATAACGAACAAAAATCAAATCATGAATGGTTACGATTGTTCGAGTGTGTTTTTGGATTCCAAACGGAATTTCTCCGGAAAGTCCATGATACAAATCTAAAGACTCTGTCTGTGCCAATCGGCTTATTTTTAGCATACGCCAAAGGCTTTTCATTTTTTTCCAAAAAAACGATTTGGGAGTGATAACTTTCGTGTGTCCATCAATCCTAACACCAGAGTGTACTTTGGGTTTCGGGTTGAATAGAACCAATTCAAACATTTGTTGTTCTTGAAGTATGCGAATCAAATCACGACTGTAATTCCCTAATCCCCGCATGTTGTGAAACGCTCTTTTAGCATCGAAGCCTATTTTCATACCTAACCAATCATTTTCATTTGCCTACAAAAGTACGTCTTTTTTTTATCTTCAAAAAAAAATTCCTTATTTTTTTTTAATCATTTTTGTTTTTTCAAAATTATTTTCTAACTTTGTCCCATAATTTATTTAAAACAGATATAACATGAAAACACTGAAAAAACTTGGAACACTAATGGTTGTTCTTTTTGCGACTTCTGTAGCAACAGCTCAGCACAAAATCCTTACTTTGGAGCAACTACCAGCTAAGGCACAAACTTTACTTAAAGAAAATTTTGGAGGTTTGGACATCGCAGCAATTTGGGAAGAAACTGAATATTTTTCTCAAAAAGAATACAATGTGACGTTCAACGATGGCTCAGAAATTGAATTCCGTTCTAATGGTGATTGGAAAGAGGTGAAATCGAGAACAGGAAATGTTCCCGCAAACATCATTCCTGTAGCTATAAGCCAACATATTACCAAGTATTTTCAAAATACGACTGTTAGAGAAATCAAACGTCGTAAGTCTGGAGGGTACGAAGTGGAGCTTTCAAACGGTTTGGATTTAGAGTTCAATAGCAAAGGAAGATTTGTTAGAATTGATGACTAACCAGACTTTTCTCTGTGTGTAAATCTAATTGAAGTTGATTTAACATACTTTTCAATCGGTTACCAACACAGAGACTTGATTAGAAGAAGTTTCTTGTCTACAAAAACAGTTAATGAAAAGAAGCTGTCCGAAGAGGACGGCTTCTTTTTTTTGGCAATGTGCTAAAAAATAATGTTTTTTTATTTGCTTAAATAGTTGTAAACTCAGTGCGTTGATTGGAAGAGGAAGCAAGTTCTGCTGAGGAGCAACTTGTTATCAATACAATCGATGTTCAAGATGATAGTTTTAGAAGTCGTCCGAAAAGTTTAATTTTGATAAAATTCTAAAAAGAATAAATGATTGATAATCAATGTTTTTTTATAAGCTTCTGTTTGAAGTTTATTTTTCGGGTAGCTTCGCTTTTATTATTTTAAACACGTCGAATTTAATTAACTTTTAAATAAGTTCGTTTTCATTTTTCTTGCGGTAACTATTAAAGAAAAAAACGCATAAAACGAAATAAAAAAGACATATTAACCACATTTTTAAATACATATCGTGAATGTCAGTAAGCGCAACGCCTCCTTGGGTTAGTGATACAAACCCTTTGATAGCGGTTGTGCTGGGGATAAATTGCGATAAAAATTGTAATAATTTGGGCAATGATTCCACAGGCCAAGAGATACCGCTGAGTATCAAAAAGGGGATAGACGTGAACGAAATGGTCATTACGGCATCTTCACGATGTTTAAAAAACCGAATTAAGAATAAGCCCATAAAGGCAACACTTAGGAAAAACGGTAGCATAAACAAATATACGTCTATTAGCTTAGCTCGTTGAGGTATATCGAAAAAAGGCATAATAATTCCCAGTACGATGGTAATGTACAGTAACGCTATAGTTAAGTAGCTTCCTGCTTTTCCGAGTAAAGTTGCAATGACTCCACGGATGGTTCTGACGGTGTAATGATTTTGCAAAAACTCTTTCTTTTCGCGTTGTGTTCCTCCGAGAAGTCCAATTCCTGTGAGTAAAAGAGTTTGAATAATAAGTAGATACACCATCGGCATTGCAAAGGTTGCATATCCTCCGTTAGGGTTAAAAAGCGTTACAGTCTGTGCATTGATTGCTTTAATTGTATTGATTGCTTGGTGGTTTGAAACCCCTTGTGCCGTAAGTCCCTTTAGTTCAATACCTGCATTCATATAAGCGATGGAGGTAGCTACAGCTTTATATACTTGTTTGTAGTAAATAAAATAGGCTACATCGTAATACCCCGAAACAGAGGGGCGCATTTTTTTATAAATCTTTTCAGAGAAATCACGTGGGATGACAACTATACCGTGAACTTTCCCTTGGTAGAACAGTTCTCGAGCTGCATCAAAATCCGATGGACTTTCACTTACCGAAACCTGCTCAGTAGCATTTATCATTCGCATTAGCTGTCTGCTTTCGCTAGTTCTACACTCGTCTACTACAGCTATATGAACGTCATTGGTCACCTCGTATGAGTACACATAGGTATATGCCCAAGCAACGATTATTGAAATGATAAAAAACGACGCCCATACGGCAGAATCTGAAATAATCCGCTTCATTTCCTGCATATAAGCATATGTCACTCTGCTAATTCTTCTCATAGCCGTTTTGTTTAATAAGTTTTACAAATTTAGGGAAAGAAATAGTTATTGTGCTGATAAACAAGCAAAAAGCTAGAATGTTTTCCCAAGAATAATAGAACGAAAGACCACGTATGGCGGTATTTATGTAACTTTGTAGAAAGTGTGTGAAAGGAAAAATTTTAGCTACATATTGTATAAAAACAGGCATCGCTTCTAACGGGAAGGTATATCCTGAAAAAGAAAAAGCAATCGCCGTAAAGCCTCCACCAAAGGTTAGAGCCATTCGTAAATCTTTAAAAAAGGATACGAAAAATACAGCTAACACCTGATTAACAATAACTAAAAGCAATGAAAGCAAAATCGTAGCTCCTGCATAATTTGCCTTGGCAGGAATGCCAATTACTTTAAATAGGTAAATATCCATACATAACGCTAAAACCATAAAAACAATGGTGTAGGGGAGTAACTTGCCAATTAATAGAATCCACGCATTTTGCCCTGCTTCTTCGAAATGTATTTCAGCTGTACGATACTTAAACATTTGCCCCAAAGCAAAAATGGAAACAATCATTACAACCATTTGAAACATCATGGGAATGAACCCTAAGCTCAAAAAATAATTATAGTTTTTGTAAGGGTTATAAAGTGAGTGGGCATCGTTTTTTATGGATTGAACTTCGGCAAAGGCTTGCTGGTAGGAAGCTCCTTTTTTAGTTCGTTTATTCAGATTAATCCCAGCAGAAAGCGTCGATACGGTGTTGATAAAAGCTGACTGTATGAACCCTGAAGGAAGTAAATACGCTCCGTTAGTATAACAAATAGCTTGAGTTGTTTTATTCTGCAAAATATCTTTTTCAAATCCTGAAGGAATTATTATGTAGGCATAGACCTCTCCTTTTCGTAGTTGATTTTCAGCGTTTTTAGGACTTTCTACCTGTTCTGAAATTTGCATAATACTGGTTGCGTCAAGCCATCGTATCAGTTGCCTTGACATTGCCGATTGGTCATAATCAGTTACTAATACAGGCAAATCTTTTGGCGTGTCTTCTTGAAAAGCGTATCCAAAGAAGCCGAAAATCAAAACTGGAAGCCCTAAAGCCATCATCAACCGTTTGGGCGATGTCAATAATTGTTTAGCTTCTTTTATAAAAATTGTACGTAATCCCATTTTGTAGCATTTAGTTTCTTCCTCATATTGATTTTTATTTTATTCCTTCGGAAGAAAAGTTGATTTTATGAAAATATCACTCGGGTTTTAAAAAACTTGTTATCAAATACTTTCTGTTCACTATATCTCCTGATTTACTTTGAATACTTTCGGTGTGAATTTGAGTTTTCAGGTGTTTAAACCCTGACTTTAGAGCAAACTCAATGACCTCTTCTTGGTCATATAGTGTAAAACCAAATCTTGAAAAGGGCAACGTTGTCATAAATATTTTTTCGGCAAAAGTGACATTCAGTATACCAAAACGACGTAACACTCGGAAAAGTTCATCAAACATCCGTGGCGTGTCATTCCAAAAATAAATGGTATTCACACTAAATATTTTTTCAAAAGATTCTTTAGCAAAAGGCAGAACTCCCCCTTCATACTTATGGAAAAAGGCTTTTCCTAATTTTATGTACTCCTGATTGATTCTTTTAGCTTCAATATGCATTAAATCAGACACCTCCAATCCATGGTATTTTATATCCGTTTCTCTTTCAAAAATATTTTTCAAATGCTGACAATTGCCGTGCCCTAATTCCAAAAGCAAATCATCAGGACGAAGGTTTAACAAATCCACTGTGTTGAGTGTCATTGCCGTATTGGTGTCGCTCATCATTTCAGCCACCTGTAGTCCTTTCTCTCCAAAAGGATTCTTCAATTGCTTGGCGAGTTCTTCAAATTTTTCCTCTTGATTCATTGTTTTTGTGAAAATGCATAGACGTTTCAAAAGTAATTAAAATACGAATGCAACTGAAACATTTTCATTATTTTGCATAATAGTTTTTGAAAATAAAACAGTATAATATATTCGCAAACAAAAAGTTATCGTTCCCTCTTCATTCCGACTCTTCCACAGTCATCATTGTCATCTCTCTATGAACTTTTGTTGTAAAATTTAGAAGTCGTTACCTCTTCATTCCGATACTTTTTGTTACTTTTGGTTATTGTTTAACTAAAACAGACATTCCAGGCAACAATCCCTCTACTTTTTCTACTGGATATGCTTTGATTTCAAAGGTTTTCCGGTCGAAATCGCCTTGTGATTTGGTTGCTGTCCATGTAGCGAAATCAGCCATTACGGCAATGTGTTTAACCTCAAGGGTGATTTCTCGATTGTCCAAAGCAGGAACAAAAGCGTTGAATTTAGTCCCTTTTTGGAAACGACCCATAAAATCTTCACGAATGTTCAAAACTACCCAAATATCTGATAAATCAACCAAGGTAATAATGGGATAGCCTGTATTGACCAATTCTCCTTCGTTGGGTATAATCTTTTGAATTTCAGCAGATAAAGGGGCGTACAGATTCGATTCGTTTTTGTAGGAAGTAACTTCGTTTATAGCTCCTTGAGCTTTGTCAACCAAAGCTTTAGCTGCTTGTTTATCTTCTTGTTGAGCTCCTGCCAAAGCCAAGTCGTATTGTGATTTTGCCGCATTGGCTTGTTGTATGGCTGCTTGGTATTTGGTGTAGACCTCATCTCTTTTTTGAGCAGAAACCAATTGTTCTTTGAACATATTTTCAACTCTTTTGTATGAAGTTTCTGCAAAATCAGCAGCAACTTTGGCTTGTTGCCAAAGACTGTACGCACCTTGTATTTGCTGACTTCTAGCTCCTGCGTTAGCTTTGTTAAGTTGAGCTTGAGCCGCATTGTGAGCCGCATTAGCTTGTTCTAATTTTGCGTTAATTTCAGGGGTTTCAATGCTTAAAAGCAAATCTCCTTTTTTAACGGATTGTCCTTCTTGAACTACAATCTTATCAACACGTCCTGGAATTTTTGGAGCTACATTAATTTGTTTTGCTTCTGCTTGACCTTGCCAATAATGCTCTTCTGCTCGGAATAATGAACTTATGGCAATAATAGCAATGACGATAATGATTATGATTGGTATTAATTTAAAAATTCTTTTTCCTTTCATTTTAATTATTTTTTATAATTCTTAATCTCTATTTTTTTTAGGTTGTATGGGATATTTGACTATTTATCCTTACGAGTTTTATTGTACGGAATAGTTGCTTAAAGTACCTGTGGTTTTTAACATTTCCATGGCTGCTTGACGTTGTTGCTGAATACCTTGTATTTGTTCAATTACTACCTTATAATATTCATTTTCAACTTCCAATCGGTCTGAAATATCAATCAAACCTTCCGTATATTGCCTTATAGCAGTGTCCAAACTGTTCTTAGCAACGACTACTTTCTGTTGATTAATGTGCATTTTTTCATTTGCGATACGATAATTAACCATGTTTTTATCAAGTAATAGCGAAAGTTTGTCATGAGCATCAGTCAATTTACTTTTTGTGGTTGCAATGTCTAACTTGGTTTGCTTGATTTTATTAATTCGGCTCATTCCTCCGAATAACTCCCACTTCACGCCAACTCCAACAAACCATGTTGGTGAGAAAGTGATTTCGTTTACGCCGATGTGTATGTGTTTTTTTGTTAAGGGCGACATTCCTAAGTCAAGATTAGCATCGAATAAAGATGTATAACGAACTCCTCCCATAGCCATCATTTGTGGTAAGAAAGAACCTTTTTCTTTTTTAAGCAACCATTCTTGAGCTTCTATGAAAGATTGTAAAGCTTTTATTTCGTGTTTGTTTTCAATAGATAAATTTGTATTGTCAATGATAATAAAAGGCTCAAAATCATTTACTACAGATTCGATTTGTGTCGAATCAAGTCCTGTTAAGTAATTGATTTTTTTGTAGATAAGGCTTTTGTTTCCGTCAAGTTCAGCTTGTTTCGAGGCTAATTCTAACTGAGCCAATTTTATCTTATCTCTATCAAAAGGAATAGCTAATCCTTGTTCAATACCTTTTTCAACTCGTTTGGCTTCGTTTTCTAATCGTTTTGTACTGTCGTCAATGAGTTTTTGAATCGCTTCCAATACTTTGATTTGGTCAAAACTCGTTACTATTTCTTGTATTAATTCGTCGGCTACAATTTTTCCTAAATATTCAGTTCCTATTCGTTTGCTTTCCAAAGCTTTAGCTCCATATGGGATTTGCAAACCACAGAAAAGAACCATTTTAGCTGTAACGCCCCCCATCATAACATTTCCGTATGACTCGGAATGTTTTGTTGTATTAAAAATCGTATTAAAAAGAGGTAGCTTCAATAAGGGTAGATGTTGAGTTTCCAATTCCATCTTTGTATTGCTATCGGTATACAGATAGGCTCCCGAAGCTTCCACTCTGGGGATGTATTTCTGTAATACATCCTTACGTTCTAACGCTAACTTTTCCTGTTCAATTTCCTTTTGTTTTAAAGTTTCATTTTTTTTCAATCCTGAACGTATGGCTTGGTCAAGAGATTGAGAAACAATGACCTGTGCTTTTGAGCATATGGATAAAAGAGTAGCTCCGATTATTAAAAATGATTTTTTTGCATTCATTATCAAATATGATTTAATGGCTAATAAAATTCGGTGCAAAAGTAAGTTTTTTTTTTATGCTAATGTGACACAAATGTGTCATAATCATTCCTTGTTGAGGATGTTTTTTCGGATTCGTGTTAAAGCCTGCCTACTGATACCTAAATATGAACACAGGTGGGAAACAGATACGCGATTTACCAATTCGGGATTCTCTTTCATCAAATCCAAGTAGCGTGTTTCAGCATCATTAAACAGAAAGCTTTCTACGCGCCTGTACACTCTTTTGAAAGCATTTTCAGCAACCAGACGCATATAGCGTTCAAAAAAAGGAATTTTGTCAGAGCATTTACGTAAATGTTCGTATGAATGGTTGATAATAGTCGTTTTTTCGAGACATTGGAAGTAAAACCGACTTCTTCGAGGAGAGTCCAAGGTGGTGTAATCGGCTACGAAAATTTCCTCTTGATGGAAACTTACGGTAATGTCATTGCCTTGTTCGTCTATGTAGAAACCTCGTAGCAAACCTTCTGCTACAAAACCAATTTGGGTTTGCTCTTCATCCGCTTTAATATAAAAATCTTTCAAATGAAGTGTTTCTATTGAAAGCCCTTTTGCAAAATAACATAAATCTTCCTCAGTAAGTTTTGGGCAAAGTGTTTTTACAAAACTGAGGTATTTTATCATAACATCTTGCATAGAAAACGTTTTCAGGCAAAGATATAAAATCAAATGTGAATAGCAAATTATGATTTGGGTTTTTCAGAGTCAATCGAATTGTTTAGCAAAGCGGCGTGTTTTGGTGGTATGAATTTGTAGAAAAGTACAACGACATAAATAATTATAATTTCTACTTTTTAATTTTTAGGAGTACGCTTTAAGGTTAAGTTTTTTTCAATAGAGGTTCATTTTCTATGAGGTTAGACGTACGAAATCATATTTTTAGAGCTATTGTAATACATAGGGACTTTGTGGATATATAGTTTATTTTTAATGAATTACGAAAAAAAGTTATTTTTACCAACCATACATAAATATTAGGATATGTTTTATGTTTCTATATGGCTTAAACTCTAATTTACTGAAACTTTATACTTTCACTTACTTTTAAGTTTAAAATGGTTGAAATAAACGAATTAAATCCTGAAAAATTTCATGCGTTCAATTTAATTTTTGTTGAATTGGTATAAGAATTTCGTAAGTAGTAAAATTGTACTTGGGGTTGAATCTAAGTTGCGTGAAAAAATGTAACTAAAATCTTTATTTTTCTCAATTTCTTTGTACCTTTGCTCCCAAATATCAATAGATCAAATGAAGAATTCAATTATGAAGAATTATGGTGTTGTAGTGCGACATAGGGTTCGCATATTTATGGCTGTAGTAATGTTTTTTACTACAATGTTAGGTTTTTCGCAAGATTCTACTCCTGTGTTGGACGCTCAATCCAATCCACCACAGCTTGGTGCATGTGGTGATGCGGCCACTTTTACAGTGACTTTGAATTTGGGAACTACAGCTTATCCTAATGCACAGTTGGAAATTACTATTCCTAATGATTTTGAGTATGTTAATGGAGAGCAGACCAATGTAGGTGCCGTAAACTTTGTTTCCCAAACGGGTAATAAAGTAACCCTCAACTTGAACATACCTGCCCATACAGCAACTCAGCCACAAATGCACGTAACATTTAAGGCTAAAGCCCTTTGTGGTAGTATTGCAACAACAGCAGTGGGAGCAACAAAACCTCGAATGCGTTACAAGCTCACTGGCGCAGGAGCTGAGCAACTCAAAGAGGGTAAGGATATTAACGTATTGTATGCAGTACTAAATATGAAAGTTGACCCAATGTCAGCTAATTTGCCTTCGGGTGAGTCGGTTCAGCGTACCATAGTTATCACAAACACAGGTAACTCTGCTATCAGTTCCTTTAAGATAGCCACTACTTTAGGTGCAGGGTTAGAAATTACGGGTTCTGATTTTTCTGCTGAACAAACCAATGGCTGGGTAATAACTAATTCGAACGGGACGTATCAATTTTCAGGGAAAGACCTTGCTAAGGGTGATGTTGTAACCATCACCCAAACCTTAAAACTTAAAGGATGTACTGATTTTACCAGTTCATATACTGCAAGTTATGGATGTGGTGGGGACGAATCTTGTCAGTACAATGAGATTAATCAGGCTACAAAGTCGCCAGGAATTAGTTTGGATAATACTAAGAAACCGATTTTAGTTGTTTCAGCAGTGAATTCTGACGGGACTCCTTTTAAAGGTCTCAGAGACGGAGGTTTGTGTTTTGATACCGAAATAGAGCACTACATAAAGATTGAAAATCAAGGTGCTGGTACAGCCAAGGATTTGATATTTACCATAGAGACTTCTAGAGGAGTCGAAAGAGGTTCAACCTATTTTATAGAAAATAGTTACCAAATGGCGGATGATGCTGCCATAACACAAAATGTAGCTACTCCAATATTAACTCCCGAAACTAGTACACATGTATGGTCATCAGAAAGAGGGATGCATTATGGTACTACAGGTAAAAACTATCTTTTAGAAATGCGTTTACGAGATATACCAGCAGGTAATGCTTTGTATGTACGCGTAAAAACACGTAACAACTCACCTACGGCGGGTTGTGAAACTAAACCTAAGAACATTCATTATGGTTATATTGCTACAAAAGTTAGATATAGTAATGCAAACCCGTGTGTAACGTCTGCACCTGTATCTACCGACCCACTAGGTGTCCACTCGGGGAAAGAAGTTCATTTTTATGGGGTTAATGTGGCTGATGCTTTTGTTCATGGAGGGCAAAAATATAAAGGCAAATTTAATATAACAAGAATTTTAACAACCTTTAATGGTCTTAAAAAGGATGATTATTTTGATATTGTATTGAATTTATCACCTTCGTTTACAGGAGTTTCTACCAGCACAGTGAAACTTAGTACCGCTATTCAAACTATAGAACCTAGTGAGATTCTTAAGAATGGTAATGAATTACGTATTCGCTTTAAATACCAGGATACAAAAAAACCATACAATAATGAAAATTGGTCAGGATTTGATTTTCTATTAAATGCTGCTCAGCTTGAGTTTGAAGCTACTTATAACTGTGGAGCAACTGTTGGAGGCGATCCAGCTTGGTATAGTGTCCATATGGAATTAAAAAAACATATATCTTGTGATGCGTCCTATTTATTAGCAACTGGTTGCGATAAGGTTAATTTAACTCCTTATGGTTGTAGTTCTGGTTGTGTTAATGGTTTTGTACGTGGCATTCCTACTGTAGAACGAATGGTTTATGGTTATGAAGCAAGTGATCCTGATAATGGAGGACTTCCAAAGTATGACGGATCAGGTAATCCGATTTCTATTAATCCGGATACGTATACACGAACCATACAGAAGTCTTTTTTCCATACAGGAGATAGAATTCGATTTAAACAAAGCGGAGAGGTTAAGAAAACAAATACAGAGCAATGGACGCAGGGACAGTTCTCTTTTCCGATGCCTGAAAATTTACATGCTGATGCAAATCCTTTGACTATCATTGATCCACAAAGTGTTATTTTAACCCTTCAACGGGCGGGATCTACTTATACGGCAACGGCTTTAGATCTTATTCAAACAGGAAATAAGACAATTACTATAGAGTTTAACATTGCTACTTTACATACAAAAGGATTTCCTCCCTCTATTGCAGATTTTCAAAATGGAGACGTTCTTACAATCTCAATGGATATGACTCCCAATAAATTTGGTCGTTCAAGTCGAGGACAGAAGCTATTTTACCCTAATTTTAAGCTTGTTCATAATGGGGTTGATGTGTCTTGCGGACCTTCGGGCGTAGCCAATAGTTACTATGGAATCACCCGTTTTGGACTTTATGCGCAATCAACAAATCATCCCACACGTCGTCAAATTGTAGAGTGTACAAGAGATTCAGATTCCTATTTTAACCTTGATGTAAATTTAGATGAGACACCTGTAACGAACGTAATGTTCCCTAATGAAAATCGTAATCTGTTGCGTCCTAAAAACATATGGTTTAATGTGCCTAAAGGACTTATTTTGACAGGAGTTAAAATACGATTAGATGGTCAGGGTAATACTAATTTTGGGGATACCTCAATAGATGTTGATGCAGATAATAATGACGGTAATGATTCTGAGGTGACTGATAATCCTAATTATCGCTTTGATTTAGATAAAGCTATGCGCAATTTGATAAAAGCCAAATTGAATCATGGGGACAAACCTTTGCATATTGACGAAGGATACCGTATATACATCGTTCCACAGGTAAAAATCAACTGTCATGCTGGGGCGCAGGAGCGTTTGTCCATAGATGTTGAACTGGAAGGAACAGGAGAGTCGATAAATTCTCCAATCCGCACTTATTTAGAACAAATCAATATACGTACAGGTGCTCAGTATATTGACTATCTTACTGATAATGATAAAATAACAACTACAGTAGCTCAGCCTAATTATGTGGGTAATACGAATGAGGTACGTTGGGTAGTACAAGCAGCGAATAGTTCTACTTTCCATAAATTTACCAATTTGTGGATAGCATCAACCGATATGGAAATCACTTCGGTACAAGAAGTTACTAACGCTACAGGAGATATTCCTATGGGAATTCCTTTTACAAAAGAGACTTCGGGTATTTTTAAATTGGATAAATTAGATCCTACTAAAACCCGTTATTTCTTGGTAAAAGCAAATATAATCGACTGTGGTACAGGTAGCAAAAATATTTTGTTTGGACAAGGTTGTGAGGGCTATCCAACAACTATTGATGCTAACTCACCTTGCGTAACTTCGTTACCCGTTTCATACAGAAAAACAGAAGGTGCGTTTCAGGTGAAAATTGAAAGCCAACCACCAGCAAATTATCGTCCGAAATTGTGTGATCAAATAGAGTACGATATTGAGATTAATAACTCCGGGATTGGTATTACAAAAGAGGTTCATTTGGACATTCCAATGGGGCTTGACCAAGGATTATTCTTTGTTAATGGAAGTGCTCGTATCTCACAAAAGTATACCTCTGGGACACAAGGTACAACAAATAACTGGGAAGATGCAAATGTTACTTCCAATAACAATATCATTTCTATTAGTTTAGGAAATAATGTTTTATCACCTGGGGAAAAAATCCGTGTGCGTTTTAAAGTACAAACTACAAATGATTGTAAGTTTAACAGTCACCAGCAGTTGACCTTTATTCCAAAGGGTAAAAATTTCTGCGGTAGTGATATAACCGATATCAAGAGTGCTACCAGTGATAACATCATTATTCAAGGGGATAATTCTAACAGACCTATCGTAGTTATAGAAAAAGCAACAGCAACCGTGACTTTCGCTGAAATAGGGGCTACGGGATCTCCAATGGCTAAATATGAGGTGAAATTTGTTAATAAGGGAAGTGATATTAACTCTGATGCTATAAATGCCAATGCTAAGTTTGCTGTTAAATTACCGACAGGCTGGACGTTTGTTGATCAACAAGAAATAGCAACTAAATCGGGTGGCAAATTACAGTATGAGAGCTTGGAGGATGGTTTCTATGTATATAAATTACTGACCTCAATGCCTAAAGGTGAGGCTCTGGAAATAAACGATATTTCGATGAAGTTTACAGGTGCCATGAATTGCAATAATGCAGGGGAGGTACAAACACAATTGTATTACGTGGTGGATGTAGGAACTTTCGGTTCTAATTGTAGCGTTGCACCAACGTGTAATTTGAAAACAGTTATTGTAGACCGTAAACAGCTATTAGTAAATAAAGTACCAAAGGCTAAATTGAAAACGGATGCAAATACTGATTTGTGTGGCACTAAAACTATAGCCGATTTAAATACTTTGGTTACAGGAAATGCAAACTTAGTTTGGTATGATACGCAAACAGGAGGAGTTCCTTTGGCAACTAACGTTCAAATTCCTATTGGAACAACAAGCTATTATTTAGCACTTAAAGATGCCCTTACGGATTGCGAAAGTGCAGAGCGATTAGTTGTCACGGTTACTGTGAAAGAAATCTCAGAAAGAGGTCATATTAGTAGAAGACAATTCTGTGATATTCCTTCGCTGACAGTTCAAAAATTAAAAGAAACTATAAACCTTGATGAAGAAGGTCTTATTAAAGTCTATGATAATGGGGGAAGTACGGCTAAGTTAGACACTGATATTTTAACCCCAGGTGTATTATATCAGTACACTCGTACTCAAGCTGGGAAATGCGAGAGTGATCGTAGAGATATTACGCTTATTATAGGAAAAACACCGACACCTGTATTAGCAGAAGTTCTTTGTGGACAGATGACCGTTGATCAGTTAAAAGCCAAATTCCCAACACTTTCAGCTATCAAAGTATATAATGGAGCTTCTGAGGTTACATCGGGTAATTTAGGCGTAGGAAACTATCAGATTACCAATACCGAAAACGGTAAATGCGAAAGCGATAAGTTAAATAAAACCATTTATGAATCACCTGTACTAAATATAACTAAAACGGATGCTTCTTGTGGTGTAGCACCATCTGTAAAAATTAATGGATATAATACAGCATTTACATATACCATAACACCGAATTTGACCATAGCAACTGATGGTACAATTACAGGATATACATACGGAACCTCGTATGAAGTAAAAGTAACCAATGGAGGTTGTAGTGCTATACAAAATTTCGTGGTAAACAACACTTGTACTATTGATGCTGTTGATGATTCGCTTATAGAGGTTGATGCACTTAGTCCTTTGCGTACGTCTACAACGACGATATTGTCGAATGATACTTTGGGAACTGCATCGGCAACGTCTACCAATGTAACTATTACACAAATAGCTGCTGCCGACCCGCGTGTAACAATTGACACGGCAACGGGTAAAGTACAAGTGAACAGTGATTCTGTTCCTACAGGAATATATACGATTACTTATCGTATCTGTGAAAGAGTAAACGGTACGCCTTGTGATACAGCAACGGTAACGGTAAAAGTAATAAACATCAAGACAGGAGATGATGAATTTACGTATGAAAACGGATCTCTTTCAGGAAGTGGAAATATATTGGATAATGA
>NZ_CDOI01000148.1 GCF_000827555.1 Capnocytophaga canis
AATTATTTTGTAATTATTTTGTAATTATTTTGTAATTATTTTGTAATTATTTTGTAATTATTTTGTAATTATTTTGTAATTATTTTTAAAAATCAAATTTTGTGAGACTACCTCACTTTGTAAATCTATTGTAAATACATAGATCTGCAAACTGAGGTAGGCTAATGAAACGAATTTTATGAATTCATTCCTAAAAATATAACAACGAAATTGAACTACAACAACGATTTAATTTCGTTTACGATTTGTAGCTCTTCATTGGTTGGAATGACCAATATTTTCACTTTACTACTATCTTTCTGTATTTCAACAGTTTGTTTGGGTCTATTTCGAGTTTTGTTTTTCTCTTCGTCTATTTCAATACCCAAAAACTCTAAATTTTGACATACTAACAAACGAATTAAATCGTCATTTTCGCCCAAACCTGCTGTGAAAGTAATACTGTCAAGTCCATTGAGGACTGCGGCATAAGCACCTATAAATTTCTTGATACGATAGGCGTATAATTCGTAGCACAAAACGGCATTAGGGTCGTTTGCGAAATATTTATCGGATACGTCACGAGCGTCTGAACTTCCCGTAAGTCCCAACATCCCGCTTTTTTTATTCAAGACGGTATTGATTTCATCAGTAGTCATTTGCAGTTGATTCGCTAAATAAAAAATGACTCCTGCATCAATTGTTCCACAACGGGTTCCCATCACTAATCCATCAAGTGGCGTAAGTCCCATCGTAGTATCCATACATCGACCTTCCTCATTTACTGCTGCCATACTGGAACCATTACCCAAGTGAATCGTTATATTCTTTATATTGTTATTTTTCAAATAATTACGAGCTTGAGAGTCTACATATTTATGACTTGTCCCATGGAAACCATACACACGAACTCCATGTTTCTCATAGTACTCATTTGGAATGGCATAACGGAACGCCTTAGCAGGTAGTGTTTGATGAAAAGCAGTATCGAAAATAGCAACATGTTGTGCTTTTTTAAACATTTTCTCAGCACTGCGAATACCTTCCAAACATGCTGGGTTATGAAGAGGTGAAAGGGGAATTAATTTCTCTATTTGCTGCTTCACTTCTTCGGTTACAATGGTTGGCTGTACAAATTTTTCACCTCCATGTACCACACGATGCCCAATCACTTGAATAGCATCCGCATCAGAAATAACACCAATTTCGGCATCTGAAAGCACATCTGTTACCTGTTTCATTGCCTCCTCATGGTTGCGAATTGGCACTTGTTTCTTAGTTTCGTATTCTTTCCCGTCTTTAAATGCTACATATTTTATTAAACTGCCTTCGATCCCAATACGGTCAACAAGTCCTTTGGCAATTGAATCACCTGTTTCTGAATTTATCAGTTGATATTTTAACGATGAACTTCCTGAGTTAATTATTAATATTTCCATTTTTGTATATTGATAAAATTATTCTTCCATAACGGATTGAATAGCTGTAATTAGCACTGTGTTGTAAATATCTGGAATCGTAGCTCCACGACTTAAATCATTTACGGGCTTTTTCAATCCTTGCAACATCGGGCCAATAGCTAAAGCTCCTGTTTCGCGTTGAACCGCTTTGTAAGTATTGTTTCCTGTATTCAAATCTGGGAAAATCAACACATTTGCCTGACCTGCTACCTTTGAATTTGGCATTTTACTTTTTCCAACCTTTGGATCAACAGCTGCATCGTACTGAATAGGGCCTTCGACCAAAAGGTCTGGACATTGGGATTTGACGATTTCTGTAGCAGTACGAACCTTATCCACATCGGCCCCTGTACCTGAACTTCCTGAAGAATAGGACAACAACGCTACTCTCGGTTCAATACCAAAGGCCTTAGCCGATTCTGCTGAGGAAATTGCTATCTCTGCCAATTGCTCTGCGGTTGGATTAGGAACAATTGCACAATCTCCATAAACTAAAACTCTGTCATTCAACAACATAAAAAACACAGATGAAACTGTATTGACATTAGGTTTGGTTTTCACGAACTGCAATGACGGACGAATAGTGTGTGCCGTAGTGTTCACCGCTCCTGAAACCATTCCGTCAGCATCTCCCACAAAAACCATCATCGTTCCGAAGTAGGATACGTCCAGCATCAAATCTCTGGCCTGTGAAAGCTCCAACCCTTTTGACTTTCGAATGTCGTAAAGTTTCTGCACATATTCCTCGTACTTAGGGCTTTCAACGGGGTTTACGATAAAAATACGCCGTTCATCCCATTTTAAACCTAATTCATTAACACGTGACATGATTTTTTCAGCATCACCCAAAACAGTCAGATACACCAATTCATCAACTGCTAATTGAGAAGCTGCTGTTAGAATTCTATCGTCTGTTCCTTCAGGTAAAACAATATGTCTCTGTGCTTTACGTGCTTTCTGAACCATATTGTATTGGAACATACGTGGTGTAATAGCATCCGATTTGAATGATGAAATACGAGCATTCAAACTACTCACATCAGCATATTTTTCAAATAATTGAATTGATAATTTTATTTTCTCTGCACTTTCAGGATATATCTTAGATTTGATATTTCCAATACGAGTAGCCGTTTCAAAAGTACCTGATTTTGAAAGCATTATTGGAATAATCTTTTGTGTTCCATCCAAAATTTTGATTATTGAACGCTCAGGAACAATGCCTCCAGAAAGTACCAAACCAGCAATGCGAGGGTAGTTGGACGATATGTGAGCTGTTAAACTACCAACAATCAAATCCGATCTATCGGCAGGGATTACCGCCAAACAACTTTCTGAAACGTGATTCAAGAAATTATGCAATTGCATTGCTCCGATGATTGTTTTTTTAGTAATCATGTTGACATCGTCTCCTTTGTAAAGGAATTTAGCTCCCAACTCATCAGCAATTTCTTTCAACGTAGGACGACTCAAATCTTCCTCTCGTGGAATAAACGTAAAATGAATGTCTTTAAATTCCTTTTCGAGTCTTTGTTTTACGCTGTCATTATAATTCTTAACTTTGTTAACAAACACTCCCAAAATTTGTACCTCTTGTTCCAAAAGGGTGTTTACCTCAATTTGAATTTGATTTACAAGTTCATCCTCTGACAAAAAGCTGTCTTTTAAAACTACCAATGCAGGAATATTTAAGTTTTGAGCCAACGAAGCATTAAACTTAATATCGAAAACATTACTGTCTTCTAATAAATCTGTCCCCTCAACTAACACAAAATCAAACTTATTTTCCAATGCTTTGTAACGCTTGATGATCGTATCGTACACCTCTCCGATTTTTCCTTTATTTTGGAGATTTGTCACCTCGCTACGTGTATAGACATAAGCATCTTCATAGTCCATATCTAACTGAAAATGAGAAAGTACAGTTGTAATATGATTATCTTTTTGAGTTTTGCTCTCCAAAATAGGTTTAAAGTATCCCACTTTGGCCGTATTTCGCATAATCATCTGCATCACTCCTAAGGTTACCAACGATTTACCACTGTAGGCATCAGAAGTGATGATATAAACCGATTTGTTCATAAATTGTTATTTTGTTGTTTGGAATTATTTTTTGTCTTTTGGGTATAAATCTAACCATTCATCATGAATATGTACCAATCCTCGAAAGTGATGAACATACTGCTGAAAAAGTTATGCAAAGGTACGGATTTTCATGGAAAGAACAATACTTAAATTTTCGATATTTTTCCGTTCTCTTTTCATTTTAAGCTTCGGTACGATTTCTTGAACGCTCTGCCCTCTTATTTTTGTTTTGAAAATAAAACTAAACGACGAAGCTAAGCAAAAAATTGTAATATAAACATTATAAGGGGCTTTATTTTTTATCAGAGAAATGTTGGAAAGCAAGGCATAGGGTAATTTGACGGGTAAAAACAAAGTTAGATTTCTAAATCGTTACCTAATGGAGGCTTTAAATATTTTAAATAAAAGACTATATTTCAGTGTTTTGCACTTGTTTTCATAGCGTGTGGTAACTCAATAGAAATTAATTTTGGGTCATGTTTTCCAAAAATGATGATTAAATATGTCCGAAATTGATGTAAAAAAGGCAATTTCAAAGGCTTTAAAATGATTTTCAAGTTTCTTTGAAATCAAAACATTTTGGTAAATCATTGATAAACAAGCTTTACAGGTCAAATTATGGTCGCCGATGAATTGGTGATGACAATCTTTGCAAAATATTTTTGCTTTCCATAAGATTTTTCCCGTTTTTCACTATCTTCGTGCTTTGACAATCAGGGCGATACAGTATAATTCTTATTTGCATTCAACAAAATAACTACATTTCCCTGATTATCAATTTTTTATATCATCATACTTTTTACAATACGACCAAAAGGAAATGTGTCTTACCGTATTTTTTTGATTCTATCCAGATTACGCTTATTGTCACGCTCTTTAATTGTTTCGCGTTTATCATATAGCTTTTTACCGCGAACCAAAGCAATCTCCACCTTTGCTAATCCTTTGTCATTGATAAACATACGCAAAGGAACAATGGTAAGACCTGTATTTCGGATTTCTTTGTTTAGCTTTTTTAATTCACGTTTTTGAAGAAGTAATTTGCGTTCACTCTTTGGTTTGTGGTTGTAATGTGTTCCGTAGGCATATTCTTCAATATTCATGTTGATGACAAAAAGTTCATTTTTGTCGTTAAATTCACAAAAACTTTCAGCAATGGACGCCTTGCCCAAACGAATGGATTTAATTTCGGTACCTACAAGCACTATTCCTGCTAGATATTTATCCAATATCTCGTATTCAAATTTGGCTCTTTTGTTAAGTATGTTGATGACTTTCTGCACAATTTCTATTTCTTTTGTTTTTTTCTTCGGTCGTATTCACGCTTAAGGAGCGTCAATTCGCGTCCTGTTTGTCCTGCGACTGAAGTATTTTCTTGAGCACGACGAATCAGATAAGGCATTACCTCACGTACAGGGCCAAATGGTAGGTATTTTGCTACGTTATATCCCATTTTAGCTGCATTGAAACTGATATGGTCGCTCATTCCGTAAAGTTGAGCCAACCAAATGCGTTTGTCATTATGTTTTAAGCCTTTTTCCTCTACCAAATCCATTACTAATCCCGTACTTTTCTCATTATGAGTTCCTGCAAACAGAGAAATTCGGTCAATATGCTCTAAAATGTAGACAATTGCAGAGTTGTAATTGTCGTCTGTTGCTTGTTTTGAAATACAGATGGGGGAAATATATCCTTTTTCTTGAGCTCTTGCATTTTCCTTTTCCATATAAGCACCACGAACCACTTTCACTCCGATGTAAAAACCGTTTTCAATTGCACGTTGGTGTAGTCCTTTCAGGTAATCCAATCGGTCATGTCTGTACATTTGCAGAGTGTTGTAAACGATAGCCTCCTCCTTATTGTATTTTTGCATCATTTGTTCAATGAGCTGATCGGCAGCATCTTGCATCCAACTTTCTTCAGCATCAATCATTATTGGTAGTTTGTAGCTGGCTGCTTTTCCACAGGCTTGGTCAAAACGCTCTACGATACGCTCCCATGCTTGTTGCTCTTCATCTGTAAGTTGTTGTTTTTCGGATATTTTTTGATATATATCAATTTTTCCAAATCCTGTTGGTTTGAATACAGCGAATGGAGTTCCTTGTTTTCTGTTTTCGTGTACAAAATCAATGATTTCCATTGTTTTCTTAAATGTAGCTTCGAACGAAGCCTCGTCTTCTTTACCTTCAACAGAATAGTCTAAGATGGAACTAACTCCCTTTTCATACATTTTTTGAATAACGGGTTTGCAATTTTCTTCAGAAACACCTCCACAGAATTGGTTAAAGACTGTTTTTCGGATGAGCCACTCCACTGGAAGACGTAATTTTAAAGACAAATTAGTCATAGTTGTACCGATACCAATAAGGCTATTATTCCCAATAAAACGAAAAAGCCAATAAGCTCTTCCTAATTCAAAATTATCTTTCAGTGCGAATGCAGTTTGAGTGTCGCTAAAACGTGTAGCCATTTTTTCTTTAAAGTATTTTAAATAGTTGATTTTTAATAAATAGATGAAAGGTTTAATGATTTTAGATCATTTTTTCCACCGAGGGCAAAGGTATGATTTTTTTTTGTCTTTTACTCATTTTTAGTCGTGTTTTTTTTATTTATAGTAAAGTTTGTTTTACTTAAATTTTAAGAGTATATTTGTCCTCTTCATACAAAGTTAATGTATCAAAAACGAGAAATGAATATACAATCACAAGGTTATTCTGTTTATTTTAGCGAAAGTAGTTTTTATTTTCTGAATAAACTTTTGCAAGAGAAAAAATATTCTAAAATTTTTATTTTAGTAGATAGTAATACCAACACTTATTGTTTGCCGTTGTTTTTAGCGGATATGGCAACAGAAACACCGATTGAAATCATTGAGATTGAGGCGGGTGAGGAGTTTAAAAACATAGATACTTGCTCTCAAGTGTGGTTTGCACTGTCGGAATTGGAAGCTGATCGCAAAAGTTTACTCATCAATTTAGGCGGAGGTGTTGTTACGGATTTAGGCGGTTTTGTAGCATCGACCTATATGAGGGGAATTGATTTTGTGAATGTTCCAACGAGTTTATTAGCGATGGTAGATGCTTCCGTAGGCGGAAAAACAGGAGTGGATTTGGGAGCTTTAAAAAATCAAATAGGAGTGATTAACAATCCGAAGGGAGTGATGATTGATACCCGATTTTTGGCAACGCTTCCCGCTGATCAGTTGCGTAGTGGCATGGCTGAAATGTTTAAACATGGCCTTATTCAGTCCGAAACGTATTGGAAAAAAATGCTTAAACTGGATGAATTAACGATAGAGGATTTAGAGCAACTCATCTACGAATCAGTCGAAATTAAAAATAATATTGTCAAGCAAGATCCAACTGAAAAAGGTTTGCGAAAAACTCTCAATTTTGGACATACATTAGGACATGCTATCGAATCGTATTGTTTGCAAAATTCGTCTCGACAAGCACTTTTGCATGGAGAAGCAATTGCTATTGGTATGATTTTAGCCACATATCTATCCTCCGAGTTGTTGTATTTTCCAAAGGAAAAGGCTCTAGAAATCAAAAATGTATTCAATCAATATTTTGAAAAACATACGTTTAAAAAAGAAGAAATAGATCAAATAATAGATTTGTTAAAATTTGATAAAAAGAATTCATATGGCAATATTAATTTCGTGCTGTTAGAACAAATTTCACAACCAAAATTGGATTGTAAGGTAAGTAATGAATTGATTTACAAAGCATTTGAATACTATCGTTCATGAAAATTGCGGTGAGAAATATAATCTATATGTTCTTTATCTTGTTCTTTGGTAGTCTTAATGCACAAAGCTATTGGCAACCCAATAATACCACAGGAAAACGGGAACAAAAAGAAGGGAAATTTTATTATAGGCTTGATAAAGAGGCTTTTGCAAAAGCTCTTTTAAAAAATGTAAGACAAACCAGTAAATCAATAGCGGAGGTTTATATACCCAATGGAGAGGGAGATATTGAATCTTTTCGTTTGCAGGAAACACAGGTACTTTCGTCCGTTTTACAGGAAAAATATCCTCATATAAAAACTTTTGCGGGGGTTTCAGTAACTAATCCTTTGAGGAGCATCCGAATTACTTGGTCGCCTCGTGGGTTAAATGCAATCATGGAAGAAAATTTTCATTACTCTTTCATCGAATCTACTGACGATGAAGGTTTTCTTTATGAAGTATATCACCGTGACATGACCGAGAAAAATCCCATAAAATGTACTACTCAAGCATTTGCCTCAGAAAAAAAACTTACAAAAAGAGCTACGTATAGCACTGAAAATAAGGTACGTACCTTTCGGATTGCCATAGCAGCGACACATGAGTACACACAATATTTTGGAGGAAAATCCAATGCTTTGATTCAGGTTGTAAACACCATCAATCGGGTTAATCAAGTTTATGGTTCGCAAATGTCAATTCAGTTTCAATTGGTTTCCGACCAAAATATTCTGTTTGATACAGAAGCTGCGGATCCTTTAAAAAATATCAATTATGACCAATGGTTGAATGAACAGGGCAATCTAAAAGAAGCTAAGATTCTACAAGAATTATTTGATAATCAGGTGGGTTCTGTGAATTATGACGTAGGACATCTGTTTCATCATGAAGATGTAGGTGGAAATGCAGGTTGTATAGGTTGTGTGTGTGAAAGTGGTAAAAAAGGAGCAGGCTTTTCGGCGATTAATTTTTCTAAAGTTTCTCCAGATTATTTCGAAATAGATCTTTTTTGTCATGAATTGGGACATCAAATGGGAGCATACCATACCTTTTCGTATGATAATGAAGGTACAGATTCACAAGTTGAGCCAGGGAGTGGTTCAACAATTATGGGATATGCAGGGGTGTTGATGAGCCAAAATTTACAACAACGGTCAGATGCCTATTTTCATCATCGGAGTATTTATGACATCATGCAAAACGTCAAAGAAAAACGATGTGCTATTATTACAGATTCTGGAAATACTGTTCCTGAAATTCACGATATTTTGAGTTATACAATCCCCAAAGGAACAGCTTATTTGTTAGAAGGAACAGCTTCTGATGCTGATGAAGATACTTTGCTTTACAGATGGGAACAAGCCGATAGTCGAACAAATTCGTATAGTTTTTCGCCTAATGCAAAGACCGGTGCAATAGCACGTTCGCTACCTCCTTCAATAAATTCAAAACGCTATATTCCGCGATTGAGTCGCATCGTTTCGGGAGAGCTAACTCAAACGCATCCTGCCCAAAATAGTGCTTGGGAAACTGTTACTAATGTGGGACGTACCTTGAACTGGTCGTTTGTGGTTTCCGATAGGAATACTTCGGCAACCACTGTTGGGAATACAACTTACAAAACGATACAAGTAGTGGTGAATGACAAAGCTGGGCCTTTTTCGGTACTTTCTCATACTACTCCATCAAATTGGTACGTAGGGCAAACCGAAACTATCCGTTGGGACGTGGCCAATACTGATAGTGATAACATCAACGTAAAAACAATATCAGTTCTGTTTTCCGAAGATGGAGGAGCTACTTTTTCTCATACTTTAGCTACAGGTATTCCTAATAATGGAACTGCAAAAATTACAATTCCGAGTATTCCGATAACAAATCAAGGGAAATTTATGATTAAAGCCGAAGGGAATATATTTTTGGCTGTTAATAAAAGTACGATTACCATCAAGGAAAACGATGATGTTGATGGAGATGGCATTATGTCAAATGCAGATAATTGCCCTGAATTGGCAAATCCGAATCAAGAAGACTTGGACAGAGATGGAATAGGAGATGCTTGTGATGATGATTGGGATGGAGATGGGGTTCATAACGATAATGATAACTGTCCACGACAATCCAACTCCAATCAATTGGATTTGGATAGAGACGGTATTGGTGATGTTTGTGATGATGATTTGGATGGAGATGGTGTGCCGAACGACAGTGATAATTGTCCAGAAATCTACAATCCGAATCAAGCAGATCTGGATAACGATGGCATAGGGGATCTGTGCGACAATGACATAGATGGTGATGGCATAGCTAATGATATTGACACGTCTTTGGATTATGTTTTGATTTCCAATGCTTTTTCGCCTAATAATGATGGTATACACGACTATTTTTCTATTCTCAGGGCAGAGGAATATCCGAATAGTACCCTACGCATCTACAATCAATTAGGACAATTGGTTTATGAAACTAAAGGTTATAAAAATCAATGGAGTGGCATGGGAAGCAACGGAAAGAAAGTACCTCAGGGGTCTTATTTTTACATTTTTACATTAGATAATACAGAAATGTATACCCGCAAAGGTTGGATATTTATAAATTACTAAATACGATGAAAAAACAAATATATTACATAATACTAATTGGATTTATATCGGTGATAAACATATATGCACAAAATCCTACACACATATTTTATAATCAACATAAAAACTTGGTAAATCCTGCGGCTACAGGCCAAGAGAAAGGACATACCATTTCAGTGGACATACGCAATCAGTGGCAAGGAGATACTGAAGCGCCTCAAAGTCAGACTCTTTTGACCACACACCGAATCAATGAGCGTGTGAGTGTCGGTTTTTCAATTCAAAATAATAAAGTTTTTATCCAAAAACAAGCAGGATTATATGCCGATTTTGCATATGCCATACCCATAAATGAATACAGCAAATTGTACGGAGGATTAAAATTTGGAGGTGATTTTTTTAATATAGACGGAAATCGGATCAGAACTTATACCTCTCCTCATAACACCTACTACGATCCTTATTTACAGACTATATCAGGGAAATTCCAAATAAATATAGGGACAGGAGCTTACTATGAGCATCGTGATTTTTATGTTGGATTGTCTGTTCCCAATCTATTGGCATCGGAAGAAGTTAAAGTAAAAGAAGACGTAATGACTTCAGTGGCCCAACGTTTTCATATCTATGGTTTGGCAGGATATTTTTGGAAACTCTCTCCAGAATTTACTCTAAAACCAATGTTGCAGACTCGTTTTGTGAAAGATGTCAGTCCGTCATTTGACCTGACTTTAGCAGGAGTTTACCTGAAAAACAGTGAATTAGGATTGACTTACAGAACGGATAAAGCGTTTAATGCCTATATTATGTTCCACATACCAAAGTATTATGTAGTTGTGGGTTATGGCTACGAAAACAATTCACAGCCACAGCTGAATATCTATGCACGAAGCTCTCATGAATTTTTGGTACAATTCAAATGGTAAATCAATAAAATTAGAAAAGTAGTCTGACTATCAGCATATAGCCTTGAAAAGCTATCTTCGATATGTCACACAAAAAAAGAGTTATGTTCGAAAAAGGGTCTCTAGACAGGAGCAAATAATGAAAAAAACACACTAAAAACCTTTGTAAAACGAATAAAAAGATTTACATTTGCACGTTCAAATTTTTGAGATGATTCAAAGAGTACAAACAATTTATATGCTACTTGTCTTCATAATTGGAGGCATTCTGCCGTTTATATTTTCGTTATATGTGCAAAATCAGCAGTCTGTTTATGCATACTTAGACGATGTTTTGAGTGGTATCTTTTTTGGAATATCAGCTGTTTTAGCTGTATATGCCATATTTAAATATAAAACAAGGCAACTTCAGTTTGTTTTGAATAGACTGAATATCCTTATAAGTCTTACTTTACTAGGAATATTTGTATATCGAGTGCTAAGTTCATCCGGAGAAAGTGGAATTTCTGAGAAGGGTGTTGGGATTTTCTTACCCGTCCTTTCTATCGTTTTTTTGTTTTTAGCTAATAAGGCTATCCGACGGGACGAAGATCTGGTAAAATCAGCAGATCGATTGCGATAAAGCCTATAATCTTAGTAGTGTTAGTGCGTTAAGAGAACCTAAGTTTTTACTTAGGTTTTTTTATTGATAAAGTTTTTTTAGAGGCTATTTCTAATTTTTCGCCTTTTTCTGAACAGAAAAAAGATAGAACATGTTTCATAATAAAAAAATTAGCCTCAATTAAGGGTGTTTGAAATTATGACTGAACAGGCAATGTCATTTTTTCAATTTCTTTAATTTCAATCATAAACTCATCTCCTAATTGTAAGTTTTTTTTACACCAATATTTTGTTATATCTCCATTATTGGAGTGATTAGTTGCTAAAAAATCTAAATCAATTTCTGTTTTATCTTCTTTATTCAACACAGTTACAATTAAATGAATACTTCCTTTTTCAACTACTGCCGATAGTTTCTCTTCTTTTAAAGTTAGTTCAACACCAATGTTCTTAGGATGCTCAAAAAAATGACTTTCAATTTCTGGAGCTCGTTGTATTATTGGAGAATTTACAGTGATTTCTTCTACCTTTACAGTAAATTTAGCCCCTAAAAATAATTTTTGAAGAAGCCAAAGTGGATAAGTTTCCGTTTGCATATCATATCCACCAAAATTTACGCTGACACAATTTCGTGTATCTCGTATCATTCTACTGATAATTACTCCAATAGAACCTTCTTTGAGAGAGGCAAAGAAAGTTTTATTATCTGTTGTTAATTTTAATCCTATCATATTTTTGTATTATTAGTAATCCAAATATCTTTGGGCTCTACAAAAATGTAGACAGTCATCGTATTTTTTATATTTCAAAGTTATTTTTTCTTGAGGAATCTATACGTTCTTCGCATCTTCATATGATTTTAAAAGAGTCATAATATCCAACAACAATTCTTCTATAATGCCCGAGACAGCTTCTTCTGAGTGAGTTAGCTCTGCAATAGCTATTGCCTAAATTGTTCCTAATCAAGTCTGGTTATTACATCAACTTCATCAGTTACTACATTTTCCGAATTCTCATCTTTATCAATTTACCATAATAAATCTTTTTCTAAACGAGCAAGTGTAAGTCTATTTCCAACTCCTTTTGGTCTTCCTATAATTAGTCCTTCTTTTACCTTCTCATTTATTTCTCTTAATGCCATTAGTATAAAACAGAAGTAATATACAATAAATCGTTTTGTTCGGACTTAATAAGGGTTAAAATTTCTTTATTGATTTCGATTGTTTTACAACACGCCTTTTTGACTTTTAATTTTTCTTTTTTGAATCCTCTTTTGAAGTAGTTTTTTTAACAACTTTCTTTTTTGTTATTTTTTTTCGTTTGGCAGGTTCACCCTTGTAATAATACATGCTCTTTTCAATATACAAATCACCTTGATTACGGAGCATTCCCGCTGTATTATCATCATACCAAATTTCAGCTAAACTTGCTTTCAGATATTTGGATATATCATCTCTGTTTTTTTTGAAGTCAATAAATATTTTTCGTTTAGACAGAAATTTAGAGAATGCATTCAGCATTTCTTTGGAGATTTTGTAATCCTTAATAAAGCTGCTCTTCTCCGGTTTTACGTTAACTTTCGGATAAGTATCCAAATACTCAAATAAAAAGAAATTTGTCAATCCTGAATTAAGTAATTCATTGACCAAATAGGTTTCAGGCTTGATGTCAGAATGCAGATACACATCTGGATATATCCCTCCTCCTCCGTAAACTACCTTACCTTTAGGCGTAGTAAACTTCAGTGAATCAGGAATTTTAGAGCTATCTAGCTGGAAATTACGAATTTGTTTTCTGCTGTAAGGCTTTTGAATAGACCTTCCTGTTGGAGTGTAGTAACGAGCTGTGGTCAATCGTATGGCAGACCCGTCAGGTAGAGGCATTTCACTCTGTACTAACCCTTTACCAAAAGTGCGTCGTCCGATAATTACACCGCGATCGTTATCCTGCAAAGCTCCTGAAACAATCTCACTTGCCGAGGCTGTTTGCTCATTTACCAATACAAAAACAGGCTGTTCTTCAAACATACCTCCACCAGTTGCATAGGTTTCATCAATTTCCTGACGATTGTTTTTAGTGAAAACAATCATCTTATCTTCTTTTAAAAATTCATCACTAATATCAATTCCTACATTCAGTAGTCCTCCGGTATTATTTCTTAAATCTAAAATTAAGCTGTTAATTCCTTTATCTATAAGTGTTTGTAAAGCAGACCTAAACTCTTGATGAGTAGTTTCAGCAAAGCGATTCATACGAATATACCCCAAGGTATCGTTTACTTTATAAAAGCAATCTACACTTTTAATAGGAATATGTTTTCGAACTATTGGGAGCGTAAAAATACTATCATTGGATTTACGATAGATGGTTAAAAGTACTTCTGAATCCTTTTCTCCCTTGAATGTATTGCGAACCATCTCTGAAGTTAATTTTTTACCAAAAAGAGTGTCATTGTCAGCTTTTAAGATACGATCGCCTAATTGAATGTTTTTACTGAAAGCGTCGCTCTCCTCGATAGGTTTCATTACCGCAATAGTGTCTTTATACATATAAAAACTAATGCCTACACCTACAAATTTACCACTGATGTTTTCTGAAATTTCTTGAATGTTTCTCTTTGAGATATAACTTGAATGTGGATCCAATTTTGATAAAATCCCATTAACAGTCAACTCAACAATACTGTCAGGATTTATTTTATCTACATAATCATTTTCTATGTAATCAATCAGTGTCCCAAGTTTTTTTTTACTTGGACTTTCAACAATAGAGTCAATATCTACCACAGGAGTTGGTGTGGGAAGAGGTTCTTGGATATAAAAATCGGACAGAACACGCCCAAGAAAAATGCCTATTCCCAAAATGACACTTATGATAATGGGCAATATGTATGTTTTTATTCTCATATACTAAAAGAGGTTGTCTGAAAAGTGGTTCTTACATGATTTTGGGATTCCATCGCACGAAAAAGGAACTCCTACACACGATTTCTCAGAATTTCAAATACGAAGGAAAACTAACAGGCAAAATCATGATGCCAAACTCGACTTCTCGGACAACCCTTTATCTATATACAAATTTCATTGTTCCGAGTGGCTATTTGAAAGCCCCCACTCCTTTCGTTAACCATTGATGAAACTCATCAACATCAGGCGTGTAGCCAATCGGATCAATAAGATTACTCTCATCGTGGTTCATCAGCACGTAAAAAGGTTGTGAATTAGCTTTATAACGAACTGTTTGAAACTCACTCCATTTTTGACCTATGTATTTAATTTGCTTACCTGGTTTTAACTTTGATTCAACTATTTGATTTTCAGGAAGTGGTCGTTTATCATCCACGTAAAGGGAGATTAACACCACATCGTTTTTCAATATGTCAAGTATATGCGGTTTAGCCCATACGTTTTGTTCCATTTTACGACAATTTACGCATGTCCAACCTGTGAAGTCTAACAAAATAGGTTTATTCACTTTTTTTGCATATGCTATTCCTGTTTCATAATCGTCAAAAGCTAAAATATTGTGAGGTTCCAACAGATGAGCTCCTTCGGGTAGCCTGTCCTCTTGACTTGATACGATGCCTCCTGTTTTAGTATATCCTACTCCGTAGGGCGACTCACTATAGTGTTGTGGTGGAGGAAATGCACTAATTAAGTTCAGTGGAGCTCCCCAAAGTCCAGGTATCATATAAATCGTGAAAGTTAAGGATAATAGACCTAAGCTCAAACGTCCTACCGAAATTTTGTCTACAGGAGAATCGTGAGGTAATCTGATTTTTCCGAATAAATACAAGGCTAATGTTCCAAAAACAGCTATCCAAATCGCTATAAACACCTCTCTCTCAAGCCAATGATATTGATAAGCTAAATCTGCGTTCGACAAAAATTTGAAAGCTAAAGCCAATTCTAAAAATCCTAAAACGACTTTTACAGTATTCAACCATCCGCCTGATTTTGGCAATGAATTCAACCATCCTGGGAAAGCTGCGAAAATAGCAAATGGCAATGCAATGGCTAATGAGAAACCAAGCATACCAATAATAGGAGCTATACCACCCTTAGAAGCTGCTTCTACCAATAATGTACCTACGATAGGCCCTGTACAAGAGAATGAAACAATAGCCAATGCCAAAGCCATAAAGAAGATACCCACCAAACCACTACGGTCGGCTTGCGCATCCACTTTTGTACTCCACGAACTGGGTAAGGTTAATTCAAACGCTCCTAAAAAAGAAGCTGCAAAGAAGATCAATATCAAGAAAAATATAATATTAAACCAGAAATTACTCGCCAAAGCGTTCAAAGCATCTGCACCGAAAATTGCAGTTACTACTGACCCCAACACAACGTAAATTACAATAATTGATAATCCGTAGAAAATAGCATTTCTGATACCTTTGATTTTCGATTTACTTTGCTTTGTAAAATAACTTACAGTCATTGGAATCATCGGAAATACACACGGAGTGAGCAAAGCAGCGAACCCAGAAAGGAACGAAATAAAGAAAATACTCCAAAGTCCCTTGTTTGCAACATTTTTATTGTCATTTTCTTCCACTTTTTGTGTTTCCTCCTTAACTGTTTTGTCGTTTGAAGTTTTATCATCTCCTTCTAAAGAAAAAATAGCTGCGTTGGAATTGTCCACAGATTGCGTTTGGTTAGCCTCGGTTGAACCAGTGTTTTCACTAAAGATAAACATTAAATCAACCGTATCAGGAGGCAAACAGTTAGCATCATCACATACCATAAACTCCACACCAGCTTTAATGGAAGATAAAGGTTTTAAGATTTTTATACGCTGTTTGAAAGTTGCATTTTTATAGAAAAAGCCGATTTCCATATCAAAAACAGCATCGTGCTTCACTACCGAACCCGTTTCAACTGTTTTACCAACCAATTCAAAAGTACCATCGTTGATGTATTCAAAAGTTGTAGGAACAGGACCATTTGGTGGAATTGTTTGTGAATAAAGTTTCCATCCTTGGTCGATTGTAGCAGTAGTTACCAAGTCATATTCTTGGTCATTAATTTTTTCTACTTTGGTATCCCATTTGACAGGATCAAAAATTTGAGCATTTACCAAAATAAAACTAACTGATAATAAGAAAGTTAATATTTTTTTCATCGTATCACAAAAGTTTTTTTAATAACAAACGACAAAATTAGTTTTTTTGTGGAAAAAAACAAAAATATTCTTGATTTTATTGAAGTGGCTACCACTTAACAAAATAAAGTTTTGATTTGTTTCGAAAATTTTTTACATTTGCTCCAATGAATAGTTTCTTTTTGAAAGAAATTAATTAGATTCTATGGATAATCAAACTCACAAAAATTGCGTATTTAACGAATAGTCATATAATTACTGTCGTAAATTTTTTACGGCAGTTTTGATTTTATATTATGAAAAAGAATATTTTAATACTTTTTTGTTTAGTTTTTTTCTCTTGCCAACAGAGTAAAAAAGGAACAGTTGTAGTCTGGAATAACGAAGGGGCAGAAACGTTTGTAATAGATGCTGTGAATAAAAAAAGTAATCAAACGACTGATTTGAATGATTACATTGAAAGTTGTAGGGTTGTTCCCTTAGAAACAAGGAGAGATGCTTTGGTAAATAAAATTGAGAAAGTAATTGTAGCCAACAATAAGGTTTATCTACATTGTGATAGAGATAAGATATTGATATTTGAAGCAAATACAGGGAAGTTTATAAACAAGATTCATGCCGTTGGTCAAGGTCCAGAAGAATATACAGAGATTACTGATTTTGCAATAGAAAAAAAAACAAACAATATTTGTACATACGATGAACGCAAGCACAAAGTGATTAAATATACAGCAGACGGACGGTTTATCAATGCAGTTAGGACAAAATTTCATGGGTTGAACATTTATAGCGTTAATGATTCCATCTATGCGGTATATGATGATATTAATATTTTGACATCTGAGAAAAGTGACTTACTGTTGGTAAATAATGATTTTTCAAAACTTGAAGAACTATATTTTCCACATCAAGAAAGATTTTACAACAGAGCTCCTGAAAAATCTAATTATTCAAAACATCACTACTTTAACACGTATGATGATAGAACTTACATAACCCCTTCAATTTATCATTATACGTACGAAATCATTGGAACAAAATTGAAACCTAAATATAATTTTGATTTTGGAGATAAAAATATAGAGCCTACTGACGATATATTTTTCACAGAGGATTTGGTTGACTCAGGAAAGGTTTTTGGTGTTAACTATTACGAAAATAGTCGTACTCTTTTTGTTGAATATGGTCTAAATATGACCAGGCATTTTCTATATATTGATAAAGAAACAAAAAATCAAGTCTTTATGTTGGGTAAAGATTGGAAAAATATGCCTTTGCTGTACTACATTTTTACAGGCAAAATAGTAAGAGCTGTAAATGAAGATGAGGATACATTTATGACTTTAACTTGGTTTGGGGAAGATGATTTTATAAAAAATAACGAACATTTTCTAAATGCAACAGACAGTCTGTACCTACCCGAAATTGATAAATTAAGAAAAGTTAAAAGTGACGATAATCCTGTATTGATTTTTTTTAGAATGAAAAAGTTTTAACATTATGAAAAGTCACGAACACATGTTTTTATCCTTATATCAATCTATTTTCAGAAATCCAAAAAAAATGAAGAAAATAATACTATCTACCATCGGTTTAATTTTTTTATTATCTTGTAAAACAGATACTACGAACGCAAAAGAAGAAAACGTACAGCAGTTGCTTCCCGAATCGCCTACGGAAGTAACCGTTATGCCATTACAATCTAAGCCATTTACGCACGAACTTGTTAGCAACGGTAAAATACACGCCTCACAAATGGTAGGTCTCAAATTCAAAGCTAACGAAAAGATTGCTCGTATTTTGGTTAAGAATGGTGATAACGTAACCCAAGGTCAGATAATCGCTGCTTTGGATGGATTTTCTTTTGAAAACAAATTACAACAAGCCCAAGACGATGTAAGTCGTGCCCGTTTGGAGTTGCAAGATATGCTTATCGGTCAAGGGTTTAAGCTGAAAGATTCCGCAAATGTCCCTCCGCAAACAATGGAACTTCTAAAAGTAAAAAGCGGTTACAACAAAGCATTAAGTCATTACAAAATGGCTAAAAACGAACTTCAAGGTGTTACTTTGTACGCACCCATCAGCGGAACAATCGCCAACCTGAATAGTAAGCCCAACACATATCCTGATATGTCAAAAGACTTCTGTAATATCGTGAATCTGCACAGTATGGAAGTCAGCTTTCCTATTATGGAAAGTGAATTAGGGTTCGTACAAAAAGGAGGCGAGGTGGAAGTGATACCTTTTTCAATCCCTGATGTAAAAATCAAAGGAAAAATCACCGAAATCAATCCGTGGATTGACCAAAACGGAATGGTACAACTGAAAGCCTCTGTGGCATATCATCCGAAAATGGTGGAAGGAATGAGCGTTCGCGTAAGTATTTTCCGAGCATTGGAAAAACAGTGGGTAGTTCCCAAATCGGCAGTCGTTCTGCGTACCAATCGAAAAGTTCTTTTCACATTGAAAGACGGAAAAGCCTTTTGGAACTACGTTCAAACAGGTTTGGAGAATGCCACCGAGTACACCATAACAGGAGAAACCCTCAAAGAAGGCGACCCAATTATCGTTTCAGGAAATATTAATTTGGCTCACGAATCGCCTGTGGTGGTGAAAAAATAAGTTAAGATATTGACATTTTTAAAGTTACGCTTTAAAAATGCCTGAAAATTAAATACGAGAATCTTGTATATATTTGTGGAATATATTATTTTTGGACAAAATTAAAGTTGCGCTTTAAAAATGTCGAATATTAATATAAATATTAGAAGAGAATTATCCAGTGAGCTCATAAGATTGAGTGATTTTTACTCAGTTTTGGTAGTTACAGGGCCGAGGCAGTCGGGAAAAACAACCCTTTGTAAGGTGAATTTTCCTTCCTATCACTATGTGAATATGGAAGATATTGCTTTACGAGAACAAATTATGCTCAATCCGAAAGCATTTTTGAAACAATTTCCAAAAGGGTTAATCATTGATGAGGTTCAAAATGTTCCTGAATTGCTTTCGTATATTCAAGTAGTTGTAGATGAGGATAATTCACGAAAATTTGTTCTCACGGGGAGCAACAATTTTTCATTGATGCAAGGTATCACACAATCTTTGGCAGGTAGAGTTTCCGTTTTTACGCTGTTGCCTCTTTCGCTACAAGAATTAGGAGATATTCCATATAGAACAGACACTAACACATTGATTATCAATGGTGGGTATCCAGCTGTTTGGGCGAAGAAAATCCCTGTCCAAGACGTTAGCCGAAATTATTACAACACTTACATAGAGCGAGATGTGAGGCAATTGATGAAGGTCAAAAACTTATCTAACTTTCAAACTTTTATGAAGTTATGCGCTGGACGCGTAGGGACAGAATTGAACATAAATGCTTTATCGAACGAAATAGGGATTTCATCGCCCACACTTAAAGAATGGTTTAGCATTTTGGAAGCATCGTACATTGTTTTCCGTTTGCCTCCATTCTTCAAAAATATAGGTAAAAGATTGGTGAAATCACCTAAAATATATTTTTACGATACAGGGTTGGCGTGTTTTCTTTTGGGAATAGAAACACCACAACAATTGGCGGTGCATCCGTTACGGGGAGTATTGTTTGAAAATATGGTAGTTTTAGAGTTTTTTAAAAATAAGTTTAATAAAGGGGTTTTACCAAACTATTATTTCTATCGGGATAAAAACCAAAAAGAAGTGGATTTGATAGAAGAAAAAGCCAATGAAATCAAGGCTTATGAAATAAAATCAGCACAGCTTTTCAATAAGAATTTTATAAAGAATTTAGACTATATCAAGAATCTATTAGGAGAAGAAGTGATTTCTACCCAAGTGATTTACGATGGAGAATTAACAGTCCATTCATCTGAAAACGGAATGGTTAATTTTAGAAATATTCATTTTTGAAAATTGGATAAAAACCAATAAATTACAGAAACATGACAAAAAGAATTTTATCTGCATTTTTACTTATGCTGGGTTTGTTTTCTTGTCAAGATGTTGACAATCAGCGCAAACAGATTAAAACCGAAAAGCTAACGGGAACCAAAATCAAAGCAGATGATTTTGTAGGAAAATGGATTCTCGGCGTTGTTCAAGATTCGATTGCTTTGGTGACAAGTCCCAGTGGCGAATCATTGGTCGAGATGTATATTTTGAAAAATGAAGAGATAATTTTCTCCCAAAAAATACTAAACCGAGGCGGAGGTCCTAAGGAATTATTAGCTCCTTTTTATGCCACTTCACTAACCTTTTTGTCATTTTGTGATTTCACTCAAAATGGAAAAATGTTGCATATACGTAAGGATGCCATAAATGATTTTAACATTGATAAATTGGAAAACAGCAAATTACCCATAATAGGAATGTATCCAACTAAGTATCTAAATGGGTATCTGTGGTTGGATGATGAGCGAGTTATGTACATAGGTGGAGAAACTGGAGAGGCTAATATATTAACGGTAGTTGATGTTGCAAAACAGCAATCTATACCAACGGGAATGTGGTTTGAAGATGATTACAAAGGGGATAACATTATCAAACAAGGTGCTTATGGCATAAATGCTAGTATATACCAACATCCGAGTAAATCAATTTATGTATATGCTTGTGGGTTTGGTCAGTATGTG
Source organism: Capnocytophaga canis (assembly GCF_000827555.1). Classification (GTDB taxonomy): domain Bacteria; phylum Bacteroidota; class Bacteroidia; order Flavobacteriales; family Flavobacteriaceae; genus Capnocytophaga; species Capnocytophaga canis. The sequence goes on from NZ_CDOI01000148.1 coordinate 21,085, forward strand.
GAAACTTTTACCTTGAATTCGGAATATCAGGTAGAAAACAGAAAAATAATTTTAGATAAAAAGCCCATCTATGAAGCATATCCTGATGGATTAAATTCTAAAATAAAGGATAGTGATAGACATAATCCGCAGGGGGTAAAGAATGTTTTTCCAACAGAAAAATATTTGTATGTAATGCTCGAAAATCCTTTTTATAACGAAAATGGAAACCTAACTTCCTACAAAGGATACTCTTCCTTTCATAATGATGTGATTCAGGTATTTGATTGGGAGGGAAATCACATCAAAAATATTGAATTGGAATTGCCTTCCCAATTATTAGCGTGGGATGCTAAAAATAAAAAATTATACGCTGTAACTGAGGGAGAGGAATTGGATACGTTAATGCGATATGAGTTAGAGTAGTGTCTATAATAGGGGCATACGCATATAGTATGCTTTTAAACAGCAAACATTTAAATTACAACCGCTAATAATCAATAAATTACAGAAACATGACAAAAACAATTTTACTAATGTTGTTGTTTGCAATCGGATTGTTTTCTTGTGAAGACAAAAAGCAAGATCAAACAAATGGAATACGTATTTTAAAAATTCAAGATTCTGAAAAACAAGAAGTTATTGAGAAAATAACGTATCTTCCTATTCAAGAAGATGAACAGTTTTTGTTTTCTGAATTATCGAAAGTAATCATTAAAAACGATTGTATTTATATCTTGGATTTACACCAATCCAACTCGCTTCTATGTTTCTCAAAATCAGGGAATTTTATAAGAAAAATAGGCAATCAAGGACAAGCATCGGATGAGTATATTCGTTTACAAGATTTTGATGTAGATGATTCGCATGTATATTTATACGATAGAAGACAAAAGAAAATGTTGACTTATGATTTGGAGGGAAATTTTATCGAAAGTAAAAAAACTCCTTTTGTAGGTAAAAATTTTAAGGTATTGCCAAATCAACAATTTCTTTTTGCTTTGGCGAAAGGGGATGGAAAAGAGCCTTTACTTGTGCAGACATCCGCTGATTTTGCAGATCAGAAAAATATACTAAATTTCCAAAAAGAATACGTTGACGACAACGGAACGCCTACCGTTTTTCAGCCTTCACAAGAGCATATTTTATTTAACAGAACGGTCAATGATTCTGTATTTGTGTTGAATAAGACTGGTGCGATAGCTTCTACCTATGTCTTTGATTTTGGAACTAAAAAAGTACCTAATGACTTAAAAAACAGCTATGAGACCTTGGTGGAAGTTAGAAAAGAAAATGATTTTGCTTATCTGATAGGTGCACCATTGCTGATTCATAATAGATATTTGGTAAGTGAAATTTTTTATGAGGGTAGTAAAGCTACTTTACTATATGATTTGAACGAAGATAAATGTGAAATAACTCAATGGTTGCCTGAAAAAATGTATTCAACAGACATCATTCTACCAACAGCTGCTTTTGATAATGGGGTTGTTGGCTGGATGGATATCGATGTTTACGATGTTTTGAAAGAAAAACCAACACTTTCTGGTGATTTGATGAAGCATTTAGAAGAAGGGGGTAAAATACTTACGTTTTACCATTTTAAAAAATAAATAGGAATAATCTGTCAGAAAAAGTAACATGATAAAATTCTTACTTACGCGTCCGATAGCAGTACTGATGAGCTTTTTAGGGCTTATCATCGTAGGAGCCATTACTTTTGGTTCGTTGCCTGTTTCTTTGTTGCCTGATATTCCCATTCCCGAAATTACGGTACAGGTTACGGGCGAAAATGTATCGGCACGTGAGTTAGAAAACACAGTCGTTACTCCCATTCGTCAGCAACTGCTACAAGTGGGTAAATTGCGTGATATTACAAGCGAAACCCGTGACGGAAACGCCATTATTCGTCTGAAATTTGATTATGGCACGAATACCGATTTGGCTTTTATTGAAGTCAACGAAAAAATTGACGGCTCTATGAGTCGTTTGCCTCGTGATACCAAACGTCCGCAAGTGGTGAAAGCGAGTGCTACCGATATTCCCGTTTTTTACCTAAACCTTTCTCTTAAAGACGAAAAAAGCTATTCCGAACCTGATGAACAGCGTTTTTTGGAACTGTCAGAATTTGCTCAAAACATCGTAAAACGCCGCATCGAACAACTTCCCGAGGTGGCAATGGCTGATATTACGGGCTATATGCAACAGCATATCCGCATCATCCCCAATATGGATTTTTTGGAAACGGTTGGACTTCAACTCTCGGATATTGAAAATACACTACAAGCCAACAACGTAGAGCCTGGTAGTATGGTGGTTCGTGATGGCTATTACGAATATAATATCAAATTTTCATCGGTGCTTCGTACCATAGAAGATGTTAAAAACATTTATTTCAGAAAGGGTGACCGACTTTTGCAACTCGAAGATTTTGCCCAAGTAGAATTATCCAAAAAAGGGGAAACGGGTCTTTCGGTTACAGATGGCAAACGCAGTGTAACGTTGGCAATCATCAAACAGTCCGATGAGACAATGCAAAATCTCAAAGAAAGCCTGTACCAAACCCTTGACAATCTTGAAAAATCATATCCCGATGTTCAGTTTTCTATTAATCGAAATCAAACAGAATTACTTGACTACACTATCAGTAATCTGAATCAAAACTTGTTTTTAGGCTTTGTCTTGGTGTTTTTGGTGGCCATCTTCTTTTTAGGAGATGCCAAATCGCCTATGATCATCGGGCTGAGTATGTTTTCGGCTTTGATTATTTCATTTGTCTTTTTCTATTTGTTTGACAAATCGCTAAATATCATATCTTTATCAGGAATGATATTAGCTTTGGGAATGATGATTGACAGTGCCATTATCGTTACGGATATCATCACCCAACATCGGGAAAAAGGCGAAACTTTGTTTGACGCTTGTGTAAAAGGTACTAATGAGGTGATTACGCCCATTTTGAGTTCTACTTTTACCACTATCGCCGTTTTTTTACCTCTGATTTTTTTAAGTGGGATTTCGGGAGCCATCTTTTTAGATCAAGCCTTTGCCGTAAGTGTAGGGCTGTTGGTTTCGTATTTTACGGGAATTATTCTGCTTCCGATTTTGTATCATACCTTTTATCACAAAAAATGGCTTTCCAAAACTACTATTTTTCGAAAAACACAACAAAAAATTGATAAAATATTATTTTCAAGCTATGATAAAGGCTTCAATTTTACATTTTCACACAAGAAACCATTGTTTTTAGCAATTATTTTGATGATTCCGCTATGTTTTTTGTTGTTTAGGGTGGTTCCGAAGTCCAATATGCCTCATTTAGACCACATCGAACTCATCGCTAAGGTAGAATGGAATGAAAATATCCATATTGACGAAAATAAAAAACGAACTGACAAACTATTTCAGTCTGTGGATGAGTGGACAGTAGAAAGTGCTGGATATATAGGTAATAAACAGTATTTGTTAGAGAAAGAAAACAACCTATCCATCACGGAATCAGAGGTATATTTCAAAGCAAATTCTCCAAAGGAAATAGAAAAAATTAAAGAAAATCTAAGCCAATGGATGCATAAAAATTATCCACAAGCAGTGCTTACATTTGCTCCTCCAAAAAATATTTTTGAAAAGATTTTCGATACCAATGAAGCTGACATAATCGCTCAGTTGTACTCAAAAAATCGACAAAAAACTCCTTCCATTGCCGATATTAAGCAAGTACAGACACGTATCGAACAGAACTCAGGTGTCTCTTCAGTAGATATTGCCTTTGAAGAGCAGTTTGTCATTACCGTAGATAAAGAAAAACTGTTACGTCACAAAGTGGATTACAGTGAGGTGCATCGTGAGCTTAAAACAGCCTTTAAGAACAACGAAATAGCTACCCTGCGTTCATATCAACAATATTTACCCATAACCCTTTCAGGAAACTTGCAAACCATCAATCAGGTACTTCAAAACACAATGGTTCGCACCAACTTACGGGACGAAAACGAACAATTTATAAAAATCCCGTTGCAGTCTTTGCTTAGCTTTTCGAAAGGACAAGATTTAAAAACAATCGTTTCGGGTAAAAACGGGGAGTATATTCCGCTTGTATATCCAAGTTTGGAAAATGTCGAAAACTTTATACAAGCTACTGAAAACGAACTTAAAAATGATTCACAGTGGGAAGTACAATTTGCAGGTGGGTTCTTTTCGAGCCAAAAAATGCTTGGTGAATTGGTCGTTGTACTCATTATTTCCATATTATTGATGTACTTTATATTAGCAGCTCAATTTGAGAGTTTTACTCAACCTCTTATTGTACTTGCTGAATTACCTATTGATATTGCTTTTGCTTTGTTACTTCTGTGGGGTACGGGGCACACGCTTAACCTGATGAGTGCCATTGGGATTGTAGTTTCTTGCGGAATTATCATCAATGACAGTATTTTAAAAATTGATATGATTAACGAACTTCGTAAAGTGAATGTACCTTTGATGGAAGCCATACATACCGCAGGACAAAGGCGTTTACGTTCCATTATGATGACTTCTTTAACCACAATTTTGGCAATGACACCGCTTTTGTTTTCGTTTGATATGGGTTCAGAATTGCAAAAGCCTCTTGCGGTTGCAATGATAGGAACAATGATGATGGGAACATTGGTAAGTTTGTTTATTATTCCGCTGATTTATTGGTTGATTTATAGAGATAAAAACAAATAGTTCACTCAGTCCGAAAATTAAAGACAATGTGGTAAAAAATGGTGCTTAAAAACCTTGTAAAGTATTGTTTTTTTAAAGAGTTATAATGAAATCACTTCGATTATAACTCCTGCAAATATATAAAAATAAGTAACTATGATTTTTAAAAGACTTTTTTACCACATTGCCAAAAATAAAAGAAGCTGTCTAAAAAACATAGGACAGCTTCTTTATTATAAATTATTTCCCTATAAATTACAAACTAACGCGTTTGAATGTAGTGATTTCAACTCCTTTTGAAGCCACATACTGAGACACTTTCTTAGTTTCATCAGATATATATACTTGATCTAATAAAGCCTTCTCTTGGTCTAATGAAGTGTTATCACTAATGAAGCGTTGCAATTTTCCAGGAAGGATTTTGTCCCAAATTTGCTCTGGTTTTCCTTCTGCTTTCAATTCAGCTTTCGCATCTTCTTCCGCTTGTTTCAACACTTCGTCCGTAAGTTGAGCATACGATACATATTTAGGAACATTTTTCAAAGGTTTCCCTAAACGCACTAATTCCTCATTCTCTTTTTCAATAACAGCGATACGAGCCTCTGTTTCTTTCGCAATATAGTCAGCAGAAAAATCTTTGTAAGACAATGTTTCGGCACCCATAGCAGCGATTTGCATAGCCAAGTTTTTAGAAACATCATTAGCGTCAGCGACATTAGCTGACAAACCTACCAAAGCAGCAATCTTATTACCGTGGTGTATATACGCACCTACAAAAGGAGCCTCTATTTTTTCGAAAGCCCCTACTTCGATTTTCTCACCAATAACTCCTGTTTGTTCAGTCAATTTTTCAGCAACTGTTATTCCCTTATAGTCAGCTGCCAACAATTCCTCTTTTGAATTCACAGAAAGAGCCATCTCAGCCAAATCTTTTGCCAAAGCAACAAAGGATTCATTTTTAGCTACGAAATCCGTCTCACAATTCAATGAAACGATAGCTCCTTTAGTGTTATCTCCGTTTACTTTTGCAATAACAGCTCCCTCGCTTGAATCACGGTCAGCTCTTTTTGCAGCAACTTTTTGTCCCTTTTTACGTAGGATTTCAATAGCTTTGTCGAAATCTCCTTCTGCTTCAATCAAAGCACCTTTACAATCCATCATACCAGCTCCTGTGGCTTGTCTCAATTTGTTTACATCTGCGGCTGTAATATTTGCCATAATTTTGTGTTGTATTTTATATTAATAAATTCGTTAAAAAAGAAGAAGTAATTACGTTTTGAAAGGCATATTTCGCAAACATAATTACTTCGTTATCTGATTTTAGAGAGTATCTGAAATATTAAAACTTGAAAAACTCTGTCATTGTTTCCCTATTTGGTCAGGATGGCGTTGAACGAGAGAAAAGAATCTTTGACAAATAAAAAAATCAAATTCTCAATGACTCCGTTACACTACACTCTGAATGACATTCAAACAATCTCTCAAATAGTGTAATAATTATTCAGCAGTTTCTGCCTCTTTATTGTCTGACGTTTTTCCTGCAAGACCTTCGTTAATAGCCTCTGTCACGTACGAGAGAATTTTTTCGATAGATTTTGAAGCATCGTCATTTGCTGGGATAACATAGTCCACCTCACGAGGGTCTGAATTAGTATCCACCATAGCAAAAATAGGAATGTTTAATTTTTGAGCTTCTTTAACTGCAATATGCTCACGCATTGTGTCCACAACAAACAACGCTCCTGGAAGGCGAGACATGTCAGCGATAGAACCTAAGTTCTTCTCTAATTTTTCTCTTAAACGTTCGATTTGTAGTTTTTCTCTCTTTGAAAGGGTTTCAAAAGTGCCATCTTTTTTCATTTTATCAATTGAAGACATCTTTTTAACCGCTTTTCGGATGGTAACAAAGTTAGTTAACATACCTCCTGGCCATCTTTCAGTGATGTAAGGCATCTTAACTGATGCTGCTTTTTCTGCAACAACATCTTTTGCTTGCTTTTTAGTTGCAACAAAAAGAATTTTTTTACCTGATGCTGCAATTTTCTTCAAAGCCTCATTAGCTTCTTCAATTTTAGCTGCAGTTTTGTATAAATTAATTACGTGGATTCCGTTACGCTCCATATAGATATATGGTGCCATATTAGGGTTCCATTTTCTAGTCAAATGCCCAAAGTGAACACCTGCATCTAGTAAATCTTTAATTTCTATGTTATTTGCCATTTTTTTAATAGTTTACGTTCCGTTGAAATTTAGCAATACTGAAGTGGAAACCATAACGTTTGCCAACAATATTTGGATGCTAAACTAAATTCCTTCTGAAAAGGAACAACGACAACAATGTTTTTAAATTCTTTAATAAGTCTAACGTATTAACGTTTAGAGAATTGGAATCTCTTACGAGCTTTTTTCTGACCGAACTTCTTACGTTCCACCATACGAGGGTCTCTCGTTAATAGCCCTTCCGGTTTCAATGTAGCTCTATTTTCAACATCAACTTCGCATAAAGCTCTTGATATTGCCAAACGGATAGCCTCAGCTTGTCCTGTTACTCCACCTCCGTAAACATTCACTTTCACATCATAAGTATCCTCTGTTCCTGTTAAAGCGAAAGGTTGTCTTACTTTGTACTGAAGTGTTGAGGTTGTAAAGTAATCATTTAATTCTCTTTTATTTACACTAATTGCACCATTACCTGGTTTCAAATAAACACGTGCAACCGCTGTTTTTCTTCTTCCAATTTTGTGAATTACTTCCATTATTTCAAATCGTTTAAGTTAACGGCTGTAGGTTGTTGTGCTTCGTGTTTGTGCTCTGTACCTACATACACTTTTAAATTACGTAAAATCGCCACACCCAATTTATTTTTTGGCAACATACCTTTAACTGCTTTTTCAATTAAACGCTCAGGGTGTTTCGCTAAGACGTCCTTAGCTGTTTGCACTCTCTGCCCTCCTGGATAACCTGTGTAACGAAGATATTCTTTATCGTTCCATTTGTTACCAGTTAAGTTGATTTTTTCAGCATTGATAACAATCACGTTATCTCCGCAATCAACGTGTGGTGTAAACTCGGGCTTGTACTTACCTCGTAGCAATTTTGCCACTTTTGAAGCAAGACGACCCAATGTCTGTCCTTCAGCATCTACCAAAACCCACTTTTTGTTAGCAGTGTTTTTGTTTACTGAAATTGTTTTGTAGCTTAATGTGTCCACATTTCTAATTTTAAATTAAACATTCCTTTTCCTTATCAAAATACATACGTATCTGAAATTGGGGTGCAAAGTTACAATTATTTACGTAATATGCAAATTTATTGATGCTTTTTTATTTCAGGAAATCATTTCTACTAACACTTTGTAATAGCAAAACTAAATTTAAGGAAGAAAGACTTTCTAACGTAACACACTAAACACTTCCTTAACAAAGAAAGTTATCTATGTTTATTCTAATTTTATCTATTTTGCTAAAAATCAACTCTCATAGGCAAACATTTTTTTTCGGTATTCACTCCTAAAAACTTGGGGAATAAGCAACGTCTTTGTGCAGTAGTAAGAAAAACTCAAAAGTAATTCAAAATACTATCGCTATGATGGGATATCATACTTTGATTAACATAGATTTTAGAATGTTTCTAAAAACAGAAAAAAAACTCTTCGAAAAAACTATATATTTTTGAGAGTAATTATGGTTGTGATATTCAAATTGACTCAGGATTTGTTTGCCACTAAACCTGATACATTTGAGTAATATTTTTGAGTACTAAAGTCTAGCTTTAATTGTTTTTTTCCTGAAAAAGTGAAGTCCTAAACTTTTAACTATATACTACCAATTACCACGCAGCATTTGATCTGTTTTGGTTACTTACCCATTCTTTTTATTTGGTGTGGATTTTCACGACCTTTAAATTATTCAATGGTACCGCCTTAGAAGAAAAATCTTTTGGAATGCAATTTGTGTTTTATCTCTTCTAATATTGAAAAAAAATAGAAGGTTGTTTAAAAAGCGTTTTTCTATATATTACTCTGAGTGTAGAAATGTTTTTTAATAACTCATTGTTGGATTTTGCTTCTTATCTACAAAAGATAAGGATTATAGATTAAATCTTTTTAAACAACCTTATTGTATTCTGCTTAAGAGTTATGACTCTTTTTCTTATCCGTTCCTGATTTTCCGTTGTTATCTCTTGGTGGACGAGGTAATAAAGCCTTACGAGACACACGTGTCTTTTTTGTTTTAGGATCAACGCCTAAGTATTTCACTTCGATGATATCACCCTCTTTCAATGCATCAGAAACTTTTTCAATGCGTTCCCAAGCGATTTCAGAAATGTGGATAAAAGAATCCTTACCTGGCATAAATTCAACAATCGCACCAATTTCCAACAATCGGATTACTTTCACTTTGTAAGTTTCTCCTTCTACAGGTTCGAACGAAACAGCATGAACAGCATTAATTACTTCTTCAATACCTTCAGAATCAGTCCCTAATATTTCAACTATACCCAATTCCCCCACTTCCTCAATAACGATGGTGGTGTTAGTACGAGATTGTAGGTCTTGGATATTTTTTCCTCCCGAACCGATGAACGCACCGATATATTCTTTCGGCATTTCCATTTTAACAATTTTCGGAGCATGAGTTTTAACTTCCGACTTAGGTTCGGCAATCGTATCAGTAATTTTGTTTAAAATATGCATACGTCCCTCACGAGCTTGTTCCAAGGCTTTCTCTAAAATTTCATAGGTCAAACCTTTTATTTTGATATCCATTTGACAAGCAGTAATTCCATCTTTGGTTCCTGTAACTTTAAAGTCCATGTCTCCCAAGTGGTCTTCATCACCTAAAATATCCGAAAGTACAGCATATTTATCCCCTTCGGTAATCAATCCCATTGCAATACCCGAAACAGGTTTAATCATCTGAACTCCTGCGTCCATTAACGCCAAAGTACCAGCACAAACGGTCGCCATTGACGATGAACCATTCGATTCTAAAATTTCGGAAACTACCCGAACAGTGTAAGGACAATCAGCTGGAATCATACGCTTCAAAGCACGTTGAGCTAAGTTTCCATGTCCAATTTCTCTTCGTGAAGTCCCTCTAAGTGGACGAGCCTCACCAGTAGAGAACGGTGGGAAGTTATAATGCAGGTAAAAACGTTCTTCACCTTGTTCTGTTGGAAGGTCAATAACGTTTGCTTCACGTGATGTTCCCAAAGTAACCGTTGTTAATGACTGAGTTTCACCACGAGTAAAAATAGATGAACCGTGAGCAGATGGTAGATAATCAATTTCGCACCAGATTGGACGAATTTGAGTTGTATTTCTTCCATCCAAACGGATATTTTCATCTAAAATAAGGTTTCTAACAGCTTCTTTATGAGCCTTTCCAAAATATTTGCTGATTAAAACAGCATATTCTTCCTGCTCTTCTTCCGTAAACAGAGCCATACATTCCTCTTTTACAGCAGCAAATTTGTCGCTACGCTCATGCTTTCCTGTATCTTCTTTAGCAATGGCGTAGCATTTTGGGTAAGCATAGTTATATACTTTATCCTTAATTTCCTCATTTTCAGCTTCAGGTTCGTAACTACGTTTTTCAGTTTTCCCAACTTTTTCTGCTAAACGAATTTGAGCATCAATTTGTACTTTGATAGCTTCGTGAGCAAATTTGATGGCTTCGGTCATTTCTTTTTCAGAAACTTCGTCCATCTCTCCTTCCACCATAGCAACGAAATCTTTGGAAGCTCCTACCATAATGTCTATATCCGACTGAGCCAATTGCTCTTTGTTCGGATTTATGATGAATTTTCCATCAACACGACCTACCCGCACTTCGGAAATTGGCCCATCGAACGGAATGTCGGATACAGCAATACAAGCAGATGCCGCTAAACCCGCTAAAGCGTCAGGCATTACACTTTCATCGTGTGACATTAATTGAATCATTACCTGAGTTTCAGCATGATAGTCTTTTGGGAATAAAGGACGTAACACACGGTCAACCAATCGCATGGTTAATACCTCTTGGTCGCTTGGACGTGCCTCACGTTTGAAAAAACCACCGGGGAAACGTCCTGCAGCGGCAAATTTTTCACGATAATCCACCGTTAAAGGTAAAAAATCCGTATCTGGGTTAATTTCTTTGGCAGAAACTACTGTTGCAAGCAACATCGCATTGCCCATCCTAACAACAACAGAACCATCTGCTTGTTTAGCTAATTTTCCCGTTTCGATGGATATTTCTCTACCATCTTCAAGGGTAATAATTTCCTTTTTTACTTCTGGAATCATAAATTCTTTTTTTAATTAAACAATGGGTTGTGTTGTTGTTTATGTTATAATCCCAATGGCCAGTTATGCACCGACAGGCTTAAAAAGATTAATAGAATCTATAGTTGTATGTATATTTTTCTGTTTTTCTTAGTTTTAAAAAATCTGTCCATGGAAAGACAAAAACACAAAAAGTAAAACACAAAAATATTTTGTCATTTTAAAGGAGAATATAAAAAACGTTTAAAAAAAAAGAGGCAAAAAGCCCCTTTTTGATTATTTTCTAATACCAAGTTCTTTGATTATATTACGATATCTTTCGATGTCGTTGTTTTTCAAGTAGTCAAGCAAACTTCTTCTTTTACCTACCAATTTAACCAACGCACGCTCTGTGTTATAATCTTTACGATTTGCTTTTAAGTGTTGCGTTAAGTGGTTGATTCTGTGTGTAAAAAGAGCTATTTGCCCTTCTGATGAACCTGTGTTCGTTTCTGAACCTGCGTACTTTTTGAAAATTTCCGCTTTAATTTCCTTTGTTAAATACATTCCAATATTGTTTTAAATGATTATTATGTACTGATTTTTAGGTGGCAAAGATACATAAAAATATGTAACCTCCAAATTTTTTATAATTTATTTTTCATCGTTCTCAATTGTAGGAGAAGCCATGCATAACAGTTCCACTACGTCTAAAATTTCGATAACATCCTCTTTTTTCTTATTTTTTATACCGTCTGTGAGCATTGTGTTACAAAAGGGACAAGCTGTAGCAATTACCTCTGGTTGTACTTCCAGAGCTTGTTCTGTGCGTAAAGCGTAGATCTCTTTATCGCCTCTTTCGGATTCTTTGAACATTTGGGCTCCACCCGCACCACAGCACATTGAGCGACTTTTACTTTTTTTCATTTCAACTAATTCGACACCCAATTTTTTTAACAAGTTGCGTGGAGCATCATAAACATTATTGCCTCTCCCTAAATAACAAGGATCGTGAAATGTCACACGTTTACCTTTAAAAAAATCTTTGTCAATATGTAGTTGATTCGATTTGATGAGCTTCTCAATATATTCTGTATGATGCCAAACCTCATAAACACCCCCCAATGCAGGATATTCATTTTTGAGAGTATTAAAGACATGTGGACATGTAGTTACGATTTTTTTGACGTTATAAGCTTCCAAAAGCTGAATATTACTCATAGCTTGGATTTGGAAAAGAAACTCATTTCCTGCTCGTTTAGCAGGGTCTCCAGTATCACTTTCTTCAGCTCCGAGTACTGCAAAATCTACGTTAGCTTGATTTAATAGCTGAACAAACGCCCGAACGATTCGTTTAGCTCGGTCATCGTAACTGCCTGCACTTCCTACCCAAAATAAAATTTCAGGGGATTTACCTTGTGCCATAAGTTCGGCCATCGTAGGTACGTAAAGCGTATTTCTGGTCATAGTCATATGCCGTTAGTAATCTTCAAAGACTTCAATAGAACGTTGTTTCGTCTAATCAGAAAAATATGTTGTACTTTTATTTTTAATCGTTTTATTATTAGGTTTTTAACTGTTTTGTAAAAATGTTTTTTTGAGACTTGAAATTGTAATTTTTCTACCTTTATCTAGCTCACCCTCTTTAGCTTACGCAACTTAAAAATGATTCTTTTTCCTACAGCTTTTAAACCCAAGATGTTTTTATACCTTCTAGAATTAAGATTCATTCACCCAATTCAGGCGGTCAGCTTGGCTATATGCCCATGGAGCTCCGTTATTTTCGATGTTGGTCATCATTGTATTTAACTCGGCAGGAGCTGCCGATTCTTCCATTACTAGGTATTGACGCATATCCATAATTATTGACAAAGGGTTGATACTAACCGGACACGCTTCTACACATGCATTACAGGATGTACACGCCCAAAGTTCTTCAGGAGTGATGTAATCATTCAACAGTTGTTTGTTATCATTCTGAAATTTACCTTTATTGGTATCAATATTTTTACTAACCTCCTCCAGTCGATCGCGTGTTTTCATCATTATGTTTCGTGGCGATAGTTTTTTCCCCGTTAAATTTGCAGGACATTCATCGGTGCATCGTCCACATTCGGTACAGGTGTATGCATTCATGAGTTGTACCCATGTTAGGTCAAAAATGTCCGAAGCACCAAATTTTTCAGGAGGTGTAGCGCTTTCAACAGGTACAGCAAAAGGATCAGTCGCAGGGTCGAGCATTAGTTTTACTTCCTCCAAAACCCGTTGGTTAACTTTTAATGCTCCTTGCGGACGCGTTGAAGCAAAATACGTATTGGGGAATGCTAAAACTATATGTAAATGTTTCGAGTAGTATAGATAATTCAAAAAGAATAGTACTCCAATAATGTGTAACCACCAGCAACAACGCTCAATGGCTATTAGTGTTACAGCTGAAAAATTGGTAAAAAGTTTTGATATCCAACTGCTTATAGGGAAACTCCCTGCCTGGATATAGCCTTCAACTCCTAAATCCTGTAGTCGTAGATCCGCAGCATTCATTGTTAGGAAAAGAAGCATTAAAATGGTTTCGATGTAAAGAATATTATTACCGTCTTTTTTAGCCCAATTTTGAAGCTCTTCTTTTTTGAATCGACTTATATTCAACAGATTACGACGAATCCAAAAAACACCTACCGAAATGAGAACTAACAACGCTAACACTTCAAATGAAGCAATTAAAACATCATAAAAACTGCCTAAAAAAGCAAACACACGGTGTGTACCAAAGATGCCATCTATCACAATTTCAAGCATTTCGATATTTATGATAATAAATCCAAGGTATACCAGAATATGCAGAATTCCCGATATGGGACGAACGGTCATTTTTTGCTGTCCAAGTGCAATCCTAAGCATGTTTTTCCACCGCTGTGCTTTGTTGTCAGTCGTATTTTCGTCCTTTCCTAAACGGATATTCCGAACGAGTTTACGAACATTTTTTACAAAAAAAACGATAGCAATCGTAAATAGTAAACAGAATAGTATGTTAGGTAATATACTCATAATCATTTCTTTACTCTATAATAGAGTTCTATTCATTCATGTAGGACTGGAAAACGCTAATAGAACTCTATCAAAACCAATCTTATATGTAACTTAGTAGAAATACCAATTTCATTTCTGAAAATTAGTAAAATCTGCGAAGAGTAGATTGATAGAAGCTAATTTTTAGGATTAGCTTATTCTTTTTCAGAAGATTTATTTTCTTGGTAAGGTTGCTGTTTTTTCCCAAAAACTGAAAAATGCATGTAGCGTTTTGGATTTAGCCGTAAATCTTCTAATAATAATTCCAATTGCTTACTGCTGTTGCTCAAATTGTTATACAAAATTTCGTCTTTCATCAGTTTCCCTAAACTACCATTACCTTTTTCCATATTAGCAAGTACAGCATTGAGATTTGCTATAGCTGATTGTGTTTCTTTAATAGTTTTATCTAGGTCAGCGTTTGCTAAATTATTTGAGACTTTAGCTAAATCAGCGGTAATTTTATTAGTATTTTGTAGACTTGCGTTCAAATGCTCTTGATTGGTTGCTAACATTTTATTCAACATTATGGTTGATTTGTTCAAATGTTGCATTGTACTACTTAAATCCGAAATAGCTTTTTTTAAATCAGCTACTGTTTTTTCGTCTAATAGCGTATTTATAGAATTGATTGTTGCGTTAGAATCCGTGAGTAAGCGGTTGATTTTCTCTTGTGTAGGGTCAATTTTTGAAGATAAGGATGTCATCATGTCTTCTTTAATTGAGCTTGTAAGTACTTCGCCCGATTCGGCAAGTGGAGCATCGTCAAATACAGGTACAATCTGCATTGAAGTTCCCCCTAAAAGACTGCTATAAATTTCAGCTTTACTATTTTTTGAGAAAAGAAAATCCTTTGAACAAGATAGAGTTACTTTAATTTTGGCCGTTTTTTCTTCCAAAGTTACAGCATCAACATTACCGATTTTAACCCCATTGACTGTTACAGGTGTTCCTGATTTTAATCCATTGGAGTGATCAAAATAAGCATAGTAAGTATTAGTTCTGCTGAACATTGTTTTGGATTTCAAAAAGTTAAATCCAATGAAAAAACAAGCAATACCTGCAATGACGATGACAGCAGCTTTAAATTCTTTTGATAATTTCATTATGTACTTTTTACGATTTTATGTTTAGTTTCTAAATGTGCAAAGGTACGGATAAAAAAATGAAACTATCTTAAAAAAATATCAAAATCATTCATTTTTTTCAGCTACACTTAATTGTACGGGTTTTCCGTCCAAATATGCAATTATGTAAGCATCCTTGTATCCAACTTTTTTTGCATTGGCTAACAGTACGTTAGCCTCTGAGCGTTTGGAGGCTGCTCCATAGAGATAACAGTATAAGTTTCCACATTTTACGGATGAAATTGGAGACAATTTTTTGAAGTTGTAAGGTTTAGCCTCTATTTTTTTGGCACTGGATGACAACTGTATTTTATAGACAACCTTTGATTTTTTGATATTTCCTTTTTTCTGAGTGGTACTATTATTCTTTTTGGTTGTATTACTGCTTTTGGAGGTCGTTTTGGCTGTTTTTTTTATGTTATTTGTCTTTTTAGGGCTTGATGCTTTCTTTTCTGATGACTTAGCAGGTGTTTCTTCTATAAAATTTTCTGGAACAATATGCGAACTACGTGATTGTACCCATGTTTTATAAGACAGAATAGCATCGGCGATGTTTTCTGCAAAATCTGTTTGTCCCTTTTTGGAGGCTAAAAATTTCAATTCATCATTATTTGACAAAAAACCAGTTTCAACCAGTATACTAGGCATATAGGTTTGGTGTAACACAATAAACGGTGCTTGTTTTACCCCTCGATTGTTACGTTGCATCACATTTGTGAAATTATCCTGTACATATTTTGCCAACTGAATACTCTGCTCTAAAAACTCCTCCTGCATGATTGATAAACCGATGAACGATTCAGGTGAGTTTATGTTGTAGGCAGCATATTTGGTTTTGTAGTTATCTTCCAAATAGATTACGGCGTTCTCGGTTTTTGCGACTTCCATGTTTCGGTCGTTAGCACTCAAACCTAACACAAAGGTTTCAGAACCAGCGGCTTGTGTGTGATGGGCATTGCAATGTACCGAAACGAACAAATCGGCTTTAGCTCTATTAGCGATGGCTCCACGCTCATACAAATCGACAAAAACGTCTTTTTTTCGTGTATAAATAACCTGAATATCAGAGTGTTGTTCTAGTATTTTTCCTACTTCTAAAACAATATTTAGTGCCACATCTTTTTCGTATATCTTTCCTTTCCCTATTTTCCCCGGGTCTTTACCACCATGCCCAGCGTCTAAAACAACGTTGAAAGTAGGAGTTTTTTGTGAAAAAATTAAATTCGACACTAAAAGTGCTAAAAATAATAAGATGTTTTTCATTTCTGTTATGATGTTTTTTTAGTAAGAGATTGTGATTGAATTTTTTATTTATGCTGATTAGTGTATTTAGACATTTTCGAAAATCTCGGGTATATTTTTTTGATATGATGAAATTCTAAAGGTAAAGTTTATTACAATTAGAAATCAATGCTTTTGAACGTCATTAGGTTACTCCTCTTTTTCGATTTCTTTCACGACAACAAATTGAGCCTTTGAGCCTGTTGCCAAATTCCACTGATTCTGAGCAATTATCTTTCCTTTGTCGTCTAGTACTTTGAAATCGGCTGTATTGGGCCCGGATTCTCCTTGGTTGAGTGCTAAAAATTCGATTTTATTAAATCCTGGTTTAAGTTGAATTTGAAATCCTTTGTAATCTCCTACTAAAAGAATATCGTGAATTTCGACTTTGTCATTGACCAAAATACTTACTCTGTCTCCGTCAATTGTTTGAAAGTCACGGCAGTATACGTTTACATGTCCTCCATTACTCAAAAAATCACCAAAAAATTGATTACCTTTTGGAGCATCATACTCTTCTTTTTGTTGGTAATTATTCAAATAAGAACGATTTTCCGTGAATTTTTTGTGTACTAAGTTACTTTTTCGCGTGAAATCAATCTGTTTTTCAGGCGTTTTCATAAATGGATTTTCTTTTGTTTCCACTCCCATCGGTAGGGTGTAAGTATCACTCGGAAGTTCCAAAGTAGGAGCTTTCTCCAATGGAATCACCACAGGTAATTCCCTCTTTTTGTTTTCAAAAGGCTGTGCATTTGCAAAGAAAACAAATCCGAAAAGAGATATTATTAAATAGTGTACTTTCATAGTCGTAAAATTTTAAAGATAAGCCAAGAGCAATAAAAAGGCTATTTTTCGTTACACAAATAGTATGCCTTACATAAAAACTTACTCAAAAATTTTAGAGAATCTACTGAAATATAATTTTTTGCAGATAAATTATTATCGTATGAATTCATAAATTTTTTCTTCAGGTCGCCCGATGATGGCTTTATTACCTTGCACTACAATAGGACGCTCAATGAGTTGAGGATGTGTAACTAATAAATCTATTATTTCGTTATCTGTCAATGCTTTATTTTGATAGTTTTCCTTCCATATGCCTTCGTTTTTACGAACCAACTCCATGGGAGGAATCCCTAATTTTTCAAGTAGAGTGATAATTTCTTTTTTCGTCAGCGGATTTTTCAAATATTCCACCACCTCAAATTGTTTTTCTGAATTTTTGAGTATGTCCAGACCACATCTTGATTTGGAACATCTTGGATTGTGATAAATCGTAATCATTTAATCATGTTTTTGATTTGTTATAACTATATAATAAGTCTGGAAAGATGCTGTTTTTCCTATAATAGATTTTGTAGTCTTGATTTATGTCTATCAACTTATATTATTTGTGAATAACAAATCCATAAAAGAGATGACATTCTTTGTAAATCAATTCATTGTGTTTTTTAAACTATTCGTTTCATAAGTCTGAGTTTGTGGGTATAATTTCGTAGTTCGGAATTGAAAATACCGATATGGTCTAACCTATCAATACGTACTTTGCCGTATGAATGGATGATATGATTATCACCCAACAGAATTCCAACATGAATTATATTTCCCTCTTCATCGTCGAAAAAAGCCAAATCGCCTGGTATAGTTTCCTCAATGAAATCGACCAAAATCCCTTGAGAGGCTTGTTTTTCAGGAGTTCGTAAAAGCTTGATTCCATTAAGTTTATAAACAATTTGAGTGAATCCAGCAGCATCAATCCCGAACGGAGTGCGTCCACCAGCCAAAAAGGGAACGTTTAGATAGTCTAACGCAAGAGCAACAATACCTTTTTCAGTAGGTTTTTGTGTTGATTGAGAGGTGTTTATAAGGTGATTGTGTGAAAAAGTAGCTCCACGAGGAATTTGTAAAAACACGTTATTTGCATTTTTTACTCGCAGTTTTGTTATCCAACGATGGGCGTATTTTTCCTTTTTTTTCAAGCATTTACGATATTCTTTGTCGGAAATCAGCTGAATTTGATTTGCTAAAATCCAACCTTCACTGCCGTCATATAGGACAAGTATTTGATACCAATCTTCTTGTTTATCAATTATTTGCAATAATTCACCAAATAGCAACTGTGTTACCATTCCTGCTTCTTCACACGGATGTAGACGAATAGGCACCACACTCAAATGGCATATCCCATAAGGCATATTTATAATTTTCATATATAACTACTTGCAGCGTACGTATTTAAGCTACAAAAATAGCAACTATTTTTTAGTAAATCACA
Organism: Capnocytophaga canis; assembly: GCF_000827555.1. Classification (GTDB taxonomy): domain Bacteria; phylum Bacteroidota; class Bacteroidia; order Flavobacteriales; family Flavobacteriaceae; genus Capnocytophaga; species Capnocytophaga canis. The sequence continues at coordinate 39,752 of NZ_CDOI01000148.1, forward strand.
AAAAAAGTTATGTTTATTTTGAAAATAATCGGATTAACAGGATAATTATTTTTTATTTCACTGATTATCAGTAGTTTATTTATTTATAAGTTTTGTTATATAGTTTCACAGAAATCTTTATTATATCAGTCTGTAACATAAAGATTTTACTCATGAATCATTATTTTAAGTCGTATTATTTCCTTTTTAGAGCCTTTTTATTAGGTTGGGTGATATGCTTTGAAGCTCTCTAATGCAGTTTTTTAGAATATGGAATACAAACAAAATCCGACTTAATAGAAATTAAGTCGGATTTATTTATGTTTCTAATATACAGTGTATTAAATTAGAATTTTACGTTTAAAACGGCTGAAAATCTGATAATAGGTTCATTAGAACTTATGTTTGAATTCCAAGATGTTGCAATACCTGTTTCAATATTATTGAAGCAGTACAGGAAATCAACTGCGATTTCTGGCTGAACAATACCTAAGAAAATCCCACTCGTTTTTTTGTTATCGATAATATATACTACTTCCTCTCTTTTATTTTCTCTCTCATAGGCAGCTGTAATACTTTGATTTTTAATTTCATACAAAGGAATGTACATACCTGCTCTGATTTTAAAATATTCACGATCTAACAGAGAATAAAATATGCTACCTCTAAACAGTTTAACATCCGTGTGAGAAGAAAAATCTTTTCTGACTAATCCGATGCGTTGTAAAGATAAACTGTAAGGATTAATCTTATTAAACGCATTAAATCCATAGAAATCAACTCCTAATAAGAAACGAGAGCTTATTTTTCTTTGATAAGAAATATTATAATCCGAGTATGTTTCGTTAAATAGATGTGATGTTGGTTTTGATTGGTCAAAAATAGAGCTATCACCATCTTCGAGCAACAGGGTATTCAAAACACCTTTTTTAAAGCTGATAAAATTTTTACTTTCCGCGTCTTGTGAGTAAAGCTGATGGGTCATTCCTATCACCAAAAGTAGCGATAAAACTTTGATTTTTTTCATGTTATTCTAATAAATTGATTAAACGGTGCTAATGTATTTTTTTTTTTGAATATCAAAATAATTTGTTTTTTTTATTGAATTCGTTTCTTAATAGTTACATTTTTAAAGGCTCTACTTCGGCATGAGGTTGAAAGACATAAACCTTTTTGGTATTTATTTCAATACATTCAAAACATTTAACACGTTTGCGTCCTTTTTGAAACACACGTCCGTCTGCGATACGAAAAATGCTACCTAACGGTAGCTCAAAAATAAAACATATATCCTGATTTTCATCATATTTTTTAAGAGTAACCGCTAATAGAGAATCAATATCACTACTGGATTTTGGGTTTCTGAAATGATTGGCAACCACTTTTAGCAAATCCGTAGGAAAGATAGAGGGAGAAATGAATGGAATCATCAGTTGTTGGAAAGTGTATTTCCATTCGTTCCCGTGAGGTTTTATGTTTCTACCAAATTTTTCAAACGCCACTAAATGAGCAATTTCGTGGATAAGTGTGATTAAAAAGCGGTATTTATTTTCACCAGCATTTACTGTGATAAGATGTTGCCCATCAAGCAGTTGCCTGTAATCCCCATGTCTTGTTTTTCGTTCATTGACAATTTTAAGATGAACATTATTCCGTTTGATAAGTTCAAAACAGGGCATGACAGCATTTTCAGGTATGTATTTTGCGAGTATGCGTTCCATTCGGCAAAGATAAGAAATTTATTTTCTCCTAAAATAGTTTAATTGTCCATGTTTATTGTTGTGAATAACTTTAATTTTAATAAAAGTTTAACATTTTTAAAGGGATATTATTCTCTTTATTTTCCGTACTTTTGTCGAGAAATAACCAATACAGATTTTTGCATATGATTAAGGATTATCGAGACATCGAATTGACAGTTGAAAGACCCACTCCTATTGATAAAGAAGTGGTTTGGGATAAATCAAAAGTTATTATAAGTGAGACAGATGTGTACGGTCGTATTACCAACGTGAACGACATTTTCTGTACGGTTGCGGGGTATACTCCAGCTGAAATGATTGGTCAGCCACACAGCATCATCCGTCACCCAGATATGCCAAAGGTAACATTCAAAATGCTTTGGGACAACTTGAAAATGGGGAATAATTTTGCAGGTGTCGTTAAAAACTTAGCAAAATCAGGCGAATATTATTGGGTTATTACCGATTTTGAGATGCGTCGTGACGCTTTGGGGAATATCACACACTACATCGCACGTAGAAAATCTGTACCAAAAGGAGTGATTGATAATTACGTAGCCCCCTTGTACGAAACAATGGTGAAACTTGAAAAAATTGGTGGTATGGATTTGAGTGCTCGTTTTTTCAAAAATTATTTGGACAAACAAGGAAAAGACTACATTGATTTTATCATTGATGTAATGGCTGAAAATAGAGAAAATGTAGCGTTCCAAGACATTCCAGTGACATCTATTGATACCAATAAAATGGTTTCCGATGACATCTATACCGTGAGTGATGAGATGAACGAAAAACGTAAAAGTTTCTTTGGTAGATTATTTTCTTAATTAATTTTTACAATATTAATGAAATAATTATTACTTTTGCATTTTAATAACCTAAAATAGAAAGAACTATGTCTGATTTTAAAAGAGTGGAGCCTACAATTCAAAGACCGACTCCGATTGATAGAGAAGTAGTTTGGGACAAATCAAAAGTCCTAATCAGTGAGACAGATAGTTTTGGAACTATCACTAACGTAAATACCGTGTTTTCAGAAGTTTCTGGATACTCGATGGCGGAGCTTATTGGGCAACCTCATAATTTGATTAGACACCCCGACATGCCAAAATTGATTTTCAAAATGCTATGGGAGAATTTGAAAAAAGGAAACAACTTCGTTGGAGTTGTTAAAAACTTAGCAAAATCAGGAGAATACTATTGGGTGGTTACAGATTTTGAAATGCGTCGTGATGCAATGGGTAATATTACACATTATATCGGTAGAAGAAAGGCTGTACCTCAAAAAGCTATAGATAATTACTTAGCTCCGTTTTACGAAACACTGTTAAAGTTAGAAAAAATTGGAGGAACTGAGTTAAGTAGTCGCTATTTCAAAAACTACTTAGCAATGCAAGGTAAAGATTATATCGACTTTGTTATTAGCGTTATGTCAGAAGGAGAAAACAAAACATTTTCAGGACAGGCTGCAGGTGCTATGGATAACAATACTGTGGTTTCTGATGACATTTATGACGTAAGTAATGCTATGAACGAAAAACGTAGAAACTTCTTCGAGAGATTGTTCTCATAGTACAAAAAAGCAAATACAATAAAAAAAAGACTATCCAAAAAAAGAGGATTTTGTGTATTTTAGACACCGTTACCATTTATTAATGACGAACCTCTCTATTCGGATAGTCTTTTTATTTTCTCTTTTCAGGACAATGTGGTAAAAAATGGTGCTTAGATGAAAAGAACCAAAAGTGCGAGCCGCACGGGCATTAAAAAATAAAGCAGTCGGCTTCCGACAAATTTTCCAAACTTGCTTCCTGCAGTCACTTCGAACAGTGGAAAAAATTCCACATACTAAGCTCCAAGTTTTCGCTTACTTTGCTTTATTCGTTGATTTTCTTAAAGCCAAATCTCCAATGCCAATGAAAAGCGGTCAAAATACTGAAAAATCTGTGTTGAACCATTAAAAAGTATATTCAATTAAGTACTGAACTCAAAAAAATAAATATGAGACTCAAAAATTAAGGAATACCCTTAATAATTTTCTATGCTAACCAAAAGCCAAAAGTACTACCTGAAATAAAACTGTCTGAAGAGTTTTACTTAATCACTACCTCTTTAATAAAATAAGCACTTATTATCTTGCAGATATTATTTTACTAACCAAAACAGTGCGATCATGATTTTTATATTTAAACTCTTCAGACATTATTTGAGTTTTTACACTCCGAAAGCCTCTTTAATTTTATCGACAAAATCCAACTTTTCCCAAGTAAACAACTCAACCTCAACGGTTTTAGTAGCATTATAAGGAGAAGAAAACTCTTTTGTAACAATCTGTGGCACTCGTCCCATATGCCCGTAAGCAGCTGTTTCACTATAGATTGGATTTCTCAATTTCAATCGCTGCTCAATATCGTATGGACGAAGGCTAAAAATTTGCTGTATTTTTTTTGCAATCTCTCCATCAGTTAGGTTTACCTTTGACGTACCATAGGTGTTGACATACACCCCAGTTGGTTCTGCCACTCCAATAGCATAACTTACTTGAACCAAAATTTCATCTGCTATACCTGCAGCTACCATGTTTTTTGCAATATGTCGCATAGCATACGCTGCACTTCTGTCTACTTTACTTGGATCTTTACCTGAGAAAGCTCCTCCTCCATGAGCTCCTTTACCTCCATAAGTGTCAACAATGATTTTTCGTCCCGTCAGCCCTGTATCGCCATGAGGCCCTCCAATAACAAAAATTCCTGTTGGATTGATGTGATAAATAATATTATCATCAAAAAATGGGGCGTACTGCGGATATTTTTTTATTACCCTCGGAATTAGAATAGTAATAATATCGTGTTTAATTTTTTGTAGCATTTCAGCCTCTGAAGCAAAATCATCATGTTGAGTCGAAATCACGATAGTATTGATTCGTACAGGCTTGTTATCATCACTATACTCCAATGTAACTTGACTTTTTGCATCAGGTCGTAGATAGGTAATTTCCTTATTTTCACGTCTTAAATCAGCCAATTCTCTCAAAAGCGTATGTGATAAATCCAATGCTAACGGCATGTAATTTTCCGTTTCGTTTACCGCATATCCGAACATCATCCCTTGGTCACCTGCTCCTTGCTCTTCGGGTTTTGCTCGTTCCACACCTTGATTAATATCAGGTGATTGCTCGTGAATTGCTGAAAGAATACCACACGAATTCGCCTCAAACATATATTCACTTTTGGTGTAGCCTATTTTCTTGATAACATTGCGTGTAATTTGTTGAACATCAATATAAATATCCGACTTCACTTCCCCTGCCAATACCACTTGTCCAGTAGTTACTAAGGTTTCACACGCCACTTTTGAACTTGGATCAAAAGCTAAAAAATTGTCAATTAGAGCATCACTGATTTGATCAGCGACTTTGTCAGGATGTCCTTCTGACACGGACTCCGATGTAAATAAATACCCCATTTCTTAATAGAATTTAGAAAGGATAACTTTGGAAATTGCCTTGTTTTTGGATAGAATATCCTTATGTAAGATAGTATAAGTCACTGTTTTAGCATTTTTTCGGAAGTTCCAAAAAGAGGTTGCAATCAGTCCAAATTTTTCCTCTTGTTAATGATGGTGCAAAGGTAGAATTTATTTATATAATGGCAAATTTTTAATGCAAAAAGTTTTTATATCCCGTTTGCTTAAAGTACAATTACCGGTACATGGGTACTTGACAATCAGGATCAGCTTTAATCATCAAGTTCATATTAGATGGAGATAAATAAGGGATCCCCAAGCCCAATCCTCGTAAAATAAACAATGCTCCGATAAGGATAATAAAAAAAGGTATAATCTTTTGGATATAGATTTTCGTTTTTGTTTTTAAAAAATTACCTAAATAAATGGTTGCCGTTAGTAAAGGAACTGTTCCCAATCCAAAAAAAAGCATATACATTGCAGAATTTGTTATGCCGGTTTCAGCTAAAGCACCAAACAACGCCATATACACCAATCCGCATGGAAGAAAACCATTAAAAAAACCAATGAGAAAAACGGAAAAAGCTGTTTTATAACGAAGTTGTCGCCCCAAAGCCCGTTTGACAAATCCTATTAAAAAATAAATAGGCTTCGTAAATACGTTTAAGCGAATTTTTACCAAAGAAAGCACAACCACAACTATCATCAGTACTCCTATAATAATAGATAATTGTTGTTGATACTCTCTAACGAATAAACCTTTACCTAAAACTCCGAAAAGCACTCCCAATAGCACGTAAGTCAACGTTTTACCTATGTGATAGGTAGCCACTTGAATAGCCTTTTTGAAAGGATTATCATGTCTCAAAGGTAGTAGTAAGGTCAAAGGCCCACACATTCCTACACAGTGAAAACTTCCTAAAAGTCCTAAAATAAGTGCTGTATAAAGCATTTCTATTTGATGTCTATTTTTTCTGTAGATATATAATCCTGACTATCAAACTGATAGTTAACTTCTACTACCCAACGCCCCTTTGAAAGCACATTCATAGGTACAAGCATTTGATTATCTTTAATTTGCAATGGTATTCTGAAATCTCTTTTTTGATCCGAAGGTCTGTAAAAATATACAGTTCCAACAATAGCATCAGTAGTTTTTTGTGGAAATGTCAATATAACACCTGCCTCTGAACTCTGAATACCTACTCCCATTTGTTCTGAAGCAGTTTTTTTTGCTTTTTCCATCATATTCTGGAAAGCTAATTCTTTTTTGTAGTAATCCTCAGTAACAAAATCGTGATCATATTTTTTGTTTATAGACATATTGAGAACAAAGTACATGATAAACGTAATAAAAAATGCAAACGCAATAACAATACCTGTCCCCCACCCTATTTTAAATTTCTTCTTTTCTGTAATCATTTCAGTGATAATTTATATTCTGCAAAGATACGTAAATCGAAACAAAGCACAAAAAAAGAGTCCGAAAATCGGACTCTTACTTAAATTTCTTTTATTGATTCGCCAATTTGAAGTTGATAGGATATTGGTACACTACCGCTGCTGGTCTTCCACGTTGTTTACCTGGAATTAACTTAGGTAGTTTTTCAATGATTCTACGAGCTTCAGCTTCCAACGATTTATCAGGGCCTCGGGTTCCCACAACAGATACAGTACCATCTTTGTTGATACGGAACGTTACCGTTACTTTCCCTTGAATGTTCATCTCCTGTGCTGATTGAGGGTATTGGAAGTTTCGTTTTACGTGTTTATCCAACGATGACTTGAAGCAATCTTCTTGTTCTTTTTTAGTTTTCAACTTCTCACACCCTTCAAACATAGGCTTGTCTTCAATGATGGTAAACGGTACATCAACCTCCTCCTCAGGTTCATCAACTACTTCAATTTCTTCTACTTTCGCAACCACTTCTTCCTTGGTTGTTTCAGTTGAACTAATAATGGTTTCTTCAATCTGTTCTTCATTCTCAACCACTTTTACGTCTTCCACAACTGGTGGTGGCGGTGGTGGTGGTGGCGGAGGCGTAAACTCCTCCATTGCGAATTCTTCCTGATCTTCATCAAGATTTGAATTGTCTAAGTCAGACAAACGACTTTCGTGTTCTTTTCTGTCATACGATTTCATTTCAAATCCTGCATAGGACAACGCAGAAATTAAAGCAAAACCAATAGCAAAAAACAATCCACTACTTTTAGTCAAGTCTGCTTTTGGATTCTTTTTTGGTTGCATAACTTAAATCTTTTTAAAAGGTAATTAAACATTTATTTAACATTAATTAAAAGCTTTTTATTAATGTACTTCATACCGATTAGAGCAACAACTGTGCCAAAAGTATTGAATAAAACATCAAATAAATCTCCACTTCTGTCTTGTGTTATAGTATTTTGCAACCATTCGATACAAATTCCTAACGAAAAAGCAACAACAAATGATAAAATGTAAATATTAGCTACTTTTTTAACATTTTCTTTATTATTTTGAAATGTCAAAAAAAACAGTATTGTAAATATAAAATAAAATACGAAATGAGCAACTTTATCCAAATGAGGGATTTTCGGTAATTCATCTACATTCTTTGGAGGCATTAGACTCAAAACCAGAATAACAATCACCCAAATTAGCAACAAAATGCCAAACGTCTTTTTATTAAGCACCTATCAACTCTTTATAATCGTCAGCAGACATAAGTTCATCTAATTCAGAAGCATCGCTGAACTTCACCTTAATCATCCAACCATCTCCGTAAGGGTCTGTGTTTACTTTCTCTGGTGATTGTTCCAAAACTTCGTTAAAAGAAACGATTTCACCACTGACTGGTAAAAACAAATCAGATACTGTTTTTACAGCTTCAACAGTTCCAAAAACTTCCTCTTTATCAAGAGTTTCGCCTTCTGTTTCAACTTCTACGTAAACGATGTCGCCCAACTCTTTTTGAGCAAAATCTGTAATACCTACAACGGCTAAATCACCTTCAACACGAACCCACTCATGGTCTTTAGTGTACTTTAATTCTGATGGAATATTCATAATGTTTTAATATTTTATTAACAGACTTCAAAGGTACTATATTTTTTTTGAAATAACAAACGTTTTTAAGATAGAAATTTTAATATTTCTTTTAGATTTTTATCTACATTCCCTATTCTATTTTGTAAACACCTTTTTTACAAGATATTAACTTCCCAACTTCGCTCTGGATCATACCCTAAAAATCCGCTCGAAACAAAGAGAGGAGATGATATATTATTGGTATATAACGCTCCTGTACCCAACCCCTGTGGCATTTCAGTATTTAAAGTATATGTCCATTGAGCAATAGCATTAAGCCCAATATTACTTTCCAAAGCACTGGTAATCCACCAGCCTATTTTACATTCATTGGAAAGACGAATCCATTCCTCGGATGATTTATAACCTCCAACTAATGAAGGTTTTAAGATAATATATTGTGGATTAATCTGCTCCAAAAGCTGCTTTCTTGATTCATATCCAAAAACTCCGATAAGTTCTTCATCCAAAGCAATCGGCAGAGGAGTTTGTTCACATAATTTCGCCATTATCTCGCTCTGTTTTGCTTTGATAGGCTGTTCAATGGAATGCAATTCTAAATCCGCTAATTGCTTTAATTTTTCAAGAGCATCTTGAGGAGAAAAAGCTCCATTAGCATCAACTCGAATTTCAATATCTTCAACTGGAAATTCAGTACGCAATCTCTTCAATATCTGATATTCTTGCTCAAAATCAATTGCACCAATTTTCATTTTTATACACCTAAACCCTTGTTGAATCTTTTCTCTGATTTGGGATTTCATAAAATCAGCAGTTCCCATCCATATCAAACCATTAATCGGTATAAGATCCCTCCCTATCGTAAACTCAGAGGGATATAGTTGATACCAATTCTTTGATTCTACAGATAGAAACGCCTGTTCCACTCCAAATTGAATAGAGGGGAATTCTATTAATTGCGTGAGTAGTTGCTCCTTTCCTAAATGAATGTTTTCACATACCCACTGTAATTTCTGTTCATAGTCAGGACGATCGTCAACGCTAAGACCTTTGAGTAAGCCACATTCTCCTACTCCTTTTTTTTCTCCATTAGAGATAAAGAGAAAATAGGTTTCTTTTTGGGTAAGAATTCCTCTTGAAGTTCCTGAAGGACGTTTAAACTGTAAAGTATATTTTTTATAAGATGCTTTTAACATTTAAGGTAAATTTTCTTGATTTTTTTCAGAAACGCAAATCGAATGCGAAGCTCTGTTTATTGCATATAAAAGGAAAAACCGCCCTCATCGGACGGTTTTTTTACAATTGTGCCTACGACTGGATTCGAACCAGCACGCCTTGCAGCACCACCCCCTCAAGATGGCGAGTCTACCAATTTCTCCACGTAGGCAAGGTAACATACAAAAAAAGTTAAGCCTAAACTTAACTTTTTTCTGTGACCTGGCTGGGGCTCGAACCCAGGACCCCAACATTAAAAGTGTTGTGCTCTACCAACTGAGCTACCAAGTCCTCAAAATCAAAAAAAATAAATTGTATAACCCTTGTGACCTGGCTGGGGCTCGAACCCAGGACCCCAACATTAAAAGTGTTGTGCTCTACCAACTGAGCTACCAAGTCTCCTTTAACTATTTCTTCAATGCGGGTGCAAATATATAACATTTTTTTTAGATTGCAAGAAAAAATAAAGTAAATTTGCAGACAAAAATAAACTTTTTTCACAACTATCTGAAAATAAAACATTTAAAAATGAAAATAATTTTACTTGGATACATGGGTAGTGGTAAATCTACACTTGGAAAAATTCTGGCTGAAAGAAGAAATCTTCCATTCATTGATTTAGACTCTTATATCGAATCAAAAGAAAATAAAGAAATCAAAGAAATATTTAAAGAAAAAGGTGAGATTTACTTCCGAAAATTAGAACATGACTACCTAAAAAATTTACTACAATCAGAAACTGACTTTGTATTGGCTTTGGGAGGAGGAACGCCTTGCTTTGGAAATAATATGAATTTAATTTTGGAACATTCGCCTTATGTGTTTTACCTTCGATATAGTCCTAAAAAGTTAGCAGAACGTTTGAAATGCGAAAAAAGAAATCGTCCTTTGATAGCTGATATCGATGATGAGAATTTGGAAGATTTTATACGAAAACATATTTTTGAGCGAAATATGTTTTACAATCAAGCTCATTTCATTATCGCTTCGGATAACTTTTCAATAGATGAAAGTTTAGCTCAGATTGAAATGAATATCATTGGAAAGAGTCAATAAGTCGTATTTAATAAGCTTAACGTATAAAATAATACTTTGAACTATTATAATTTGAACCACATAGAAACAACGGGTAACTTTATGTTTTTTTACCAACTTTCAAGATGAAAAAGTGATTCAAATAAACGGATTAAAAGTTTATAATTTTCATGGCTTGACCTAACTTCATAAAGAATTGATACTTTTATGAAATATTTTTATTGAGTTCATTATTTATTTTCATACACAGTCCTTTTCCTTAGGTGACGGAGAACCAAAAGTGCGAGCCGCACGGGCATTAAAAAATAAGCAGTCGGCTTCCGACAAATTTTCCAAACTTACTTCCTGTGGTCGATTCGAACAATGGAAAATTTTCACGCTTTATTCGTTGATTTTCTTAACTCCAAATCTCCAATACCGATGAAAAGCGGTCAAAATGCTGAAAAATCAGTGTTGAACCATTGAAAAATATATGCAATTAAGTACTGAACTCAATTCATTTTTTCAGTTTATAAATTATAATTATAGGATTCTCATCATCATCTAACGAATTGACAAGTTGCTCTAATTTTTTTTGTTTTTCAGGATATTTTACCTCGATACGTTCTTTATTTTCTAAAGACCGAGCTTTTAATTCATCGGGTGGAACAATTCTAATAAAATAACCATCAGAATTAGATTTCAAATACGTAACCGAATAACCTCCGTCAACATCATTTACCCAGCCACCACCTTTTAAAAATCCGTATTTATTGATGCTGTCAGGCTTCACGCTCCATACCGAAGTTTCCCCCGATTGTTTGCTATGGACTCCGTACCAATTTTTTTTGTCGTATATGAATGTTATCAGTATCTTGTCAAACATTTCTGAAAAGGAAAGATGTCGAATAAATTTTCTTCCTTTCTCGCTTTTTTCTGATGGACTCGAGTGCATATCAGAAAAAAATTCTTGACTTACTTTGTATTTTCCAAAATTAACAACATAAGTGGGTAAAATTTCGTCCTTTGAAACGGAATATACAGTGTCATTTATACAACTCAATACACGAACCATATCATTATACTTCCATATACTTTGTTGTAAGGTTTGTCCTTTTGAATAATACGGTTTTGATTTTTTCAATTGAATGGTATCTCCTTTGCTGTCAATGATTCCTACGATACAAAGATTAGGATCATCTATTGGAGTTGTGTGTGGAAAGTGATGTATTACAATTCTATCATTATTTAAAACATCAATATTTAAAATTCCATCTGCAACGGGGGTCTCTTTTAGGTATTCACCATCAGTGTTATACCACAAAATCTTTCGTGTCCAATTGCTATGAATGGCGACAAGACTGTCGTGTAGTGAAGAAGCCCGAATTCCCAAGTATTCTTTGGGTCCTTGTCCATTTTTACCTATTTCTCGTAGAAATTTTCCATCTCGGGAATAACATAAAAGTCGTTCTCGAACTTGTAGTAAGAGATAATTTTCATTCAATGCTACATCAAAAATTATATCCACTAACGAAGCGGGATATTCCGGGCGAATATATTCTATATCCTCCACAAAATCGCTTAAATTCAGTGGCTCTATAGGGTTTTCAATGGCTTTTTCTAAGTCAATTATTTTTTCTAAGGAAGAAGTACTTTTTGTACCTTGATTGGATTGTGTTTTACTGTCGGAACACGCTATCAACAACATAACCATTCCGATTAAAATTTGTGTTGTTTTCATATGATTCGTTTTTAAAATCCTATTTTCCCCTATAAATCAACCAATAAATTAACAGAATAATAAACAAACTTACCAATGTTCCCATCATCATTGTACCTATCATTGCAACCACAAGAGACCTTTGCAATTCTGAACCTAAGTTTCTTCTGAGAACAAAATAATGGTCGTGTTATAAAAATTATGATGATATAAAAAAATTGACAATCAATGAAATGTAATAATTTTATTGAACACAAATAAGAATTATACTGTATTGTCCCGATTGTTAAAGTACAAAGATAGTAAAAAACGGAAAAATTTCTTAAGGAAAGCAAAATTATCTTTGCAAGGGTTGTCATCGCCAATTCATCGCCGACCATAATTTGACCTATAAAGGTTGTTTATCAATAATTTACTAAAAGATTTTGATTCCTTTGGTAAGAAAAGCAGGTATACGAGATATTGCTGAAATCGAATAAGTTAGCATTAAAAAGGAAATTGTAGTATGTCAATAGGTAATCGAAACAAGAAAACAGTTCGAAAACTTCGTAAAAAATTGAAAAGATTAGGCATAAGTTTTGGACAAATTTGCACCGATAATTGGGAGGCTTTTATTTCTGTTTTTGAAGAAGATAATCATAAAATTGGTAAAAACACACTACTCATATTGGAGAAAATAACAGGAATTTAAAGTACAGAATTTGTAGAACTGTCAGAAAAACTTGTTTTTCAAAGAGACTTGAAAATCATTTAAAGCCTTTGAAATTACCTTTTTTTTACATCAATTTTGGGTATACATAATCAATACTTTGGAAAATACGACCGAAAAATGATAGCTAAAAGTACAAATCTGCTGTATTTTACTTTAAAAATTTAAGAAATGGGCTATCAGTAACTATATTTCACTCCTATATAAAATGTTCGTCCTGGACTGATAGATGAATAAAATCCAACGGTGTTAGCTTTGTAATTTAAAAGATTATTAACACCTGCATTTAGCACAAAACCCAAAGGCAGTTTCATTGAAGTTTGCAATCGCCAAATCCAATAAGGCTCATAAACCGAATAATACTCTTCAAAAGTATTTCTTTCTTCACTAGAAAAAAGAGTAGTTGAACTCACATATTTTCCGCTAATTATCAGGCTAGGAATGTATTTCAGACTGTCAGAGGGCGAATATTCTCCTTTGAGGGTAAATGTATGTGGTCGATGGTCGGAAAGACGTTTTTCGATATCATAAAAAGCATAGGAACTCTTCAATCGAAAGAATTTGTTCAATCGATACGCTACCGAAAACTCTGAGCTTATAATTCGTGTAGCACCTTTGAAATTGGTATAGTCAATTGAGCTATGTGAATCTGACCATACGAAATCGATTTTATCTGTCACTACGGAATATTGAGTTATAGCTGTGATATTCAGTTTTTTAGTACTGTAATCTACTGAAAAATTGAAATTATCGCTTAATTCTGGTTTAAGGGTTTCGTTCCCTTTAATTTGAAATCCTCCACCCCAAGGATGGAACCAATTGGTATAGAGCTCTTTAATCGTAGGAGAACGAAATCCACTGGAATATCCACCTCGTAAAGTAAATTCATCTATAGTGTACATTCCCGACAAACGGAACGTGAAATGTTCCTGAAATAGAGAATGATAGTCCATCCGAACTCCTGCCACGAGAGTGAAGCGATCAGACAAAATCCAATCTTGTTGAGCAAAAAGTGTATAGTTTTTGCTGTCTTTACTAGCTTCCGTACCTTTCTCGTTAAAACGCAGACTAATCAATTCATCTACAAGAACTTCAGCTCCTGCAACAAGCGTATGTTTTCCAGAAATTAGATTGTTATATTGCGTAGAGACACGTTTTAGAGTGTTTTCATAGTTTTTTTCCTGCTCATTTAAAAGGCGATAGTAGTTGAATTTACTATAACGATCAAAACTTCCTGTAAGTTTAATCGATTCATTTTGAGATAGTTCATAGGTGGATTTGAGTGATAAAGCATAGTTGTAATAACGTTCAAGTACTTTTTTAGCATTTTCAGTCCCATCATTTCGTTCACTAAAATAATAGGCAGGTTTGAGTTCTAAGTCCCACTTTGGAGAAATTCGAAAGTTTAACTTTGGATTTATTCCATAGTTTGTAAATCCAGCAATATGCAAGTAGTCATGAGGCAACTCTTTAACTCTCCCGTCAGTATAAAAAATTTTTCGTTGTTCGGTATCTTTCAGCAAGTATGGTTCTCGCATTTTGTAGAATGACCCTATTTGAAGACTTCCCCATTTTTGTTTACTTCCTATGGAAAGATTGGCTCTGTGGTCAATATTGGTATCATATAGATAACTTGAACTAACATCGAATGATTTCTGAGCATTTTTTGTAATAATGTTGATAACCCCACCAATAGCGTTGGAGCCATAAAGCGAAGATGAAGCACCTTTGATAATTTCAATTCGCTCAATGTTGTCTAAGTCAATTCGTTCGTAATCAATGTTTTCAAAAGTTTCTCCTGCAACACGTTCGCCGTCAATCAAAAAGAGGACATACTTTCCACTAAAACCCATCATATTGATGTTCGGGCGACCTCCATCATACGTAAAATTGATTCCTGAAAATTCGTTTTCTAAAAAACTTTGAAAGTCAGTAGATTGTGATTTGTAAATATCTTCCTTCGTCAGTAGTTGAACTACAATAGGAACGTTTTTTAGCTTTTTTTCACTTCGTGTTGCTATAACCGTAACTTCCTCAAGTTCAATAGCTTTTTCTTCTTTCTTAGAACTATCATTCTGGCCGAAGGCATTAGCCACCAGCATTAAGAAAATCAAAGAGAAAAAAACTCGAAACATGGTTTTATGGTATATAAATAACACAGAATTGCTACACCAATAAC
The DNA here is from genome assembly GCF_000827555.1 of Capnocytophaga canis. Lineage (GTDB taxonomy): Bacteria > Bacteroidota > Bacteroidia > Flavobacteriales > Flavobacteriaceae > Capnocytophaga > Capnocytophaga canis. The sequence goes on from NZ_CDOI01000148.1 coordinate 54,803, forward strand.
AGTGTAGCAATTCCATGCGCATCGTCTTTAATTATTAAAATTTCCCTTCTTTATTACTTACTTGGTATTTAAAAGAAATATAATAAGGGGCATTTTTATCGTTTGTATAGCTTGTAACTTGAATTTTCGCATATTTTCCTGTAGCAGTTTTCACTACATAAACCCAATTATTAGGAGTAAAAACAGGTCCTGATGCACCATATCCAAAGGTAAAAGGTCCATTATCGTGGATTAACTTTGTTTTCACCGTTTCACGAATAGCCTCTGGAATCTTAGCTACAATACCTTTACTTTCGATAAATCTCCAAAATCCATCTGAATACCCTAAAGATAAAACTGGTGAACTAACGTTTTGATCAACAGATCTTCCAACAAAGGTAGTACGCTGAATGTCAGGTATATACCCTGTAGTAGGAGCCTCTTTAACTTCTTCAAAAACCTTTTGTTCTGTTTTTAAAGTTCCTCGTGTTTTAACATCATATTGATTAAAAGCAATGTCCCATTCGTTATTAGTCTCAGGGTCCTTTACTATTACCTCTTTATTTTTGTCAAACGAAAAATACACAAAAGAAGTAGCATTTGTTTCTGTTACATTTAGATTAGTAACTGTTTTAACTTCTCCTACAGGTTCTGTTTTTTCGTTATCTTTTTTACAAGCCGTAAATAGAACTGTTCCTGCTAAAATAATTGATAAAAAAATTCTTTTCATTATAGTATAATTAATATGTTATTTTAGGTGCAAATATACAATTTTATTTAGAATAAAGATAAATTGTTTATTTTTTTTATGTATTCTTGCAGAGTAAAAAGGTAAATCACGCTACTCTAACTTTTCTTGTATTTTCATCAATCCATTCAAAGGATAAAACAGCGTGTTTATCCGGAATATACGAACTTACACGCTCCGCCCACTCAATAAAACACCAATTCCCCGAGTACAGATACTCCTCAAAACCAATGTCAAAAGCCTCTTCTTGATGTTCAATTCGGTAAAAATCGAAGTGAAAAACCACATTTTCTGAGCCTTCGTAATGGTTTACCAAACCAAATGTAGGACTTGCTGTGATGTTATCAATTCCTAAATTTTTTACCAAGGCTTTGATAAAAGTTGTCTTTCCCATTCCCATACTCCCTTGAAAAACAACTATTTTAGAAGTTAATAGAGGTAGTATTTTTTTCGCTGTTTCGTCTATTTCTGATAGTGAATACGTAAATTCCATTTTCTAAGTATTATTTATTCCAAATTTCCCAAGCTTTTTCAGCTTGTAACTCCAACATTCTCAACCCATTAATTATGGTAGCGTTTTTATTTTCTCCTTCCTGTAGAAAGGCTGTTTTTGATGGATTATATATTAAATCGTACAACAAATGTTCCGATGTGATAAAGTGATAAGGAATAGGAGGGCTGTCGTTCACATTCGGAAAAGTTCCTAAAGGTGTACAATTGACGATGATTTTGTATTCTGATAAAATATCTGCTCCAAGATCGGCATATGTATACTGTCCCATTTTTGGATTTCTTGACACAAACTTGAATGAAATTCCCAACATCTTGAATGCATGTGCTATCGCACTTGATGCTCCACCTGTGCCTAAAATTAAGGCTTTTTGGTGGTGTTCTTTCAATAAGGGGTGTATGGATTCCATAAAACCCACATAATCTGTGTTATATCCGATGATATCACTATCTGTGAATTTTATTGTATTTACCGCACCAATAGCTTCGGCAGTTTCGTCCAATTTGGTGAGTAGCGATATTATTTCTTTTTTGTAAGGAATGGTAACATTTAATCCCTTAATATTCGGATTTTCAGCCAACTTTTGCGGTAATTCTGCAATGGTTTGTATGTCAAAGTTTACATACTGAGCATCTGAGATATGTTCCTTATGGAATTTTTCATTAAAATATTTTCGTGAAAATGAGTAGGATATGTTTCTTCCTACCAAACCGAATAGCCTTTTTTGCATTTTGAAAGTTTTGATTTTTGTGGTACGTCTGCCTCTGTCAAAAGAAAACCATCCCAAAAGTTGAATTAATTTTTTCCCTGAATCTGCAAAAGATACTCTAAATTATAGACTTTAAAAAGTCAGAATTACCATTGCGGGTTGCCGGTTAGTAAAAACAACTTTTGGGACAGCTTTCTTCAAAGTATTTTAGCTATTTTGGAGGATATTTCTCTAAAATTTTATCTACAAATCTAGTGATAGCTTTCTCTTTAGCGTTCATATTTCGAGGAATATATCCTAAGCCTTTCCCTTGCCAAATCAGTTCTTTTTTCTTAGCATCAATGATTTCAATAAAAAGAGTTCCTTCAGCATTGGTACTTACGCTGTAATTTGAATGTCCCCAAAAAGGGCCATATCCCACTCCCCATCCCCAATAGTAGGGATTGTTGTTATACACATTAATATTTTCACGCTCTTGCGTAAAAATATTGACAAGCACATCGGGAGTTTCAGAAGTTTGCATCCCTTTTGTAGTCAAATTGTGTTCAATAGCTCGTAAAATGCGACGTTTGTCCAAATCAGAAATCGGAACTTTGTCAATACCTTCTTTGAAAAAACCGAAAGTCTTATACTCCGAAAAGTTGGCTTGTCGATCATAATCAGTCGCAACCTGAACCATTGCACACGAACTGAGCAATAGGGCAACAAACAATACAATAATAGTTGATAATTTTTTCATACTCTATAATTTTTAGTGAAACACTATTATTAAATTCATAGAACATACCACAAATTTCATACCGAATTTATAGTTCTGTCGCCCAATAATTCGTAGATATGTCCGACTCATCTATTCCAAAAAATCGTCCAAGACCTCTCGGAGTTCATACATTTGTGGAACTCCTTTGGTTCGGCTGATTCGTGCGAAAATATATAGAAAAAACCATAATGCGACCATTAACGCCATCATTATCAAATCAAAACTAAAACTATCTTTGAGAATATGATGAGAGTAGGCCAATACTAAAAAAATGACAAAAGTAGTGGCGATAGCGAAATGTAGAAACATAAAAAACGACCAAAGGGTAGGTTCTGGGCCAAAAAGAGCTCGAATGCGTGTGCCTCCCTCTTCTTTAGGTTGAAATTCAACTTGCAGGTGCGGAGAGTAATATTTTCGCTGATTTTTATAAATATGTATCCATACCTGCCGGTCAGAAATCACCAATAGATACTTCTCTTTGAATATTTCTTTACATTCTCTGACACGATGCAATAGCTCATCAACCGGCTTCTCACTCTCGACAATAAAGCGTGGACGCAATGGAATACTTTTATTTAGATTCTTCATAATTGTTGGGTTAGTTTATAAAAATTATGAATCGAGATTTGAAAATATTAGTACAACTGAAATTCAACAATTTATTTTTTTTTACTTCCGTATAAAAAACCATAAACCCCTCCTACGAAGATAGCTCCTCCGACAATATTTCCAAGCGTTGCAGGGATTAAATTATCTACGAAAAAAGCTGTCCAAGTTACGTTTGCACCGTGAAAAATCCCTGTAGGAATATAAAACATATTGGCGATGGAATGTTCAAATCCCATAACAACGAATGCCATCACAGGCCACCATAAACCTGCTAAACGTCCAAGCATTGTTTGAGATGAAAGTCCAAGCCAAACCGCCAAACAAACTAACCAATTGGCTCCTATTCCTCGTATAAACACCTGATGCCAAGGTAAATGTGTTTTGTATTCAGCCAACTTAGTGATGTAACTTGCATAAGGTTCGGACTGCATAATTCCTGAATGATACACAAAAATGTAATCAAAAATAATTAATCCGATGAAATTCGATATAAAGATGATTATCCAATTTTTAAGGAAATAAGTTTTTGGAATTTCGCCTTGTATTGTAGCTGGAATTAGGTTGGCATTATTTCCTGTGAAAAGTTCGCCTCCAACTAAAATGATGAGCATCAACCCCAAAGGGAATGTAGCTCCACTGATAAGTTTTGGCAGTATGGGATTTGTTTCGGCTATTCCTCCAACACCCGCCCCTGCTAATGAGGAAAGTACGCCTCCCATTCCAATGTAAAAACCTGCAAGGATGCCTAAAATGACTAATTTTCCAAAGGTGGTGTTGTATTTTTTTAGAGCCATTCCTTTGGTTATTTCAATAACTTCGTGTGGTGTGTTTATCATAATTTTAACTGAACATTTTCGGTTGTATCGCCCACAAAGGTACTAAATGTAGAGGAATATAGCAAGTCAGAATCTCTGAAATTGTGAGTAGCACATTTAGTCATCAAAATCAAATTTTTGCTTAACAAAATTGGAAAGTAAATTCTTTTGACTTTTGAAAATGCAATTTTAATGAGAGAGGTTACATCGGTTGAACTAAATTTCAATAACAGTTTCTCATAATTTTAAAATATACAACTCAATGGTTAAAATTTGTTTTCATTCAACGCGTAATTTGTATTAGAACAATAGTCGAAAAAAAGTTTATTTTCGTAAATTTGTCGGAGTTTAGTAATCCAAAATATAAATTAAAATGAATAGAACTGTACTACTATTGAGTTTTCTATGCTTAGCCTGTCAGCATCCTCAAGAAGAGAGACAGGTCAAAATTTCTGATTTTGTTTCTAAAAATCAGAATGTTGAAAATTATTCTCCTATTGTTGAAGCTTTGATAAACTCATTACAACAAACGGACAATACCCAACCGACAACCATTGTTTTAGATAAAAACATCTATCATTTTCACAGCGATGGTGCTTTTGAGAAGGAATTGTATATCTCCAATCATGACCAAGACAACCCTAAAAAAGTAGCTTTTTACTTGGAAAATATGAAAAATATTACCATCGACGGTAACGGTAGTGAGCTAATTTTTCATGGCACGATGATTCCCTTTGTGATGAAAAGTTGTGAAAACATTACCTTGAAAAACTTTTCAATAGATTTTGAATTACCACATTTGCGACAACTTCAAATTCTGGAAGTTGATGCTGAAAACAATATTTCTGTAGCTGAGATACATCCTGCAGGGAATTATAAAATTGAAAATGAAAAATTACTTCTTTTGGGTGAAGATTACCAATTACAACCTACTTGGGTAATGGCTTTCGACCCTAATCGGCGATTGTCCTACAAACGAGCTGATGTTGATTTCAAAACACAAAAAATCACTGAATTACGTCCGAATGTACTAAAAATTGAAGGCTGGAGTCAAAATCTTTTGACCAAAATAGGAGAGCGATTTGCTTTACGAACTTATAACCGACCTACCCCTGGAATTGTGATAGACTACTGCAAAAATACAAATGTAGAAAATGTCAAAGTTCACTATGCTTGGGGCATGGGTTTGCTCGCTCAAATGTCTGAAAACATTACTCTTAACAAATTTTCAGTATGTTTGAAAGGAGATAATGATCCTCGTTATTTTACTACTCAGGCAGATGCCACACATTTTTCAGCCTGTAAAGGAGTGATTCGTTCCGAAAATGGATTGTATGAAGGTATGGCCGACGATGCTATAAATGTACATGGAACGTATCTAAAAATCATTGATAGAGTAGATGATAAAACCATAAAAGCTAAATATATGCATCCACAAGCGTGGGGATTTTTATGGGGAGAAGTAGGGGACGATGTACAGTTTATTTCTTCTCAATCAATGGACTTAGTAGATGGGAAAACTTACAAAATAGCTTCCATTAAGGCTGTAGATAGACCAACGGAGTTTGGGGCAAAGATTTTTGAAATCTCTTTTACACAAGATATTCCTAAAGAACTCAATGGAGACCAACCCTTTGGAGTTGAGAATCTTACCTGGGTACCCGAAGTCGTTTTTAGTAACAATGTCATTCGTAATAATCGAGCCAGAGGAGCTTTGTTCAGTACTCCAAAAAAAGTGATATGTGAGAATAATTTATTTGATCATACTCACGGAACGGCAATTTTGTTATGCGGTGATTGTAACGGATGGTATGAAACAGGAGCTTGTCGTGATGTGATTATTCGTAACAATACGTTTATAAATTCTTTAACGGCTAATTACCAGTTTACAAATGCTGTAATATCTATTTACCCGGAGATACCAAATTTGGATCAGCAACAACAGTTTTTCCATTCAGGAATTGTGATTGAAAACAATGAATTCCAAACATTCGACGCACCTATTCTCTATGCAAAATCCGTTGATAATATGATATTTAAGAATAATACAATCAAGAAAAACAACGATTTTGAGCCTTTCCATTGGAACAGACATATGTTTTTGCTTGACCGAGTGAATAACGTAAAAATTAATGAGAATAACTTTGACATACCACTTTCTCAATCCGATGTCAAAATAAACCTTTCTGAAGGAAATTCAATTGAAATTCAAATAGATAGCCTAAAAACACAAGGAAAGTAACATTTAATTCTGAAAGATTTTCATAGTTTCATTATAGCTACTTTCAAATGCCAATAGATTTAAACCTGTTGGCATTTGTTGTTTTTGAAAATAAGAAATCAGTTTTTCAGTAGGCATATTTCCTACAAGCTCATCCTTAGCCATAGGGCAACCTCCGTATCCGCGAATAGCTCCATCGAAACGCATACATCCCGATCGATAAGCATTATCCACTTTTTCATGCCAATCGTTAGGCGAAGTGTGAAAATGAGCTCCAAATTCAACGGTAGGATATTTAGGTATAAGATATGTAAATAATTTTTTAATAATCTCACCCTCAGCACTTCCAATGGTGTCAGAGAGCGAAATGATACGGATATCTTTTTCTATAAGTTTTTCAACCCAATGTTCTACAATTTCTTCGTTCCAAGGGTCTCCATACGGATTTCCAAACCCCATGGATACATAAACAACCAGCTCTTTGCCACTTTTTTCCGTTTTATTTTTTACATAATCCAGCGTTGTAAGACTTTCCGCTATGGTCTTGTGAGTGTTTCGCATCTGAAAATTTTCTGAAATTGAAAACGGATAGCCTAAATAGTCAATTTGTGGATATTTGGTAGCGTCATCAGCTCCTCGTTCGTTAGCAATGATGGCAAGTAGTTTACTTTTAGTATCTGATAGGTCTAATTTTTCTAATACCTGAGCGGTGTCCGCCATTTGTGGAATAGCTTTTGGCGATACAAAACTACCAAAATCAATAGTATCAAACCCGATATTCAGCAAGGATTGGATATAATCCACTTTTTTTTCGGTAGCTATAAAATCTTTCAATCCTTGCATAGCATCGCGCGGACATTCAATGATTTTGATATGTTTTTTAGAATGATTCATTGAAGAAAATAACTTGTTTAGCAATGCAAATATAGTGTTTTTTTACAATCTTGAAACACTTTACTTATGTTGAAACATTTTGAAAATGCTGTTTTTTCAGTATATTCTATTTCCCATAAGAATTCAAAACAAAAGCTCCTTCTTCAGAGGTTGCATAAAATGGGATATTTTGTTTTTCACAAGTTTTCCGCCATTTCTTCAGTAAATAAGTAGGATTTGTTCCGTTAGAAATTACATTTTTAGGCTTAATTTCCAGTAACATACGCTCAAAATTCACCTTAGGAGCATCCATTAAAATCAGATTGTCTATTACCAATCCTAAGTCTTTTGGGTATATTCCTAAACTATCAACGAATAAAATATTTTTATGTTGAAAATCAGTAATAGAAGGAATTTCTTTTGTTTTCACATCGTTTATACCTTTAGCTTTTTGGTAGTTTTCAATTAAGCGGAATTTTTGAGTTGTATCAGGTTGATATACAGTAATTTTATTACCCTTTCGTTTTAAGAAAATATTTTGCTTGTATTTTTGAAAAACAATAAACTCCTCTGTAGTTTCAGATTGATATTTGCCGTAGAACAACACTCCTTGAAAAATTATTACAGAAATTAAAAACAGCATTATACGTTTGTACTGTACTTTATTTACTAAATATATTACAGTAATTAAAACTAAAACACTGGTAATTAGAATCTTATTATCAAAATAGATGTGCTTGATAACAAAATCCTCTTGATTAGCAATCAAACCTGCAAACGTATTTATACAGTTGATTAAAAACTCTGTGATTGAAACTAAAAACAGGGGTACTACGTTTAAAAATCCACAAATTAAAGACAAAATCCCGAATATTAAGATTGGAGCTAACAAAGGAACAATCAGTAGATTAGATATAAAAAACAAAGTAGGGAACTGACGGAAATAGTACAGACTTATTGGTAGAACAATGATTTGTGCTGCAAATCCGATAAGCAATAATCCCCAAAAGTAACTGACGATTTTGTTTTTCGGTTGCCACCAGCGTTCCATTCGTGGGTAAAACACTAAAATAGAAAATACAGAAGCATAACTCAACTGAAATCCAACTTCATACAAAAAGTTTGGTCGAATAAGTAATAAGAACAACATAGAAAGCATGAGTGAATCAAAGCGTCCACGTCTGCGATTGAGCAACGAAGCGACTCCCATAAAGCTAAACATTGTAACAGCTCGTAATACGGATGGCGACAATCCTGCAATAAAAGCAAAACTCCATAAACTGACAAGTAATATTCCAAAACGTATTGATTTCCAATGTTTTTTGTCAGGTATTTTTTTTAGTAAGTACAACAAGATGATGGTTATAATCCCCACATGAAGCCCTGAGATAGCGAGAATATGTACAGCTCCTGCGTTGATGTAATTTTGATATACTTCTTCATCTAAATCAGATCGATTTCCTAAAAGAAGCGTTTTCAATAAGGAAGTAGTTTCTTTTGAAAAATACGTTTCCAATATAGTTTCGCTGTTACGGCGTATGTTTTCAGCTACTGAAATAATGGAAAAAGAAGATTTTTCACCAGAAATGAGTGTGTAATTTGATACGTTCGCAAGTCCGAATACATCTTGTCGTTCCATATATTGTTTGTAGTCAAACTGGTATGGGTTTTTAGGAGTAGGAATGTCATTCAGTTTCGATGCAAAAATAATCACATCATTTCGTTGAAAATCAGTATTTTGAATAGCGTTTTCAGGAAAGAAGCATAAAATAGATCCACTTGTAGGTTGATGGTCAGCTGAGAGTAAGTCTGCTTTATAGGTTGTTCCAAAATTTGATTTTGAAGTTTGTTCAATAATTTTAGCTTTTAGTAAATAAGGAGTTTGTTTTTTCAATACATTTGTGTAATGTGTTGATTTTGTTGTAGGATCATGCAGTATACTGACAAATATTCCAACTGCGATTGAAGTTAAAAAAGTAGTGAAAACAAACCCTTTACTGAAAATTGATTTTTGAAGTGATAGAAACAGATGTACACCTAATATGAAAATTGCTATAGCTATGGATATTGAACTCGTCTGTAAAGACAAAAAATCACCCTTTGGAATTGCAATACCTATTACAATTCCGATAAGAATGGTTAGTATGGCTAAATTTGTAAATTTCACATAACTCGTTTTGCTTTTCTGTATGCTTTTGACCAATATCCCTCATTAAGAGATGATACGATAACTCCTCGTGATGTTGAAGAATGTATGAATTTGACTTCACTTCCCGTTTCTACTACAATGCCTACATGCGAAATACGATTTGTTTTCCCCGTAGCAAAGAAAAGTAAATCCCCCACTCGAATATTATTAAGTTTCACACCATTTCCTTGATTTGCCATATCAGTGGAAGAACGACTAAGAGGTACGCCTACCGTTTTGTAAACCGTACAAACAAAGCCCGAACAATCCATTCCAGAACGGGTAGTTCCACCGTAGCGATACGGCGTTCCTAAATAAGAAAAAGCAGTGTCAATCACTTTTTTGGTAGTTCCTTTTGCGTTTGAGGATGCTGGAATCTCTGTGTTTGTCTCTCGAATAGGATTTTCAGCTTTTGAAATATTGGTTCTCTGTTTCGTTTTTATAGGTTGTTTGGAAGTAACATATTTTGTAGTACTGTTTTTTGCTTTTTTATTTTTTTTTGTAGTTGATTTATAGGAAGTTGTAGTCCGCTTCCGTGTGCTATATCGTTCAGCACAGGAAGTTAATAACAATCCAAAAATTAGTAATAACAGTTTTATTTTCATCTTTCAAGTAGATAGAATAATCAGCAATTTCTCATCATTAAGTTTTTAACTTTTGTGCTATTTGACCTGTACGAGTTTCAATACCAATCCTTTAAGTTAATACTTACAATAGCAAAAACTTTGCCAAAGTTTTAACACCTCAGCAAAGTTAATTTGCATTTTCTGTTGAATAAATACTCTATAATTTAGTTTACAACAATTTTAAGATTTTCATTTTGCTCGTCCACATCAAAATATATCGTATTTCCTTCTTTGATATGTGAAGCTACTATTTCTTCCGCCAGTATATCCTCTACATATTTTTGAATGGCACGTTTCAGCGGTCGGGCACCATATTGTTTGTCATAGCCCTTTTCAGCAATGAACTCTTTCGCTTTTTCGCTCAATTCGATAGTGTAACCTAAATCCTTAATGCGTAAGTATAATTTTTTCAATTCAATATCAATGATTCGGAAAATATCCTCTTTACTCAACGGATTGAAGGTTATCACATCGTCAATGCGGTTTAGAAATTCAGGAGCGAATACCTTTTTCAGAGCATTTTCAACGATTGATTTTTCATGTGCATCTGATTGTGAGGTTTTTGCAGCGGTTCCGAACCCGATTCCTTGTCCAAATTCCTTGACCTGTCTTGCTCCAACATTTGAAGTCATAATGATGATACAGTTTCTGAAATCAATTTTTCGTCCAAGGCTGTCTGTCAAAAAACCGTCGTCAAGTACCTGTAATAACATATTAAACACATCAGGATGTGCTTTTTCAATTTCATCTAAAAGCACTACTGAATAAGGTTTGCGGCGTACCTTTTCCGTTAATTGTCCTCCTTCCTCATAGCCAACATAACCTGGAGGAGCTCCAATAAGTCGAGTGGTTGAGAATTTTTCCATGTACTCGCTCATATCAATGCGAATCATCGTGTCTTCTGAATCAAACAATTCCCGAGCTAACACTTTAGCTAACTGTGTTTTACCCACTCCTGTTTGCCCTAAAAATATAAACGAACCAATGGGCTTATTAGGATCCTTTAAACCTGTCCTGTTTCGTTTGATTGATTTGATAATCTTTTCAACAGCAACATCTTGCCCAATAATCTTTTCTTTGATAGTATCGGAAAGTGTTGAAAGTTTATTCATTTCTGTCTGAGCAATTCTACTTACAGGAATGCCACTCATCATAGATACCACATCGGCTATATGCTCTTCTGTTACAGTGTCGCGATTCAGTTTGGCATCTTCTTCCCACTTGCGATGTACCTCTTTTAATGTGGCTTCAATTCGTTTTTCGTCATCACGCAAACGAGCTGCTTCTTCAAATTGTTGACGAGCAACAGCATTATTTTTTGCTTTTACAACTTCTTCCAATTCTTCTTCCAATTCCAAAATCTTCTTAGGAACTTTCATTTGAGTGATGTGGATTCTTGCTCCAGCCTCATCCAAGGCATCTAAAGCCTTATCGGGTAAGAAACGATCAGTGAGGTATCTACTTGTTAGTTTAACACAGGCTTCAATAGCTTCATCTGTATAGATTACATTGTGGTGGTCTTCATATTTTTTCTTGATATTTTGTAATATCTGGATAGTTTCATCAATCGAAGTTGGCTCAACGATAACTTTTTGAAAACGTCTTTCCAATGCACCATCTTTTTCAATAGATTGTCGATATTCATCTAAGGTAGTTGCTCCAATACACTGTATTTCACCACGAGCTAATGCTGGTTTGAACATATTGGAAGCATCTAAACTTCCACCTGCTCCTCCTGCACCTACCATTGTGTGAATTTCATCGATGAATAAGATGATATCATCATTTTTTTCCAACTCATTCATGATAGCTTTCATACGTTCCTCAAACTGCCCACGATATTTTGTCCCTGCTACTAACGAAGCTATGTCAAGGGTAACGACGCGTTTGTTGTAAAGTACTCTTGAAACTTTCTTTTGTATGATTCGCAATGCAAGACCTTCGGCAATGGCACTTTTTCCAACGCCAGGCTCACCTATAAGTAAAGGATTATTTTTCTTACGTCGGCTCAGGATTTGAGAAACACGCTCAATTTCTTTGTCGCGTCCTACCACAGGATCCAATTGTCCTTGTTCAGCTAATAGAGTCAAATCTCTACCAAAGTTATCCAAAACAGTTAGCTTTTTGGCACCTCGTTGTGTTCCTGATTCTTGCTGTCCTTTTCCTTTGTCGGGGGTTGGTTTGTCACTTTTGTCAAACTCTTCAAATTCATTAGAAATATTTCCACGCAAAAAATGATCGCCTTGTGTAGGTTGGAATTTTGTTTTTACAATGTCATAACTAACTCCTAAACGATTGAAAATCTTTGTTGTAGGGTCGTTTTCGTTGCGTAATATACTCAGTAACAGATGCCCACTGTTCACAGTGTCGTCTTGTGAATTTCTGGCTTCTAAATGAGATGCATGCATAGCCCTTTCCGCCTGTTGGGTAAAGTGCATGGTGTTATGACTACCAGGATTTAATCCTCGCATTGAAGTTAAACCATAAATTTGCTGACGTAGGCGTTCCAAATCAGTGTTTAAACTCAGTAGAACATCTATGGCTCTTCCTTCTCCCTCTTGTAATAAAGCTAAAATGAGGTGTTCCGTCCCGACTACGGATTGCCCTAATCGAATGGCTTCATCATTGCTATAGGCGAGAATTCTTTTTACTCTCGGCGAAAAATTATCATTCATATCAATTATAATCTATAAACTTGGTATCATATGACAAAAATCATTCCTTTTGTTCAAGTACTGCCCTTTTGTCATTTATTTTGAAGGGATATACAAAAAAAGAAGTTATCTTCGCATTCCTTGCATCATTTGCATCATTTTCTTACCGCCTCCTCCTTGCATCATTTTCATCATTTTACTCATCTGGGAGAATTGTTTCATGAGTTGGTTAACCTCTTGAATGTCTCTTCCACTTCCTTTGGCAATACGACGTTTTCGATTGGTATCAATGATGGATGGGTTGCTACGTTCTTTTGGAGTCATTGAATAAATAATCGCTTCGATGTGTTTGAAGGCATCATCATTAATATCCAAATCTTTAACAGCTTTTCCAACACCAGGAAGCATCCCCAAAAGGTCTTTCATGCTTCCCATGCGTTTGATTTGTTGTATTTGTTCCAAGAAATCATCAAATCCGAATTGGTTTTTAGCGATTTTCTTTTGTAATTTTCGAGCTTGTTCTTCGTCAAATTGCTCTTGAGCTCTTTCTACCAGCGAGACCACATCACCCATTCCCAAAATACGATCGGCCATACGCTCAGGATAGAAAACATCAATAGCGTCCATTTTCTCTCCCGTACCGATAAATTTGATAGGTTTATCCACCACCGATTTGATAGAAATCGCAGCACCACCTCTTGTGTCTCCATCCAATTTGGTAAGGATAACACCGTCAAAATTAAGCACATCGTTAAAAGCTTTGGCGGTGTTTACGGCATCTTGTCCTGTCATTGAATCCACAACGAAAAGAGTCTCTTGAGGATTTAATGCTTTATGGATGTTCGAGATTTCGTTCATCATTTGTTCATCCACAGCCAAGCGTCCTGCCGTATCGACGATTACAACGTTGTATCCGTTGGATTTGGCATACTGAACCCCTTTTTGAGCAATATCCACAGGATTGTTGTTTCCTCTATCCGAAAAAACTTCAACTCCCACTTGTTCTCCTACAATGTGAAGCTGGTCAATTGCCGCAGGACGATATACGTCACAGGCAACTAACAGCGGTTTTTTGTTTTTTTTCTTTTTAAGGAAGTTAGCTAATTTACCAGAGAAAGTCGTTTTTCCAGAACCTTGTAAACCTGACATCAAAATCACAGAAGGGTTACCTGATAGATTGATTCCCGTAGCGTCTCCCCCCATCAATTCGGTAAGTTCGTCTTTGACGATTTTCACCATTAGTTGACCAGGTTGTAGAGATGTTAGTACGCTTTGTCCTAATGCTTTTTCTTTTACTTTCGAAGTAAAATCTTTAGCTATTTTATAGTTGACGTCGGCGTCCAATAAGGCTCTACGTACCTCTTTGAGCGTTTCAGCAACGTTGATTTCCGTTATTTTTCCGTGTCCTTTAAGATTGTGTAACGCTTTCTCTAACTTATCACTTAAATTATCAAACATAATTTCCTCATATTATATTAATATGCAAAGGTAGAAAAATAATTAGAAATGCCAAAAAATAGTTTTTGGCTCATAAAGCAACGGTAGGAGATTTCGTAATTGTTTACGAGAAAGAGTTCTATAGAGAAAACCTACCCAAATCACGAGTGAGTGAAATGGGAGAATTTACCTTTCATTATCTCTAAGGAATTGATCAACTTACAGTTTCGAGTGTAATGATATTTACGATAATGTAATTTGTAATTATACTCCTTGAATATGATTGAGTTAGAAGATGTATAAGTTTGTTGTTATACTTTATGATTTACTTTACTAAGTTCATTTTTTTTGCTTTTTCAAACATGAAATCTTTCGCCGCAGTGTAATCATTCGGGATTTTACCTTCCAAGATAGCTTCTTTGATAGCATCTTTAAGAATGCCTATTTCTCGTGAAGGTTTTAAGTTGAATACTTCCATGATTTCTTCCCCTGAAATAGGAGGTTGAAAGTTGCGAATGTGGTCTTTTTCCTCTACTTCTACCACTTTTTGGCGTACTATCTGGAAATTGTCGCGATATTTTTTGATTTTTTTAGGGTTTTTCGTGGTAATATCAGCCTCACAAAGCGTCATCAAATCTTCAAAATCATCACCTGCATCAAAAACCAAGCGACGTACTGCTGAATCTGTTACGATATCCTCTGCAATTATGATAGGTCGTGAACTCATACGGACTATTTTCTGTACGTATTTCATTTTTTCGTTCAGAGGCATCCGCAGTCGTTTGAAAATTTGGTAAACCATTTTACTACCCAAAAACTCGTGTCCGTGGAATGTCCAACCAATTTTCTTGTCGAAACGCTTTGTGGGAGCCTTCCCCACATCGTGTAGTAATGCTGACCAACGTAGCCACAAATTATCGGTATTTTCGGCAATGTTGTCTACAACTTCGAGTGTATGCCAGAAATTGTCTTTATGGCGTTGCCCATCCTGTTCTTCAACCCCTTTTAAATCAATGAGTTCAGGAAGTATGTGATGTAGTAGCCCTGTTTCGTAAAGCAATTTCAGTCCTATGGAAGGTTTTGGTGAGGCTAGAATTTTGTTGAGTTCGTCTACGATACGCTCGTTGGAAATGATTCTCAAACGATCTTTGTTTCGAGCAATAGCTTGGAGAGATTCTTCTTCAATGGTGAAGCCTAATTGTGTTGCAAACCTAATAGCACGCATCATTCTGAGAGGGTCATCGGAATAGGTTATATCAGGGTCAAGTGGAGTTCGGATGATTTTATTCTCAAGATCAGAAAGACCATTGAAAGGGTCAATAAGCTCACCAAAATTTGATTTTGAAAGTGATAATGCCATTGCATTAATGGTAAAGTCACGGCGATTTTGATCATCTTTTAATGTACCACTTTCTACATAAGGTTTTCGAGAATTCGAGCTATAACTTTCTTTTCTTGCCCCTACAAATTCAATGTCTAGTCCGTCACATTTAATCATTGCTGTACCGAAATTTTTAAATATTGACACTTTTGGATTGTCAGGCAATTTTTCGGCTACTTTTTCCGCCAATGAAATCCCACTTCCAATAGAAACAATGTCAATATCTTTTGGAAGTTTGCGTTTGAGGATATAGTCCCTAACGAATCCACCAATGACATAACTTTCTAACGATATTTCTTCAGAAATATCACTAATTAATGTAAAAATAGGATTTGAAAGAGCTTTTTCGTGATACATACTTATTCTTGTCGAGATTATCGACATATCTCATTTTATATTATTTTCTACTAAATTTTAGTTACCAACTCAAGGACTTAATTGCAAACAGATACCAAGGCAGGTTAGTTTGACTACTCATTGAATGAATTGATTGTTTTTCGAATTGCTGTGAGCCTTGTTAAAAGTCCCTCAAGTAAGTCGAGGTGAAGCATATTTGCTCCGTCACTTTTAGCGTTGATAGGGTCGAAATGGGTTTCTATAAACAATCCATCAACGTTGTTTACAATAGCCGCACGAGCTATGGTTTCAATCATGTCAGGTCTGCCCCCAGTAACACCACTCGTTTGATTGGGTTGTTGTAGTGAATGTGTAACATCCATAATAACAGGTGCATAGCTTCGCATAGTTGGAATGCCTCTGAAATCAACTATCAAATCTTGATAGCCAAACATGGTTCCTCGATCAGTGATTAGAGCGTTATTATTTCCGCTGTCTTTTACTTTTTGTACGGCATGTTTCATGCTTTCAGGACTCATAAACTGTCCCTTTTTCAGATTTACGACCTTACCTGTTTTAGCAGCAGCAACTACTAAATCGGTTTGTCGAACCAAAAACGCAGGTATTTGAAGCACGTCCACATATTGAGCGGCTAATTCCGCATCGCTCACTTCATGAATGTCCGTAACTGTTGGTATTCCAAAAGTTTTACCTACCTTTTCAAGGATTCTTAACGCTCTTTCATCACCAATACCCGTGAAAGAGTCAATTCTACTGCGATTAGCTTTCTTGAAACTACCTTTAAATACATATGGTATATGTAATTTTTCTGTAATAGACACTATCTTCTCGGCAATTTTCATCGCCATATCCTCTCCCTCAATAGCACAAGGTCCTGCAAAAAGGAAGAAATTATTTTCTTTACTATTTAACTGAGCCATTTTTTTATTTTCGAATACGTTTTGCTACCAAAAATATCAACAACAGCAAAAAAGCTATCAAAGCTATTCCTGCCGAAATCAATGCAATAAAACTACTCCCCTCCAACGGATTGGAAAAATCAATCAGATAAATATTAACCCCGATGCTGATCACCGAAAGGATTAGTAGTATATAAATTAATATCCTCATTTTGAATGTTTTTAAAATAATGAAGCTACTCCCTCTGTAGCAAAGAGCCCTTTTATGTTGGTTGCAAATAATTTAACAGCAATGGCTAATAATATTACACCAAATATTTTGTGAATCACGCTGATACCTTGCTTACCTAATATTTTTTCTATCTTTTTTGAAGATTTTAGAACAAAATATACGAAAATAATATTAATAAGAATTCCTGCAATTATGTTTTCCACTTGGAATTCAGCTCGTAAGGACAAAACAGTGGTGAGAGATCCAGCACCTGCAACTAAGGGAAACGCCAACGGAACGATTGAAGCTGTTTGAGGTTCCTCGTCACGGTAAAGTGTTATTCCCAAAATCATTTCCAAAGCCAGAAAGAATAAAATAAAAGCACCCGCCACGGCAAAGGACTCTACTGTTACTCCAAAAAGGTTCAGAATCTCCTTTCCTAAAAATAAAAACAAAATTAGTAACAGTCCTGCTACAATAGCTGTTTTTTCTGATTGAATATGCCCCACTTTTTGGCGTAAATTAATGATTATCGGAATACTACCAATGATGTCAATCACAGCAAAAAGTACCATTGTAGCAGATATAATTTCTTTAATATCAAAATTCATTGGTTAATTTTTTGGCAAAAGTAGTAAAAAAAACTCTGAAGTAGAAGTGTTGTTACGTAGGATTATGGGTAAAAATTAATTTAACACTTTTATTCTTAGTTTAATTTATTGATTTTCATACAAAAAATACTTTATGTAAAGTGTTTGGTAAGTTATTTATTTTTCTATTCCACGTATGGAGAAAGGTGTAGTAAATGTCATTTTGTAGTAGGACGTTTTGTTTTTTCATGAAAGTAACTAGTTAACTTTGCAATGTACCTGAAGTACTCGTTTATTGCAAAATAGGTTTAAGTTCATTTTCTAATTTAGTTTTTCAGTCGTTTAATTTATTTCTCATGAAAACGATAAAATACGCATATATTTTCCTGTTTTTTGTTTTTGTTTCTTGTCAGATACAAAATAATGTAGATAAAATAGATGTTTTTTCTATTTTGGAAGAAAAAATTACGTCTATACAAGAAATAAAATCAGATTCTATTATCTTTCCTGTCAAGATTTATTCTTTCGGGTAGTGGATTGTCAGGATAAATCTTTCGAATTACTCTCAAAATATGTTTGATTTCATAAAAAATTATAAATTACAGATTATCAGTCGACACTTTCACTCAACCAAAGTCTTCTGAGATCTACTCCCATCGTAAAAAACGAAAAAACACTTTTTGATAGAGATTATTCCGCAGGATTTCAAGGATTGTCTTTTTAAATCAAATTAGTTAAAGAAACATCTGAAAAGTCAAAGATTTTTGGGCGAGAATGACAAACACTATCAAAAATGAACTTTTACTAGCTCTTACTTTCTAACTTTTTCTTTTTTTGCTCGTAATTTTGTCTGAAATTCCTATTTTTTCGACTACTCAACTTTTTTCGGTTGTTTTTATTATTCCAAACAACCAATACAAAAGCTACAGCCAATCCGATGGTTACATAAATAAATAATTCCATGATTAATTACATTATTTTCGGGTGTCATTATCAATAAGTCCATCTCTCAAACGAATAATTCGATGTGCATGTTGAGCAATATCCTCTTCGTGAGTTACCAAAATGACGGTGTTTCCTTTGCTATGAATTTCGTCAAACAAGGCCATGATTTCATAGGAAGTCTTAGAATCTAAATTTCCAGTAGGCTCATCAGCTAAAATAATAGAAGGAGAATTTACCAAAGCTCTAGCTACAGCTACACGCTGTCGTTGCCCTCCGGAGAGTTCATTGGGTTTGTGCATCATGCGGTCACCAAGTCCAACAAGTTGAAGTACTTCTTTGGCTCTCTCACTACGTTTTTCTTTACCTACACCAGCATATACCATAGGTAAAGCAACATTATCCAAAGCCGTGGTTCGTGGCATTAAGTTAAATGTTTGAAATACAAAACCAATTTCTTTATTACGAATATCGGCAAGTTCCGCATCCGACATTTTACTCACATCCTTTCCATTGAGAATGTATTCTCCCGATGTAGGTGTATCCAAACAACCTAAAATATTCATCAACGTGGATTTTCCAGAACCTGAAGGCCCCATAAGAGCAACATATTCACCTTTTTCAATGGTTAAATCAATCCCCTTTAGTACGTGAAGAATTTCACTACCCAATTTGAAATCACGTCTTATATCCTTTATTCTTAGTAAACTCATTAGTTAAAATTTGAAATAATAAAGCTACAGGCAAATATACTACTTTTTTTAAAAACTTTGCATAAATGAAAACAGCTTTAAAAATAAAAAAACTTCGGAAAGTTATCTAACTGAATGTTAGAAACTTCCCGAAATTGTAGTAATAGCTAAATCTTCTTCTGTATTCAAAAAATCAGCTAAAAAATATTTCTTATAACGTGTATGTCAATCCAAAATTAACTCCTATTGATGAGTAAGGCGCTGCAGGTGGATTTTTATCAGACCAATCGTATTCTTGTTCAATAAGTGGTAATAATGATTGGAAAGTAGCCCCAGCAGGAGTCTGAGCCATGGCTGTTGCCATTGTTTTAAATTGCTCATAAGAAATTGATTTGCCCGCAATAGTTGCTGAAAAATTATCCAATTTTGATGTTTTTCTACCTACATTGACCATTAGATATTCCCCTTCAACAAAAAGTGAAACATTATCACTGAGTTTAAGTCTGTATCCCAAACCTCCTATAAAACCAAAAGGAACTTTTCCGTGAAAATTAGTTTGGAAATCAACTTTTAAAGGGACCATAGGTATGAAAGAACTTGATGGAGTATGTGGTATTCCAGGAATTGTTGCATTTAAACTGGTAAAACTTTCTGTTTTTCCACCAATTTTGGTAACACCTCCTGCCCTTAGATATATATTTTCAGTCACATTAAATACTGCCGATAGCGAAACTCCAAAAGCTCTTCCACGTGCTTTCATATCCACCAAAGGAGATTTGTTTGTTTTAACATCTTCTCCGTGTAGGTATCCTACAGATAACTCGACTCCCAAACGTTTTGTGAAAAAATAACCTCCTCGCAATTGTGTCTGAAGACCAGCTCCGTAGCTCCCTTTTAATTCGCTTACACCACTTGCCGTTACTTCACGTCCAACCACTTTTTTGTTGGCTTCAAATCCATAACCTCCGCTAACAGAAATGTACGCTTGTCCATAAACCGCTGTCATTCCGAAAAGTAAGGTTACTACTGCTAAAAAACTTTTTCTCATTTTTGTAATATATTTTTTGCAAACATATAAAAATAAATAATATCTGCAAAATTTATATTACAACGAAACCTACCTTTCTGTGAAAAAATATCCATTAACTGTGAAAAAAAGAAGCTAAATACCGTGCAACTCCATCTTCTTTATGATGAAATGTAACTCCATAAGCTATTTTTTTCACCTCCTGACGTGCATTTCCTACAGCAATTCCATATTTTACCCCTTGAAGCATTTCCAAATCATTATAATTATCACCAAAAGCCATTGATTCATCCAACGTAAATGGATATTTATGTTCCAAAAGCACTCGAATACCTGTCAATTTTGACACTTTTAAGTCAGAAACTTCGATATACGTATCTTTAGCACGATAAATATGTAAATTTTGTCCAAATTGTGAGTTTAATATAGTAAACATCTCCTCAATCAGCATAGCATCCCCCATTAACATAATTTTATGAGCTCCTATATTTTGTTCCTTCCAATCGGTAATAACTTGAGAATTTGAACGTATTTCTGGAGTAGTTTTCGTATTGTTTTCCTCACGTTGAGCCCAAAAATCATAGTCAGGTACATACCATAAATCATTATGATACAAACTAATATGTATCTTGCCGTTAAACTGTTGTTCATTGAGTTGGACAATTTGCTCAACCAGAGTGATATCTATTTCAGTGGAATGAAGTACCTGACCATCGTCGGACAACACCAAAGCTCCATTGTACGCTATCATAGGATAATCAATGGTTTTCAACAAATTTTGTAAATAACGCATCTGCCGAGGCATTCGTGAAGAAACCAATATAAAAGGTACCGTGTCTTTCAAGCGATTAACTTCATAAATAGTTGATTCAGAAATAGTTCTTTCACCATTAAGTAGCGTTCCATCAACATCTGAAAATATAATTTTGCAATCCATTTTAGTTGTTTAATTTTTTGTATATTCTTCTTTACTATGCGATTATCTACTGTGCTTATTTGTTGCACCTTTATGGTTCATCTTCTTAATTTATTCCTATATTTTTGTGTACATAGATAGATTCTATTTGAAATACACAAAATACACAAACCTAATTATTAACACATTACACTCCCAAAACATCACTCATAGAGAAAATTCCTTTTTTGTCTACGATCCATTCGGCAGCAAGTACGGCTCCAAGAGCAAATCCATTCCGATTATGGGCTGTGTGTTTTATTTCAATGGTATCAACTTCACTTTCATAGATTATCGTATGAGTTCCTGGTACGTTTTCAATACGTTTCGCCTTTATTGGGATCTCATTTTTTGGGGCAGCATCTAATTTCCATCCCGTTTTATCTGATTTTTCTATGATCCCTTCTGCCAGAGTAATTGCGGTACCACTGGGTGCGTCTAATTTTTGTGTATGGTGAATTTCTTCAATGGAAACAGCATACTCTTTACGTGAAGCCATCAACTTAGCCAAGGTTTTATTGAGAGCAAAGAACACGTTGACGCCCACACTAAAATTTGAAGCATATAAGAAAGTTCCTTGATTTTCAGCACACATTGCTACGGCTTTATCATAATCTTTCAACCAACCTGTGGTTCCTGCAACTACGGGAACTCGGTGCTTAATACAATTACTGATATTGTTAAATGCACTGTCAGGCGTACTAAATTCAATTGCTACATCAACAGTAGAAACATCGTAAACCGCATCCGCACTATCAATTTTCAAAACTATTTCGTGTCCTCTTTCTAAAGCTATTTTTTCAATGGTTTTTCCCATTTTACCGTATCCAAGAAGTGCTATTTTCATAATATGGTCATATTTTGGTCATTAAGATTCTGAACTACAAAAGTACACCTTTACAAATAATATCAAAAGTTTTAGAAATATATTTTAGTATATTTCCAAAATTCGCTCTTCGTCAAAGCCTCCTTCAACAGAAAAAACAATTGTATATTCTCCTTTTGGCAAATAAACCCTTCCATCAGAAGCTGTTTCTAAAGAAATACGTTTGGCAACTCGTTCAAACATCACCTTCCCTACCGATGAAATGGTCATGTCGTACGGAATGTAATTAAATCCTTTTGAGGTCTTGTAGGTAAATGATTGTAAAGTTACTTTTCCTTTCATAATTTTGATTTGTAACTTCATCTCTTTGGACGCAAAAACTTCAAAATGGGTTATTGGCAATTCAGCAGATTCCCAATCACTCCAAGTATTCCCCCAACGATTAGAATGTTCAACCCGAACTTTTTCTCGTAGCGGAAAGAAATCTTGTGCAACAATTGCAACACGAAGCGGTTGAATTACCTCAAGTGACGATTTGAATACCCCAAATCCTGCCGTGGACACTAAAATCTCACTCGTACCATCGTTAATAAATATATCTAAGATACCTGTCGCTGGTAAACTTCCAAATGAGTGCCAACTCTCCCCTAAATTGAAAGAAACATATAATCCACTATCAGTCCCTAAATAAATAATTTGCTCATTTTTAGGATCTTCCTTAACGATATTAATACGTCCATCGGGCAAATTGCTACGAAGTTCAGTCCACGTAACTCCCTGATCTTCACTCATAAATATTAGAGGCTCTGGATTCGTTTTGTCAGGGTGAGAAAAGGTTGCAAACACACGTTTTTGATGATGTTTAGACGCAACTAAATTATTAACTTTAAATGCATTAGAGTTAGAAGCATACATGCTCTGCCATGTAGTCCCTCCATTACTGGTTATATGAATCGTACCGTCGTCGCTACCTACATAGAGCAATCCAACACTCAAAGGCGATTCGGCAATAGCTGAAATAGTAGCATAAATATCGTTCCCTTTTTTCGAACCAATAGTCAAATCTTCAGAAATAGTACGCCAATTTTGTCCTCTATCTGATGAAAAACGCATTTTATTACTTCCTACATATAGTACATCACTGTTGTGCTGAGAAACCAATAAAGGAGTCTGTTTACCAAAACGTAAAGGGGCTTTATTTTCTGAAGTATATAAAGACTTCAAGCGTAAAAAAGTATTCTTTTCTACATTATAACGATAAAAAATACCATTTCCACTGCCTACATATATATCGTTTTCAGAGCCAAAAAGCTGTCGCTGTGATGATATTTTTGTCCAAATATTATTTTTACTCATAAAAACACCTTGCTCACTGGCTAAAAACAGCGATTTTTGATGCTTATCATATCCTATCTTAGTGAATGAAACAGATTGAGGCACATTCCTAAAAATCCAATCTTTACCTTGAGTATATGAAATTGCTAAACCTTTTTTAGACGTCGCGTAAAGCGTATTATTTCGATAATAAATCTTTTCAAAACTATCGTCGAGAGAAACGTTATGTTTACTTTGCCACGACTTTCCCCCATCAAGAGATTCCAATAAAGGATAAGCCCCAATAAAAAGATGCTTATCATTATTAGGATCAACAGTAATAGCTCCAAACTGGTTTCCATTTTGATAAAAAACATCTTCCAAAGGTTGAGAATGTGTTTTTTGCCATGTTTTTCCACCATCGGAAGTTACATAAACCTCAGCTCCTATGACTTCCTGTTGACGAATTCCCAAAAAAATCATCAACCGAGCAGGTGAAGTTATTTCAGCCGAAATCATATCTTTCAGATTTTGAGCAGTATATTTTTTATCTTGCCCTATGGCATGTAAAAAAGCATTGAGTTTATTGTCATCTAAATTTAAAAAATCTGTTTTATTCATTGCTTCGAAATCGCGTTCCAATAAATGTATATTGGTTATTTTAGCAAGATTCCGAGTGGCTACAGACCTTGTTTTTGAACCTCTATTATCCACCACTGCATAGACCTTCTCATCACCATGAGCAGCTAATCCTATTTTACCGATAAAGTTGCCACTCAAAAATCCATCTGTAGACACCTTTGACCACGAAGTCCCAAAATCTTCACTCTTATAAACAGCACTCATACTTCCGTAAGGAATTGATTTCCAAGTGGTAGATTCGTCATGCCACACTGAAGCAAATAGTGTTTGCCCATTAGGAGTGTCTATAATTTGGCTAACACCTGCTCTATTTCCAACAAACAAGCTATGTTGCCACGTTTTGCCTTCATCCGAAGTTTTGAAAACACCTCGTTTTTCATCTGCATCAAACGGATTTCCCAAAACTGCAACCACTACTTCATCCGTATTCCGAGAGTTTATGTGAACAGATTCAATGGTTTTAAATTCGGGCAATCCACCAAAAAACCATGAGTTACCTTTATCCTTTGAAGTAAAAAGTCCATAAGGAGTTGCCACCCAAATAATACCTTTACCCCAATGAACAGCAAAAGTTTTTATCTGTTGTGTAGGCTGATTTTGAAAGATATTTTCATAAGTAATCCCTGCATCTTTACTGAGCCATAATCCGCCCGAAGCAGGTGCCACCATCCATTCCAATGGATTATCCTTCCGAATATCAAAATGGTTGATTTGATTACCTATTTCAGGGGTATATATTCTTTCAAATGGGACATTTTTGACCCATGAATTCTGATCCAATTCATTTTTTTGTTGAACAACCAAAGGAAGAGATTCTTGTGCTAAACTACACAATGAAACGCTCAGTAATCCTATTAAAAAATATTTTTTCATCCTATAAAATTAATCCAAGTTTTTGTTTGTTACTATAAAAATACGTAGTGACCTTCAACATCGGCTGAAAGTTTTATACCGCAGAATACCACTATTAGAGGTGTTGCAAAATTAAAAATTATTTTATTACGATAAAAAATAAATCGGTAAAAGATTGAAAGTGTGATTGAAATCACCGTGTCTACACAAAAATCACAAAATTAAATGTTAAAAAGTTGGTATATTAAATTAAAAGATATATATTGCCCTCATTAATATCTTATCACATAAACAACATGCAGAAAAAGGTAAAATATGAAATGGAATTTGTCATTCAGGTTTCTCCACAAATGCTGTATCAGTATATTTCCACACCTTCTGGACTTTCGGAATGGTATGCTGACGATGTAAATTCAAGAGGTGAGATTTATACTTTTATTTGGGATGACACTCAGGAAAAAGCCCGATTACTTCGCAAAAAAATGGATGAATCAATCAAATTCCGTTGGTTAGACTGCGGTGACGACTCTTATTTTGAACTAAAGATTATGGTCGATGAATTAACTCAAGATGTTTCATTAGTCGTGGTAGATTTTGCCGAACCCAATGATTTGGAAGAATCTAAAATGTTGTGGGAAAACCAAGTAACCGAACTTCGACACGCCTTAGGTACTGCTTAGAATTAATTATAACTATATGAAAATAAACTACAACGGGACATTTCTATCTTCCGAGGAACTTATTTTGTCATGTGAAAACAGAGGTTTCAAATATGGCGATGCTGTTTTCGATACTGTTAAATATACTAATCAAAAATTAGTCTTTTGGGAGGAACACTACCTACGATTAATGGCAGGTATGCGTATCCTACGAATGGAAATTCCTATGAATTTTACTTTAGAATTTCTTGAAAATGAAATTCTAAAAACATTAAATATCAATGAATTAAACAACACCCCCACACGAGTTAGGATGACCGTATCTCGAAAAAATGGCGGACTTTACACTCCTCATACAAATGATGTTGACTACCTCATCGAAGTACATCCTATCTCGTCTATTTTCTATGAATTGCATGAAACGCCCTACGAGGTAGAACTTTTTAAAGATTTTTACCTACAACCTGATTTATTAGCCAATGTAAAACACACGAATCGGATTATTAATATCATAGGAAGTGTTTTTGCTAAAGAAAACGACTATCAAAATTGCATCTTACTGAACAGTAACAAGAATGTTGCAGGAGCATTGAACGGTAACTTGTTTATGGTCGAAGGTAATAAACTCAAAACCCCTCCCCTAACCGACGGTTGCATCAATGGTATTACTCGGAAAGTACTTATTAATTTGCTAAAAAAAATCCCTGAATTTGAAGTTATTGAAACATCAATTTCTCCTTTCGAACTACAAAAAGCAGATGAACTTTTTATCACAAATAGTATCATAGGAATTCAACCTATCACAAAATATCGAAAAAAAACATACACTAACTTAGTGGCTAAAAGCCTTATCGGAAAACTCAATACAGCCGCTCGATTTGGTGTAAGTTAATAAAATTCTTTCGCAAAATGTACCAATTTAAAATAAACGGGCTGAGGGTATTAACTCTCAGCCCGTTTATGATTTCAATAAATTAGTGATGTTTATTTTTTTCTTGATAAAAGAACTATACCTCCAACAAGAGCAGCTACACCAAGACCTAAATAAACGTACCCCATTGTTTTAGAGTCTTTGTCTTCAGCTTTAATTTCAAACCCTGCTAACTCTATTCCTTTTGAGCTATCATCAATTACTTGATAACCTTTATAACCGCCGAAAATACCGACAATCAATAATACAATTGCAAAAATCTTCTTCATAACATATTTTTTTACTTGTTCAGTCGCAAAGTTAAAAAGTATAAACTTAAAAAACAAACTATTTACGTTTTAATACTTTTTCTACAGCTTTTAGTATGCCATCTTTGTCGAGTCCGTATTTTTTCATTAGTTCGGAAGGTGTACCTGATTCTCCGAATGTGTCATTCACCGTTACGAATTCTTGTGGAATAGGGAACCTTTGTGTTAGTACACGCGATATACTTTCGCCCAATCCTCCGTAGTAATTGTGTTCCTCACAAGTAACAATACATTTGGTTTTCTTTACGGAATTTAAAATAATTTCCTCGTCCAAAGGTTTGATAGTGTGAATGTTAATTACTTCAGCAGAAATACCTTGTTTTTCCAACTCGTCGGCAGCAAGTAAGGCTTCCCAAACCAAATGTCCTGTGGCGACAATAGTTACATCTTTCCCTTCTGTTAGAAGAATGCCTTTACCAATTTCGAACTTTTGGTCTTCCGGAGTAAAATTTGCTACAGTCGGACGCCCGAAACGCAAGTAAACCGGTCCTTGATAGTCAGCAATGGCAATAGTGGCCGCTTTGGTTTGATTATAGTCGCACGGATTGATAACTACCATTCCGGGGAGCATTTTCATCAGACCGATGTCTTCCAAAATTTGGTGCGTTGCTCCGTCTTCCCCTAAGGTAAGTCCTGCGTGTGAAGCACAAATCTTTACATTTTTGCCCGAATATGCAATCGACTGACGGATTTGGTCATACACCCTTCCCGTTGAAAATGCGGCAAATGTACCCGTAAACGGAATTTTTCCTCCTATGGTAAGTCCTGCTGCAATGCCCATCATATTGGCCTCAGCAATACCAATTTGGAAGAAACGTTCAGGGTTTTCTTCAATAAATTTCTCCATTTTGAGCGACCCAATAAGGTCAGCACACAACGCCACTACGTTAGGATTGGTACGCCCAAGCTCAGCCAATCCTGCCCCGAAGCCGCTTCGAGTATCCTTTTTTCCTGTGTCTGTATATTTCATAATTGTATTTATTCAATAATTTTCCCGTTGTTAATATCTATTTTAATTGTTTTTATTCCTTCTTCAAATTGCTCTTGTTTTTCATTATCTTCGTATCGAAGTGTGTAATTTATTGTAAAAGTCCAAATATTTTCCGATTTATTTAGCTCAGTTACTCTACTGAGAAATATTGTTTTGGAAGGGAAAATTTTCTCAGAATCCACCTGCCAAATTGTATTATTATCCTTAATATTTATCCTTTTAAACAGCTGTTTTTCATCTCCAAATAGGATAGCTTCTTCCTGATTTAAAGTATATATCTTATCAGGATTGATTAAGAATTTTGAATTTGATTTAAACAAAAATTGCCATTTATCGCCGTAAATATAAAAATCTCTATCAGAATTTCCTGTTACTTGAACCAAAAAATTAGTTTCATTCCAAGTACGTATGTCGATAATATCCCCATTCCAATCATACGAGCTATTATCTATTTTAACAAAAGTATCCTTATGAAGCACAAAAGAGAAAAGAACATAATACGGATTTACCTGAGTATTTCCTTGTTCTGCCCAATCACGTGTTATATCAATCCAAATGAAACCATCTTCTTTTAATCGACTTATGTTAGGTGTAAAACCCTTTACTAAATACGTTTTTTCTCCTTTTTTTACTTCTTTAGGAATAGACTCTTTGTGTGAAACTACGATTTTTTTATTCTGAATTTTATATAAAAACAACTCAAAATCTTTCTTTCCTACAACAATTTCAAAATCTTTCCCTAACGAAATTCTTTCGATAGAAATATCTTGTGGAATATTTCTTTCTTGTTTAAAAACTTCAAGAAATTCTTGTCTGTTTGGTTCACTTTCTTTATTGCACGATAACATAACTATCGACAATAATATAAAAACTAATCTTTTCATTGTGTTGAATTTTTAAAAGATAAACTATTATTTACAAAAAATCATTATACAAATGAGAACTAAAACTCAATATCCATTGGCAGAGTTTCTCCGTTTCCTTACTTTTGTTTTGCTCTTTTCTTTCAACCATTGTACTTGTTTCCGAGCTTCTTCTAAGGTAACAGGCGATTGTTTGGATAGGTTCTCCATACTTAACCTTGCCCTTTCCTGAAAGGATATTTTGTAACTCATTTTTAATCATTTGTATTTATTATTCAATATAAAAAAGAATTAAACTTACAACTTAAACATATAAGTTAAAAATTTTATATATAAAACTTCATCAACTTGTATATATATTTTTATAAACTTATATATACTTTTTTGATAAGATATATACATATAATTTTAACAATATATCTATCTGTATAATAACAAGTTTGTATTTCTTTCCAAAAAGAAAACTATTTTTTATATTTTTCGTACTTGATAACGCGTTGCATTTCCTTTAAATCTATTCCAGGGGTAAACTGAATTTTATTGCTTTTAATTAAAGCAGGATTGAATTTCTCCGCGGTTTCTGCTCCCTCGCTTGAAATAGTAATTCTAAAACTTCCGAAATCACCCAAACGAACAATACGTCCTTCTGAAAGATGTTTTACTAATACTTTGGTTAAATCATTGAGTACCGCCAAAACATCGGTATCCGATACGGTTGATGAACCTGTGGCGATTTCTTTGGCAAGAGCACGGAAAGATATTTCACCATCTGCCTTCGCACTTGCATAAAATTTAGGTTGAGCTTCTTTATCCAATAGGTTTTTTCGCTCTACGATGTTGTATTTTACTGCCATAATAAATAAATTTTTTAGTGATATAATATATATAAGGTGTAATATTTTTATATTTATAATAAAACAAACAAACCGAGCAAAGCCTGATTGCTTCTATTTTTCTTTTTAGACTTTGCTCTATTTGTTGCTTATTCTTTTACTTTAGTTCGCTCAAAGCCTTCTCTAATCTTGGGAGAACGTCCTTAATATCTTGCAAAGAACATCCACCTGCAGAAGCTCTAAACCAAGGCATTGTTCGGCTATTTCCAAAGGCAGAAAACGGAACTAATGCCATTCCTGCTTCCTTAATAAGGTAGAAAACCAAGTCAGTAGTATCGTTAAGTTTGTCGCCTTTTGGTGTAGTTTTCCCAACATAATCTAACTGAATGGTCAAATACAAAGCTCCCATCGGACGAATACTCTCCACCGCATATCCTTTTTGTTTCAATACTTGAATGCCTTCGTGCAGGGTTTCTAAACTATGTTTAATCTTTCCTTTGAAATCATTTACGAACGTGTCAACCGCTTTTGTATCAGTAAGGAACTGAGCCATAGCCTGTTGTTCAGGTTTTGGAGCCCACGCCCCAACGTGCGTAAGTAGAGCCGCCATCTTTCCGATGATTTCCGAAGGACCAAAAGCCCAGCCCACGCGAACGCCCGTAGCCGCAAAACATTTGGAAGAACCGTCAATAAATATGGTATAAGGCTTCATCTCAGGGACTAAACTTACCGGATTAAAGTGTTTTTCTCCGAAGGTAAGCATTGCATAAATTTGGTCATACATCAAGTAAAGGGGCTTTTCGTCGGCTCCACGTTTGCGGTTTTCTTCCACAATAAGTTCGCAAATTTCTCTGAGTTGATGCTCGGAAAACATCGTTCCTGTCGGATTAAGTGGCGAACAAAGTGCTAACAGAACGGCATCTTTCAGGTGCGGACGTAGCTCTTCTGCCGTAGGTAAGAAGTTGTTTTTAGGCTTAACTTCTAATTCTATTTTCTGAGCAGAATTCAAATACGCGTAGTGATTGTTATTCCACGAAGGTACGGGATAAATCACTTTATCGCCCTCATCTACAATGGTTTTAAAGGTTGCGTAAATCAACGGACGCGAACCTCCTGCGATAAGAATATCTTTCGCCGAGTACTCCAATGTGTAACGTTGTTTGAGGTCTTTCGAAACATTTTCCCGAAGCGAAAGGATACCACTCGCAGGAGGATAGTTCGTAAGATTATCAGCATACGCTTGTTGAATTCCTTTTTTAAGCTCATTGGGAATGGGATAAATATTCGAATCCAAATCCCCAATGGTTAAATTTGTGATTTTTTCGCCTTTTGCTTTGAGGTCGTTTACTTCGTTTCCAATCTTTACAATCTCAGAACCGATTAAATTTTGTGCTAATTTTGATACTTTCATAATGTTTTTACATTAAAATTTATTCAATGAAAACTAAGTTTTTTTATATTTTTATGTTTCTGTTATAAACATCTAATGTTTAAAGTTGCTTTGAGTTTTCTAAGCCCGAACGGATATGAATGTCACGTTGCGGGAAAGGTATTTCGATGTCATGTTTAGCGAATTCCTCAAAAATAATGTAATACAATTCACTTTTGAGTACTACAGGTTTCTGTATGTAAGTAGATGTCCATACAACTAATTCAAAATTGAGGGAATTATCTCCATACTCTACAAACCAAAGAGCAGGAGCAGGTTCTTTAAGTACTCCATGGTGATCATTAGCTATCTTTAGAACGATATCTTTAACTTTTTGCGGATTTTCTTTGTAAGAGACCCCAATCGGATAATGAAAACGAACCAATCTATCATTGTGCGACCAATTGGTTACATTGCCATTAATAAACTGAGAATTAGGTACTATTACCGAAATATTATCATTTGTGATGATTCTGGTGGAACGCATAGAAATAGCGACTACATCTCCTGAAATATCCCCCACTTGGATTCTATCACCTACCTTTATAGGTCGTTCAAACAAAATGATGATTCCTGAAATGAAATTATTAGTTATATTCTGTAAACCAAATCCCAAACCGACCCCCAAAGCTCCTAAAAGCCAACTAAACGCTCCTAATTCAAACCCTGCTGATTTAAAAATGAATAAGAATCCAAAGACTAAAATTAAGTATCTGATAATAGTAACAATAGCCGACCGATTTCCTCTCTCAGCAATACGAGTAGCAAAAAACCTGTATTCCAAAAAATGAGTCAGCCTTTTAGCCAGAAACACGAGTAGTACACTCGACACAATCAAATACACCAAAGTTAGTAACGTGAAAGTGCTACCTTTAATATCAAAGATAACAAAGTTCATTACTCCTTTCAGTTTTTCTAAAAAATCGAATGTTGTTTCTTTCATTTCAAATAGAAGTCATATAAATTATGGTGAGGTTTTTAGTAATCCCCTAATGTTTCAGGATTTTGTGCGAGAGCTTTGGCGAGTTGTTCATCATTCGGAGCTTTTCCGTGCCAAGCGTGAGTTCCCATCATAAAATCAACACCATTACCCATTTCGGTATGTAAAAGCACACATACTGGTTTTCCCTTGCCTGTCAACGATTTGGCTTTTTTCATTCCTTCCAAAACAGAAGTGATGTCGTTTCCTTTCTCAATATCAATTACTTGCCAACCAAAGGCTTCAAATTTAGCACGTAAATCACCTAAAGGCAGAACGTTATCCGTGCTTCCATCAATTTGCTTTTTGTTATAATCAACGGTAGCAATCAGGTTATCAACGCCTTTTCCTCCAGCATACATTGCAGCTTCCCAGATTTGTCCTTCTTGCAATTCGCCATCACCATGAAGAGTGTACACCAAATGCGTATCTCCGTTAAGTTTTTTGGTCAGTGCTGCTCCAATCCCAACTGAAAGCCCTTGCCCTAAAGATCCTGAAGCAATACGAACGCCTTCCAATCCTTCGTGTGGCGTTGGGTGTCCTTGCAAACGAGAATTTAGCAAACGAAACGTGTTTAATTCGCTAATAGGAAAATAACCTTTTCGAGCTAAAACGCTATAAAATACAGGGGAAATATGCCCGTTTGAAAGGAAAAAGAGATCTTCATTTTTGCCATCCATCTCAAAATTGGTGTTGATTTCCATCAATTCGTTATAGAGGCAAACTAAAAATTCAGTACAACCTAACGAACCGCCTGGGTGTCCTGAATTTACCTTGTGAACCATTCTTAAAATATCTCTACGCACCTGCGTAGTAAGGTCTGTTAACTGTTGAATATTTGACATTATTTATCGTTTTTGTATTTCTCGACAAATATAGTTTTTTTCATGGTTTATGCAAAAAGATTTAGAAAATATTTGACTTCAAAAATGGAGTCCAAACCACTGTATACAGGTATTATATTTGAACTTTGATACTTATCCTCTGTCAATGGATTAAATACTTTCTAATGTGTAGCGTGAGAAATTTGAGATTAAATCTCCAAGGTTTAATGATTAAAATAAAACATTGGGAGCATAGTTTAGTTGCCTCTTTAAATTTATTACAAGAAGAATCAAAT
The DNA here is from genome assembly GCF_000827555.1 of Capnocytophaga canis. Taxonomy (GTDB): domain Bacteria; phylum Bacteroidota; class Bacteroidia; order Flavobacteriales; family Flavobacteriaceae; genus Capnocytophaga; species Capnocytophaga canis. The sequence continues at coordinate 87,734 of NZ_CDOI01000148.1, forward strand.
CAACCTCAAAAACAAAAATTAAAATCCGTATCTTTGCCTACAAAAAATCTATTTATGAAAAAAAATACAACCGCAATTGCGTTTGCTACACTAATTTTTCTTTTTTTTGCAACCGCTTGTAAAAGCACAATAGAAGAAAAAGCAACAAAAGAGATGAAAAAAAACGAGAAAAAGGTAGTCTATCAGGTATTTACGCGTCTGTTTGGAAACACTAATACCTCCAACAAACCTTGGGGAACAAAAGAAGAAAATGGAGTTGGGAAGTTTTCTGATTTTACTGACAAAGCCTTAGAGGAAATCAGGGATTTAGGAGTTACTCACATTTGGTTTACGGGCGTCCCACATCATGCCTTAGTAAATGATTACACGGCTTTTGGAATCAGCAATGACGATCCAGAAGTAGTAAAAGGACGTGCAGGTTCGCCGTATGCTGTTAAAGACTACTACAATGTAAATCCCGACTTGGCAGAAAATCCTGAAAATCGATTACAGGAATTTAAAGATTTGGTAGAACGCACCCACAAACACGGATTGAAAGTCATTATTGACATTGTTCCTAATCACGTAGCAAGAAAATATGAAAGCGTTTCAAAACCCAAAGGCGTAAAAGGATTCGGAGAAGATGATGACACTTCGGTAGCATATCACGTAAACAATAACTTTTACTACAATCCAAACGAAACTTTCGAACTTCCAAACTATGCAACTGGCTACGAGCCTCTTGGAGGAGAAAAACATCCGTTGATTGACGGAAAATTTCATGAATTTCCTGCCAAATGGACTGGCAACGGTTCTCGAAAATCAAAACCAGATTTCAACGATTGGTATGAAACAGTAAAACTCAATTTTGGAGTTAGACCTGATGGAATTAAGGATTTTCCAGAACTTTCGGACGATTTCAACGATAAAAATCACCACGAACATTACCAATTTTGGAAAGATAAAACGGTTCCGAATACTTGGATAAAATTTAGAGACATAGCCTTATTCTGGTTAGATTTAGGAGTGGATGGGTTCCGTTTTGACATGGCTGAAATGGTTCCTGTAGAATTCTGGAGTTATCTCAATTCAAATATCAAAAATAAAAATCCGGAAGCTTTTTTATTAGCCGAAATCTACAATCCAAAAGCATATCGTGATTATATTCATAAGGGGAAAATGGACTATCTCTATGATAAAGTTCAATTGTATGACACCCTACGGGATATCGTTTCCTATGGCCGATCCACTGATGCTATTGCTCCTATCCAACACGAATTGGCGGACATTGCTAAAAATATGCTTCACTTTTTGGAAAACCATGACGAACAACGCATCGCATCACCAGAGTTCGCAGGTTACCCTGAAAAGGCAAAACCAGCAATGACAGTTTCAACGCTCATCAGCGATGCTCCAATTATGATTTACTTCGGACAAGAAGTAGGTGAAAAAGGAGCTGAAAAAGGTGGTTTTGGCAGTCCTTCCAGAACTTCTATTTTTGACTACGTTGGCGTACCTGCTCACCAGCGATGGATGAACAACAAACAATTTGACGGAGGACAACTATCTGACAATGAAAAACATCTGCGTGATTTCTACAAACGACTATTGCACATTCCCGTTACAGGATTTTACGCCGACATTCATAAATATAACCGCGAAAACACTGAATTCTATAACGATAAGGTCTACGCCTTTGTACGTGGCGATGAAGAAAATCAATGGATTATCATCGTTAACTTCAGTGAAAGCGATAGCTTTGGGTTCGATTTGCAAATTCCTCAGTTCATCATCGGAAGTTGGTTTTTAAATGACGGTAATTACTCCCTAACAGATGATTTATATCAAACAAAACAAACCACACTAAACGTGGCCAATGGCTTTGGAAAAATGCGGGTAGATATCGCTCCGCTGGAGTCACTTGTGTTTAAAGTGAAAAAATAGTGGTTAATCCTTTTGAAAATTACATACCACCACATGAAATCATTAAGAACTATCTCGACTTTTTACTGAAAAAGAACTCTTTCGAAAGTCGAGATGATTCTTTAAATAGTAAAAAATATGGAACAACATCCCAGAGGACACAAAAAGCTACTAAAAGCATGGATTTTTTACGATTGGGCAAACTCGGTATATAGTTTATCGATAGTATCGTCAATTTTCCCGATTTTCTACGGCTTACTATTCAAAATTGCCAATATAACTCACATTGATTTATTCGGATTTAGTGTTAAAAACACTGCAGCAATTACTTTTGTTACAGCTTTGGCTTTTTTGATAGTTGTAGTAATTTCACCCATTTTGAGTGGTATTGCGGACTACTTAGGGAAGAAAAAAACATTCATGAAATTTTTCTGCTATTTGGGGGCTATTTCTTGTATTGGTTTGTATTGGTTTTCATTAGAAAATATTTATTTTGGATTGCTATGCTATCTGTTCGGAGTCATTGGTTTCTGGGGAAGTATCGTCTTCTACAATTCCTATTTGCCAGATATTGCTTTGCCTGAACAGTACGACGAAGTCAGTGCAAAAGGCTTCATCATGGGTTATATAGGTTCGTGTATATTGCTGATATTCAACTTAGCGATGGTCATGTTTCCTTCTGTTTTTGGAATCGAAGGCTCTGAGGAAGAAGCTACCTTAACGGCAATGAAAATTTCGTTTGTAACGGTAGGCTTTTGGTGGATTATTTTCAGTCAGTATTCTTTCCGTCATTTACCTAATTTTGAAACTGACCGCAACAAATTCAGCAAACGATTTCTGTTGAATGGCTACAAAGAATTGCAAAACGTACAACAGCAACTCAAAGAAAACAAACTCCTAAAAACATTTCTTTTAGCATTTTTCGTATATAGCATGGGCGTACAAACTGTGATGCTTGTCGCTACCTACTTCGGAGAGCAAGAAATTCAATGGAAAGATACAGAAGAACGCACCATAGGATTGATAGTCAGCATTCTGATAATTCAATTAATAGCCATTGTAGGAGCAAAATTGACAGTTTGGAGCGTAAAAAAGATGGGGCAAATCCTCACTCTCATCGTATTAAACTGTGTTTGGATTTGTATCTGTTTGATTGCATATTGCATCTATTTACCTTGGCATTTTTACGCCACAGCCACCTTAGTAGGGTTGGTCATGGGAGGCATTCAAACACTTTCACGCTCCACCTATTCCACATATTTACCAAAAACAAAGGATACAACTTCTTTTTTCAGTTTTTACGACGTTTCAGAAAAGATTGGTATTGTTATCGGTATGGGAATTTACGGTATCATTGACCAAATGACCAACAATATGCGAAATTCGGTGGTATTTTTAGTCCTTTTCTTTGGAATTGGAGCCTTAATTTTATTCCAAATACACAAAAAGAAGTATTTTTCTAAAAAAAGCCAGTTTTAACATTTTAAATAGCATTTAAAAATTTGAATAACTAAAAAAAGTAATCGAAAATCCATAGATGCAAAATTCATAACAACACTTTCGATTGAAACATTTTTTAAACAAATGTTTGTTAATTAAAAAATATTTTGTAACTTGTGAGCCATAAAATTAAAAATCAATTTCTCATAAAAAAATGTTTTGAAAAGCCTATTAGTTATTGGGATTGTAGCTACAGACGGTTATGGAATTAATCAGAGTATCAATAAGGATACAACTGAATTGAATGAGTTAACATTAGCTAATCTGGAAGCACTGGCTGATGGGGAGAACGGAGGAGCAGGAACGAGATACAAAATTTGTTATAATGAATCTGTTGTTAAGGTTGGATTTACATATTATGATTGTTCTAATTGTAAGATAAAAGTTTATGATGAAAAAGGTAGAGGAAGAGTTAGTAAATGTTTTTACTAATTTGGATAAGCAGATGAATAATTAGAATTCTGTTTTTATTTTCAATTTATTTCGTCTATTTTATTTAGTTTGTAGCTTTAAACTTGAATAAAATAGACGAATTTATATGAGATAGAGTGTAAAAAAGAATGTTTTAAATTCAATAGAGTTTGTTTTTAGTTGTTTTAAAATTGAAAACATCTATCAGCGTAAAAATTTTTTATGAATATTTTGAGACTTTATGAGATAAAAACAAAATATAAAATTATCACAAATTGTTAAGTATAAATACTATTTTTTTTAATTACTATATGATACTAAATAGCATAAAATACGGAAGGGTTATATTGTTTCTTGTATTTCTTTCTTCGTGTAAAGAACAGACAAAAGGCAATTTGATACGTTTAGAAGATTTTCCGAAGAGACATTCTTTGGAGATAAACAAAATCATTAAAAATGAAGCTATTGGAGTGACCGCTGTATATACAACCAATGATTATTTTTTGTTACTCAAACGTAAAAGTGATTATTTTTTCGAAGTTTATTCTAAAAAAGATACTCTGAAAAAAATGGAATTGTGTTACAGAGGACAGGGTCCTATGGATTTTATAGCTCCACTTTATTCAGCACAATTTAAGGATAATGCTTTTTTTGTTTTCGACAGAGCGAAATCTGTTTTTTCAAAAATAAACATAGATAAAAGCATATTGGAAAACAAAATAGCAATAGACACTATGATTAACTTTTCTTCTGTATTGAATGTTCAAGCAAGAGATATGTTTGTTACAGAGGCAGGAAAATATCTATACAGTGAGGATTTTGAAGATTGTACTTACTATTTAATTGATGAAAACAAACAGAATAGAACAGGAATAGGCAATAATTATAAATTGGAATTATCAGCTGACAAACACCATCTATCACAGAAATTATCAACTTATAATAACAATAGATTTGCCTCTGTATATTTTTCTTTTCCAAAAATAGATTTTGCTTCGGTTGAATCAAAAAAAGTTTATAAGTCTGTCCATTTTCAAGATGAAATTGTAATTAAAGATGAAAAATTAGAAGAATATTTGCAAAATACATTCTTCGATGCCATTGACAGCACAGATGAGTATGTTTATTGTCTTTATAATGATTCAAGAAAAGAGCAAGATAATAGTATGATTCTCGTTTTTGATTGGGAAGCAAATCCTGTTTGCATATTTCACTTACCTAAATACTATACACACTTTTCTGTGGACAAACAAGGAAAATATATGTATTTAATAAATTGGGAAACAGAAGAAATTGCTGTATTTACCACAGATGAAGCTATTAATTGAATCCACCTACTTTTGAAGAACTGAACTAAAAATGATTTTTAAACTGTACACAATGAATAAATATTTTTTCTTACTCCTGTCACTGATTCTTTTTTCTTGCTCTAAAAAAGAGAGGGCTTCCGTCCTTCCTGAGGAAATTAAAGTTGAGAACGTTGAAAAAATTGAAAGAATCAAACTGAAGTCAAAAGTGTTGATTGATAGTATTTTAGGAGCTTTTAGCGTAGCTAATGACTCAAGGCATATTTTTTTGAGTACTCCTGAAAATACTGAATCCAAAAGCTTACTTCAAATTTTCAATAAAAAAGGAGTTTTAGAAGCCAGTGTATTAAACCGAGGTGGAGGGCCAAATGATGTAATCAATGCTCGAATCATTAAACAAAGAAACGAAAAAAATAGTTTATGGATAAACGATGTAACTTCTCGAAAGTTGAAATTGTTAAATGTTTCGGAATCAATATCAAATCAATCTGCAAAGATAGATCAGGTAGTTCGTTTTAACGAGGCTTCTGCCTACGCTTTTTTTATAAAAGATTCCCTTTTCGTATTGGAAACGATGAAAAATAGTAACTATTGGCTTACGTTTTTTAACCCTATAACCCAAACTACTGTTTTTGACAAACCTATATATCCAAACTCATCGAAGCATTTTACAGTTTTATACCAAAGTATTTGGGCTGCTAAAAGTGATAAAACTTGGATAGTTGGGGCTATGGAAGCCTTGAATCAAATAAATTTTGTTTCTTTGGTTGATGCCAAAAAATCGTTTTCAGTATCTTTGGGTTCAGCAACAGATGTTGAAAAGGCAATAGACAATGAAGGAGTGGTAAAACATGCCTATTATTGCGATGTTGCTACTACCTCCGAGTATATATTTGCTTTGAAATTAGACCAAGTGGAGGAAGAATCTTATGAAATTGCTAAGCCTGTTACGGTTGAAGTTCTTGATTGGAACGGAAAACCACAGTATGTTTTAGAAATTGATGAATATCTTTTAGATATTTCAGTAGATGAAGAGTTTAAAAAAATATACGGACTTGGTATTGATGGTACTGTATATGAATATGAATATGAATTGAACGGTATTTTGCAACACCTAAACAACTAAAAATCAAACAAATAGATAAAAATAACAAAATAATCTACGATTATAAACAAAAAAAATCTTCAAGCAAACTTGAAGATTTTTTTCTGTGGGTCCTACTGGATTCGAACCAGTGACCCTCTGCTTGTAAGGCAGATGCTCTGAACCAGCTGAGCTAAGAACCC
>NZ_CDOI01000149.1 GCF_000827555.1 Capnocytophaga canis
TGAAAACCATATAAAAGCCTTTGAAATTGTGTTTTTCTACATCAATTTTGGGTGGATTTGAGTATCATACTTTGGGAAACACTACCGCCTTTTTTACAGATTAATTTTAATTTTTAAAGCTCTAAGCTCTGTTTCTAAAAAGCTCTATGAACGCATCAGCAAGTTTAGGCATTGCTCCGTGTTGTTGACATACATAGGCAGCGACTTCGGTAGCCAATTGTTGTGCTTCTTCAACGGATTGCCCATTGAGGTAGGCTGCCACAAAAGCCGCTGTAAATGAATCGCCTGCACCTACCGTGTCAGCCACGTGTACTTTGGGCGATGGTACAAAACTGATCTTATCAGTTGCGAAAACATAACTTCCTTGTGTACCTTTGGTTAAAATCACGATTCTCAAACCATACTCTTGTAATAATCGCTTACAAATTTCTTCCTCTGTACCTTGCCAACCGAATAGATTCGCTATTTTCACCACTTCTTCATCATTGAGCTTCATCATATTGGAGAGTTTGAGCGACTCGTCAATGATTTCTTTCGTGTAATAGTTCAATCGCAAATTAATATCAAAGATTTTAAGACTATCGGGAGGCATAGTTTGAATAAATTTGTGGATAGTTTGCCGAGAAACTTCGCTTCGCTGTGCTAGTGAGCCAAAACAAACAACTTGTGTTTTTTTTGCTAAATTCTCGGTTTCTGTGGTAAAGGGAATATTGTCCCAAGCTACATTTTCACAAATTTCATACTGCGGAATACCTGCTCCGCTGAGGGTTACTTGCACCGTACCTGTTGGGAAATCAACGGTTTCTACAAGTGCATTCAATTCTTTACGCTTTAAACTTCGTAGAATTTCGTGCCCCAATACATCAGAACCTACGGCACTCACAACATAGCCTTCAAAACCAAATTGTGATGCGTGATACGCAAAATTAGCAGGTGCTCCACCTAATATTTTTCGTTCAGGAAATACATCCCAAAGGATTTCTCCCAAACCTACAACTATATTTTTCATTTGTTTTTCTTTTTAATATGTTGATAATTTGATACTTCTTACAAAAGGAACAATTTTTCTTGAGAAAATAGCCTTTTGGATATAATTAATTTTTTATACTTTTTGTTTGCAAGGGAACGACACTTTTTGAATATATTATGTCGTTTTTCTTTTTAAATTTAGTGTCATTAAGATTAAATAAGCCACACCAATGCTAAGTACTATTAATGCTCCCGTTTGTGATTTAACCGCATCAGTAGCAAGTCCCATAAAGAATGGAAATATCGTTCCGCCGAAAAGTCCCATAATCATCAGACCTGAAACTTCATTCTTTTTATTGGGTAGAGCATACATCGCTTGTGAAAAGACAATGGGAAAAATATTCGAATTACCAAAACCAACCAATGCAACTGCCACATAAAGAGCTGTTTTTGTGTCAAATATAAAAAATCCTACCATTGCGGCTACCATACAAATTACGCCAATAGTAAAAAATTTCTTAGGCGAAAAGAATGATAAAATAAACGCTCCACTGAAAGCACCTATCGTACGAAACAGAAAATAAACACTCGTAGCATAAGTAGCATCTTCTAAACTTACACCTACACGCTCCATAAGTAATTTCGGAGCGGTAACATTCACGCCAACATCAATCCCCACGTGGCACATTATTCCTAAGAAACAAAGGAAAATGAACTTGTTACCCAATAATGAAAAACACTCAGCAAACGAAGCACTTTTACCCTCTTGTTTCTCTTCTTCTATGGAAGTAAACCCTAGCCAAACAATAGCAATTACTGAAATAATAGTAAAGATTGGGAACAATATTTTCCAATTGTCATAAGCCAATGCTGTACGAGCCATTATAATAGGAGCAATAAATGAGGCTATCGCTTTAATAAATTGACCAAAAGTGAGCGAACTCGCTAATTTGTCGCCTTTTACAATGCTTGATAGTAGCGGATTGATAGCTACCTGCATCAATGTATTTCCAATTCCTAAAAGTGAAAATGAAATAAGCATCGAAATATATGAATAATGAAGAAACGGAATTACCAACGAAATGGCGGTAACTATCAAACTCAAAATTACAGTTTTGCGACGTCCAATTTTGCCCATCAGTACGCCCGTGGGTACAGAAAATAGCAAAAACCAAAAGAATACAATAGAAGGAAGCGTGTTGGCAACCGTATCACTTAAATTAAAATCATCCTTCACATAATTGGCAGCTGCTCCTACAAGGTCAACAAACCCCATACAGAAAAAAGCTAACATAACAGGCAATAAACTGCCTAAAATAGATTTTTTTGTCATCTTTTTGTTATTTTAGATTATAAACATTTATATTTTCAACACTTATTATGCCTTGCTCATTATCAAATGATAAGGAATTATATGCTGCCGTAGGGAACATCGTGTTAGTTTGTACCACTTCTCCATCATTTACGAAAATTTCGGTAGAATTTTTATCAACAAATAGGCGAATTTTGTAGCTATTTTTTGTTGGAAGTGGGGCATTGATAACAGTTTGAGCAAAGTTATCACTGAAATCAACCTTACCACTTTTAGAACGGTCAACCGCCAAGGTTTTATTTTTCAAATCGAAAATAAAACGCATTTGTTCGTTATTTTGATTGAACAATTTGAATTCAAAAGCAGTTGCTCCTTGTGGTTTTACAACAAATTCCATTTCGTAAGCTCCTACATTGTCTTTGAGTAGTTTATCAAAAGTGTAACTCTTTTCAATTTTCTGATTGTCAAACCTTTGATTTTCTCTACGTAACTCATTAAGTTCTTTCACAGGGATACTACTTACTACCAAATGTTCGCCATTGTGAGCCAATTTCAACTCTCTCGGAAGTGTCATTGCACTACAGAAATTTTCCGTAGGCGTATTGTTAGCATAATCCCAATTATTCATCCACCCAATAAAGAGGCGACGACCATCCGTAGCGGGAATATCACTCCAAGTAACACCTGCATAATTATCTCGTCCGTAGTCAAGCCAAAGAGGATAGTTCATTGTATCGGGAGTAAAGGTTTTTCCGTTGAAATCCCCAATGAAATATTGTGTAGCACTTCCTCCATTTGGTCCTCCAGGGTTAATGCTTACAAAAAGTACCCACTTGGTTTTTCCGTCATAGGTTAAAGGGAATAAATCGGGACATTCCCATACGCCCCCGTGCGAGCCGATGCCTTCTCCAAATTCACTCAACTTGTTCCATTCTTTTAGGTTTTTAGAGCCATAAAAAGTAATGGTTTGTGAGGTAGCCAGTGACATTATCCATTGTGCAGATGCATCGTGCCAAAATACTTTTGGATCGCGGAAATCAACAATATTTGGGTCCGTCAATACAGGATTTTGGTCGTAAGTAGTGAAGGTTCGTCCATTATCAAGGCTATATGCAATGGATTGTGTTTGGTTTTTCCCTGCTGAGGTATAAATGGCAATTAAGGCATCTTTACCAAAACCTCCTGTATTGCTTTTATCAATAATGGCACTTCCTGAAAATATTGTCCCAAGAGCATCAGGAAACAAAGCAACAGGCAAATGTTCCCACTTACGAAGGTTTTTACTCACTGCGTGTCCCCAGTGCATATTACCCCAACGCGTCCCGTATGGGTTATATTGATAAAATAGGTGATACTCTCCATCTTTGTAAACCATTCCGTTAGGATCATTCATCCAGCCATAAGGTGGAGAAAAATGATATATTGGGCGATACGTTTCGTCGTAATTGTACTCAAATGTATCCGATTGTTTTATTTGTTGATACCAAATGTCCGTAGTTTTTATTGGAGCGAAAGCAAGTTCTATTTTTTTGCTTTTGTAAGCATCAATATGTATAGGAAACCAATAATTTATGTGAGTTTGTGCCAAGCGAACGTTCATTTGCTCACCAATATTTTTACCATCAACTGAGAGCTGAATAGCTACTTCGGGAGCTTCTTTTTCAATTGGTAAAAGGATATATTTTTGATTAGCGTCAAAGGATAGTTTATAATTGGTCATAAAAACACTTTTAGCTTTATTTCCTTGTTCAATTTGGTCAATGAGAATATGCCCCCAACCACCTCGCTGATTATCCACAATGCGAATAATTGCTTTTTGGTTATGATAGGCTTTTACATCCCAAGTGAGCCACTGCAATGCTTCGCTTTCTACAAATGAATGCGAACGATACACACTATTTCCGTTGATAATAAGTTCAACATAAGTGTCTTCATTTTTTCCTCCTCCGATAAGGAAGTTTATGTAATCGCGTTCAATAGTAAATTCTTTTGAGGTAAGTACCCCACGCGTATCATCACCACCTTGAAAACTATTGGCAAGGAATTTTCCTTGAAAATTACTTACAGGTTGTTGTCCTTTATAACTTCCTTCAATAGGTTTTTCACCAAAAGCATCACCTTCAATGCTCCATTTATCAAAGTTACCAGACTCAAAATCGTCAATACTAATATCACCAGTGGAATTACAGCCACTTAGCAATGTTATTAACAATCCACTTAATACTATTTTTATTTTCATATTTGTATGTTTATTTATCATTGTTGAAGAGAATTACTATTTCTAATATTTTTCATTAACAATTTCGTGTGTATGATTAAAATTCCATATCTTTTGTAAGTTTTTTATAGATGTAACTCTCTAAAATCACTAAATACTTCTTCTTGAAACTATTTTATTCTCCAAATTATCTTAAAAATGAGTTAGGAAGAGTACCTTTGTCAAAGATTTAATCTCTGACAAAGGTTTATAAGTATCTCAGCAAGATGTTTTATTAAAATCCTACATTTTGTTTATAAATTCCTTTTACAAAACCGATTTGTTGTTGCGGTATAGGAATATACTCATTTTTGTTTTTTGTAAAACGAGCATTTGAATAAATAGCAGGACGTCGGGTTGCTTCGGAAATATAGTAGGCATTAAGTACTTCGTGAGCAATGCCCCAACGCACTAAATCAAAGAAACGCTCACCTTCCATAGCAAATTCTAAACGACGCTCCCAGCGTAAGGCTTGTTGGGCATATTCTTTTGTCCAATTACTATTACTGTAAGGCTCGATATCTACATTAGAAGCGTATCCGATAAGTGATGTACTTTGTTTGGCACGTGTACGTACTTGGTTGATTAATACAAGTGCATCGTTATGACGGTTTAACTCTATCAAAGCTTCTGCACGCATCAGCAGTACATCGGCATAACGTAAAACAATTCGATTTTTAGAATTTCCTCTAAATGGATTAATATTCTTAAAGCAAGGACAATCAGGGTCAACATTTTCTTTAAGTGAAGCATATACACCATAAATATTTATGTTTCTATTCCAATCTTCTTTATAAATACGATTCGTGTTGTACTTATATGGAAGTCCAGGAATTGCAACTGTATGAAATAACCTTGGATCAACCTTATCACTTGATGCGTTGTAATTAACATTGTTATAGGAATCAAATTGTGGAATACCGTTAGAAGTTTTGAAAGCATTAACTAAGTTTTGGCTTGGTTTATGAAAATCACAACAGCCTAATCCCATTGGGGTAGAAAGTACATCACCCCAGTTTAGTCTTCCGTAAGCGGTTCCATCTTCGTGAGAATATTGGATAGCAAAAATGGATTCTTTTCCATTTTCATATTCACCAGGGAGGAAATTGAAAGCAAAATCCTCTTCTAGTCCATAACTTGAAGTCATTACCTCATTAGTGTAAGTTAGTACTTCCTCCAAATCGTTAGAGTTGATGGAAGTTACGTTATTTGCTTCGTCCTGTCTGTAAGCTTTGTATAAATAGGCTTTGGCGAGATATGTTGCAGCGGCATATTTATTAGCACGTCCTTTCTGAGGCTGATTTTCGGGAAGCAAATCGTAGGCTTTTTTGAAGTCGCTCACAATCCACGCCCATTGTTCGTCGTTAGGCAAGGTGTTAGGTGTTTTTTCATATTCGTTATCAGGTGTATTTTCATCAACAAAAGGAATATGTCCAAAAACTCTTTTCAGCATAAAGTAAAAATGCCCACGTATGAAATACATTTCGCCCATTCGTTCATTTTTCTTTTCAAACGATGACTCTTTCAGAAGTCTCAAAGCGTTGTTTGCACGTGAAATCCCTTGAAAACAACTAAACCATAATTTATCAGGTTCTCCAAAAGTAGGTTGAATATTTTGGGAGATTTCATAGAAGTGGAATACACCAATGTCGTTTAAGTCACCTCCCCCTTTATAAGCATCATCGGATCGTACATTTCCGTATGGCCAAAGGCTAAAAGGCACATCATAATGGTCGTTACCCAAAGCTGAATAAGCAGCTGTAACTAATCCTTCAACTTGTGTTTTTACTTCTTCATCAGTCATTATACCTTGTGGAGTTTCATCAAGGAAATTACAACTTACTAAAAAGAAGGAGCTTAAAAAAGCTGTATATATTATATTTTTCATTTTTTTAATTATGTTTAAAGTTAAAAAGAGGTGTTGATACCTACGGTAAATGTCATTGGAATCGGATAACCGTAGTTCGGGTTTTCAGGATCTTTCCCTGAGAAGTTTTTGCTTTTAATAGTAAATAAATTTTGTCCGCTAACGTAAAAGCGCATTTTACTCATTTTTACTTTTTCCAATAAACTTTGTGGAAGAGAGTACCCTAATTGTATGTTACGTAATTTTAGGTATGAACCATTTTCAACGAAATAAGTAGAAAAGCGTCCTTCGTCATTTGGGTTGAGGTTTGAAACACTTGGAATATCAGAATTTGGATTCGTTACAGGGTCGAAAGCATCAAGAAGACGTTTTCCTTTGTTAGAGTACGTATCGAAGAACCAAAAATCAGTATGGCGTTTGACAGCACTATCAATATCCACGTTATGAACTCCTTGCAAGAAGAATGTTAAGTCAAAATTTTTGTATTCTAAATTGACATTGAGTCCATAGATAAAGTCCGGATGTGGGTCGCCAATCCAAGTGCGGTCATCATCGTTGATTATGTTATCATTGTTTAAATCACGATAACGAATACGTCCAACTCCTTTTCCTTCTTGTGTTGCGTGATTATCAACCTCTGATTGAGATTTAAAAATGCCATCAGCTACATAGCCGTAAAAAGAACCTAATGGACGTCCCAAAATATTGTCTCCTCTTCCGTTTCCACCATAAGCATTTACTACCGATTCAGGAAGTTCCGTAATACGATTTTTATTGGTTGAGAAATTGGCATTAAGGTCATATTTCAGTCCGAAACTTGTTTCGTTTCGATAACCCAATGAAATTTCTAAACCTTTGTTTTCCATCGCTGCACCATTTACCCATTGATGTGCTCCCTCACCTTTGATACCTGCGTATGGAGGTTCGACCAAAATATCCTTGGTTTTTTTGATATAATATTCAGCAGAACCATAAAGTGAATTGTCAAAGAAAGCAAAGTCAAGTCCAAAGTTGGTTTGTGTAGTAGTTTCCCATTTTAGTTCTTTGTTACCCAATCGGTCGCGTTTAAAGCCCGATGCCAATTGCCCTGAATTTTTACCTTCGATGTCGTAGGAGGTATTCCAAATAGAATTCCATATGTAATCTCCTGTTACACCATAATAAGGCACATAAATATTGTAGATGGAATAATTCCCAATTTCTTGGTTTCCGTTTTGTCCCCAACCAAAACGCAATTTCAGGTCAGAAACTGTGTTTTGTAGGCTTTCCATAAAAGACTCTTGTGAAATACGCCAACCTAAATTGAAGGCAGGAAACGTTCCCCAACGATTGTCTTTATGAAAACGTGAAGAACCATCGTGACGAAGTGTAACCGAAGCTAAATAGCGGTCAGCAAAGGCATAATTTACCTTTCCAAAGAAAGAAAATAGTCTGTATCCGGACGATAACCCTGTTCCTGTTACTCTTCCTGTTCCCAAATTAGGCCACATATAATCTGGAGTTTCGACTGCAAAATCATACGCACGGACAGAAAAATCAGTATCGTTCTGACGGAACATTTCCATACCTGCAAGAGTTTCAAAACGATGGCTTCCCAATTCAAAGTCATACGTAATGGTATTTGACCAATTCCATTTGAGCCAATGTGCTTGTTCTAAACTTGAAAAGGTAAGTGCCTTTGGTTCTTCCAAAAAACCTGAAATGAAAGAGTGATTAAGTCCTCGTTTGAAATAATTACCATAATCAAGACCGAAACTTGAACGGAAATTAAGTTTATCCAAGGGTTGTATGTTGATAAAAACATTTCCAAAAGTTCTCCAAAAGTTGAAACGATTGTTTTGCCCATCGTGGATAACACGTGCTGGATTTTGTCGGTCGGGCATTCCTCCTACGGGACCACCCCAACCCGTTCCGTCAGCAGTTCTTACAGGGATGAATGGAGCGGCAATGACAGCACCTTCAATGATATTTTGCCCAACTTCACTTGTGCGATTGATTGTTAAATTCTCACCAATGGTAACAACTCCATCTAAAAGTTTGTAATCGGAATTGATACGTGCTGAAATACGTGAAAAATCTGAATATTTTACTAATCCTTCGTTCTTATAGTATCCTAACGATAAGAAATAATTTCCTTTTTCAGTACCGTTTGAAACTGATAGATTGTAAGAATGAGCCACACCTGTTCTAGTAACTTCATCAAACCAATCAGTATCAGCAGGAAGCAAAATACGTCCAATTTTATCTTTAAATTCACTTGGATAACGTAAACGATTTAAGACAGTATTCCCCGAAGCATCTATCCCTTCGTCATACATGATACCAATAGGATTGGTGTTTGGATCTTGCCCACTGTTTTTAAAGGCTTTCCAAAGTACCCTCGCATACTCATCAGAGTTCAAAGTCTCAATTTGCGATTGGAAAGAAGAAATAGTGGTGTAATGGTCAAAATCGACTCTTATTGCTCCTTGTTTTCCTTTTTTGGTGGTGATAATGATAACCCCATTTGCCGCACGTGACCCATAAATACTCGCTGCCGAAGCATCACGAAGTACCTGAATGCTTTCAATATCATTGGAATTGAGTTCGTGCATTCCCGCTTTAGTAGGCACCCCATCAATGATATAAAGAGGATCATTGTTATTAAGCGTCCCAACACCACGAATACGAATAGTAGCAGCTCCTGAAGGCGTTCCATCATTGGTTACTTGCATACCCGCTACACGCCCTTGTAAGGCTTTCATTGGGTTGTTTTCGGCTGCTGTCATCATTTCATCGACTTTTACTACCGAAACTGCCCCTGTTAGGTCGGCTTTTCGTTCAGTACGATAACCAACAGCAACTACTTCATCAATCATTACCATATCTTCTTCCAAGCTGACATTGATTTGTGTGCGTCCACTAACGGCTACATTAAGTGTCTTAAAGCCAACATAAGAGAACGATAATGTATCATTCGTGTTTGCAGTGAGGCGGTAATTCCCATCAAAATCGGTGGTTGTACCAATTCCTACTCTGTTTTTCACAATAACACTCACGCCCAAAAGCGGTTCGTTATCCGTTTTTGATTTTACAACTCCTTGTACATTTACTTGTTGTGCGGAAATTATCCCATAGCAACAAAAGAAGCTCATCAAAAACATCAGGTTCATTTTTTTGATTATTAGATGATGCATATTAATATAGTTTTATATTGTTCCTAAATTTACACTTAATTAAATTTATACATATACAATATATGCTATTAAATTTTTCACAAAGTTGCGATTATTTACGTTTTGACACTGTAAAAAATTGGTCAAAAACAAGCAAGAATGTTGCATTTTAGAATCTTGAATAAAAAAATGAATTTGTAAATCATTTAAAAACAAAAACTTAATTATTTAACTTCAAAAAAATATTCTCTGAGTGGATATCTTTACCTCCAAAAAAAGAAAAAAATCGAAGTTATTTTTTATTAAAACTAATCGTATTCTTAATCTTTGTGATTTGATATTTCCGAAAAACGAAGCAAGATTTTTATGAAATAAGCATCTCCAAGCAGGTCATTTTTTGTACCTTTGTGTTCGTTAATGTATCTAATGATGAGGTTTATATATCCATTTTTATTTTTGATTCTGTTTGCCTGCCAAAATGAGAAAGCACCCCAATACATTGTTGGAGTTTCACAGTGCAGTGACGACTTGTGGCGCGAGGCGATGAATGAGGAAATTAAACGTGAAATAGCTTTCTATCCACAGACACAAGTCATTATAAAAAGCACAAAGGATAATACTCAACAACAATTACAAGATATTGAGGAATTTATAAATCAAAAAGTAGACTTACTTATTATTGCTCCAAATGAAGCAGAGGCTCTTACTTCTGTTGTTCAAAAGGCACATCTACAAGGCATCCCCATAATCTTAGTTGATAGAAAAGTTAAAACTGACAATTACACGGCTTACATCGGAGCAGATAATTACCAAATTGGGAAAGAAGCAGGGTTATATGCCGCATCGGTGCTCGGTGGCAAGGGAAATGTCGTTGAAATACGTGGTTGGAAAGGTTCTACCCCTGATACAGAACGCCACCAAGGCTTTGTAGATGCTCTTCGCAATACACCCGAAATAAAAATCATTGCGGAAGTATATGGAAATTTCTTGAAAGATGATGCTAGGAGTCAAATGATTTCTATCTATCACGAACACGAAACCATCGACTTAATTTTCGCTCTAAACGATCGAATGGCTTCGGGTGCGTATGAGGCTTCATTGTTATTTAGTGGAAGAAAACCTTTCATCATTGGAGTAGATGCCTTACAGAACGAGGGTGTTCAAAACATTATCCAAGGAAAGCAAAACGCCTCGTTTTTATACCCAACGGGAGGAGACAAAGTGGTTGAATTAGCGATGAAAATTTTGCAAAAACGGCCTTTTACCAAAGAAAATACATTACATACGACTGTTGTAGACAAAAGTAATGTGCGTATCTTACAACTTCAAACAGAACAAATTACCGAAAAACAAGCTAAAATTGACGCTATTAATCAATCTCTGAACGAAAGTTTAGTAAAATACACCAATCAACGGACACTTTTCTATATTTCAGTCATTGCCATAGTCTTAGTAATGATATTTTTATTAATTACCATTCGGGCATACCGAACCGAAAACAGAGCTCGACAAATGTTAGCTCTTAAAAACGAAAAAATTCAAAGGCAGACCGATATTCTTCAAAAACAAAAAGAACAATTAGAGCTTATTACCAAGCAATTAGAAGATACAACACAAGCCAAATTGGTATTTTTTACCAATATTTCACACGAATTCAAAACACCTCTGACCTTAATTTTAGCACCCGTAGATTCACTTTTGAAAAACGAACAACTAACTGAAAAACAACGTGAAATGCTATTGCTTATCCAAAAAAATAGCCATCGCTTATTGTTTCTCATTTCTGAACTTATCGAATTTCGTAGTTACGAACGCGGAAAAATAAAAATGTGTTTTGTACGAGCCGACCTTAAAATATTCTTGGAAGAAATCAACATATTTTTTGAAAATTGGATAAAACAAAAAAATATTGATTTTGTTTTTCGTGCCGAAGCAACTTCCTTTGAAATTATTTTTGACAAAGAAAAAATGGAAAAAATTTATTTTAACTTGGTTTCCAATGCCTTAAAATTTGTCAACTATAACGGAAAAATAGTTATTTCTCTTTCGAAAGAAAATGAAGGAGTGTGTTTATCTATTTTCAACACAGGATCTTATATCCCGGAAGATAAATTGACAGACGTCTTTGAACATTTTTACAAAATAGATCCCAATAGTGAAGGTTCAGGTATTGGTTTGGCTTTAGCACAATCATTGGTGTGGGCTCATAAAGGAACAATTAGTGTGGAAAGTGACCGCAATGAAGGAACTACTTTTTCTGTGCATTTACCTAGCCAACATAGCGAAATATCGGAGGATATCTACGAAACGAGTTTTTTACAAACACAAATGAGATTGTTAGCTCAACCCTCTTCAAATAACGAAGAAAGAATGTGCCTCTCTTCCGAGTCTACGCTGCCTGACAAACCTTTGGTTCTCATTGTGGAAGACAATGAAGATATGCGTAAATTTATCTGTCATATTCTTTGTAACGAATTTAATTTGATTGAAGCAGTTAATGGCGAAGAAGGATTTAAAAAAGCCAAAAAATATACACCCGATTTAGTTATTAGCGATGTAATGATGCCCCAAAAAGATGGATTTGAACTTTGTCAACTATTGAAAACCAATCTTTCAACCAATCATATTCCTGTGATTTTGCTTACAGCCTATTCTTTAGATGAGCAGAAACAAATTGGATTTGAAAGCGGTGCTGATGCTTATATCTCCAAACCTTTCAATACGAATTTACTACTTGTTAGAGTAAGAAAACTCATTGAAAATCGTAAGAAAATACAAGAAATTTTCTCTAGTAAATTACTTGATGTTTCCTCAAAAGAGTCTCTTGGCAAAGTAGAAGAACTTTTTATTAACGAATTTAAAACATATGTTCAAAGACAAATTGCCAACCCCGATTTGAATATTGATGAAATGGCAGAAGCTCTTGGACTCTCTCGCTCACAACTCTATCGAAAAATAAAATCATTGACCAATTATTCACCTAATGAACTTATCCGAATCATTCGAGTACAACAAGGCAAACAACTACTAATGCAAAAAACCAAAACTATTTCAGAAATTGCTTATGAAATAGGATTTTCATCACCTTCCTACTTCGCTAAATGTTTTAAAGATTTATACAATGAAAGCCCAACAGAATTTGTAGAGAAGTTGAAATAGAATAATATGAAAAACCACGACTTTGGAGGGGTTTTCAGCTCCCTGCAAGGGCAAGTGGTTTTGAGATGCGGAAAATATTTTCCGCATCTCAAAACACAACTTGCTCTGTTCGGGTGAACAGAAAATACTCCCTATCGGTCGCACTAAAGTCAGCTTTGAAAAGGAGAGAAAAACCTTCCAAAATCATTGTCTTTTGTTTTTGTGCAAAACAACCGAATTTCAATCATTTAACAGATATATCATTCCTTGCCTTTGAATGCCTTATAATACCAAAGAATTCCTTATGTAAATACGTGTGTAATTGTGTATGTTTCTTTGTACGCACATATATATGGATATAGCTATGTAGCTACGTACTTACATATCTACATACAGAAATATACATTTAGACACATACACACATATGTACTCAATTACCTGATTTTGTATGTAGGATTTCCAAAAATGACACGAGAAAACAACATTATTGTTATATAGATAATAGGTTATTATTTATAAAATTATATCTTTGCATTTCCGAAATGGTTGTTTCGGAAATGATTGTTTCTTAAAAAATAAAGATATGAAATTTTACAATCGGGAAAAGGAAATTGCAAAACTGCTTTCCATTGCAGAAAAATCAAAGCAAAATGCACAACTTACGGTAGTTACCGGCAGAAGAAGAATTGGAAAAACCCAACTTTTGTTGCAAACCTATAAAGACACCAATTTTCTGTACTTCTTTGTCGCCAAAAAATCGGAAATGCTACTGTGTGCTGATTTTCAGCAGGAACTGAGTCAAAAATTAGGTATTCCTATCTTGGGAGAAGTAACTTCATTTTCAGTGCTTTTTGAGTATGTAGTGCGACTCTCACATCAACAAAACATCACCTTGATTATTGATGAATTTCAGGAGTTTTTAGCAATCAATCCTTCTATTTACAGCGATTTACAACGCATTTGGGATTTAAACAAGGATAAGGCTCGGTTGAATCTGATTGTTTCGGGTTCGGTGGTTTCGCTGATGTACAAAATCTTTGAAAATAACAAAGAACCTTTGTTTGGCAGAGCCAGTCACTTTATCAAACTCAAAGCCTTTGAAACAGAAGTTTTAAAAGAAGTTTTGTTGGATTTTAATCCGAATTATGAGCCTGATGACCTGTTGGCTCTTTATAGTTTTACGGGGGGTGTAGCCAAATATGTACAACTTTTTATGGATAACGGTTGGACAACCAAAAGCAAAATGATTGCAGGAATGATTGATGAAAATTCCATTTTTATCTCCGAGGGGAAAAACCTGCTTGTTGAGGAATTTGGTAAAGAGTACAGCATTTACTTTAGTATTTTGACTGCTATTTCTGAAGGGAAAAATTCTAGAAGTGAAATCGAAAATTTATTAAAAAAAGAAATTGGAGGTTATCTGACGAAAATGGAACGCGATTTTAATCTGATACGAAAAAATACGCCAATGTTTGCCAAAAGTGAAACCAAAAATGTAAAATACACTTTGGAAGATAATTTTCTAACTTTTTGGTTTCGATTTATTTATAAATACAGTCACATTATTGAAATTGGTGCATATGGGCAACTCATCAAAATCATTGAACGCGATTACACCACATTTAGCGGACAAATGCTCGAAAAATTTTTCAAAGCCCGTGCTATTGAATCGGGGCAATATACGCAAATTGGTAACTTTTGGGACAGAAAAGGCGAAACGGAAATCGATTTCATAGCCGTGAATGACTTGGAAAAGACCGTTGATTTTGCAGAGATAAAACGCAAAAAAGACAATATCAACATAGAAATTCTCAAACAAAAAGTATATCAATTACTACAATTACACCCGCAATTAACCAAGTATGAGTATCGTTTTCACGCTTGGAGTTTGGAGGATTTGAAATAACCTTCAAAAGCCAAACCCGACCACTGACTTCCGAACTACGTCAAGTGTACTTATTTGATGTGATTTGTTTGTAGCGCCCGAAGGCTTGTTTTGTCAAGAGCTTTATGCTTGTGCCATTGTTGGTATTGTAGTACCAAAAAAGTTTTTAAAACGTCTCAAAAATCAAAGCGGTATCCCATAACAGGAATGGCATTTTTGAAATACCAATTGTGATTGACTTAGTAGGTTATCCAATCATATTCTTTGTTTTTGAGTTGCGTTTTGCGAAATGTTTTGTCCATCCTGCTTTTTCCGCTCTCTATCTCTGAAAATTTTTAATTCGGCAATGAGAAGAAGAGTGAAGTCGTTTCAAAAACCAATAGTAACAAAGTGTTTGTTTATAATTATTGACATTTTTTTATTCGTATAAAGAGCCGGAATATGCGGTGGTCGTTTCGAGAGCCTAAAAGGTCTGTGTTTAGCAGCTACAAGGTTTTTCAAAAAAATACAACCCCGCAGGGTGTGGAGATTTTTTTGAAAACCAAAGGCTTGACCTTGTGGTAGCGTTACAAACACAGAAATACCTTTGCTCTCGAGAACGAATACCATTTTTGGCTCTTTGGGTTTAAAAAAAACAGGAAAAATTTAAGGGAACTTACGTAATCAATGGTTTAATTAAGAAACGAAGTTGCTTTACAATTGCCAAAAAAAAGCTAAATAAAACCTAACAAAAAAATCGATACAGAAATTGTAAACAATTTCTATGTCGGCTGATTGTAAAACTAAAATATTTTGTTCTACCATATGATTTACAATAAATTACATTATAATGAAGATGTAAATCCTTGTCCTAAGCTATAAAATTTATGGGCTACTTTTTCCAAATCCTTACTGATTTTTTCATTAGTGATTTTAGCGTAAATCTGTGTGGTTTTTAAATTCTTGTGTCCCATCATTTTACTAACACTTTCCAAAGGAACACCCTCCGTGAGAAATAAAGTTCCAAAAGTATGCCTTGCCCAATGAAAACTCAAAGATTTTGTTTTATTAATACCTGCCTCTAAACTGATTTTTTTGAGATAACGATTGCAGGTAACATTAGTAGGAACAGGAAACACTAAATCATTTTTAGTAATCGACTCGTATTTATCAATGATTTTTTGAGCAATGGGAAGTAGGCGAACATTGGAAGGATTACTAGTTTTTTTTCTACGGGAAAGAATCCAACGATTGCCATCAAAAAAGGTTTGAATTTGGTTCTTTTTAAGTTGTTTGATGTCAATATATGAAAGTCCCGTAAAACAGCTAAACACGAACAAATCACGAACTAACTCAATTGTTTTATTTTTGAAAGACAAATTTAAAAACTGCTCAATCTCTTCTTTGAGTAAAAAACCTTTATCACGTTCCTCAACCAAAATTTCATAATTAGAAAACGGATTTTTATGAATAATTTCTTTTTCAATGGCAATATCAACCATTTTAAGAATGGGGATTACATACGCTCGTACAGAATTATTGGTCAATCCCTTATTAATTCGAAGATAAAAATCAAATTCTTTGATAAAATCCAAGGTTAATTCTCGAAAGTCTATGTCCGTTCTGTGGTATTTATATTCAATGAAGTTCGAAAGATGTTCGTAAACGATTTTATACTTGGCAAAGGTTTGTTGGCTACGAACATCTTTTGCAACCATTTTTTAAAAATCGACATTAAATTTTCTAAACAATTTTAGAAGAGAATGGTCTGTTGTGCTAATACATAAAAAGCTGTTTTTCAGTTTTTCGGCAGTAGCAAATCCATCCGTTTTCATCAGATGGTCGTACTGATTGACCAAACGTATTCTTAACTCTTCCAATTTGCGATTTAATGAAAGAGCTTCTTCACTCTTACCTAAGACTTTGCCGAATTTCAAATCCCATTTATTGGGAAAAATTTCGAGCTTAGTACTAAATTGGGCAATTTTACCATCAATGGTAATTCTACCCATAATGGCGACTTTTCCGCTTTTCTTAGGAGCATTTTTTTTCAGATAGAAAAGCACTTTGAAGGTTGATTTTTTTACTTGCATAACTCAACTTTTTAAATTACAAAATTAATTTCTATTGAGTTACCATACGCTATGAAAACAAGTGCAAAACACTGAAATATAGTCTTTTATTCAAAATATTTAAAATTACCATTAGGTAACGATTTAGAAACCTAACTTTGTTTTTACCCGTCAAATTACCCTATGCCTTGCTTTCCAACATTTCTCTGATAAAAAATAAAGTCGCTTATAATCTGTATATTACAGCTTTTTGCTTACCTTTGTCGCTTAGTTCTTTTCATCTAAGGAAAAGAACAATATATGAAAATAAATAATGAACTCAATAAAACTATTTACAAAACAGTTTAATATTAGAATTCTTTAGTTTTCTTTTTATTATGTTTTTCGTATTTGGCTCATCAAACAAACATAGCTTCCTATTATTACGAATATAAAAAACCTTTCCACATCGTCATAACTTATAAAATAAGTAGCAGCTAATAAAGAAACAAATCCAAATACACCAAAGGAAATTTTTTGTGCATTTTGTTTTTCGAATGATATTGCAAACAAGGACAAGCAACCCATAGAAGGATAGTGTTAATAAATGTTCCCATTGAGGATTTTCACCGATATACCAACCCAATCTGTAGGTATGATCTAAATCTTTTGCGTAGGTGCTATCGTTTAAACATCTGGGAAACAAAAATTTAACCTTACTTGATTTTGTTAAAATTATGTCGGAGTGTGGAGCCTTATTCCACTTTAACAAATCATAGTAGTAAGAATAAACAAAGTCATCACCATAAAAAACATCATTTTTATTGTTTTTAAAACTGATAAGTAATCTTTTTTGACTTTAAAAATATTCTGTGAAGTAAAGCTATACCAGTAAATTCCAATTTTCGATTTTTTTCAAAAAATGAATTGTTTTTCTTTTCAAAGTTCCATAACTTTGCGGATTCAGTAAAAAAAATATCAAATATTGATTATGAATAAAATAAAACATTCAAAAGTTTGGAACGAAATTAAAACAAACGACTCGTGGTCAATTTTCAAAACGATGGGCGAGTTCGTCAATGGATATGAAAAATTAAGTCTTATAGGGCCTTGTATTTCGATTTTTGGATCGGCTCGTACAAAACCTGGTACAAAGTACTACGAACTGACGGTTCGTATTGCTGAAAAAATTGTCAATGAAGGATATGGTGTCATTACTGGCGGAGGGCCAGGGATTATGGAGGCTGGAAACAAAGGAGCTCATATCGGGAAAGGAGCTTCGGTAGGGTTAAACATTGATTTGCCATTTGAACAGCACGACAACCCGTATATCGACAGTGATAAAAACCTGAATTTCGACTATTTTTTTGCTCGTAAAGTGATGTTTGTCAAGTATTCTCAAGCTTTTGTAGTGATGCCGGGTGGATTTGGTACATTGGACGAACTTTTCGAAGCAATAACACTTGTACAAACACACAAAATCGACCGTATTCCAATCATTTTAGTAGGAACTGAATTCTGGCAAGGGCTAGTAGATTGGATTAAAGTCACTCTTTTGGAGCATTTTGGGAATATCAGCCCTGAGGATATAAACCTTTTCCATTTGGTTGATTCCGAAGATGATGTGATTGACGTAATCGAAAAATTTTATAGTAATTCAAATCAATTACGTCCAAACTTTTAAGAAAGTCGAACCTAAACTGAAATCCATTTTCCTTAGAGTCTTTTTTAATCTAAGGAAAAATGGAACAACAACAATACAGTTAACTACTAGATCTTAACTATAAATTATTACCATGAAACCTTACTTTTTATTATTCGCTATCTTGTTAATGGGTTGCCATGAGAAGAAAAATTTTCATTTCAACGAAGATGATTTGTTACTAATCCCGAAGCCTGAGCAAGTAGTGTTGAACAACGGATTTTTTGAGTTTACAGCAGAAACAAAATTCATAGCTAACGATTCGCTACACCCTGCTATTACGTTGATTACTGATAAGTTTCATCGTGCTTCAGGGTGGGATTTTTCTAAAAATACTGTAACAAATAGCGACGTAAAATCCAATTTCGTACAATTGATTGTAGATGAAAATCTACCCAAAGAAGGATATTCTTTTTCTTCCGATAGCGACAAAATTTTAATTTCTGCGTCGGATTACCGTGGATTTGTCTATGGATTGCAAACCCTACGACAATTACTACCAAAAGAAATTGAAAGTCAAAAAATCACAACAATTGACTGGGTAATTCCTTCTGTAAAAATCAACGATGCACCTCAATATGAATGGCGAGGATTGATGTTGGATGTGGCTAGACATTTTTTTCCGAAAGAATATATCTTGAAAACCATTGATCGAATGGCGATGCTGAAAATCAACACCTTTCATTTTCATTTGTTGGACAATGAAGGATGGCGAATTGAAATCAAAAAATATCCAAAACTTACGGAAGTTGGAGCGTGGCGTGTGGGTCAATTCGACCAACATTGGAATGCTCGCGTAACCAATGACCCTAACGAAAAAGGCACGTATGGTGGTTTTTTCACCCAAGAAGATATTAAAGAAATTGTAGCATATGCTGCAAAATATGGCATCACTGTAGTCCCTGAAATAGAAATGCCCGCTCATGTGATGAGTGCCATTGCGGCATACCCTGAACTATCTTGCCATAAACGACCTATAGCTGTGCCGTCTGGCGGAGTTTGGCCAATTACGGATATCTACTGCGCTGGTCAAGAAGAAACCTTTTCATTTTTAGAAGATGTTCTTACTGAAGTAATCGATTTATTTCCAAGTAAATACGTGCATATTGGCGGTGATGAAGCTACACACACTGAATGGAAAAAATGTCCAAAGTGCAAAGCTCGTATGAAAACCGAAAATTTGAAAAATGAACACGAGTTACAAAGCTACTTTATCAAACGAATCAATACTTTTTTAAAGTCAAAAAACAAACAGCTCATCGGTTGGGACGAAATCATTGAAGGTGGATTAGCTGATGATGCGGTAGTTATGGTATGGCGAGGTAACAACATCGTTAAAAAAGCTACTGAAAAAGGAAATCGTGTGATTTTGACCAGTCAAGGCTATATCGACCAATATCAAGGATTGCCTGATAATGAGCCTTTGGCAATTGGTGGATATTTGCCTGTAAGCCGAATTTACAATGAAGCATTTTCTGAAAAAGAGTTAAGTAGCGAGGAACGTTCTCGTATTTTAGGGGTACAAGCAAACCTTTGGGCAGAATATGTACCTAATGAAAAACATTCCGAATATATGTTATTCCCACGCCTACTAGCCATGTCCGAAGTATTTTGGAAACCTGAAAAAGAACGAAACTGGACTGATTTTGCACAACGTTTGCAAAAATCATTGGCTCGTTTAGAGATAATGGATATCAACTATGCCAAATCCATCTACCAAACCACAGGAAAAGTATTTGATAACGGCAATAACAGTGTGAAAATTAGCCTTCAATCAGAAACTCCAAATGCAGACATACGTTATGTGTTGAACCAGTCCGACTTTAGCAATGCAATCCCGTACACGGACACCTTGCGTATCAATGAAACTACCCAAATTCAAGCTGCAGTTTTCTTTGATAATAAACCACATACGGCTGTTTATAGCAATACGATAACGTTTCACAAAGCTATGGGCAAACCTACTTCATATAACCCAACTTACCACAAAAGCTACTCCGGACAAGGAAATAAAACACTAACCAATATCGTTCGTGGTACAAAAGATTTTCATGACAAACAATGGTTAGCTTGGTTAGTAGACAACGCAACTATTAACATTGATTTAGAAACTCCTCAGGATATAAGCAAAGTTGTTGTTGGAGCTATGGAGAACCAAGGTTCTGGGATTTATTTCCCTACCGAAATACGCCTTTTCACCTCTGAGGATGGGAAAAAATATACTCCGAAAGGAAAAATCGAACGTCCTTATTCAGTCAATGGATTTGCTATATTGCACGATTTTGCTTTAGAATTTCCTACAGAAAAAACACGCTTCATCAAAATAGAAATTAAAAACTTAGGAAGCCCACCCAAAGGAGGCGATGCGTGGCTATTCATTGATGAGATATTAGTTTTTTAATTTACCTACAAGAATAGAAGCGAAAATAGTCACAGTCCATAAATTTGGAGATGATTCTTTGCAACAAGTAAGTTTAAAAAAGGCTTAATAGAGATTTTTTAGACTCAAATTTCAGTTATAATTTTTATTTTGAGCAGAAAAACATAATTTTGTGCTTCTTTTCAGAAAATCAGCACAGAGCCAATGGAGAGAATTTACAAATCCTGCAAATATTACAAAAAAGAAAAGCAAAACCCCTTCATAGATTCGGATAAGTTAAAAACTCGTTTCTGGGAAGGGGAGAAAATATTTTGTGAGAAATGTGAAGTAAACGAGAAGTATTACAACATCATGTTAAAAGAACTTAACCTATCCATTATAAAAGGAAATGTAACAGGTAAGTTGTTAAGTCCTTCAATGCCAATTGAAGAAAAAGTAATTTTATTCTTTGTAGATTTATGGAATGGCAAATGGTTTCCTTATGAAATTGATGTGATTTTAAAATATTAATGCATAATTTATCCATAAAGCCTCACAAACAGTCAGCAGACTAAAATTAAAAACGACAACTTACCTTTAGAATGTTTTTAAGCATGAAAGAAAGTAAAGACTTATAAAATAACTCGCTCCAAAGCCATCCCCCTTGACCCCTTGATTAGTATAAGGCAATCTGAAAATTGTGAAAACGAAAATGCTTGTTTGAATTCATCAAATGTTTTAAATTGAGGGTGTTTGGTAGAGGTTTTTGCAAAATTTTCCCCTATAAAAAAAACAGCTTTCCAAGGATGGGATTCAACCAAATCTACGATGTTCTGATGCTCTGTCAGGGCAAATTTGCCTAATTCAAACATGTCTCCTAAAATGAGTACTTTTTTGTCAAAACTCTCAATTGTTAGCATGTTGTGTATGGCTGCGGACATGCTACTTGGATTAGCGTTGTAAGCATCTAAAAAAATGGTATTTCCCTCTAAGTTAATAATTTGACTTCGGTTGTTTGTAGGCACATATTTTTCAATCCCTCGTTTGATAGCCTCGGGAGGCAATTTGAAATATTTACCTACGGCAATGGCTACACCTATGTTCGAAAAATTGTAACTTCCTGTTAGATTCGATCTTACTACTGTAGTTGAATCAGTAAACTCATCTAATACACCAATTCCCAAAAGCGATGGTTTTTCTATGCCATCGGTCATTTTTCTTAGTGCTGAATTTTCAAAAATCACTTCTACAGGATGTGTATTCTTTAATTTTACTTTAGTGTTTCCTTGATTTCCAAAAGAATAGACGTTTTCGTAATTTTTCAAAAGATCTTTTTGTAAAGCATCGTCATTATTCAAAAAAATTGTTTTGTTGTATTTTTTCAAATAATCATACAATTCTCCTTTAGTTTTAATAACTCCTTCAAAACTTCCAAAACCTTCTAAATGAGCCTTTCCAATACTGGTTATATAACCATAGTCTGGCTCAACAATGGAGCATAAAAAAGCAATTTCTTCAGGGTGATTAGCTCCCATTTCTACAATAGCAATATCAGTCTCTGCTTGGATTGATAACAAGGTAAGAGGAACCCCAATATGGTTATTCAGATTCCCTTGGGTAGCAACTACTTGAAATTTTTCTGACAGTACTGATTTCAACAGTTCTTTTGTGGTTGTTTTTCCATTACTTCCTGTAATCCCGAAAATGAGTGTTCCGAGTTTTCGGCGGTGATAGTTTGCTAATTGTTGTAACGTTTTCAGTACATCGTCTACTAAAATCATTTTATCCGAAACTTTCATACTCGAGTCATCTATAACGGCATAATTGGCTCCTTTTTCCAAGGCTTCATTAGCAAATTTGTTGCCGTCAAATGAATCTCCTTTCAAAGCGAAATAGATACAATTTGCAAATACGGCTCTACTATCCGTACAAACCCCTGTTGACTGGACGAACAATTCATATAGTTCTTTCATAAGCTATCATTTGTTTTTCGGTAGCAATATTACAAAAAAAACGCCATAAATAAAATATATTTATAGCGTTTTTAGATTATTATTTAATAAAGGTATTATCCTTTTGGTCTTTTATTTGCTTTGGATGATTTAGAACCTACACGGCTCATTGCATTTCTAAATCCTATGTAATCCGTTGCTATGTACTGAGGTAAATATCTTCTTTGAGCTGGATCAATCCAATAGGCTCTATCTCTCCAAGAACCTCCTTTGTAAATACGCACTTCGTCGTTTATCAAGGTAGTACGTTCGTTTGATTTGTCATAGCTTCTGGCGATTCTGTTTTCCAACGAATCTCTTGAAATTTGGTGTTTAGGTGAATTGTACATTGAGTTTTTGTAATCCAAATCGCCTCCACTTAATTCACTTCCGCCACTTCTGTAGTTACGTGTTGACGACTTATCCCCGTCATTATAACTTCTATTCTCACTACGTGTGAAGTTATAACGCAGATAGGTTTCGTTTTCATCAACTGGAACGGTTGCGATATTACCTGGAAGATTACGAGCTACGATTTTCCCGTTACTCAATGTGTCGTATTTAACATTTTCAGGCGTTACAATCACATGTTTACCATCCTCCCCAATAGAGTGTTTCATGTATACGTTACCACGATAATAGTTAAAATCGGTAACTTCGTCATCAACAATCGGACGATACACATCGGCAACCCATTCTGCAACGTTTCCTGCCATGTCATACAATCCAAAATCATTCGGTGGATACGTTTTTACGGGAACTGTAATATCGCCTTTGTCATCAGACCAACCTGCTAATCCGCCATAGTCTCCTTTACCTTGTTTGAAGTTCGCCAACTGGTCACCACGTGACGAGCGTTTTGTTGAACGTGTATAGGCTCCATCCCAAGGATATTTTTTTCTACCTTGCAAACTATTGTACTCACGAACACCATTTAACGATTTGGCTGCATACTCCCACTCAGCTTCTGTTGGAAGTCTATATTCTGGTAGTAATACTCCACTGGTTTGCTTAGCAAAAGTAGGCTCTCCTTCTTTGGTGACAGCCTTTTTACCTGCAAAATCAGTAGCTTGTCCTCCATAAGAGTCTGATGGTGTGTAAAGATACGTTTCTGTACTGAAAGTACTTCCAGCCTCTACTTGATAGCGTGTGTTTTTTTCAATATATCCTGTTCTTTCCAAAATAGCTTCATTTACGCGATCCGTACGCCAAGCACTGAATTGTACCGCCTGAACCCAGTTAACCCCAACTACAGGATATTCCGCATACGCAGGATGACGCAAATAATTCGTTACCATTGATTCGTTAAATCCAAGAGGGCTTCTCCAAACCAACGTGTCAGGCAATGCTCCAACATAAATGTTTTTGTATTGCTCTTCGGTTGGAGGAAAGACATGCTTTAACCAATCTAAATACTCCATATACATTTTGTTGGTAACTTCTGTTTCATCCATATAGAAAGACTGTACATGCTGCTGCGTTGGAAGGTTATTCCAATCGTGCATCACGTTATCTTGAACCTGCCCCATAGTGAATGTGCCTCCTTCAACCAAGATAAGCCCTGGTCCTGTTTCCTGCTCTTTGAAGTCTGTGTTGTATTGAAAACCTCCTTCTTTTGAGTTGATGCTCCAACCTGTTGCACTGGAAATATTTTTATTTGTTCCCTTTTTACAACCTGTCAGTGCAAACCCCGAAAAAATTGCTATGACGGCAAAGAATCTTAATAAATTATTTTTCATAGTAAAACTACTTTGTTAGTATAAAAATCGGGTGCAAGTTAGCAAAAGTTTCTCTAACTAAACACATTCGGCAAATATTTTAACTTGTTATTTTTAAACAACTTATTGTTTAAAACCAATTAAACATCTAATAATTAAAGAGTTAATTTTATAAAATCAAAGTCTAAAAACCTTTTTTATAGAAAAAATTAACATATTTAATTGTTGTTTTTTAGCTTTTCCAAATAAAACATGATTGCGTAAAAAACGATTATTCTTTGAAGGCTTTTAACTTAGAGATTAGTTCTGGGACTACTTTAAATGCATCTCCTACTACGCCGTAATCTGCAACCTTGAAAAAAGGAGCATTTTCATCGCTGTTGATGACTACTTTGATTTTAGAAGCGTTAACCCCTGCTAAATGTTGGATAGCTCCTGAAATTCCAATAGCGATGTATAGATTTGGTGCTACGGGTTTCCCCGTTTGCCCTACATGTTCACTGTGAGGTCGCCAATCCATATCGGACACAGGTTTTGAACAAGCAGTTGCTGCTCCGAGTACGTCTGCCAATTCTTCAATCATCGCCCAATTTTCAGGTGCTTTTAGTCCACGTCCTGCCGAAACAACAATTGCCGCATCATCCAACGATACTTTGCCTGTGTTTTTTTCGCTTCTCACTACCTTAATCGGTGGTTCGGGTACTTCGGTCGGAATTTCTTCTACGGTCATCGAAACAGGAGTTTCCTTTACTCCGTAGGCGTTCCCTGCAAGGCTAACCACTTTATTAACTGAATCTATTTTTATTAAGCCAACAGCTTTGTTTGAAAAAACATTGCTCTTCACCTCAAAATTATCAACACTCGCAGGTAGCGAAATTACATTTGCTACATAACCTGCTTTCATAACCACAGCTAACGAAGGAGCTATGTTTTTCGCGTAAGATGATGAACTGAATACGACTATGCTACTTGACTCTTTTTCTGCTGTTTTTCTGATGATTTCAGTGTACACTTTGGCTGAAAACTGATTCAGTTGGTCGTTGTTTACTACTATTGCTTTGTTTACACCGCACGTTTGCAATGGAGTGATGTCTTCAACGTTGATTGCTACGGCAACCAAATCAGTATTGTGCATATCGGCGAGAGCTCTTCCGTAGGAGGCTACCTCATACGCCGTTTTTTTTAACGTTCCTTTTTCGGAATCTACGTATATTAATATTGACATTTTTTCTACTTTTTTCAAAAATTAAATCACTTTGGCTTCGTTATGCAACAAATGGATAAGTTCATCTAAATTGTCCGATGCGATCATTTTAACAGGATTTTTGGCAGGTGTTTTTTCAAATCCTACTACACTGGTGGGGGCTGAAACGCTTTCGGGTTGTATTACCGTGATTTGTTTTGTGCGGGCAGCCATTAAATTCCGCATATTTGGTATCCGCAAATCTTTATCGTGAACCAATCCTTTTTGAGCTGCTATCACCGCAGGTAATTGAGTTTTGATTACTTCTTTACCTCCATCGATTTCACGAGATGCTTCAATGTCTATACCGTTGATTTCTAATCCTATACATTTGTTAATAAAAGGGTAATCAAGTAGAGTTGCAAGCATCCCACCCACCATTCCACCGTTGTAGTCAATGGATTCTTTACCTGTAATTATTAAATCAAAATCTCCATTTTTAACAATTTTTTCAAGTTGTGAGGCTACAAAAAAACCATCTGTAGCAGTGGCATCTACTCGGATGATTTCATCGGCTCCTAGAGCAAAGGCTTTGCGGAGAATTGGCTCTGTTTCAGGAGTTCCCACATTCACTAAGGTTATGGAAGCACCCAATTTTTCCTTGAGTTGGATAGCTCGTGTAAGCCCATACTCATCACTCGGATTGATGATAAACTGCACTCCTGAGGTATCAAATTTTTGATTGTCGTTAGTAAAGTTTATTTTTGAAGTAGTGTCAGGAACACTGCTTATACAAACTAATATTTTCATTATTCCTAAATAATTTTTTACTTGAATACACTTAAAGATTGTTCTTTAGAAAAGAACAATCCTTGCAAAATTCAAAAAAAAAATGATTGTATGCAAATCTTTTTGCAGATTATCTGTTTTTTATCATTCTGCATCATTCTATTTTTAATGAAAAATCAGACACAATGTGTTGAGATATAAGATAGTTAATGCGAATCAATGTAAAATGCCAAATTACATAAGAGCTACTCTTCCTGATGCATATTTAGTTAATGTCTTATTTTCTTTGTAGTGCAAAATATTATACGAATTGTTAATATGTTTGATTGAATGATATTTTTTGCTACTTTTGTCCGTCTGTGTAAAAAACAAGCAGTCAGTAGAGTGATATACAGCAAACTATATTAGGAAAACAAGGGATTTACTCTCATTTTTTAGGCAGGAGAAAATGTTATTTTAGTACTTTTTAATTTATTTAAGGCTAATAATTTTTTTAAAGTGGAATAAAAATGATCTCAAAAGCAACCATAGACAAAGTGTATGACCAGATGCGTGTTGAGGAAGTCGTAGGAGATTTTGTACAACTCAAACGTTCCGGTTCCAATTATAAAGGATTAAGTCCATTTTCTAATGAACGAACTCCCAGTTTTATGGTTTCTCCTGTTAAGCAAATATGGAAAGATTTCAGTAGTGGTAAGGGAGGAAATGCTATTGCTTTTCTGATGGAACACGAGCATTTCACTTATCCAGAGGCAATACGCTATTTAGCAAAAAAATACCATATCGAAATTGAGGAGACCCAACAGACGGATGAAGAAAAAGACAAGGCAGATGAACGAGAAAGCCTTTATATCGTTTCGGAGTTTGCTCAGACGTACTTTGAGAAAATCCTGACTGAGAGCGAAGTAGGAAAAGCTATCGGGATGAGTTACTTCAAAGAGCGTGGTTTTACATTGGATACCATTAAAAAATTCCGTTTGGGATATTCCCCTGACCAATGGAGTGCTTTTACAGATGAAGCTCTGAGCAAAGGATATCAACTTGAGTTTCTCGAAAAATCGGGTCTGACAATCGTTAAAGAAGATAAAAAGTTTGATCGATTCAAAGGGCGGGTGATGTTTCCTATTCACTCAATGAGTGGACGTGTATTGGGGTTTGGCGGACGTATACTTACGCAAGATAAAAAAGCTGCAAAATATCTCAACTCTCCCGAAAGTGAAATCTATCAGAAAAGTAAAGTTCTTTATGGGATTTATCACGCTAAACAGGCAATTGCTAAGGTTGACAATTGTTATTTGGTGGAAGGATATACGGATGTAATTCAACTACATCAAAGAGGAATTGAGAATGTGGTAGCCTCAAGCGGAACGGCTCTTACTCCTGAACAAATACGCCTCATTCATCGGTTAACCAATAATATTACCTTGCTTTACGATGGTGACCCTGCTGGGTTGAGAGCTTCCTTACGAGGGGTTAACCTTATTTTAGAGCAGGGGATGAATGTGAAAATATGTACATTCCCCGACGGTGAAGATCCAGATAGTTTTGCTCGAAACAACGCTTTGGAAGACATTACTCTCTATTTGGAAGAAAATACTACGGACTTCATACGCTTCAAAGCATCACTTCTGGTGCAAGAGGCTCAAAATGACCCCATAAAAAAATCAGAAACTATACGCGACATCATAGAGAGCATCTCAAAAATTCCTGATTCAATAAAACAAGAAGTGTACATCCGCGAATGTGCTGCATTGATGGAAATTTCCGAAGATGTATTATTTGCTACTCTGTCGCAAATATTAAAGAAAGATATTTACGAAGGACAAAAGGTAGAGCGTAAGAAAACTCAAAAATTAGAAGTTACACGAACTAAAGAAGAACAAATAAAACTGTCTATTGATCGGTTACAAGTTTTGGAACACGATCTGATAAAGTGTCTGTTACTTTATGGAGATAGAAAGTATACATTTGTTGATGTCATATTAAAACCTGACGAAAAAGGAGGTGTGCAGGAATATAAAGTGCAGCAAGAGCTTAAAATATATGAAAAAATATATTTGGAGCTACAAGAGGATGAAATTCATTTTGCGAATCCGGAGTTTAGACATATTTATGAATTGGTGATGAGCAAATACGAGGACTCAACCTATCAGTTATCTACATTTGTCAATCAGCTTCCTATCGAATTAAGCGGAAGAGTAACTCAAATCATTATGGAAGATGAAAATTTGACATTACACGATTGGCTTCGCAAAGATATTGTAGTGAAAAACAAGGACGAGAATATAGACATTGCGGTAATAGATATTTTGTTAAACATCCGAAAACAGCTAGTGAGTAATTTGATTGCCGATATTATGCAACGAGTACAAACCTCAGTTGAGGTAGCCGAAAAGAACGAAGCTATGGCAGAAATTATGGATTACATACAACTCCAAAAAACATTGGCAAAGCGATTGAATCGGGTAGTCAATTAAAAATAGTTTTACTGTTGATCAACTAAATGCGCAACTGACTCATTTTCAATGATTTTGAAACCTAAAAATTTTGTAAGGCTGTTAAAATGAGGCGGTAAATAAAAAAATATTAACCTAACATCATGTTTATTAAATATTTAATTACTATATTTGCAGTCCGAATAAGTTAAAATATTAATATTTAAAAAGAAATATAAAATGACAAAAGCAGAAATCGTATCAAAGATCGCTGATAAGTTAGGTCTTGATAAAAACGACGTTCAATCAACGGTTGAGAACTTTATGGATGAAGTGAAAGCATCGTTGGAAAGTGGGAACAACGTGTATTTGAGAGGTTTTGGAAGTTTTGTTATCAAAACAAGAGCTGAGAAAACAGGACGTAATATTTCTAAAAATACAACTATTAAAATCCCTGCTCACAACATCCCTTCATTCAAACCTGCAAAAGTGTTTGTTGATGGTGTAAAAACAAAAGTAAAAGTAAAATCAGGAAAAAAGAAATAATTTTAAACTAATTAAATATATTAAGCTATGCCAAGCGGAAAAAAAAGAAAAAGACATAAAGTTGCTAACCACAAACGTAAAAAAAGAGCGAGAGCTAATCGTCACAAAAAGAAAAAGTAGTTTTTAACTACTTTTTCTGTCTTATGTAAAAACGTTCATTGAAAAAATAGTTTATGAAATTAAATCACTCATAAACAATGTAGTAGTTTAACAAAAAAAAATCCAAACAGAGTGAATAAAGAACTAATCATTCGTTCAGGTTCCTCTTATGTCGATTTTGCTTTGCTTAAAGAAGGAAGGCTCATTGAGCTCCACAAAGAAGAGGATGCTAATGGTGTAGGTGTGGGGGATATCATGCTTGCCAAAATCCGAAAACCAATTCCTGGGTTGAATGCCGCTTTTGTGGATGTAGGTCACGAAAAAGATGCATTTTTGCATTATTTGGACTTAGGTCCTCAGGTTTCGTCTTTACAAAAATTTGTCAAGATGATTATTTCAGGAAAATTAAAAGATTATTCTTTAAAAGACTTTCCTTTAGAGCCTGATATTAATAAAGATGGAGCAGTAGTAGATGTTTTGAAAGCAGGACAACCCATTTTGGTTCAAATTGTAAAAGAACCGATTTCGACCAAAGGTCCTCGTATCAGTTCTGAATTGTCCATCGCAGGGCGCTATTTGGTGTTAGTACCCTTTTCTGATAGAATTTCTATCTCACAGAAAATTGAAAGCAAAACCGAAAAAGAACGACTACGACGACTTCTGCAAAGCATTAAACCTAAAGGCTTTGGCGTAATTGTACGTACCGTAGCAGAAGGTAAAAAAGTAGCGGAACTGGATAAGGACTTACAGGGTTTATTCAACCGATGGGTTTTGATGTGTAAAAAAATTAACAAGGCTGTTTTCCCATCCAAGGTGATGAGCGAAATCAGTAGAACAGGAGCTATTTTGCGAGATATGTTCAACGATTCTTTCACAGGAATTCAGGTGGATAACGAGACTCTCTACGAGCAAGTTATCAAATATGTTCAAGAGATTGCCCCTGAAAAAGAAAGTATCGTAAAACTGTACCGTTCTTCAGTTCCCATTTTCGAAAAGTTCCATATTGAACGACAAATTAAGACGGCTTTCGGACGAACCGTTTCAATGAGCAAAGGAGCTTATTTGGTGATTGAACATACTGAAGCACTACACGTTATTGATGTCAATAGTGGAAATCACTCTAACAAAGCTGATAATCAAGAATCTACGGCTTTAGCAGTAAATTTAATTGCAGCAACAGAGATTGCAAGGCAACTGCGTTTACGTGATATGGGGGGTATCATCGTTGTTGATTTTATTGATATGTCCAATACGGATAACCGAAAGATTCTTTTTGATCATCTACGACAAGAAATGTCGGAAGATAGGGCAAAACACAAAATATTACCTCCAAGTAAATTTGGGTTAATACAGATTACGCGTCAGCGAGTACGCCAAGAACTAAACATCAAAACCAAGGAAGAAAATCCGAGTAAAGAAGGTGAAATTGAAGCACCTATTGTTTTAGTTGACAAAATCAACATAGAACTTGAAAGAATCATTAAAGAGAGTACCTATAAGGGTAGCATTGTGCTAAATGCACATCCTTTTATTGCAGCGTATATTACCCACGGACTAATGTCAATACGCTTTAAATGGTTTTTAAAATACAAACGGTGGGTGAGGGTAATGCACCGCGATGCATACTCCTATCTTGAATACCGTTTTAAAACTAAGGAAGGAACACCTCTTTAAAAAAACAAAGGCTTTGCGAGAAATTGCAAAGCCTTTATTATTTTCAGAAAAAGAGGTCTGTAGAGTTTCAAATATTTTTGTGTTCCTGACAAGCTACTTTCCAGCAAAGTTTGTTTCCGTTTGACAGATACAGCAAGAAAAATACTTTTGAAATAAAAACCAAAATCACAACTGAAAATTGAACTTAAAAATATCCATTAGAAACAATCGTCTAAAAAATAGCTTAATTTTTAGACATTATACCGAAAATATATCCACTTTACCTTGAGATATTACTACTATTAGCTCCTCCAAGTCCGATCACTTGATCATAAAGAGCGTTAGGAGCTCGGTAATAGACTAAAATGGTATAATTATTTTCTGTTTGTTGAAAATTCCCGCCAATTTCATTAAAATTTTCTTCGTTTTGCTCTTTTGTAGCAAATTTATAGTTATAAAATCCTTGTTTTAGCAGGATTTTTCCTTGATGAATTCTTTTTTCTTCATGGTAAGTAAGTTTGTAAATGTCTAAAAGCTCATAATTGGAGAATTTTCCGTATACGTATACTTCTTTTTTGCCGAAAGAGGCGGGTAATTCTAATGAAAAATGTATCCAGACGTAATCCGCTTCGTTATCCGGGTTGCGTCCGTCCAATGTGTTTATTAGAAAATCTCCGTTGATATCAGGATTGTAGGTGTAAACCCGATTCGCACGGCTTATATTTCCAAATAGAACGTGTTCAAACAGTTTGTTTTGGAATATTTGATATGTAGCACCTGAGGTTACACGTAACTCTTTACTGTCAAAGTAAAAATATTCATTACCTCCATCAAAAGCACTTTCAAGATCGTGTTTGTAAATAAGTTCTCGCCCTATTGTGAACTGAGGTTTCAGATTCGTAATAGCATTATTCCAGCAATAGTTTTGCAAGACAGCTACTTTAACATTTGATGTAGGATCTTGCAGATGTAACCCCAATTCTTTGATGGAGAATTGCACCACTTGTTTGGTGTCGAAATGTTGTAGGTCGCGTGTGCGTTTGATTTCGGATTGAATGCTTACTAATGGATTGTAAACTACGAATCTACGGGAGAATAATTCCGTTCCAAATCTGTCAATAATAGAAAGAAGATAATTGCCTGTAAGGGTAATTTTTGTCAAATCATTGGGCAAATTAAGTCGATAGTGAGAGTAGGATTGCAAAGTTGCGTACGAATTGCTTTCGGGGCGTAGAGGTTGCTCATCCATCCCCTTAATATATTCGCTTTTTAGCAAATTGGAGGCTGTCCAGTCGGCGTTGCAATGCGTGATTTTATAATAATATGTTTCCTCATCACCACTTAAGTCATCGAACTGTAGAGTAAACATTTCATTGAGTCGCACAATTGGGAATTGGCTTTTATCATTTTCTGAAGCCTTAAAAATAATTGTTTTTATGAATTCTGGAGGTGTTTTTTCGGTAAGAATTTGAGCGTTGACTCCAAGACTGTAACCGAATAGAAAATATATAATTAATTGTTTCATACATATATTTTTAAAAATCAAATGTATGAAAAAAAATCGTATAAATAAAAATTTTTTATCTTTGCACTCGCTAACTTTCAATCACATTTATGACAAATTCAGGAAAAATAGAGCTGATGGCTCCCGCAGGAAACTTCGAATCGTTACAAGCAGCTATTGATAATGGTGCTGATTCGGTATATTTTGGAGTTGACCAGCTGAATATGAGGGCAAGAGCAAGTATCAATTTCACCATTGACGATTTGGACGAAATTGCAAAACGTTGCCACCCAAAAGGTATCCGTACCTATCTTACCTTAAACACAATCATATACGACCACGATTTATCCATCATAAAAACCTTGCTCGACGCTGCAAAGAAGGCAAATTTAACCGCAGTGATTGCTATGGATCAAGCAGTTATTGCCTATGCTCGTCAAATTGGTATGGAAGTGCATATTTCTACCCAAATCAATATTACAAACATCGAAACGGTGCGTTTTTATGCAATGTTTGCCGATACAATGGTAATGAGTCGTGAATTGAGCCTTAGGCAGGTAAAGAAAATCGCCGAGCAAATCCAAAGGGAACAGATTAAAGGTCCGTCAGGGAATTTGGTCGAGATAGAAATCTTCGGTCACGGAGCGTTGTGTATGGCGGTTTCAGGAAAATGCTATTTGAGTTTGCATTCGCATAATTCGTCGGCAAATCGAGGGGCGTGTAAGCAAAATTGCCGAAAAAAATACACCGTAATCGACCAAGAAAGCGGTTTTGAAATCGAAATTGATAATGAATATATGATGTCGCCCAAGGATTTGTGCACGATTGACTTCCTCGACCAAGTGATTGACGCAGGAGCCAAAGTACTTAAAATTGAAGGACGCGGAAGAGCTCCCGAATACGTGGCGACTGTCATAAAAACCTATCGTGAAGCCATCGATGCGTATTACGAGGGGACATATTCAAAAGAAAAGGTTGGAAAATGGATGGAAGCCCTTTCAACCGTTTACAACAGAGGATTTTGGAGCGGATATTATTTGGGACAGAAATTGGGAGAATGGAGCGAGAATCCGGGGTCGAACGCTACACAGAAAAAGGTGTATGTAGGACAAGGAAAGCACTATTTTCCAAAATCGGGGATTGCGGAATTTCTCATCGAAGCCTACGATATTAAAGTGGGCGACAAACTCCTCATTACAGGCCCTACCACAGGCGTACAGGAGTTTGTTTTGGAAAATATGATGGTAAATGACGCTCCTGCACAAACGGCAACGAAAGGCGATTCTTGCACCATCAAAACCGATTTCAGAATTCGTCTGTCAGATAAATTATATAAGATTGTAGCTACGGAGTTTGCGAAGTAGTTATACAAATTAAAAAAATCAATCTATTTATAAACCTTACAAGTCAAATGAAAATGAATAATTTTGAAGTAAAAAACTTTCCACCAGAAGTTTGTAAAGAATTAAAATACTATGTATATCGTTTAATTGACCCAAGAAATGGAGAAACATTTTACGTAGGAAAAGGAAAAAACAATAGAGTTTTTGAACACTTGAATTGTGCTAATAAATTAGAGAAAGAGGATGAAGATGAAAGTGACTTAAAATTTAAAAGAATTAGAGAAATTCAAAAAGCAGGATTAAATGTTATTCACATTATACACAGACACGGGTTGGATTCTGATACAGCGACACAAGTAGAAGCAGCCTTGATAGATATCTTTCCTAACACAACAAATATTGTAAAAGGGAAGGGGAGCAATGAGTTCGGTGCAATGAATGCTTTTGAAATTATCACGAAATATCA
This sequence comes from Capnocytophaga canis, assembly GCF_000827555.1. GTDB lineage: Bacteria > Bacteroidota > Bacteroidia > Flavobacteriales > Flavobacteriaceae > Capnocytophaga > Capnocytophaga canis. The sequence continues at coordinate 34,402 of NZ_CDOI01000149.1, forward strand.
AGCTGAAATAGCTGAATTACAACATAAAGTTGTAATGATCAATATCAATAGAACAATAACAGATAGAAGTATATATGATAGTGTTAGATTTGCTTGGAAAATAGACGTAAAAAAAGCTGAGAAAGCTGATTATATTCTTGCTATGGAAAAGGGAATTATTGTTGGAGTATTTAAACCTATAAAATGGCATAGGGCAAGAAAGGAACATTTTCCAGAATTTGAAAATCGCACTAATAAAAGATGGGGATTTGAAGGAGAAGAAGCTAATGAAGATATCAAAAAATTATATTTAAGAAAAAGATTACCTGAGCAATTTCAAAGAAAAAAAGGCGAAGCAAATCCAATCAGATACAATTATAATTAAAAAATACTTCGGAGCGTTCAAATAAGCTAATGCACCACTAAAAAACATTCCGAAGCATTTTAATAAGCCGATGCGGAACTAAAATAAACAAATGTAGGGCTAAAAAACCTTCCGAAGTATTAAAATAGCAAAGGGAGACGCCAAAACATAAAAAGAATTCAAAGAATAGGAAAATAATTGTAAAAACGCTAAAAAAATGAAAACATATTATCTATCTAACGAACAAATGCTTCAGAATTTTGGAGCGATGTTTGAAAATCTGTCCAAAGAGGGCGATTTGAAAACAGAATTAGCAGAATACGGCTACGACGATGCCAAAATCGCTGAAGGAAAAGCCCTTTATGATGAAGCTCGTAAAACATTCGATGCCAATATAAAAGAAACACGCGAAGAGACATCAGCGTCATTGGCTTTTCAGGAAAAATATCAAAACGTACAGAAAAAATATAGTACACATCGCAAAAAGGCACGTATCGTCTTTGAGGACAACGAAGAAGCTCTTCGTCAGCTCAAACTCAAAGGAAGTGCTGCCCGAGCCATCGCTGCAGCTATGGAAGAAATGAGAGCGTTTTATCAGCTTTTGGACACCACTCCCAATCTTCTTACGCCACTAAAACAACTAAAAATCAACGAAGAAGATGTCAAAAATCAGCTTCAAGAACTCCCCGAAGTAGAAAAAGCCTACGCTACCTATCTGCAAGAAAAAGGAGAAAGCCAACAAGCCACCCGAGACAAAAACAAAGCCTTTGAAACCCTCGACAAATGGGTATCGAAGTTCCATAAAGTGGCTAAAATCGCCCTTGAAGACCGCCCACAACTTTTGGAAGCCCTCGGGAAATTTGTAAGAAGCTAATGTGTTTTTAGAAAAGACAAAACACGGGTTCAAATAGAAGATAATTTGTTTTCTTAAAGAAAATTTTCTAAATAAGTTGATTTATAAAATTGGAAAATGAATAAAGTATGATGAAAATAACAGCTTGACACGAAAAAATATCATCGTACTTTTATAACACAATTTAAAGACAAATAAATAATGGTAGTAGTAACCTTACAGCGTGATAAATGCATTGGGTGTAATTATTGTGTGGAAGTAGCTCCGGAGCAGTTTCAAATGTCGAAGAAAGACGGAAAAAGTGTTTTGCTTCGCTCCACAGAGAAGAAGGGTTTTTTTACACTCAAATCGCACGATGATAGTATTTATGAAAATTGTGCAGAGGCTCAAAAGGTATGTCCCGTTAAAATTATTTCAACCAAAAAAATATGATGTTTAACTAAAAAATATATGAATATGAAGAAAATATTATTTTTGCTATTTATTGGATTATTTTTCCAACAGGTAAAAGCACAGTATGTAGGGATTAAAGGAGGATACAATTATGCTTCATTAAGTGGAGATGTAAATCCTGGGGTTGAACTTTCCAGATATCACGGTTTTTACGGTGGAGTTACGATGGATTTTCCTTTGTCGAACTTGTTTTTCGTACAAACAGAGGGACTCTATACTCGCATAGGGGGAACTGTAAATGTGACAGGAAGTGGTGTAAAGGTTGCATTAGATTATATTTCAGTTCCAGTTTTGTTAGGAATGAAAGTTTATGAAAGACTCAGCGCTCAAGTGGGGCCACAGTTTAATTTTTTGGCTAAAAAATCAAAATTTTCGTACAAAAAGAACGAGGAAGAAGTGATTGTTGAGAAAGCATTCGATAACTTTGACTTATTGCTCGGTATCGGACTGAAGTACACTACTTCTTCAGGTTATTTCGTTGAAGCACGATTCAATCAAGGATTGACAAATATTGCGGATAGTTCCAATGAATCGTTAAAAAAAATGAACATAAGTTCCACGAATAATTTTAAAAATTCGTATATTTCTATTGGAATGGGATATAGATTTTGATGCGTATGAGAAAAATAAGAAAGGTTACTTTTATTTTGATGAGCGTTTGGTTTGTTTTTGTAGTGCTTTTTGCGTGTACAAAATCTAAAATTGAACGTAATCCGTATTTGCCTGAAAGTAGGTTTTCTTATACTATAAATTTGAATCTGCCTGTATATAACTCATTGAAGTATCCACAGAATACTATCTATATTTCAGAGATTGGACTTAAGGGTGTTTTTGTAACGCACGTTAGCAATAATCGGTATGTAGCATGGGAGGCAGCTTGTCCGAATCAATATCCGTCAGCTTGCGATCGATTGTATTGTGCTTCGAAGGAGGGAGAGAGGTTTCAAATCTGTACAAATAATTCCAATGCGTACATTTTTGTGATATGCCCTTGTGATGGTTCGGTTTATAACTTGGTGAATGGCAGCGTTATGGTGGCGTCATCGGAACGTAGCTATCCGTTGTTGAACTACAATGTGTCCGTTTCGGGGAATCAAATTACGGTATCTAACTAATTGATTGAAAATGATTTCTAATAGATTTGAAAATAGAAAACCCGCCAATTTGTTAGCGGTAATCTTAGCAGTAATTTTTGGACAATTGCTCTACGAGTTTTTTATTTTCGATACGATTTGGAATGTATGGCATGTTTTCAGAATCATTGGAGTAGCTTCTTTACTATATGTTACATTGTATTTTTTAAATAAAATTGATCGTTGGAATGAATTGACTCAAGGAAACTCCTATTCGTTATTGTTTTTTGGGGTATTCGTGATTCTTTTTCCTACTGCGTATACTAATTTGCTTATTTTAGCTTCCAATTTACTTATAACTATTGCAATATGGCGGATGTTATCATTGAAAAATGAAAGAAATATTCCTCAAAAGATATTTGATGTCTCATTTTTGATACTTTGTGCGGGGTTATTCAATGTTTATGCTTTGTTTTTTTTGCTAAACGTATGGATTTCACTTCTTTTGTACCGTTCTAAAAAGAAAAAATATTGGTTAATTCCTTTTTTTGCTATTTTTTGTGTTGGAATTTTGTCATCTGCAATGTTTTTGGTATTGGATCTTACCTTTATAGTTCCTTCAACAGAAGATTTATGGGATTTTTCGTATCAAAAGGTATTGCACCCACCCATGTTATTTTCGCTAATTTTAATGGGATTCATACTCATAACATCATTGCTGGTCTATTTTTTTAAGAATAAATACCACAGCGGAAGCAGTCAAGTGATTGTACAGATTTTGTCTGTAGGTCTGATTGTGATCTTTTTTTCAAAGGAACCGGTCTTTATATTCACGCCCCTTTCGATATTGTTTGCCCTTTATGTTGAAAAAATAACAAAAAAATGGCTAAAAGAAACCGTTTTGTGGTCACTGTTAACCATTCCTTTGGTGGTATTATTGTTGCATTTTATATCCGAAAGCTAAATCACCTGCATCTCCCAATCCTGGAATGATGTATCCTTTTTCATTTAGTTTGGGATCAGTGGTGGCAATCCACAGATGGGTGTCCTCGGGGAAGTTTTTTTCTAAGTAATCTATTCCTTCTTGAGCACCAATAACAGCAAACAAATGTATTTCTTTGGGTTTTCCCAAGGAATTGAGTGCGTTGTAAACGTTTACAAATGAGCGACCTGTAGCAAGCATAGGGTCAGCTAAAAAAAGAATTTTATTTTCTAAGGAAGGAGAAGCTAAATATTCCACTAAAATATCAAAATCTGTTTCAGAGGTGTGTTTGCGGTAGGCAGAAATGAAAGCGTTGTCAGCATTGTCAAAATAGTTCATAAGTCCTTGATGAAGTGCTAATCCTGCTCGTAAAATGGAGCATATAACCACGTCGTCTTTAGGGATTTCTACTTTTTTCTCACCCAATGGAGTCGTTACGATTTCTGATTTGTACTGTAAAAATTTACTCATTTCATAGCATAGAATTTCTCCTATACGTTCTAAATTCGTACGAAAACGCATACGATCTTTTTGAACGTTCACATCTCGTAATTCGGCTACGAAGCGATTTAAAATCGAAGGCTTTTCGCCTAAGTGGTGTATGATCATATGTATCAGTATTTTTACATGTTTTGTCTTGCAAAGTTACAAAAATTAGAAGAAAGAAGAATGTCTTCTTTAAGAGATATTTCCGACATAAAATTTAAAATGAAGATAATCAGCAAGAAAAAGAAATTTTTACTTCTAAAAATAATTCATTTTTCTTGTAAGTGCGCAATAAAAAACGTATTTTTGCCTCCGTTTGATATGTATTATGTCAAATTCATGTCTAACGCATAGTTCTGACATGTAAAGAGAGGGATGAACTTTTAATTTAGTTATATGAAGAAGAATAAGTTAGTAGCTTTGTGTATGTTCTTTCTGTGTGTATTAGGATTCGCTCAACAAGAATCACAGTACACACAATACATGTACAACACGATGATGTTTAATCCGGGATATACGGGGTCTCGTGGTGTTGATAGTTTTTTTGGTATATT
>NZ_CDOI01000150.1 GCF_000827555.1 Capnocytophaga canis
GGTCGTAAAAAACTTGTAGAACAAAAAGTGGACAGAATTGTTTTCAACGTAGAAAATTCTGTTCAAGCAAGTGGTGGAGATGCCCTTGATGCCCTAAAATCTACCCCCGGAGTTCAAGTGCGTAACGAGGATATTTCTATTGTTGGCAAAAATGGTTTACGCGTAATGGTCAACGATAAAATAATACAACTTTCGGGCGAAGAACTCACTAACTACCTGAAATCCATAGCGTCCGACAATATCCAAAAAATTGAAGTTATCACCACACCGCCTTCCAAATACGACGCCGAAGGCAATGCGGGACTAATCAACATCGTACTTAAAAAAGCCAAGGAAGATCATTGGAGCACTACACTTCGAACTTCCTATCAGCAGGGAATTGTAGGGAAATTACGCAATGGCATAAACTTTTCCTATCGAAAAAATAAATTTTCCGCTTTGGCTGATTTGGGCTATACAGACGGAAAATCGAAATACGAAAACGACATTCATTTTTGGTATCCACAGGAATATTGGGTCAATCGATTGGATATAGAAGGGAAAATCAAAACGTGGGTGCCCCTCGTAAATTTAAACTACGATATAACCCAAAAAAGTACGCTTGGTGTACAGTTTATGGGAAGTTTTTCAGATATTATCGGCAATGGCTTGACAGCAAATCGTGCGTACTTGTATAACAATTCAAAATTGATGAAAGAATATATTACCTATCAAATTGAACCTGAAAACACTCAAAATTTGTCTGTCAATGTGAATTTCTTGCAAAAAATCGGAGATAAAGGAGCAAAACTCACCTTTGATGCCGATTATTTCCATTACAAAAAAGATAGAAATGACAACTTAAACACTATTTTCCATAATTATCAGTTGAACACACAACCAAAGTCGTATGTAAATTCGCTTTCTATACAAAAAATAGACAATTATTCCTTTAAAACTGATGCGGAGCTACCCGTTTCGTGGGGAAATCTTTCTTTCGGAGCGAAAATCTCCCGAACACAGACGGATAATATAGCCGAATCCGATTTTCGTGATGAAAATCAAATACAAACTCTTGCTCATAAAGATCACTTTCTTTATACGGAAGATACCCAAGCCTTGTACGCCGATTGGGCGAAATCTTTGGGAAAGAAATGGAGCATAAAAGCAGGGCTTCGAGGCGAAAATACGCAGACCAAAGGAGTTTCCGTTTTAGCAAATAATGAAGCACACAAACGAAATTTCTTTAAGTTTTTCCCGACATTATATATTCAGTATAAAATTGATGAGAATCACAATATTTCGGCAAATGTAAACCGTCGCATTCATCGTCCGCAATTCTTTTCACTTAACCCAGGAAGATTATATATGAATCCGAAATCGTATGTAGTGGGTAACCCATTTTTGCAGCCTACCTATTTATTAGGAGCAACGCTGAATTATTCCTATAAACATTGGTTAACATTCCAGCTAACATATTCCAACATACAGGATAATGGAACTCAAATTACGTATCACAATCCTGCTTTGGAGGAAACTAAAATGCAATGGGAAAATTTTGCTAATGGTAATGAGTGGAGTGCTTCGATAAATATCAATAAAAGTTTGTTTTGGTGGTGGGAATTTTCGGCATATATGATTATAACTTACGAAAATGTAAAACCTTATGTTGCTGCATTTCCCGACCCAATGAAAAGTTGGGGAGGTTATCAATATTTGGGAAATACTTTTATGCTGAATGAAAACAAAACTTTACAAGCAAGTGTATCGTATGAATATCAGTTTCCGTGGGACAATGAAACATCAAAAAGCTCGGAGGTTTCAAGTTTAGATTTAGGTATCAAATATTTAGCTTTCGATAAAAAATTAACTATTGCTCTCAACGCAAACGATATCTTCAAAACCAATATAATGACTTATACCCGAAAAATCAAACAACAAGGCATTACAGAAAGCTATCGTCAATACTACGATACGCGTTACCTACGTCTTTCTCTTACCTATAAATTTGGAAATAGCAAAATTTCAGTACAAAAAAGAGAGGGAGGAAATGCAGAAGAACGCGGAAGAAGTTAGCTACATTCAATTGATAAAGGTAAATTTTTGAAAACAAACAAGGGATTATGATTTTTGTGGTAAAAGCATAAAAACCTAAAACCTTGTTTGTAATACTGTATAAAGATAGGGTAGAACTAACAAAATGTTTAAGAGTAGCCAATAAAAAACTATCTCGTATTTACCTAAAAGGAAAAGAGAATTTAAACTTTAATTACCTATTAATAAGGTTGTTAAATTTATTTAACATTTATTTTCAGAAGCTATTTCATGCTAAAAACTGCATTTAGACATTACCAAAACTATGTGAAAAAGGAGCTTAGCAGACGTAGAGTACAAGTTTTAAACAAAATAAAAAGTCGAGATTGAACTCAATATAATAACCTGAAAGATATAAGAAAGAGACTGTCCGAAAAGTCAAATTTTTAGCAACTTCATAAAACTTAGTCTATTGAATAAAAGCATTTTATTTTTAATATTTTGCTCAAAACAACTCTTTTCGGACAGCCTCCTTACATTGTCAATTATTTGTTTGTCGGTGCCGACCCCATTACAAATTTCAACTCTCCGCCGTTTTTAAGTTCTTCATCAGTGATAAAAGTGCGGTCGAGCGGTTTGCCGTTAAGCGTTGCCGACTGAATGTACATATTTTCCGCAGAAACATTTTCAGCAATGATGGTAAAGGTTTCTCCGTTAGGCAGATTGATTTTCGCCTTTTCAAATAGCGGACGCCCAATTTCGTACTCACCCGAAACAGGATTCATCGGATACAAACCAATAGAACTCCACACGTACCAAGCCGACATTTGTCCGCAGTCTTCATTTCCTGAATATCCGTTCGGCGTGGTGTTATATTGCGTTTTCAAAATTTGATTTACCCAATATTGTGTGCGATGTGGCTCTCCCGCTTTGTTAAACAGATACGCAATATGGTGGCTCGGTTCGTTGCCGTGAGCGTACTGCCCAATCAGTCCCGTAATGTCCGCCGAAACGTTATCGCCCGTAATTTCAGAACTTTCGGTAAATAGTTTTTCCAAATGTGTTGTGAATTTCTCTTTTCCGCCGAAAGCATCAATAAGTCCTTGCGGATTTTGCGGAACAAACCACGAATGTTGCCAAGCATTTCCTTCGGTGTAATCGGTAGCTTCGCGGTGGTTGGAGTGTTTCGGGTCGAAAGGCTCACGCCATTTGCCACTTGCCGATTTGCCTCGCATAAAGCCCGTTGTGGGGTCAAACAAATGTTTGTATGCTTCGCTTCGTTTCATAAAGAAATCGTAATCATCGGTTTTTCCTAAGGCTTTTGCCATTTGTGCCACACACCAATCATCGTAAGCATATTCCAACGTAATGGTTACCGATTCGTCCCATTTGTCATACGGAATGTAGCCATATTGCTTGTAGAATTTCAGTCCGCGTTCGTCTCCCATCATCGTTTTTTTCATCATTTCGAAGGCTTTTTCAGCATCGAACGAACGAACGCCTTTCAAATACGCCTCAACAATTACAGGAATAGAATGATAGCCGGTCATACAATCGGTTTCGTTGCCGTAGAGCGTCCAAACGGGAAGTTTATTGATAGCGTCAGAATACGCTAACATTGAGCTAATAATATCCGAAGATTTTTTAGGTTGAAGCAAAGTAATTAGCGGATTTTCAGCACGGAACGTATCCCACAATGACAAAGTAGAATAGGCTGTAAAATCTTTGGTGGTATAAATTTCATCGTTTTGCTGACGGAATTGTCCGTTTTTGTCAGAAAAAGTAACGGGAGCTACCTGCGTGTGATATAAAGCTGTGTAGAAAATCGTTTTAAGCGAATCGACAGGCGTTTCAATTTCGATAGAAGAAAGATGTTTTTCCCAAGTGTCGTGAGCTTTTTGGCGTACTTCGGCAAAGGTGCGTTTGTCATACAAATCCAAATTCGCCAACGCACTCTCTTCACTTACAGAAGAAACCGCCACGCGCACCACCAATTCCTCCCCTGTGGAATTATCAAAGAAGAATTGCCCTGATGAGATTTGTTTTCCACTATTTTGAAGTTGTAAATCTTTAATAGGTTTAGAAAATGCAATGGCAAAGAACACTTTTTGATTTTTTGCCCAACCTGTACTGAATCGATGTCCTGTGATGATGTTTCCGACGTTTTGTCCGTCCAACTTTCGATTGGATTGTTGGATAAACATTTCCGTAGGGCTATCCCAATTGATGGCAAATCCTAAATTCAAAATAACGGATTGTGTATCGCCTTTTTGGTAGGTGTATTTGTGGTAAGCAACGTATTGGCCGGCAGTAAGTTCCGCATTTACTTTCGGGTCTTCAAGGAAAACTTGATAGTAACCAGGTTCTGCTTTTTCGTTTTGGTGCGAGTAACGTGACTTGTACGGCACTTGATTGCGGAAGTCCAAAGCAGCTTTCGGATATTGGTCTTTTTTTCCAGTAGAAAGCTGTGATAAATCGTATTCTTTATTGACAGGCATCAGCAAAATATCGTTCAAATCACCAATACCTGTTCCGCTGAGCGATAAATGCCCAAAACCGATTAGTAAAGTGTCACTGTGATGATAGCCCGAACACCAATCCCAACCGCTGATGCCATTCACAGGACTCACTTGCAACATTCCGAACGGAACGGTAGCTCCAGGGTAGGTATGTCCGTGTCCACCTGTACCGATGAAAGGGTCAACGTACGTGGTGAGTGGTTTTTGCTGTGTTTCTTGCTCTGTTGTAGGCTGTTTTACTTCTTGGCACGAAGTCACCATCAGCCCTAAAAGCGCCAATGATGAAATGTATTTTCTTATCATTGTTTAAAATATTTTATTTAAAATTTCATTTGCTTAATAAAGATGTCACCACATACCCTACCCAACAAGCCAACAAGCCTAAAAACACACTCAACAAAGCGTAAAGAAAGGCTTTTCCAATTTGGTTCTGTTCGATAAGTTGGAAGGTTTCTAAGGAAAATGCCGAAAAGGTAGTAAATCCGCCCAATACTCCTGTAATAAAGAAAGACAAACATTCCGCAGAAAAGTTTTTCTTCTGAAATAATACAAACAGTACCCCAATCAAAAAGCTACCTAATACGTTGACAAAAAGAGTGTTAAAAGGAAACATTTTGACTATTCGTATGCTCATCAGTCCATAGCACAAAAAGCGAAGCATACCTCCTATGGCACTGCCTAACCCTACGTACATAATTGATTTTATCATTTTTATTGATTAACCGAACACAACAAAAGTAGCAAAAATAATCATAAAAACAAAGAAGTTAGGAAGTCAAAAAATACAGATAGTTATATAAATTGTAGTCTAAAACCAGATTATATTTTTTATCCCAACGAATATAGAAGAATAAAATTACAATCTACTTCTCAGAAGTTTATAGACATACTTAGAATTGTGATTTTTTTCAGAGTTCGTAATGAAATAAAACCGATGTATATATATGCTTTTAAAACAAAAAAATTAAAACATAAATGGCATATTTTAATAGTCTGAACAGTACCCAGATATCATAAAAAAAACGGCCGTAATCCCTTACAGCCGTTTTAATTCAATAATAAAATTTAAAATCAAAAAACTATCTTAATCCGCTAAAATGACTACTCTATTGTTATTTAACTCTAAAGTTCCGCCATTGATAGCCAATAAAAATTCATTTTTTTTATCTCCTTTTTCAAAACGAGAAGCAACGCTTTCTCGAAGTTCAATGTTTCCGTATAATTTCACGTATCCCTTCGTCAAAACTGACACGATAGGTGCGTGGTTTTCCAACATTTGGAACTCTCCGTTCACTCCAGGAACAGAAACCGCATTCACTTCTCCGTTAAACAAAATTTCCTCAGGGGTGACAATTTCTACTTTCATATCCGTATTGAATTTTCAATATTATTGAACCTCAGCTAACATTTTTTCTCCTGCAAGGATAGCATCCTCAATAGTTCCTTTCAAGTTGAACGCAGCTTCTGGCAAATGATCTAACTCTCCATCAATGATCATATTAAAGCCTTTTATCGTATCTTTAATATCAACCAAAACTCCAGGTATACCTGTAAACTGTTCAGCTACGTGGAAAGGCTGTGACAAGAAACGCTGTACACGACGCGCACGAGCTACCGCCAATTTATCTTCTTCTGAAAGTTCTTCCATACCTAAGATGGCGATAATATCTTGAAGTTCTTTATAGTGCTGTAATAATTTCTTAACACGTTGAGCACATTCGTAATGTTCTTTTCCTAAGATCTCAGGAGTCAAAATTCTTGAAGTAGAATCCAATGGGTCAACGGCAGGGTAGATACCCAACTCAGCGATTTTACGTGACAATACGGTAGTTGCATCCAAGTGAGCAAAGGTTGTCGCTGGTGCAGGGTCAGTCAAGTCGTCGGCAGGAACATAAACTGCTTGCACGGATGTGATTGAACCTCTCTTTGTAGAGGTAATACGCTCTTGCATTGCCCCCATCTCAGTTGCCAATGTCGGCTGATAACCTACTGCTGATGGCATACGACCTAACAATGCCGATACCTCAGAACCTGCTTGGGTAAAACGGAAGATATTATCTACGAAGAATAAAACATCTTTTCCTTGTCCATCTCCAGCCCCATCACGGAAATATTCAGCAATGGTAAGTCCTGAAAGTGCCACACGAGCACGAGCTCCTGGTGGTTCGTTCATCTGACCGAAAACGAATGTCGCCTTAGAGTCTTGCATTGCTTTTTTATCAACTTTGGTTAAGTCCCATCCTCCATTTTCCATAGAGTGCATGAACTCATCACCATATTTTATAATTCCAGATTCTAACATTTCTCTCAAAAGGTCATTCCCTTCACGGGTACGCTCACCCACTCCAGCAAAAACTGAAAGTCCTCCGTGACCTTTGGCAATATTGTTAATTAGCTCTTGGATCAAAACGGTTTTTCCTACTCCCGCACCTCCAAACAAACCTATTTTCCCTCCTTTAGCATATGGCTCAATAAGGTCGATAACCTTGATTCCTGTGAAAAGCACTTCTGTTGAAGTTGATAAATCTTCAAATTTCGGAGCCTCACGGTGAATCGGTAGTCCATTAGAACCTTCCTTTGGTAGGTTTCCTAAACCATCGATTCCATCTCCAATAACATTGAATAAACGCCCATAAATGTCTTTCCCGATAGGCATTTGAATTGGATTCCCAGTTGCAATTACTTCTGTATCACGACTTAAACCCTCTGTTGAGTCCATTGAAATCGCTCTAACAACATCTTCACCTATGTGTGACTGTACTTCCAAAACTAATTTTGAACCATCAGCTTTAATAATTTCCAATGAATCATAAATCCTAGGAAGTTCGCTCTCAGCAGCAAAAACAACATCCACTACTGGTCCAATTACTTGTGATACTTTACCTTTTTGAGACATTTTCTGTATAATTGTTATGTTTAATTATTTGATTTATATTTTGTTCACGCAAAACATAAAGTGTTTTTATGTTTGTCTGCAAATATATGATTTTTCTTAATAAAAGAAAAAAAAATGTATAAATTTATTCACTAAAAACCTTTAAAACAGATTTTATTTTTTTCAACATATTGTGTATTAAATAAATACAATATTTTTCTCGAAAAATCATCTCAGTTATAAACTATGGCAAAATTGCTCCGACAGCAATGTCACAACGATGTCCTGGTTCACCATGTGGTGGATTAGGTTTTCCTGAAAATCCTTCGGCAGTAACTCCTACATTTTGCTGTGTGCTTTGAGGATCTACAACTATTTGTTGAGGAGCAACCTGAGGTTCAACACTTTGATTTTGCTGGTTAACCACTTGTCCCATTGGCTTGGAATCTAATGGAGCCCCCACTGGAATGTCACAACGATGATCTGGTTCACCATGCGGTGGATTTAATTTCACACCTCGGGAATCCACCGATAATGAGGCAGTCTGAGGAACTGCAAAACCCTCAGACGACACTTGTGGCAAAGCCTCGTTTTCCGAAACTGGAATGTGTTGGCTAATATTCTGTGGCATATTTGATGAATTTGGTAACGGTGCTCCTACTGGAATATCACAACGATGACCAGGTGCACCATGCGGAGGATTCAAAGTCACTCCCGAAGAACCCGTGGTAGGCAACTGAGAAGCACTTGTTGCATTCAGAAGTCCTAAGTTTTTATCAAAAACAGATGAATTTTGGCTACTTTGTAACAATGCCTCCGCTTGTTGTGTATTTAACAAAGCTTCTTCTGAAACCTTGATTTCATCAACACTATTTTTGCACGAAAACAGGAATAAAACACCTAATAAAATACCGATTTGCTTCATAATCATATCAATTTTGTGGCAAATATAACCCATTTTTTCAAAATAAAAAAGTCTTCAGAAATTTCAAATAATCTTGCTATTTTCGCTTTTCCAGCTCAAAAATCGTAATTTCAGGGCGTACATTAAACCGAACAGGAATGGAATGCCCTATTCCTCGGTTGACATAGAGCGTTCTTTGATTGGATAATTCAATTTTTCCTGACGCATATTCCTTATTTTTTACGGGAAGTACGGGAGGTGTAAGAAAAGGAGGTTTACACTGCCCTCCATGGGTATGCCCCGAAAGAATCCAACCTTGATAATTTTGCCAAACCTCCAAATCACAAGTGTCAGGATTGTGACTCAAAACTACATTAGCTTGTGCTGCATCATAATTTTCAAAAGCCTTACTCGCATTGAATTCACCTGCCCACAAATCGTCTAATCCAATAAAGGTCAACCCCTCAATTTGAATACGTTCATTTCTCAAAACAACGATTTGGTGTGAACGCATCAACTGAACAATACTATCTGCCACTTTAGGCTCACGCCAATTCACTCCGTAATCATGATTCCCTAAAACAGCTATCGTTCCTAATCTTCCCTTCACGCAATGTCGCAAAGCCTCTTCCAATTTGTCGTACAGTACTTTTTTGTTTTTATAAGTAACATAATCGCCTGTATAAACCACAAAATCAGGATCATATTTTCTCATTTCTTCAAAAGTTGAAATCAGATAATCGTTACTTACCCAACGTCCCGTATGGAGGTCACTAATTTGCATCAAGGTTTTCCCCTCCAAATGTTTTGGTAAATACTCAATAGGCATTTTCATTGAAACAACTTCTACCCAATGACGCTCTATTTGCCAAGCATATAGTACCAAAAAAAGACATATCACCGTTGGTATGAAAATGATTTTTTTTATGATTTTTCGTGACTTCATGCTTTTGAATATATTCACTTCCGACTGATTTCTCTTACTGAACGGTAAAACGACTCATAAAGAGAAAGTGAAATGTTTACAAGAATTATACATTTATTCAGAGAAATATAGCAAAAGTTATTTGACATAAAAAACTCTATACCAGATTATTATTAACAAAAAACATCAATTATAATATCGATACGATTTTCTTGACTCTTACTCATGCTATCATAAAAAGTTGTATTCGAAAGTCTGTAAATTAATACAGATAGATGATTATCAAAACTTTGATAAAAACAAAAGCCTTTCTTAACAGAAAGGCTTTTAGATGTGCAACACTTTTGATTTCGCGGTCTGGACGGGACTCGAACCCGCGACCCCCTGCGTGACAGGCAGGTATTCTAACCAACTGAACTACCAGACCTCATTTTGCGAGTGCAAAGATACTATTTTCTTTATATTTTCCAAAGAAAAAATATTTTTTTTAGCACTCTTTTTAAACTTCATTTATAAGTTACTGAAAATCAAATTCAAATATTATTTTTTTCCTAATTCAAAGCCTCTGCACCTCCAACGATTTCTAATATTTCACCAGTAATCGCTGCTTGACGAGCTTTGTTGTAAGTCAATTTCAATTGATTTCTAAGTTCACTCGCATTATCCGTTGCTTTGTGCATTGCTGTCATTCGAGCTCCGTGTTCAGAAGCTACCGAATCACGTAATGCCTTGAATACCTGCGTTTTCAATGAACGAGGAATCAATTCCTTAACAATTTCTTCTTTGGAAGGCTCATAAATATAATCCACTGAAGATTCTTGTTCCTCTGCAACAGTCTGAATAGGTAAGAAAGTTTCCTCTATAACGATTTGTGTTGCTGCATTTTTGAAACTGTTATAGACCAAAACAACCTTATCAAATCGACCTGATGTATATAATTCCATCAATTCTGATGCCAACTCGGCCGCATCCGCGTAGTTTAGGTTATCAAAAATATGGGATTCATATCTGAAAACTTTGTCAGTTTTTTTCAAAACATCGTTTCCTTTTTTTCCTACGGTGTAAAACTCCACCTTTTGATTTTTATAAACAGTACTTTCTAATTCTAATGATTTTTTGATAATATTAGAGTTAAAAGCTCCGCAAAGACCTCTATTAGAGGTGATTGGAACAATCAATATATTTTTAGCCACTTGAGGACGTTCGTTATAGATACTGTCGTTACCCAAAGCAGAACTAAGTTGTTCCAACAATTGTTTTAGCTTATAAGCATAGGGTTTCATCGCGATGATGGCATCTTGAGCCTTTTTGAGTTTTGCTGCCGACACCATTTTCATCGCTCCAGTAATTTGCATCGTGGAACTTACCGATGAAATCCTACTTCGTATTTCTTTTAAATTTGCCATAAATAAACGACTAAATTGTTTATTTTTTGTTATTTATTTTTTACGTTATTCTTTCCTTAAATGAAAAGAAGTGCGATTAGGACGCATTACTTCCTGTACTTCAGCTGAGGAAACATGCCTCTGTTAAGAATTAAAAAGAGTATGTCTTATAAACATCGATCCCCTCTACTTTTCCTAACATCGGATTTTTGCTATTGAAAACACGATCAGTTTCAATAATGATGTCATCCAAATCAAATCCTTGTATGGTTCTCCCTAATAGAAAAGAAATGGTGTATTCTTTCCAACTTTTACCGTGTTCATGAGCAATATCGGATACTTTTTGCAATATTGTCCACATTTCATCTTCCGTTATTAAATTGCACCAATAGCACCATTTGGCTAAAGAAGCCGCTCTACACAAGTCCCATCCATAAACAGAATTTACCTCTTGAACTTGTTCAACTTCTACATCTAACCCTTTAGCAATTGCTTTTTGTATTTTAGAAAGTTCCCCAGGTTTTTGCTCGAAAATAGGAGCAAATCGAAAGGTTGATTTCAAATGCAAAAGCTCCCCAATGGTTTGTATAGCCTGTTCTCTATTAGTAATTTCCCATTGTTGGCGCAATCCTTGCTGATAAACATCCAATATCTCATTGGGCATCAAATTCAAAAGATTTTCACCTCGGTAATGAGCTAAAATTGCTCCAAAAGTAAGCAACCGTTTTTGTTCCTCATTCAGAGGGTTTTGATTGATATGCCCCGTTTGCTTGGCTAATCTATTTTTACTGTACTTACGACTGATAAAAATCTGTAACCCAATTAAAAGGACTGCTCCTACTCCAACGAGTATGTATACGTATGATGATGTCATGAAACTATATACCTAAAACTAATTATTTCGTGTATCTTTCTGCGATTTCCTTAGCTACATCTTCAAGCGTTGCTGTAATTTTATCATTGAACTGTCCCGCTTTAAGTTCGTCCAAAACGTTGCGATGTTGTAAGTTCAAGAAATCCAAATATTCTTTTTCAAATTCTTTCACTTTATTTACAGGCACTTGACGCAACAAGTTTTTAGAACCTACATAGATAATCGCAATTTGATTTTCAACCGTATATGGGTCGTTTTGCGATTGTTTTAGAATTTCTACGTTACGTTTTCCTTTCTCAATAACGTTCATTGTAGCTGCGTCCAAATCTGAACCAAATTTAGCAAACGCCTCTAACTCACGATATTGAGCTTGGTCAAGTTTCAATGTTCCAGCAACTTTTTTCATTGATTTAATCTGAGCGGAACCTCCCACACGCGATACCGAGATTCCTACGTTAATCGCTGGACGTACACCAGAGTTAAACAAATCAGACTCCAAGAAAATCTGTCCATCTGTAATTGAAATTACGTTCGTTGGAATATATGCCGAAACGTCACCTGCCTGAGTTTCAATGATTGGCAAAGCAGTAAGCGATCCGCCTCCTTTTACCAAATGCTTGATGCTTTCCGGCAAATCGTTCATTTTTCGAGCGATACTATCGTCAGCGATTACTTTCGCTGCTCTCTCAAGCAAACGAGAGTGCAAGTAGAACACGTCCCCAGGGTAAGCCTCACGTCCAGGTGGTCTTCTGAGCAATAACGACACCTCACGGTAGGCCACCGCTTGTTTCGACAAATCATCATAGATAATCAAAGCTGGACGACCCGTGTCACGGAAATATTCCCCGATAGCAGCTCCTGCAAATGGCGCATATACCTGCATTGGTGCTGGATCAGAAGCATTTGCCGCTACGATAGTGGTATAAGCCAAAGCTCCATTATCTTCTAATGTTTTAGCAATTGCAGCTACGGTCGATGCTTTTTGCCCAATAGCTACATATATACAGTACACAGGTTTTCCTGCATCATAAAATTCTTTTTGGTTAAGAATGGTATCAATACAAACCGTTGTTTTTCCTGTTTGACGGTCTCCAATAACTAACTCACGCTGACCACGACCAATAGGAATCATGGCGTCTACGGATTTGATACCTGTTTGCAACGGCTCATTTACTGGCTGACGGAAGATAACCCCCGGTGCTTTACGCTCCAATGGCATCTCGTATAACTGACCTGTGATAGGGCCTTTCCCGTCAATTGGCTGACCCAAAGTGTTTACCACACGACCTACAATACCTTCCCCTACATTGATAGAAGCAATCAATCCAGTTCTTTTAACTGTATCTCCCTCCTTAATATCTGTTGAAGGTCCTAATAAAGTAATACCTACGTTATCTTCTTCCAAGTTCAAAACGATACCTTTAAGTCCGTTGTCGAACTTTACCAATTCTCCGTATTGCGCATTCGACAGACCAAAAATACGAGCGATACCGTCTCCCACTTGTAACACCGTCCCCACTTCTTCCAAAGAAGCTGTGGCATCAAAATTAGCTAATTGCTCTTTTAAAATTGCTGAAATTTCAGCCGCTTTTATTTCTGCCATTTTTAGTTTATATTTTTTTATTTATAAATCTTTATTTGTAATAACTACTCAACAATAGTAACTATCCTATTGTTTTGAAAATTCATCAATTTATTATCCACGTATATTTTTTGTAATACGATAGCGTTTGTGGTTACAGAGAATTCGGATTTGATTTCGTATTTTTTATACCCCAAGTCAATAACTGTATGAGAAATTTTATCTTCGATATATAAAGAATTTATAAACACGTTTATCAGATACTTCTGACCCTCTTTTTCTGGGGCTATGAATGTAAAGCCCTTAGGTTCAGCTAAATTTGGTCTGTCGAACAGTTCTAATTTATTGTTTTTATCCTTGTAATATATTTTAATATTTTTAGGGTCAAATTTCTCATTAAAAGGACTTAGTAAATCATTCCCTTGATTATCTACAACAGAAAAGGAGGCACTACTACTTAAGTGTTTACAACAACCTACTTCACTATTTTCCTCATTGTTTATTTTTTCATTATTTTTGTTACAAGAAAAAAACAATGCTCCCATGATAATAATAAATAAACTCTTTCTCATAGCTATTTTCGTATATTATAAATTATTCCATTTTTGTAATCAAAGGTTCCATAATCTCCTTTAAAGGGAGATAAATACCACCCATTCCAAAGTCCATCCCAGCCAAAATTCATATAGTATGAAGGTACGATTTTATCATGACAGTCATAGCCCCAGCGACCAACTTTTATACATATTTCAATCATAACTTCTTGATATCCATCACATACCCATGCGTGACCCCCTGTATATATAGATTGTCCATTAAAAATAAATTCTTCTCCTCCTCTTAAAATAACAGGATATCCATTTTTAATTTCATTCTCAATTTTGGACAGGATATCATGTTCTGTATATATAGCTGATTTATAACTATTGGAACTCTTGTCGTAATTTATTGAGTTTGAAAGCTACACTGGCGTTGTATTGAATATCGCCAATACGCAATATAAATCCCCCGATGATGCTCTCATCTACCTTATTCACTAAGGTAATATTTCGGCTTTGTTTCAAACTTTCTACCTTTTGTAACACTTGTTTTTTCATTTCCTCCGTAAGAGGGATTGCTGTGGTTACCTCAGCCGTTTGGTTATTTTTATATGAATTATAATGAATTACAAATTTCTCTGCAATTTGTTTCAAAATCGGCAATCGTCGATTTTCGATAAGCAAGGTGAATAAGCGTTGTACCTCTGGTGAAACTCCTACAAACACTTTATCCAATACATTTTTCTTAACCACAGTTTTTACGACAGGCGAAACCAAAAGATTGTCCAGTTCTTTATTTTCGTCTATTGTTTTATGAACTAAAGACATATCACGGAAAACGCTCTCCACAGCGTTTCGCTGTAGGGCATATTCCAAAAGTGCCTTAGCATATCTGTTAGCTGCTCTGAATCCGTACATATTTTATTAGTTTAAAGTAGCCCCTTTCAAATATTCATTAATCAGAGTGGTTTGCTTCTCCTTGTCAGAAAGCTCGTTTTTGATAACTTTTTGAGCTATTTCAATTGACAACGAAGCAACCTTATCTTTCAATTGAGCAACCGCTACTTTTTTCTCATTATCAATAGCTTGTTTTGCTTGGTCAATCAATTTTTGTCCTTCTTTTTGAGCCTCTTCTTTAGCTTCAGCAACGATTTTGTCTTTTAACTCTTTCGCTTCTTTTAACATAGCATCTCGCTCTGCTTTTGCTTCTGCTAACAAACGCTCGTTATCAGCTTTCAAATCTGCCATTTGCTTACGTGCCTCCTCTGCTGCTTCTAAAGCATTATTAATAGACTCTTCGCGCTGTTTAACCGCTGAAAGAATCGGTTTCCAAGCAAATTTTGCTAGTAAAAAAAGTAAAACTCCAAAAATCAACGTTCCCCAAAACAGAAAACTTTCAGGATTTGTAAAATTCATTGTTCTAAATATATTTAAATATGATTCGACTTTTCTTTTTTACGAAAAAACCACCTTACAGCCAACCGCTGTAAGATGATTTTAACTTAATTATTTTGCGATTAACGCAACAACCACGGCGAAAAGGGCAACACCCTCGATAAGTGCCGCTGCAATAATCATTGCAGTTTGAATTTTCGAAGCTGCTTCCGGCTGACGAGCAATACCTTCCATTGCGGCTGCTCCAATTTTACCGATGCCGAAACCTGCTGCCAATGCTGCGATAGCAGCT
>NZ_CDOI01000151.1 GCF_000827555.1 Capnocytophaga canis
ATGTTTCCAAATAGTTTGCATAATATCTCTCTCTTGCGATTTCTTCAAACCGTTCCTTTGGAAGCATTAAAATAAAATTATTGATTGTGCCTCCGTTTGCATAATGATTAAAACTAAATGAAATTTGCCAATTTTTAGGTTCGTTTACGTAAAAATATTTGTAAATTTTATTAGTCTTACCACTTTCATAGATTAGCTCTATTTCTCGATGTTCTTTGTAAATGTTTGTTTTCTCAATACAAGATCCATCTTTATCATTCCCTTTTAATTTTCTACTCTCTGTTTTTTGGATACCGTCTTTATTATCAATGATGATAAAAAGATGGTTTGTAGCTATTTGAGCAAATGAAAATTCAAACACAAGTAGCAACACCATCATAACAACAACTTTACCTTTATCCATTTTATTCACAGTTTTTAGTTAACATTCCCACTTCAGTTTCTAACAAATCATTCATTCGTTTCTTTTTGTCAGCATCCTCTTCTTCATACGCTTTTATACCTGCAGCATTAAGACCTTGCCAAGCCAATGCCTCATAAAGTTCATCAGAAGGTTCTTTCTCATAGTGCTCAACATACTTGTTATAATCTGCTGTAAGTTGTTCCTTATGAAATTTTTTGAGAGCATCACGCATTACACTAACATAATACTTTGCCATATATTCGTGGTGTCTTCTTTCATCAGGAACTTCTTTAATGTTGTTTTTTTTGGCAAGCATATCCATATAATTACTATAAGTTTCTCTAAAATCTTTTATTTCGGATAATTCTTTGTTTTCTTCTGTATTTAATTTTCTGTGAATATCTGCGTGAATATACTCGTGGAAAATAGTTTTTGCTATATCCAAGGCACTTCTTCCAACCGCTTTTGATTCACTTATTCGAATATGAATGGCTTTACTTCCTGATGTAAAACTTGTTTTGGCATTTACCTCTCTTCCTTCATAAAGTACTTTATTTTCTGACGAAATTACAATATCAAATTCAGTACCCTTTCCTTCAAATTTACTAAAAATTTCTTTTACATAGTCGTTGTTGCCATTGCGTAGTTTGTCGTGTAGGCATTTAATTTTTTCGTTGGTTATTTGGTCTATGATTTCGTCAATGATATAACCATCATCTTCAATCTCAGAGGCTCCGCCATCTGCTCTCTCTCGCTTGATGTTAACCACAACGGCAGGAGCAGAAGGTGTTCCGCCACCTCCTCCCAAATAGTCATCAGCAATATGGTCTATTTGTTCCATTGGAGGTGTCCAACCGTAATCAATTTCATTATAACACTTCGTAACGGTTCTATATTCATTATGGGCTCTTGCACTTCCTGATAAGGCACATCGGTCATCTCCAACAAAGTGTTTCCCCGAGTTACAAGAATATGAAATAATCAAATTGATGTCATAACAGACTCTGTTAAATGTCATACGCGTTAAATTTTCATGTACGGAAGATGGTTCTTCCATTTTTAGTAGAGCATCTAAATCAGTGTGATAACCTGTACGGATAATAGTCCCGTCAAAACGTTGATTTTTCACTCCTTTAGCAAGGTTGTCCATATACCGATCCGAATACTGATAGCGTATCAAATAGGCTCGAAGCGTGTCATTTACTTGCTCTACAACCAAATTTTCAACCACATTTTTGGGTAAATTCTCACGGTGTGTTAAAAACGAATAACTGGTGTATTTTCCGTTTTTGATTTTCATAATCTGTTTTTCATCTAAATAAACACCGCTGTTGTTTCCTTTAGAAAATATCGATTTACTTCCTTTTTTGCTAATAAATTCGAATACACTACCATTGTGTTTTGCTAATTTGTTCAAGTCATAGGTGTGTACGTGCTTGTCTTCACTATGAAAGTGTACTTCATTTTTGTGAATCTCTTGTAAAGGTTCTTGTTACATTTCCTCTCGCTGACAACCTGATAACATTAAAGAAGCACCATAAATTAGGCTACTACTAATTAAAATTTTTCTTCTCATGATTTTGATTTTTTATAATTTATTGTCGCAAATCTATAAAATAAAAAGGTAATTAAACAAATGAAATCGAAATATTTTATTGTTTTTTACTTTCGAAGTGTTGTTTTTAAAGGAGATTTAAACAGTAAATCTAATTGTAAATATTATTTACATCAAATTGAAATATCTGTAATTCGCAACAAGATATTTGTAGTAAACAAAAAATCCCTATCAAAATTACTTGACAGAGATTTTTGTAACTGTTTATTAATAAGTATGTTACAATCAGTGTATGTTCAATGATGCCAAACGATTATTTTCTTTTTTTTCTTTTAAAGGCATTATCAAAGGCTTGTGCTGCTTTTTGTCCTCTGCCTCTGTCTTTTCTTCGGGATGAAGAACGACCTTCGGATTTAGAATCTCGATCTCTTCGTTTTGAGTCCCCTCGGTTTCTGCCTTTAAATTCTCCTTTACCTCTTGAATCGCGCCCATTTCTACCGCTACCTCGCTCTTCTTTTTTAGAAATTTCAACGTTTACGAAACGTCCATCTAATTGAAAATCATTAAATGTACTGGTCACTAAATCAACCAATTCAGCATCCGTATTAAAGAAAGAGAAGCTGTTCTTTACGTCTACTTTAAAAACATCATCACGGTCTAAATTTAAGGTTGCTTTTAAGAAGTCCTTTAAAGTTTTCCAATCGTAACCATCTCTTTCACCAATGTTTATGAAATAACGTACCTCGCCATTATCGGAACTTCCTTTTTCTTTTCCGTTAGACGCATTCAAATCTTCAGCGTTTTTGTAGTAATTGAAGAAACGGCTAAACTCTACCGCCACCATTCGTTTAATAATTTCTTCTCTATCTAAACCTTGTAAAACATCGTAAATAGCTGGTAAATAGTCCTCTATGGCAGTTTCTACTGTACTATTTTTGATGTTGTTTGCCAGATGATAGAGCTGAATTTCACAAATTTCAATGCCACTGGGGAGTGGTTTTTGTTCAAAGGGTTGTTGAATAATTTTCTCTATGGATTTTATCTTTTTGACCTCACTTTTAGGGATGATAACCATAGAAACTCCCGATTTTCCTGCACGGCCTGTACGTCCACTTCGGTGGGTATAGGTTTCAGTTTCATCAGGAAGTTGGTAGTGAATCACATGTGTGATATCATCAACATCAATCCCTCGAGCAGCAACGTCAGTTGCTACTAACATTTGTATTTGTCTGGCTCTGAATGATTTCATAACCAAATCGCGTTGATTTTGACTTAAATCGCCATGCAATGCAGCTGCATTATACCCATCTTCGATTAATTTTTCAGCAACTGCTTGAGTATCTTTTTTTGTACGACAGAAAACCACTGAAAATATGTCCGGATTTGCATCTGCCAAACGTTTCAAAGCTTGGTAGCGATGGCGTCCATTGACCATATAGTATTCGTGACGGATATTATTCGACGCCTGATTCCGAGAACCTACGGTAACCTCAAAAGGTTTATACATAAACTGACGTGCAATTTTAGCTACTTCGTTCGGCATAGTTGCTGAAAAAAGCCACGTATTTTTTGTGTCAGGCGTATGTGATAGGATACTGGTGATGTCCTCATAGAAGCCCATGTTAAGCATTTCATCAGCTTCGTCTAAAACGCAAATATCTATATTTGAAATATTTACAAAACCTCTTCGAATCATATCCTGCATACGACCAGGCGTAGCTACAATAATTTGAGCCCCTTTTCTAATGCTTTTCGTTTGTTCTTCGATACTTGCTCCTCCATAAATGGCAACTACATGAATGTTAGGCATGTACTTGGAATATAATTTCAATTCAGAAGTAATTTGTAAACACAATTCTCTGGTAGGAGAAAGGATAAGAGCTTGTGTTTCTTTAGTTCCAGCGTCAATTTTTTGTAAAAGAGGAAAACCAAAGGCCGCTGTTTTCCCTGTTCCGGTTTGAGCCAACGCAACCATATCAACATCTTCGGACAACAGGGTGGGGATGGCTTTTTCTTGAATTTCGGAAGGTTTTTCAAAGCCCATATCAGTAATGGCTTTGAGGATGGACTCGTTCAGTCCTAACTGTTTAAATGAATTCATATGTTTTATTCTACGGGGCAAAGGTAGTAATTAATTGAGAATTGACAATTTAGAATTATTATTTTTTTACTGATGTCCCCATTTTTAACAATATATTTTCATTTTCAGTATATGCTTCTTCTTTTTCCAAGTATATCAAAGTCCGTACATGTCTACCAAATAAATCAAACTGGTAATAGCAGCAGCTCCTAATGACAATTCTCGTTTGTTAACGGCATCAAAAACGTCGGTTTCGGAGTGATGGTGGTCAAAATAACGCTGAGAATCAGGGACTAATCCCGCTAATACATTATTTTCAGTCTGTAAAGGGCTGATGTCTAATCCCGGATATCCTTTTCTGAATAAGTGTATATAATATGGAGTAAATAATTTTTCCCACATCTTTATCTTCTCTATTTTTTGGGCTTCACCACGCAAATTAAATCCACGAGGAGAAAATCCACCCGCATCTGTCTCTAAAGCAAAGATTTGATTTTCTCTATTTTTTTTGCTTTCTTCAGCATATTTTTGACCACCTCTCGCACCATTTTCTTCATTAGCGAAAAGAACAATGCGAATAGTGCGTTTTGGTTTGTAATTCAATGATTTAAAGATACGAATAACTTCTAAACTTTGAGCAACACCAGCTCCATCATCATGGGCTCCATGTCCAACATCCCATGAATCAAGATGAGCTCCAAAGGTAATAATTTCATCGGGATAGAGGCTTCCTTTGATTTCCCCAATTACGTTGTAAGATTGTACATCGTCGAATGTTTTACAATTCTGTTTGAAATAAAATTCCAATTTTGGATTTAAGACGAGCAGGGTACTTAATAAATCGGCTCCTTTGGTGCTGATTGCTGCGGCAGGAATGTGTCTGCTTTTTGGCAAGTCTTCATACGACATTACTCCTGTGTGAGGATGGTCGTCAATTTTATGAGATAATGATCTTACAATCACAGCGATGGCTCCTTTGTTTACTGCAACTCTTGCTCCTGAGTAACGCTGTGATCCACAGGCACTGTACGAATCAAATGCGTCAATATATTCATTAGGTAAAGCTCCATTTAGGAATACAATTTTTCCTATAACACTGTTAATATCTGCTTTTTCTAAGTCTTCCAAACTTTTAAACTCAATGACTTGTCCCTTGATTCCCGAAGCAGGTGTTGCAACCGAGCCTCCCAGTGCTAAAATGGGAACCGGAGTAATTTTATTTTTAGCAGTTTGGATATAGGCATATTCAGGCAAACCACGTACCCAATGAGGAACCATCACGGGTTGTAGTTTAACATCAGTGTTCAATTCCTCAAGTTCGGTTTTCAAAAATTCAATCATTTTTTTCTCACCATGTGACCCCGACAGACGATGTCCTATCTGATAGCATATATGGTGCAACCAATCGTATGCCTTGCCCTTTGTTAAAGTTTCGGTGTGGATTGAACGCAACATAATTGAATCCTTCTCAAAAGTTTGTGCGTTTGAAGTAAAGAAAGCAACGCAACAGATTACAGTGATTATATTTTTCATAAACGTTTCTTTGATTTCGTAATATTTTCTATTCCATTTAGTTAATACCATTCCACTTGAAATTTTAACCACTAAAATATCCAAGTTTTACTCGCAAATATAAAATAATATTTTGTCACATGAAAATATTTTTTTAACATCTGCATAAACTATCCGAAATTTTGAATAAAAGAAGAACCTGAGAATTTCGTACGTTTATCAAGCTCTATTTTTTCAAAATATAGACACTTCAAGCGAAACTAAATACAAAATAAACCTGTAATTGGACAAATTTTAGCTTTCGTCTCATTACAGATTTTAAATATATAAATATTTAATTATGAACAGTATAGGTTGAATTATCCTATCAGGTATATCACTAATTGGAAGTGTTATTCGGACAACTGAATGAATGTTAAACGCTACTCTATATTAGGTTTTGGAATATTCCACTAGCAGTGCTTATATTCATGCAAAAGCATGAATCTAGTGTTGCTTTTCAGTGATATGAAGTAAAATAAATACGTTCTTTTTATGAGCGAAAAAATGGTAAAATTTCAGATTTATGTAGCCATATTATTATCTTCTTTTGGAATAGATGAAATGGTTTTATTATGATAAAGGCAATACTTAGTAATTTTAAGAGCAAATAATACCATGATACGACATTTGAAACTTAATTATGTGTACAATGAAAAGAAAATCAAAGTGAAAGAATAAAAAAACTACGTAAATACTTTTCAATAGAGATAATCAGTAGGTTTACAACTAAGTTTATTTTAAATCAAATAGTTAAAAACAAAAATGTCATAAAATTAAAAACTTTTGGCAGGAATAGAAAAATAAGTTTTTGGTAGAAAAAGATAAAAAAATCTTTTGGTATTTAAACGCTTTTTTTATATCTTTGTTACGGTTTTAATGAACGTGAGATAACAAAAAAATAGACAACATGGTAGCAACAGAACTTAAAAAACCTTTCGTTGGAGGAAAATGGGAAAATCAAGTTGATTTAGTCGATTTTATTACCAAAAATTACACTGAGTATCGTGGAGATGCCTCTTTTTTAGAAGGTCCTACCGCTGATACGACTGAGCTTGTAAGGAAATTTGATGAACTGATGAAGCAAGAGCGTCTTAACGGCGGGGTTGTTGACATGGACACAAAAATTCCTTCAACCATACTTTCTCACTCTGTAGGATATCTAGACAAAGAACGTGAGAAAGTAGTTGGATTACAAACAGATAAGCCTCTAAAACGAGCTTTAATGCCTTTTGGAGGTATTAATATGGCGATACATAGTTGCGAAGCTTATGGATATAAAGTTGAAGATGAAGTAGTTAAAATTTTTACAGACTACCGTAAAACACACAATCAAGGGGTTTTTGATGTGTATACTCCTGAGATGCGTGCTGTGCGTAAATCGGGGGTAATTACTGGACTTCCTGATGCTTATGGAAGAGGTCGTATCATTGGAGACTATCGTCGTGTAGCTTTGTACGGAGTAGATCAGCTTATCCAATTCAAAGTAAAGGATTTCAATGAGATTGGATCCGATGGTGTCATGACCGAACATATTATTCGTGACAGAGAGGAAGTAGCTGAACAAATTCGAGCTTTGAAAGAGTTAAAAGAACTTGGAAAAATGTACGGTTTCGATATCTCAAAACCTGCTACGAATGCTCGTGAAGCAGTTCAATGGCTTTATTTTGGATATTTGGCAGCTATCAAACAACAAAACGGTGCTGCGATGAGTATCGGAAATATTGCAACTTTCCTTGATATTTACATTGAACGTGACCTACAAGACGGAACACTTACTGAAGTGGAAGCTCAAGAACTCATTGACAACTTAGTGTTGAAACTTCGAATGGTGAAATTTGCTCGTACGCCCGATTACAACCAATTGTTCTCAGGAGATCCGATTTGGGCAACACTTATCGTTGGGGAAATGCTTGATAATGAAAGATCTTTGGTAACGAAAACCGATTTCCGCTTCATTCATACTCTCGACAATATGGGGAACTCTCCTGAACCTAATTTGACAGTTCTTTGGTCTTCAAGACTTCCAAAAGGATTTAAAGATTTCTGTGCTGAATCTTCAATTAACCATTCAGCAATCCAGTATGAGAGTGATGAGCTTCTTTCTGACTTCTTGAAAACCTGTGATAAATCAATAGCTTGTTGTGTATCGGGAATGACCACTGGAAAAGACATGCAATTTTTTGGAGCGAGAGCCAATTTAGCTAAAGCATTGCTTTACGCTATTAACGGAGGAAGAGATGAAATGACAGGCGAACAAATTGGACCTAAAACAGAACCTTTACGTGGCGTATTAAACTATGATAAGGTAATCGAAAGTTACGATCAATTTATGGAATGGTTGTGTAAATTGTACATCAATACATTGAACGTAATCCACTATATGCATGATAAATATTCTTATGAAAGTTTGGAAATGGCACTACACGATACTAATGTTCGTAGGTTTATGGCTACAGGTATCGCAGGTTTCTCAGTTGCCGTGGATAGTTTGTCTGCAATAAAATATGCCAAAGTAACTCCAATTGTTGATGAAACGGGACTTGCAATAGACTATAAAATCGAAGGGGAATTCCCTACATTCGGAAATAATGATGACCGTGCGGATGCTATTGCTGTTGAATTATTGAAAAAATTCATGACAATGCTTCGCAAACATAAAGTGTACAGAGCTGATGAAACCACAACATCCATTCTAACAATTACTTCGAATGTCGTTTACGGTAAGAAAACAGGAAATACTCCTGATGGAAGACGTGAAGGAGAACCTTTCTCACCAGGAGCAAATCCAATGAATGGAAGAGACAGAAGTGGTGCGTTGGCTTGTTTGAGTTCGGTAGCTAAAATTCCATATGAGTACAGTCGAGATGGAATAAGTCTTACGGCGGCTTTCACACCTTCGTCATTAGGAAAAACTAAAGGTGACCAAATAAAAAATCTAACTTCGATGATGGATGGTTACTTCTTACAGGGAGGTTTCCACTTGAATACAAATGTGTTTAATAAAGAAATGTTAGAAAAAGTAATCGCAGCTCCTGAGGAGTATCCTAATTTTACAATTCGTGTATCGGGATATGCAGTAAGGCTTATCAGTCTGACACCTGAACAACAGCGTGACGTATTAAGCCGTACAATGCATGAATTGATGTAATTATTAAAAGAACATAACATTAGAAAATGAAAGTTGTCCACCTTCGGACAGCTTTCATTTCGTTTGTTCTAATAACTTACTTGGGTTATATCCATAAAAAATTAATATATCACAAGTAAAAGTTCAATATTCGTTAAAATATTGCTGAATTAGTTTCCAGTCTTTGGTTTTTGTAAGTGCAAGCATCAGTAGTATACGTGCTTTTTGCGGATTTAGAGTTTGAGCGGCTACGAAATTGTATTTAGTATCATCTACTTCGGCATCAAGAGTTGTCGCACCCATGGGTACACGCGATGAACGTACGATTTGAATACCTTTTTTCTGAGCTTGTACAGCTAAATCAAATAGTGTGTGATAAAAATTTCCGTTTCCTACACCTGCATAGACAATTCCATCGAATTGAGCATCTATAAAAGCTTTCATTGGAAGTTCCGACATATTAGAATACCCATAAACGATACCTACTTTTGGTAAAAATTTTAGATTATCTACATCAAAAATAGATTGTGTGGTATGTTTATTTTGAGGCATTCTACTGAAAAAAGTTTTTCCATTATGGATATATCCTAATTTGCCAAAATTCGCACTTTGGAATGTTTCCACAGCCAATGTATTGCTTTTGATTACATCTTTAGCATCGTGTATAACATCATTCATCACTACCATTACCCCTTTGTTAGTAGCCTTTGATGAAGCTGCAACTACTATCGCATTGTACAAGTTCAAAGGCCCATCGGCACTCATTCCTGTAGCTGGACGCATGGCTCCAACCATCACCACAGGTTTATTGCTATGAACTGTAAGATTAAGAAAATAGGCTGTTTCTTCCATAGTATCCGTTCCATGGGTGATGACAACACCATCGTAATTTTCCTTTGTAAGAAGTTCATTGACTCGTTTGGAAAGTTTCAGCCATACTTGATCGTTCATATCCTGTGAACCTATTTTTACAAGTTGCTCTCCACTAACTTCTGCTACATTTTTTACCTCTGGAACGGCTTGTAGTAATTCATAAATTCCTAATTCACCAGCCTTATAATTACTGTCGGTGGTTGATTTACTAACTCCAGCGATAGTTCCACCAGTGGCAATAATGCGTATCATAGGCTTTTGTCCGAAGACTGCCATAGGTATGAAAATAACTAATAAAAGGATAATTTTTTTTGGAATCTTCATAAGATATATTGTATTGTAAATCAATTTATTATATAATCAGAAAAACAAAATCAGGAAATATCCAACAGCGATAGAAACAATGGTAGCAACAAAGCCAGGCAGTTGAAACGAATGATTAAGTACATATTTTCCAATTCGAGTAGTTCCTGTACGGTCAAAACTAATAGCTGCTACTACAGTGGGGTAGTTTGGAATGAAAAAATACCCATTTACGGCAGGAAACATGGCAACCAGAGCCAATGGAGGAATGCCCAAAGCAATTCCCAACGGGTAAAGTGTACGCACCGTAGCGGCTTGGCTAAACAGCAAAATGGACATTACAAAAAGAGCTATAGCAAACAAAAATGGATAATCAGTGACTATATGTTCAATATGTGTTTTAAAAAATTCAATATTTCCATTAAAAAACGTATCTCCCATCCATGCGATACCAAAGATAGCAATTACGGCCTGCATTCCTGCTATAAAGACGCTCCCTTTAACTGCTTTATCTACATTCGTTTTAGTGAAAATAAGCATCAATCCTGCAATGGACATCATCACAATTTCAATAATTTCAGTCATTCCGAGTCGGTAGGAAGTGCCATCGGTCAATACAAACGAAGGTCGTAAAGAAGGAATAGATCCGAAAATAACAATTAAAAGTACACCTATTAGAAAAATAATTACCGAAATAAGTGCTTTTTGGTTTTCCTTAGCAGAAATTTCATAAGTTGTTTGTTTCTCATTTTTTAAAATTCCGTCACTTACTCTTCGTTGATACTCGGAATCTTTTTCCAAATCTACCCCAATAAATCGTACGGCAAAAGCACCAACAATCACCCCTATGAGCGTAGAAGGGATACATATCATTAATATATCACTGAGTTCAATGCCTTGTCCTCCCAGAAGCGTTGTTCCTAAAAGAGCTGCCGTAGCTGCAGAAATGGGACTTGCTGTAATGGCTTTTTT
>NZ_CDOI01000152.1 GCF_000827555.1 Capnocytophaga canis
TCAACAGGGTCGGTCGCTGGCTTCCTATGGCAGCTCCGATGGCTGTTGAAGTACTTCCATCAATACCACTCGTTCCCCGATTACAAAAAATTTGCCAAGAAGGGTTTAAGCGAAATAGCTGAGCATAGCGAACAGTAGAGCTATTACTTAATTGAACCATTTGATTATCAGGAATGTTTTCAAATATTTTTTTGTAAACCTTCAAGTCAGAATAAGGAATTTGATTAATATATTCCAGATGACGTTTGTGAATTTCCGTATTTACAATAGTCCAACGTTTTTGATAATTCGATGAAATGGTTTTTAATTCCAGCGATATGTCTGTAAAAAATGAATTTATATCTGTTTTTAAATGATCGGTCAGACAAAAGTATGAATCATAACCTTTGTATCTATCAATGTGATAATGAAATTTAGGCTGATATTTCCGTAGGAATTGTTTAATTTTTTTTGACACTACTAATCCACCAAAAGTAAGTAAAAAATCGGGTTGTAAATCTGCTTTTAGGGATTCATCTTTTTCCGTATAAGTTAGTAATTTATCAATATAGGGAATAAATTTTTCGTGATATAAATTCGAGGTAGTTTCTGTTAAAACCAGAACAGAAGGGTCTTCAGCCAATTGTTCTATATATCTATTTTCTAATTCGTTTGGCGATAAAACTCCAACCAATACCATTTTCTTTTTTGACTGATTCCACGCCTGTATGAAATTTTTGTTCTGAGCGGGTGTTGTACTATAAATACGTTCTCTCTCCGAAAAATTCTCGAAAGGAAAAATTTCGTTGGTGGTTGTATAGAGAGGCTCTTCAAAAGGAGCGTTGATATGTACAGGCAATCGTTCTGCAATCGCAGTATTCAAAGCTCGGTTCAGTTCATAGATGTTACTCGCATCACTATGTTGTTTATCCGATAAATTAGCGTTATAGCCACTGTGGTTCATCAATACGTTCTGTTGGCGTATGGTTTGCCCGTCACCAATATCAATTTTGTCTGAAGGTCGGTCAGCAGAAATTACTACCATAGGAATGTTGCTGTAAAAAGCCTCACTTACAGCAGGATAATAATTCAATAAAGCCGATCCTGAAGTACAAACTACTGCTACAGGATGTTTTTTCTGTTGAGCAATTCCCAATGCAAAAAACGCAGCACAACGTTCATCAACAATGCTGTAACACGTGAAAAAAGGATCGTTGGAAAAGCCAATAGTCAGAGGTGCATTACGTGAACCTGGTGAGATGACTATGTGCTGTATGTTTTTCGTCTTACATGCTTGGATGATATGTTGTGCAAGTTTGATAGCGGGTAATTTCATTATTTTTTTGATATTGTTTTTTATTCGACAATCGTATGGTGATTTCTTTCTTTAGAGGTATGAAGCTGTTGATTTTCCTTATATGATTTTATCTTCGGTTTCTTCATCAATAGAAAATAGAAACAAGTGATAAACCAACTTAGCCAAAATAAGTAGAACCCAAAATGAAATTTCTGTTTCATTACCTTGTGCATTGTGGTTGTGAAGTCCTGATAAGTCAAGTAGACACCCGCTACACCCAAGGCAAACAATAAGGCAACTACAATTTTCATTCCCCAAAAGCCGATCAGTTTTCGCAAGAGGTAAAGTAACAAAATGATAGCCAAATGCACAGCAAAAATCAGTAAAGCAGTTTTCCACCATGTTTTGAAAATGAGATATTCTCTGTATTTCAAGCTGATTCCTACGCGTCCAAGGAAAGACATTTGTGAAATAAGAATCCCTGAAACAAGGCTACTTATAGCTTGAAAGAGCGTCAGTATGATAGCATTTTTCATTCGTAAATCATAAATATGTTAATCACTTAGCTACTTTCCATCCTTCTTGTTCACTGAATTTCAGTTTGAATTTTCGAGAGATAAAATCTGATTTTGGGGTTGAATCATCTCCAAAGTAGTAAAATGGAGTTTTTTCTTTATCTAAAAATACGGTACAAACAGCATTTTTCTCTGATTTTTTCTCAATCACAACTTCCTTACTTTCATTGAGTTTGTATAGAATAGTTTTAACCAACGTATGGTTTTTGTTCTGTTGTACTACATAGGGCAATGCTTTTTTTGTTAAGTTCGTTGTTATCACAAAAATGGAGTCTTTTGTAAACCATTTTTTTCGGGTTTTTTCGTTGTTGATTTCAATCAATCCTTCTTCTTGTAACTTTTCTAAAGAGGTGAGTAGTTCCCGCTGTTTTTTCGAGTCAATCCGTTGTTTTGAAGTGTCAAATTTACCTTGCTCAAAAATAGGGTGCTGTTCCAAATGATCAATAATCAGTTCCTGAGCGTCTTTTGCAGTCAACTCTCCTTTTGGAGTACAAGAAAAAAGCCATAAAAAACAGAAAGGCAGTAAGATAAATGTTTTCATATATTTATAATTTTTAAGTTTTCGTACGTAGGATAATTTTTTTGTATAAAGGACGCACAAAGGTATGAAAAAATCAAGTAATGTGCAATATCTTTTCAAGCCAATACTATTCTTTTCTGTTGTCTGTTTTTTTGCTTGACATCGACTTATTTATGATTCGTAAAATCAGTATAATTTTTTGATATTCAAAAATATATAATAAGATTACACATATAATAACTAAAATAATTTGTCTCGAAAAGATGAAAAATTAACAAACTTCAGAAAAAGAATACATATGAAAAACTAAATTAAAGAAGATATCTTTAAAAAAGAATATGAAAAACTTTGAAAATCAATTGTTTATAAAATAAAGCTTTTGTTACTAAAAAAAACTTAAAAATTTTAACAACTACATATGGTGGTATATTCCTCAAAATGTATATATTTGCCGATTGAAGAAAAAAAGAATTAGTAATTAATATTTAAAATGCAAAACAAGGGACTTATTAAACTATTTGCACTGTTGTTCGGACTTGTGAGCGTGTATCAGCTTTCATTTACGTTTGTGGCGAATAGGGTAGAGAACAAGGCTAAAGCATTTGCTGAGGCAAAGGTGTTAAGTTCAGAAACGGACTATGTTTCTAAACGCGAAAGAGTTGAATCTCAGTATTTAGACTCTATGTTAGGACAATCGGTGTATAACATCGGTGTGACGAAATACACCTACGGTGAAGTCAAAGAAAAAGAGCTCAACAGAGGTCTTGACTTGAAAGGAGGTATTAACGTAATCCTGCAAATTTCTGTAAAAGACATCTTAAAAGGGTTGGCGAACAATTCAAAAGACCCTATTTTTAACAAATCATTAGCTGAGGCTGATGAGCTTTTGGTAAAAACAGACCGCACTTATTTGGATTTGTTTTTTGAGGCATACCAAAATAATGGTGGAAAATTGGCATCTCCTGAGGTTTTCGCTAATAAAGCGTTGAGCGATGAGATAAACATACAAATGCTTGATAATGAAGTTCGTCCAATAATTAAACGCAAAGTGGATGAGTCTATCACTTCAGCTTTTGAGGTATTGCGTAAACGTATCGACAAGTTTGGAGTTTCACAACCTAATATTCAACGTTTAGGAACTTCGGGGCGTATTCTGATTGAACTTCCAGGAGCCAAAGATGTTACCCGTGTTAAAACTTTGTTACAAAGTACAGCTCAACTGGAGTTTTGGGAAACATTTAAAAACGTAGAGGTATTTCCTTATTTAGAGGCTTTAAATCAACAGTTGGTAGCAACTATCAAACCACAGGCTACGGAAACCACTTCTGCGATTGACTCACTACTTACTGATGTTAAGAAAGACTCTGTAAATCAAGTGAATCCTTTGTTTGATTTACTGAAACCTGTACCTACTTACGAGGGTTCTCCAGTGCTATTCGGTGCAAGTATTAAGGATACAGCAAAAGTAAATAGTTATTTAAAATCAACAGACGCAAAACGTTTGTTGCCACCAAGTTTACAATTCGTAAAATTCGTTTGGGGAAAACCAGCTAAAAATACGGATGTGATTGAGTTATATGCTCTGAAAGGTAACCGAGACAATGTAGCATCCTTGACAGGAAATGTAATTACAGATGCTTCTCAAACCTTTGATATGAGAAACCAACCTGCGGTATCTATGCAGATGGATGGTAAAGGTGCGAGAATATGGGAAAACCTTACTGATAAAGCATTTAAGGAACAAGGAAATATAGCTATTGTGTTGGATGACATAGTTTATTCAGCACCAGGAGTTACTAATGGAGCTATTGCGGGTGGTCGTTCTGAAATCACAGGAAATTTCACTTTAAACGAAGCAATTGACTTGGCTAACGTACTTCGTGCAGGTAAATTACCTGCTGGAGCTGACATCGTTCAATCGGAAGTAGTTGGGCCATCTTTGGGACAAGAGGCTATTGATAGCGGGTTTAATTCGTTTTTGATTGCTACTATTTTTATCTTTGCTTGGATGATTTTCTATTACGGAAGAGCAGGGGTTTATGCAGATATTGCATTGATTTTGAATATCTTATTAGTTTTTGGCGTATTAGCAAGTTTAGGGGCTGTATTGACTCTTCCTGGGATTGCGGGTATCGTATTGACTATCGGTATGGCTATCGATGCGAATGTGTTGATTTTTGAACGTGCAAAAGAAGAGTTGGCTAAAGGGAAAGGAGTAGCACAAGCTGTTCAAGACGGTTTCAATAATGCTCTTTCTTCCATTTTAGATGCGAATATTACAACAGGATTGACTGCTATTATCTTATTATTCTTTGGAAGTGGCCCTATCCAAGGTTTCGCTACTACTTTACTAATAGGTATTATCACTTCGTTGTTCACGGCTATTTTTATCACACGTATTTTGATTGAATATAGCTTAGAGAAAAAACATGATCTTACTTTCTCTACAAATTTGACTAAAAACTTATTCAAAAACGTAAATATCAATTTTATAGGAAAACGTAAAATAGGATATATTGTTTCTGGAATAGCTGTTTTGGTAAGTATCATATCTTTATCTACACGAGGATTGAATCAAGGTATTGATTTCGTAGGAGGT
This sequence comes from Capnocytophaga canis, assembly GCF_000827555.1. Classification (GTDB taxonomy): domain Bacteria; phylum Bacteroidota; class Bacteroidia; order Flavobacteriales; family Flavobacteriaceae; genus Capnocytophaga; species Capnocytophaga canis. Next base: position 4,971 of record NZ_CDOI01000152.1, read on the forward strand.
AGAACCTACCAGATTCGTTTTGAACACCCAGTTGTAGCTTCGGAGGTGGCTGCCGAATTACAGCAGTACTTAGGAACTACTGAAGTAAAAACATTTGGTGCAGCAAATCAGATTAAGGTTTCTACAAAATATAAGGTAGAGGAAGAAAGCACTCAGGTAGATAATGAAATTCAAGAACTGCTTCACAAAGGATTGCAAAAATTTTTACCAGCAGGATATAGCTACGAAGAGTTTTCGAATGCTGAGACCGATGCTATTGGTATCGTTCAGTCAATGAAAGTAGGGCCAACAATAGCAGAAGACATTAAGAGTAGTGCTTACTGGTCAGTTATTGGTTCACTAATTGTGATTGCTCTCTACATCCTATTCCGATTCAGAAGATGGCAATTCTCTGTGGGTACAGTAGTGTCATCTGCGCACGACGTGATTTTGGTATTAGGTATTTTCTCATTGACATATAGTTTTATGCCATTCAATATGGAGATTGACCAAGCCTTCATTGCAGCCATCTTGACTGTGGTAGGATATTCGCTCAATGACACGGTGATTATCTATGACCGTATACGTGAGTATATGAAAGAGCCTAATTTTACCAAAGAGAAAATCAATGTAGCACTTAACAGTACACTTAGCCGTACGTTAAACACCTCTATTACTACTTTGGCAGTATTGGTAACTATCTTTATCTTTGGTGGGGAATCCTTGCGTGGATTTATGTTCGCTATGATTGTAGGTGTACTTGTAGGTACTTATTCTTCACTATTCATAGCAGCACCTATGATTTACGATACTTTGGAAAAAGATTTTGATAAGAAAAATACAAGCGAAAGCTAATATATTTTTTGAGGTTATTACAAAAAAGGAGCTATAAATTGTTTATAGTTCCTTTTTTTATTACCTTTGTGAGTGTGTTGTGCAGTCTATTGATAGTGTTAAGAGTTATTTTATAATAAATGTTATAAAATAAAAGCGTGTTTGAAAGAAAATATTCCAGATTTTTGATTAAATCGGTGCTGTATTTTTGTTTTAGATTGAACTCGTCTTGACTTTTTATTTTGCTTAAATTACTATCTCAAAGCACTTTACCAAAGTTTTTAAGACTTTGGCAAAGTACCAAAAATATGAAAATCATTAAGTTAAATCTCTTGCATAAATCTTTTTATGGATTTTTAACGAAAGAATCATTGTATTTAATTTTATTTACTTTTTAATGATTATTTTTTTCGGTCGTGTTTTAAAAAGTATGATGGTATAAAAATTTGACAATCAGGGAATAAAGTTGTATTTTTGTTGAATGCTAATAACAATTAC
>NZ_CDOI01000153.1 GCF_000827555.1 Capnocytophaga canis
TGATAGGTTACAGGTGTAACGGCAGTAATGTCATAGCCGAGTGATACTAATAACCCGTAGACTTATTGCGTCGCAGATTCTTTTTTAAATTTTATTGCTTATAGCTTTTAGCTAATAGTTTGTATTGAAAAATGTTTTTTATCCTAATATGTTAAAAGTATTATGGTTAGCGTATAGCGGTTAGCTTATAGCATATAGAATTTATAACTATTGTTTATTGCCTAATTACTATTGTCTAATTAAACGATTTAAGGTGGTTATAGCGAAAGGTCTCACCTCTTACCATTCCGAACAGAGCAGTTAAACCTTTTAGCGCAGATGGTACTAC
>NZ_CDOI01000154.1 GCF_000827555.1 Capnocytophaga canis
TGGAGTTTCAACCTTGATAGGCTGATACACTATTTTATCCATTGAAGTGGCTCCCACTTGTTTAGTTTTACAAGCCACAAGGCTTAGGCAGAGCATACCGCCTAAAAGCATTCGATTGATTTTTTTGAACATCTTATTATATCTAAAAGGTTAATAACAAATTTTAGCAAAGGTACTGATTTTAAAGAAAAATACAAAATTTTTAAAACACTTCATAACAACCTTTATTCAGGTAATTAACAAGTGTTCTTATTCTTCCGATAAATATATTGAATGTCAAGATAAAAGGAAAACATATTATTTTGTTCAGATACAATTTATGCTTGTAACGGCACAAAATTTCTTAGTTACATGAATTTGTTGTTAAAAAAAACATGCTTCGTTAGGGAATTATATTCTTATGTTTTATGTGGAAAAAAAAGCATAAATTTATCTTTCGTAATGCAGATAAATATATAAAGTATTTTTTGTCGTTATTAAAAAAAGGAAGTATCTTTGCGTTTATAAAATCGACGACCTATGTTAGACACAAACAAACTATCCATTGGAATTCTTTTGCCGATTGAGTCCTATGAGGGGGCTATCCCAAAAATGGAAAATCAAATCCGACTTATTCAACAAGCCGAGGCTTATGGTTTCGAGTCTATCTGGGTACGAGATATTCCGCTTAATAATCCTGAATTTAAAGAAGTTGGACAAATCTACGACCCTTGGATTTATCTATCACATGTGGCTACATTAACTCGATCAATCAAATTCGGAATCGCTAGTGTGATTTTACCTTTGCGACATCCGTTGCATGTTGCTAAAGCTAGTGCAAGTTTAGATGTGTTATTTCCGAATCGCTTTCATATGGGGGTTGCTTCGGGTGATCGCCCCGTGGAATATCCTGCATTCAACAAGCCCTTTGAATTAAGGAGCGCTCAGGTTTCTGAACACATGCGGTTACTCAAGGAGCTATGGTCAAAGGACTTCCCTGTTTACAATAACGACTATGGAACACTGATGGAAAATGTAGGAGATGTTGTACCTAAGCCCATCAAAAAAAGTATTCCTATGTATGTCACTGGACATGTGGGAGGTGTGAATTTGGAATGGATTGCGAAGAACTCAGATGGATGGATTTACTATCCCCGAGAGTTTACTTTTACAGGAAAAATCGTAAAGGATTGGCAGGATACGTTGGATAAAGAAGGTCAACCCCGAAAACCTTATATCCAACCCGTATACATCGACCTGATGGAAGACCCCGATTTTGAACCTCAAAAAATGGACTTAGGATTCCGCTTGGGTCGAAATTATTTAGTGGATATGTTCCTTACGTTGCAGAAAATAGGTGTAAATCACGCTATGTTGGTGCTAAAATATAGTTCTCGCCCAGTAGATGTTATTTTGGACGAAATTGGACGAGAAATTTTGACGCAATTACGTTAATTTAAAGTGTATTTTGTAGTTTTTTATTTGAATACAAATATCTCCACACTAAGTATAAATAAATACTAAGAAGAAATTTATTAAAGTAAATCCTAAATCTATGACAATCACTCAATTTCAATATGTGTTAGCTGTTGCTAAACATCAGAATTTTTCGACTGCTGCTGAAAATAGTTTCGTTACACAACCTACATTGAGTATGCAAATTCAAAAGTTGGAAGAGGAATTGGGGGTTATCATTTTCGATAGAACAAAAAAACCTCTGCAACCCACAGATATAGGTAAACAAATTATCAAACAGGCTCAAATCATTGTGAATGAATCAGAACGAATGAGCGACATTGTTGCACAGCAAAAGGGAGTTATCGGCGGTGAATTCAATGTGGGAATCATACCAACCGTATCGCCTACTTTGTTACCTATGTTCTTAACAAATTTCATCAATAAGTATCCTAAAGTGTCTCTGAAAATTGAAGAACACAGTACCAAAACCTTGATAAACTACGTAGAAGATGGAACCTTAGACGCAGCCATATTGGCAACTCCCCTGCATCGACCTAACATTGTTGAAAAACCCTTGTTTTATGAACCTTTTATGGCATATATTCCTAACAATCATAAACTTCAGAACACAAAAACTATTACCTCTGACGATTTAGATATCAACGACATATTAATGTTAGAGGATGGTCATTGCTTCAAAGATACTGTATTGAATATCTGCAATCAGGACATCGTCGATTCTAAAAAACGATTTGAACTCAAAAGTGGTAGCTTCGAAACTCTAATACGATTGGCAAATGAAGGCTTAGGAATGACTCTTTTACCATACTTACATACACTTGAGCTGAAAGAAGAAGAGAAAAAAAATATCCACCACTTTGCGACTCCATATCCTGCAAGAGAAATCAGTTTAGTACATCACAAGAATGAGTTGAAAGCCCAAAATATCAAAGCCTTGCATGAAGTGATATCGGGTGTGGTTCGAGGTGCTATCGCTTTTCACGATGTCAAAATAATTAGTCCTACACGAAAATCACTCGCTTAAAAAGAGATAAAACAAAAGATTTTACTATCAATAAAAACAACTCTAAAATACAAGATGTTAATTTTTTTATAATTAACACTTTTCATTCCCTTTGAAACATAAATATTGTTATTAACTATTTTTAACTAATTTATCTCTGTACTAAGGTTAATCGGAACAAATTAATGGATAATTTCATTTTAAACATTAACAATTCAACTTTGTTAAAATTAAAACAATTCTTGAATAGAAGAGGCTTCATAGACTTTATATATTGTCTAAAATAAAAAAAAGAAATAAATTTGCACCTAGTAAAGAGATGATATATTATGCCGTTATTTGAAACTATTAATGTAAATGAGAAAACTCAGCTCTATATCTGGAAAGTTTCCGAAACATTAGAAGACCTAACTCAGGGAGTTGTTCTCAATGGAGAACATCAATCTAAGTTTGACTCATTGAAAGTTGAATCCGCAAAAAAGAATTTTATTGCCGTTCGCCGAATTCTAAAAGATTTAGGGTATTCTTCTGATGATTTGTTTTATAACCATGAAGGGAAACCATACCTAAGAGATGGGAAAACAATTTCCATAAGTCATTCGTTTGACATGGTGTGCTTGATTGTTGGAGAAAAGCCTGTGGGTGTGGACATCGAAAAAAAGCGACGAAAAATCATTGATATTTCCGAAAAATTCACACAATGGGATTATCGAAGTACTTCTTTCTCGCAGAAAAATGTTTTACAAAAACTCACGATGATTTGGTCTGCAAAAGAGGCAGGATATAAAGCCCACGGGAAGTCTGGAATTACAGCAGAACATATTTTGGTGAAAGATTTTTTCCCGAATGATTCTGAAACCAAAATCAAAATTGAAAAAACGTTCTATGATGTTTCTTTCATAAATGTTGAAGATTATGTTCTGGCATACTGCCTGTAAACAATCAATTAGAAATAAAAATCACGAATTGTAAATTGTTAACAATTCGTGATTTTTCTATTTATCAGGCAGAAATAATGTCTTTTTTTATAGCACTTTTAAATTCCCCAATCGGCTTTATATTTTTGATAATTTTCGGGATTTATTGAGCGTATACCATTGTCCAACAAACGCACTTTGTAACCCAATGAAAGTGCATCATTCACGCTATATGCCACACAAAAATCACCTGCCAACCCACAGAACGTTAGCTCCGTAATGCTTTTATCTTTCAAAAAACCGTGAAGCCCTGTATTATTACGTTTATTGTTATCAAAGAAAGCACTGTAACTATCCACCTCAGGATTCATTCCCTTACGGAAAATAGCGGCTATGCGATGTGTGTCCAAATCCTGATGTAAACTGGCTCCAAAAGTATCCTGTACGCAATGGTCTGTCCAAAGTACTTGATCAATTCCATGTAAGTTAATCACTTCAAAAGGTTTTCTACCTTCATGATTGGAAGCAAAACTTTGATGGTTTTGCGGATGCCAATCTTGAGTGGCTACCACTAAATCATAACCTTTATACATTTCTTGATTTATGAACGGAACGATTTGATCTCCCTCTGCAACAGGCAACGTTCCTGAGGGCATAAAATCATTTTGTACATCAATGATAATAAGAGCTTTCATCTATATAAAAAATATCAATTAGGGAAATGAGAATTTTAATCAATGTTTATTTCGTCAACAAACAAAAATGCTAATTTACCTTTTGCTTGTTGGTGCCATTCAGGAATACTTCGTTCCGAAGTGATTTTTACTTTCACATAGCGTGTTTTTAAAGGTTCAAAACCTAAACTGTGCGTACGTATTTCTTGAATGTGTTTCGATTCTTGTGAATATTGTTCTGATGCAATTTCTTTAAAATTAACACCATCATCAGAGACTGCTACCGAACAGCTACGTGCATCATATATCCAATCGCCTGTAATGACATTCGTATTGAACGACACTTTGGAAATTTCCTTTGCTTCACCCAAATCAATTACTGCCTCTAAATCATCACCTGAAAAACCTATCCAGCGTCCTGTTCGGAAGTTATTTGTTCCTATGTTACCATCGACCAATACGGAAGCTCCTTTGTATTTGTAGGATGGATAGATGTTTGTCAACATTTTGATGGGACGTGCCGTTGCTTTATTGAATTTGAAATCCTCGGAGAAAACACGGGTTTTTCCATTTTTACGAATTCCTACCGCGCGTACTTTAGCATCTTGATTGATTTTAATAGGTTCAGTGTACTTTGTTGATTTCTCAGAAGGTTCGGAACCGTCCAAAGTATAGTAAACCGTCGCATTATCTAAAGTTGTAAAAGCTACTTGTATCGCTCCTTCACTTTCTAAAGTTGTTATATCTACCTTCAAATCAAAAATATGTGTCGCATAGTTATAGCCTTGTGCATCATAAATTTTGATAATAGAAGGTATGCGTTGTAGAAAATCGTCATAATTTTTCTTTTCAGGTTGTGTCCATTGTACTTCTGCAAGTGCTGCAAAACGTGGCAAGGTCATGTACTGAACGTGTTTAAACGTTTTTATATACTCTGTCCAGGTATTAGCCTGTACTCCAAGTATTCTCTTTTGTTGCTCAGGAGTAAGTCCCTCTGGAATAGGCTCAAAACTATATACTCTTTCCACTGGCACATAACCTCCTATAGCAAGTGGTTCTTGATCAATATCTTGTGATTGATAGTAATCAAAATACATAAACGACATTGGACTCATAATTGCATCATGTCCTGTTTTCGCTGCAAATGTACCACCTTCGATACCTCTCCATGACATTACCGTAGCGTTCGGAGCAATTCCTCCTTCCAAAATCTCATCCCAACCGATAATTTTTCTACCCTTACTGGCTAAAACTCTTTCAGCAAAGGAAATTACATGACTTTGCAGATATTCCTCAGCTGTATGCTTATCATCGCCTTTTATTCCTAATTCTTTGATTTTTAACTGACAATCTTTATTCGTTTTCCACTGTACTTTTGGACATTCATCACCACCAATGTGGATATACTCCGAAGGAAAAATCTCTGTAACTTCCTCTAAAATAGTTTGGATAAATTCATATGTTTCTGGCTTCCCTACATTCAAAACATCGTCTGAAACTCCCCATTGCCCCCATACACTGTAAGGGCCTTCGTGGCAACCCAATTCTGGATATGAAGCTATCGCAGCCAACATGTGTCCTGGTAAATCAATTTCAGGAATAATAGTAATATGACGATCTTGGGCATATGCTACCAATTCTTTCAATTCATCTTGAGTATAAAATCCTCCGTGTGGAATACCATCATATTTACCTGAATTTCTACCAATTACAGTTTGTGAACGCGTAGAACCTACAACCGTAAGATTTGGATATTTTTTTGATTCCACACGCCAACCTTGATCATCTGTTAAATGCCAATGGAACGTATTGATATTGTGCAATGCAAGCATGTCAATAAAAATTCGGATGGAATCGGTTGTGAAAAAATGACGAGCAGAATCCAGGTGGGCTCCACGATATGCAAATCGAGGTGCATCGTTGATTACCACCGCATCAAAAACTACTTTTTGTGTTTTCTCCACTGGAATTGACTTGCGAAGTGTTTGCATTCCGTAGAAAATACCCGCTGAAGAAGCTCCTTGAATGGTAATTGATTTCTGATTTACGGTGAGTTGATATGCCTCTTTATTATCAGAAGCTAAGCCTTTTGACAGTTTTATTACGTTGTCAATTTCTGCAGTTTCTTCTACTACAGAGAGAGACATTCCTGTCTGTTCCTTAACATACTCTGCTAAAAAATCGGCATTTCTCTTCAAGGCTTCATCTCCCTTAGGATAGGTGATTTTTGTTGAAGAATTGAGTAAAAAAGGTTGCTCATTAGTAGTCTTTTGAATCGAATTTGGCAGAGGAACCACATGATAGTCCGCTGAAACGCTTGATTCTTTCCCCGTATCACAGGATGCAAACATCACCGTGAACGCTAAACTTGCAAGTATACTTTTTAATTTCATTTTGGTTATAACTTTTTATATTGTTATTCCGTTAAAATATTTATTGGTTTCACAAAAATTTGAGTCAAGACAGCAACATAAATCCAAAACTTTGTCAAAATCAAAAAGACTTTGACAAAGTTTGATATGTTGATCTATTTCACGCCGTGCATCCAACGGGTAATGAATGGACCCATTAGGAAGAGCACTATACCACAACCAATGGCAATAAAGCCTAACATGGTGAATACAGAAAGTCCTTTATTAAGTGACTCGCTTTTAATAACGTTAGTTACTGAAATACTCGCCGACTTTTCAAATAGTTTTTCATAATCAGCCAAAGTTGCTACCTCTGTATTTACTTCGCTTCCTTTGAAGGATAAAAACTCTTGTGAGGCAGATTTAATCATTTTCTGTCTTTTCATTCCACTGTAGTTTTCAGCATCTTGCAATACTTCTTTTACAACTACGATCGATTTTGCATATTGTTTCTGCGGATTAACCTCATTCATCCGTGCAATGAAATCATTTGAAACTAATAGTTTTTCAATAGGAATAGCGTGTGTTTTCTTTTCCTCATTGTCAGCTAATCTATCTTTGAATTCATTCTCAGATAAAACAGCCTTAATATCCTTATCAATATCAGAATTTTGGAAAGCACTACTTTCAACTATTGTTTTTTCGTTTACTGTAGTAAGTTTAGAGATGTGTTTTCCTCCTTGATGTGCAATGGATGAAGACAAAAACCAAATTCCCATCATAAAAGCCACCATATGTTTAGGTGAAAGTTTCGTTACTAATGACAAACCTACTGGTGAAAGTGTTAGTTCCCCAAGTGTATGTAATAAGTATAAGAAAACCATAAATATAGCTGGTACCATTCCTAATTTAGCATAGCTACCACCGAATTTAAGCACCAAGAAACCAAGCCCAAGCAATAGCAATCCTGTTCCAAATTTGTATGGAGCTGCTGGCTCTTTATTCAAATTAGATAGTTTTATCCATATCCAAGAGAAAATGGGAGCAAAAAGCATTATAAACAACGGATTGAATGATTGGAAGAAAGTTGTTTTAATTTCTGTACCAAAAATTTCTTTATGTACGTTACGTGCTGTAAATAAGTTAAGTGCTGAACCTGCCAACTCGAAGAATGTCCAAAATATAGTCGTAAATAAAAGTAATAAAACCACAACCCAAATACGTTGTTTGGCAACCACTTCCATTTTACTTGCTTGATATAACAAATACCCGATGATAATAGCAGCTAAACTCGCTAATAAAACATCTACAACATCGTTATATTGAATTAAAATCCACGAAATTATAATTAGAACTACAATAGTAGCATAAGGAAGCACACTATTGGGGACGAAACTTACAACATTTTTAGTTGGTTTTTCATCAGGAGCTAATCCTACTTGCTGGAAAACACTCGTTCTACTGGCGAAGAAGAATATAATGTATCCCAATAACATTCCAATACCAGCTGTTAAGAATCCATATTGCCAACCTTCATTCTCCCCAATAGCACCACAAGTTAAAGGAGCTAAGAATGCACCCATATTGATTCCCATATAAAATAAAGTGAAGGCTCCGTCACGTCTTTTGTCTCCGTCAGCATAAAAACGACCAATCATTGAAGAGATATTCGGTTTGAAGAAACCATTTCCTACCACAAGTAAAGCTAACCCGATGAAGAAAGTAGTTTGATTATTCATAAACAAAGTAAATTGTCCCGCTGCCATTAACAAAGCTCCGATAACAATTGCTTTGCGAAAACCAATAAGTTTATCAGCGAAATATCCACCAAGTATTGGCGTGAGGTAAACTAATGCCCCATAAGCTCCGTAAATTCCGAAAGCTTTTGCATCATCAAACTGGAACCCGCCATCTATTAAGTTCGCAGTCATATAAAGGATAAGGAGTGCCCGCATACCATAGTAGCTGAAGCGTTCCCATAGTTCCACCATAAAAAGGGTAAAAAGGGCTTTAGGGTGAATTTTTCGATTCGAGAAAATAACAAACCCTACCCACAGCGCAACTCCAAGCCACGCTATTAACATCAATTGATAATCTGGATTTAACATAGTATATTTATTATTTATTATATTAATTTATTCTACCATCAAGTTCTTCTTTTGTTGCAATATTTTTTTTATTTCGGAGGTTTTGAGCACTACTATTTTGTCATCTCGCATTACTACAAGTTCTCCTTTATTTTTTATTTTCTCTTTTAACAAGCGTACATAAGAGCGTTTCAATCCCTCTTGAATTTTAATTTTCATATCCTGAAAATATGTTTCCTGTTTATTCATCGCTATACAGTTTTAAGTTGTTAAATTTAGGATAGTCTATTATTTTTAACTGTTTTTCATTACTCTCTGCAATAAGGTGAGGCTCATCATCTGAATTATCAAAAATTAATGCACTGTTTACTATAGGTAAGTAAATCTTAAAGAGATTTTGTATTCCTTTTGTGTATCTTCTTTCAATTACATGACTATCAATATAATGTCCTCCTTCCTTTACACGAGATAGTACCCTTTTCTTTGCCATAGTTACATCTTTTAACCAAAAGAAGAGCAAAGTCACGTGATAATTTTTCTTTTGAGCTGATAAAACGGTATTTCTATATGAACGAGTCGCTAATGTAGTCTCGAAAGCAAAGTTGATACCTTCATTTAGTAATTCCTTGATACGATTTAGCATTAATCTACCCGCTTGAACAGCTACTTTTTCGGGCTGAAAGGGAGAAAGACCTTTAGCTATTTCATCAGCATTTACAAACTCTTTACAATTTAGTATCTCGGGCAAAATAGTAAATGAAGCTGTTGTTTTCCCAGCTCCATTACATCCTGCTATGATATAAATTTGTTTAAGCATCAGTTATTTATTAACTTTTGTATAGTTCAAAACAAAAAAATCCTTATTTTTGAATTATCAGATACATTTGTAAAACCCAGTTCTATTTGCTTTTACAGCGTGACTGAACTTGATTCTACAAAGATTCCTTCTAATTAACTCCTTTTTCTTTCAAAGCTCGATTGAGAGATTTCAATATAGAAAGACCTATCAGCGTGGCTATTAATAATAAACCGAAGTTTACCCAAAAGAATGTAGATTTATGTTCGTATCCGTACCACATTCCGGCAAGTACACCCGAAAGCTTATTTCCAATGGCTGTTGACAAGAAAAATCCTCCCATCATAAGAGCAGTAATACGAGGCGGGGAAAGCTTTGATACTAATGAAAGCCCCATAGGTGAGAGGCAAAGTTCTCCCAAAGTAATAACACCATAGGCAACAACTAACCATAATGCTGAAGCTTTCACCATTCCGTTGTTAGAGGCATATACGGCAGCTACCATCACAAGGCAACTCAATGCAGAAATGAACATTCCTAATACAATTTTTGCAGGAGTAGTTGGTTCGCTTCCTCTTTTACGTAAAAACATAAATAAACCTACTACCAAAGGTGTGAAAACAATTACCCAAAATGGATTAATTGACTGAAACAATTCCGGATTATATAAAAACACTTTCTGATTAGGGTTCTCAGTTAGTTTAGCTTTTTGTTCCTCTGGAATATTTCGGAAATAGATGTCTTTTCCTATTTCTTTCTTAGGCTTATCGTTTTCATCTTTTACAATTCTATATTCCGAATCGTACATAGTTACTTCCTTGTCTTGAAAATCTTTCACTTCAACAAGATAAATACTTTCCATAGGTTTCTCTATAGAGGTTGGCACACTTCGGTCAGTATAATACTTCGCCCACGTGGTAAGTACAGTTCCATTTTGTTTGAAAACTGCCCAAAACATTAAACTTACTGCAAAGATTGCTAATAATGCACCAATAGGTTTTTTATCGCTCTGACTGGCACGTGCATATAATGAGAAATAAAAGAAAATTACTGGAATGCAAGCAAAAATGAAAGCATCTGTACTATCACTTCCCAAAATGTTTCCTGGAATTACCCAACCAATCACACCCGTTATAATAGCTGGTAAAAACACCTTTACAAGAACTGAAGTAATGGTTGTATCGCCTTCTTGTACTGGTTTTAAAACGTTTGCGTGAATGATGTGTTTTCTTCCTAAGGTAAAGATAATCAATCCTAAGAACATTCCAATACCTGCAGTTATGAATGCTTCACTCCACCCAAATTTGTTACGCATAAAGGCAGCAATGATATTACAAATAAATGCACCGATATTAATTCCCATATAGAATATATTGTATCCCGCATCTTTGTTTTCTCGGTATGGCTCTTCGGAATAAAGATTTCCTAAGAGTGTAGAGATACTTGGTTTGAAGAATCCATTACCTACGATGATTAATCCCATTGAGGTGTAAAACATTGCAAGGTCTTGGAAGAGTCCTAAACCTATGTATCCCAATCCCATTAAACTTCCTCCAATGTAAATAGCTTTTACATATCCTAAAATCCTATCAGCTAAAAATCCTCCTAAAAAGGGAGTAAGATATGTAAGTGCAATGAATGTTCCAAAAATATCATAGGCATTTTTATCATCTATGGCAAGACCTCCTGTATTTTTAGGGTCAATCATATATAAAACAAAAATTCCGAGCATTAAATAATACCCAAAACGTTCCCACATTTCTGTGAAAAATAAATAAAATAGTCCCTTAGGGTGTTTTCTGTTATTCGTCATAATTCGATTTATATGTTATAATTTCTCTAAGATATAATCTGTCATTTTTTTGTAAAGTTGCAAACGGGTGTATCCGCCATAAATGCCGTGGTCTTTATCAGGATAGATCAACCAATCAAAATCTTTATTAAGATGAACTAATTGGTTAATCAGTACCATTGCATTCTGCACGTGTACGTTATCATCGGCTGTTCCATGGATGAGCAAATAGTTTCCTTTTAGTTTTTGAGCGTGTGTAATAGGGGAATTTTGGTCGTACCCTGAGGGATTTTCTTGTGGCGTTTGCATGAAACGTTCGGTATAAATGGTGTCGTAAAAACGCCATGAAGTTACAGGAGCTACTGCAATGGCTGTTTTAAAAACATCGGCTCCTTGAAAAAGGCAATTACTTGACATAAATCCCCCAAAACTCCACCCCCAAATCCCGATACGAGTTTTATCGATATAAGGTTGTTCAGCAAAAAAACGAGCTACAAATATTTGATCTTCGACTTCGTATTTTCCAAGTTCTTTATACGTACATTTCTTAAAATCAGCACCTTTGTAACCAGTCCCACGACCATCTACGCAGACAATAATATAACCCTTTTGTGCTAATAAATAATGCCAATAATCATTAGACGAATGCCAAACGTTATTTACCTGTTGGGAACCTGGCCCTGAATACTGATACATCAAAAGCGGATATTTTTTATTAGGGTCGAAATCAGCAGGTTTTATTATCCATGCATTGAGTTTATCGCCTTTTTCGTTTGTTATTTCAGTAAACTCTTTATCAGAGAAACCAAATTGCTTGATATTGTTTTTCAGAGATTTATTGTTTAGAATTTCTTTTACTTGCTTCCCTTTTTGGCTATCGTTTAGCGTGTAAATGGGTGGCTCAGTGGCACTGGAAAATTGATTGATATACAACGAAAAATCAGGGCTAAACGTAGCCTTGTTCATACCTCTTTGGGCAGAAAGCGCTTTTTTGTTTTTTCCACCTAAATCAATGCTATACACGCCTCTGTTTATCGAACCGTTTTCCGTAGATTGGTAAAAAATACGTCTACTTCGTGGGTCATAACCATAGTATTCTGTAACTTCCCAATTGCCTTTGGTAATTTGTTTTTTAAGATTACCGTTTTTATCATAATGATAAATATGGTTGAAACCGTCTTTTTCCGAAGTCCAAACAAAACTATTATCATACAAAAATGTCAAATTATCAGTAATGTCGATATAAGCCTTATCTTTTTCCTCCAGAATAGTTTTTATCAATTGATTCGAAGCGTTTATAAATTGTAATTTCAGATGATTTTGATGTCTATTCATCGTCTGAACACTCAAAATATCATTCTCTTGCGTCCATTGAATGCGTGGGATGTAATAAGCGTCCAGCGGAATTTCGACTGTATTTTTTGTTTTTACGTGGTAGATGTGTAGAGAAACTTTTGAATTATTTTCTCCTGCTTTGGGATACTTAAATACCTGTTGCTGAGGATATAATTCATTTCCATAAACATCCATTGAAAATTCAGGTACTTCCCTTTCATCAAAACGAATATACGCCAAATAATCCCCATTTTTACTCACATCGAAAGCTCGTACAAAAGAAAACTCTTCCTCATAAACCCAATCGGTAATTCCATTGATGATTTTATTTTTTGCTCCATCCAAAGTTATAGCTGTTTCACTTTTGGACTGTAAATCAAAATGATATATGTTATTTTCAGCTACAAAGAACACCGATTTTCCATCTGGAGAAAAAACAGGTTCTTGGATTTTTTTATCACTTACTCTCTGAAGAGTTTGATTTTTAATATCATACACATAAAAGTCAGCTATGAACGAGTGTCGGTAAATGCTTTGAGTATTGGTTGCTATGAGTATTTTTGATTCATTCTTATCAAACGAATAATCGCTGATAGACTTTATCTCCAGCTGAAAATTTTTCGTATCGAAAATCGTTTTTACTTTTTTAAGAGTCGCAAAATCATACAAATCAATCTGTTGGGAGTTTGATTGACGGTCGTAATTAAGTACCGTGTATTGATTCGTATTCTTCATCGCCGAAAGGTGAGCCATTCGCTGTGGATAAAGTACACCTTTTGCCCAAATGTCCTCCAAAGTAATGGAAGTTTGAGCGAACAGCCCAGCAAAAGATATTCCTAAAATAAATGAGGTAAGAAGAGTTTTGAGTTTCATTTACTTACGTTTTACTAAATTTGAATGGTCAATAATACTACTTTTTTTTCGTCTATTATAATTTTTTTAGTGATATTTGTAACATATAATCATTTATATTGATACAAAACATTGATTTTAAAGAATATATCTTTGTTAATAAAAAGTAAATCTTTTCACGTTTTTCGTCTATCATTAGTTTTGTTTGGAAAATATTCTCTGTTTTTCTCATAGGATTAACCTATGAAGTAGATACTCTACATCGGAAAATAATTATAAAATGGGCATACAGCTATCATATCATAGAGAACTATGCTTTTTATCAAACACCAAAGATCCAAGATTTTTACAACCTAACTTTGACCACCACAGGAAAATGATCAGATGGATACAACCCCTCCAAACGAGTTTCTAATATCTTAAACTCAATGAGTTTCACCTTTTGTAAAAACACATAATCAATATTTTGCACTACAGGTGTTGATAAATTAAAATCATTGTAAGTCCCCAGCATAGGTGTCATATTTTTTTCAGAAGTTTGGGTATTGTATAGTTTTTGTGAGATTTTAGCAATGGCTGGATTGTTAGGGGTCATATTGAAATCTCCCATCAATATCACTTTATTTTTTCCTGCTATCTCGCTGATTTTATGCAGTATGAGTTTGGTACTTTCTTGCTGAGCAACTTTTCCTTCATGATCAAAATGAGTGTTGAATACAAAGAATATTTTATTTTTATACTGCAATTTTACCCATGTACAAATTCTATTACAACAAGTAGCATCCCAACCTTTTGAGGGTATCATAGGCGTTTGAGAGAGCCAAAAATGACCTGTATCCAAAAGCTTGTACAGATCTTTCCTAAAAAATATAGCTGCATACTCTCCCGCTCTGTCGCCATCATCACGCCCTATACCTACTCGATGATAATCCGTGAAATGCGATTCGATAAATTCCAATTGATGATGCAATACTTCTTGCAATCCAAAAACATCAGGTTGTTGTTCTTGAATCATTTTTAATACCTTTTCCTTCCTATTTCCGTCTGTCCATGAATTAATACCATCGTGGGAATTATCATAACGAATGTTGTAGGTCATGACTTTGATTTCTTGTGCTGACGCCAACAGGGTAAAACCATAAAGCAATACTAAAAATATCTTTTTCATTGCAAAAAAACTTAAAATTTTCCCAACAAAAGTACGAGTTTTTATTCTTATATGCAAAGAAGAAATGAAGTTTTCTTGATCGGCAAATTCAACCCCAAAGTGCAATTTTTTATGCCACGAATTTATAAAATATATGAGGAACACAATAATTTTTATTGAATTTCTTTAATCTTTTCTTTGATAATTTTCTCAAAATAAGTATCTTAGGAATATATTGTCGTATAAGTTAGTTGGTGCTTTCACTCAATCCTCGCTCCCAATAACAATACAGATTGGCAAAATAAAAATCACAACTTAATTCCTTACTAATATACTGATTTTCAGAAAATTACCTGCTGTTTTTTTAAGTGTTCACGAATACTTCGTATTTCAAATTCATTATCACTCGTAATGGGTTTTACAAAATCTTTATAAGAAAGCAAAATGCCTATCATTACTTTTGCTAAACTTTTTGTATTCTTAGTACTTAACGTCTTCATTATTAGAAATTTTGTTTTTCTTTCTACAGTAGTTAAAATTGCTCATTTATGTTCTGCTCCCAAAATTAAATCTACCTCAAAATGTCAAAAGACCTAAAAAATAAGTAATTATTTTGTCAATTAAGAACTAATATTTATATTTGTGACTTATAACTAAAAAACAGAAATAATGGCAAAAGTAAAATACACCCGATTGCAAACAAGTCTACATCCCGAAGTGATTGAGATGCTCAACAAACAAGTGAGCATGGAGGCTGAAGCGAGTTCAATTTATTTGGCGATGGCATCTTGGTGTGAGGTAAACGGATTTCCTCGAAGTGCTGAGTTTTTCTATGGACATGCCGTGGAAGAAAGAGATCATATGATGAAAATTTTCCGTTTCTTGAACGAAAATGGAGCAAGAGCATATGCTCCCGAAGTTGGAAAAGTAAAGCAAGACTTCGCTTCATTGCAGGAAGTTTACGAGAAAACGTTGGAACATGAAATTGAAGTTACGAAAGCGATTTTTGCAATCTTCAAAAAAGCACGTCAAGAAAGTGACTATGCCAGTGAAAATTTCTTGCAATGGTTCGTAGAAGAACAATTGGAAGAAGAACGCTTGGTTCACAGTATTTTGGATTTGTTTGAGTTTACAAACGAAAAAGACAGTCCATTGGCTCTTAAACTAATTGACGAACGCATTCCTTTAGGAGAGTAATGATTTTAGTAACGGGAGGAACGGGGCTCATCGGTAGCCGATTGTTATTTCATTTAACTAAAAATGAAAAATATAAAGTACGTTCTATCTATCGTTCTGAGGACTCTCTTAAAAAAATTAAAGCGATTTTTAAAAACCTGTCCGATGAAGGAGAAAAGCAATTTTCTCGTATTGAATGGGTTAAAGCAGATATAAACAACATCCCTGAATTAGAAAAGGCTTTTCGGGGTGTTGTTTTTGTATTCCACGTTGCTGGATTTATTTCATTCAAGCCTACAGATTTCGAAAAACTTATCAAAATCAATGTAGAAGGTACCGCTAATATAGTAAATCTATGTATTGATTTTAAAATTAAGAAACTATGCCATGTGAGTTCCATTGCAACGATTACTTCGGTGGAGGGAAAAATACTTGATGAGAACAGCGAGTGGAATCCAGAGGCGAGTAATAATGATTATGCTATCAGCAAACATGGTGGCGAAATGGAAGTTTGGAGAGGTTCACAAGAAGGTCTTAAAGTGTTGATTGTCAACCCTTCCGTAGTATTGGGAGCTTATTTTTGGGATTCAGGTTCTGGAACGTTATTTAAGCGTGTAGCTAATCGTTTCCCTTTTTTCCCCACTGGGGGTACGGGTTTCGTAGATGTAGATGATGTTGTTCGAGCGATGATAGCACTTCAGTTTTCAGAAATTGAAAATCAACGTTTTATATTAAACGGAAGTAACCAAACCTACCAGCATGTAATGAAAACGATTGCAACACACTTAGGAGTTCTCCCACCATATAAGAAAGTAAGTCACAACGTACTTCGATTACTTGCTAGAATTGACGGATTACTCAGTTTCCTACAACTTAAGAAAAGAACACTCACTCTTCGAAATGCCGATTCTGTGAGTTTAGTTTCTTCTTATGATGGAAGTAAAGTTTCGCAATTCATAGACTTTCATTACACTGATTTTGAAGAATCTATAAAAAACATTTGTAAACAATATCCATTAATTCATAGATAATTTCTTAAAACCCTCTGTTTCAAAGGTTTTTATCTCATTATTTTCGTTGTTATAAACCAATAAAACATGCAAATTTGTGTGTTTTTCTAAGAATTTTTTGCTTTCTTCCAAACCTAATACCATAAGCATTGTAGCATAACCATCGGCGTACATTGATGAGTCAGTTATCACTGTAGCACTCAACAAATTACTTTGTTTGGCAAGTCCTGTTTTCGGATTGATTGAATGCACAAATTTTTCCCCAGTAAGCGCATCTGTCCGAATTTTTCGATAGTTCCCTGAGGTTGCCAAACCTTGATTCGAAAATTGCACTGTAGCAATCAATTGATTTTCATCCACTAAGGTAGGATTCTCAATTCCTATCGTCCATTTTTTATTTTCTACGGTGTTTTGTCCACTTAAAAACAGTTCGCCGCCCACCTCAACTATGAAATTTTCAATTCCCTTTGATTTTAAAAAATCAGCAATGACATCTACCGTATAACCTTGTGCTATGGCATTAAAATCAAAAAAGATGGCAGAATGTTGCTTTTCGATGTATTTCCCATCTGTCAAACGTATTTTTTCAAATCCTACGAATTGTTTTAGACTATCTATTTGATTTTCAGTAAGATTTCTCGAATGTTTTTCTTTACCAAACCCCCAAGCATTTACCAACACACCCACCGTTGGATCGAAAGCTCCTTCACTTTGTTGCCAAATGATTTGTGAAGCTAAGAATACTTTTTCAAAATGTGGGTCAATAGTAATTCTCTCTCCTCTATTTATTTTTGATATGAGAGATTCAGGTCGGTATGTAGACATCGACAGATCAATGACCTCTAAGATAGAATCAATAGCAGGTTTTAGTGCTTCATCGCTGTGCGAAACATATTTAATAGCGTACGTACTGCCTTGTGCCTCACCTCGCACCAAATGTATTTTATCCTTTGGAGTACAGGAAAATAAAAGAAATACACAAATAGAAATAATACTGATAAAAGGTTTCATTTTGAAATAATTTTGTAAAGTGGATTCATGTAAAGCTTTTGAATGAATTTTGCACGAGTTGGTACCGAGTCGTTACACAATTTCCAGCAACCCCTTGAAATTGACTTGATAAGGCTGATTTTTATAAATAGGAAGTGTTGTATTTTCAACATTGATTAGTCCCACTCCTGCAAAATAGGTTTTTGCGTTATGTTTTTCGGCATGTTGTCGGACAATTTCCATAAAAACAGCATCATAGGCATCAGGGTTTTCACCGTAAAGGACTGCACGTACAATGATAAAATAACGTTGCTTGTTTTTATCAATACAAACAAACTGAGGGTCTTTTTTCAACTTGCTATTAACCAGCAAAAATTCCCATTTTAATTCATCGCGTAGAGCTGCCCCCACAATATTCATCGCTAAATTATGTAATTCTTGCTCTGTTAGCGGAGTGGACTGCATACTTAAACGTTTTTGGCTATTTGGTTCAATCCGAAATGAATCAATTTTTCAACTGCTTTTTGAGTATCTTCAACAAATGTTTGTGTAGCTCGGTTAGCAATGATAACATTCAGTGAAACGGCTTGATGCCCTAACAACTTTGACAGTCCGTAGATGGCTGATGTTTCCATTTCTAAATTAGTCATTCGATGCCCGTTGTGGTTAAAACTGTGCAATTTATCATTCAATTGAGCATCTTGTACTTGCAATCGCAACACGCGTCCTTGTGGACCATAAAACCCAGGAGCCGTTCCTGTGATACCTTCAAAAATTTCGGAAGTTAATAATTTGTTTTTCAGCTCCTGACCACAACCTACGATATATGGACGACCTTTATTTTCACTCCATTGTGTATGCTTGATAAAAGCGTTTTCCATCTCACTTTCAGCCACTTTGTCTAAATCTCGATAGCTGTGCATCATATTATCCATTCCCAACCCGTAGGAGGAAAGCACAATACTTTCCACTGGGATGTCAGCCTGTAAAGAGCCCGAAGTACCAAAACGAATGAAGTTTAATTGTGTATGCTTCTCCTTGATTTGGCGTGTCTGCAAATCAATATTGAAAAGAGCGTCCAATTCATTGATTACAATGTCGATGTTGTCAGGTCCTATTCCTGTGGAAATCACAGACAAACGTTTTCCTTTATAAGTTCCTGTATGTGTACAAAATTCTCTTTTCTGTACCTTATGTTCAATGGTATCGAAATGAGCCGAAATACGTGCCACTCGGTTTTGATCACCAACCAAAATAATGGTGGTAGCAACCTGTTCAGGGGTCAAATCAATGTGAT
Source organism: Capnocytophaga canis (assembly GCF_000827555.1). GTDB lineage: Bacteria > Bacteroidota > Bacteroidia > Flavobacteriales > Flavobacteriaceae > Capnocytophaga > Capnocytophaga canis. Next base: position 18,886 of record NZ_CDOI01000154.1, read on the forward strand.
AAATACTCCCCTTCGGAGTTAAAATAAGTTCAGATTCTTTTATCATTTTTATTCCGTTTTTTTATAGGGTTTTACTTTATTGAAAGGTTTCCCAAAAAAATTAAAACTCTCCTTTTTGTTCATCAGACGAAGATACGATATTTTTTTTAGAGTATAAAATTAACTCTCAAAAAAATTATGCGTATTGCCCGAGTTTAGGAGATGTAATAGCAAAAAAAATCTCACACCGATTTGATTTATATTCTTTAAAATCAGTGTGAGATAATTAAAAAATGTCCGAAAAACTAATGTTGAGCAAAAACTTGATCTAAAATTTGTGTTATTCAGCAGATTAACAGCTATGTAACATCACTAAATATGGTTTTTCAGACAATTTTGTATGTTGTTAGAATGGTAAATCGTCGTCTATAGCCTCTTGTTGATTCACATTAGTTTGTGCAGGTGGCATTTGCTGAGGAGCTTGTGCGTATGGTTGCCCTCCATAAGGCTGTTGGTAAGGCTCTTGCTGGTAAGGTTGTCCTTGTGGCGGATACTGCTGTGCCATTTCCATATTTTCAATACGCCAACCTTGCAATGAATTGAAATATTTTGCTTCTCCTTGTGGATTTATCCACTCCCGTCCACGTACATTGAAACTGATTCGCACCAACTGTCCCGGTTGAAATGCATCTAATAAGCTACATTTGTCTTGGGTAAATTCAAAAACTACATGCTGAGGGTATTGTTCTTCGGTGGTGATAACGATCTCCCTCTTTTGGAATCCATTTGTTCCAAATTGTTGTATTGGTGATATTAATTTTATACGTCCTTGCAAATCCATAGTATGATATTTTTACGTTCTTAATTTTACAAAAGTAGGGAATTTATATTACAAAAATACAAAGATGCTGAGTGTTTTTTTCTAAATCTGTATGTTTTATAGGTTTAAAGGTTCAGCATATAGGTCATAATCAGCTGAATCTATGATTTTTACATCGATAAATTCACCTAATTTCACATAGAATTTTTTAGCGTCAATCAGCACTTCGTTATCCACATCGGGGGAATCGTGTTCGGTACGACCTACAAAGTAATTCCCTTCCTTCCGGTCGATAAGACAACGGAATGTTTTTCCGATTTTTTCTTGATTAAGTTCCCACGAAATTTGTGATTGTAGCTCCATTATATCGTTGGCACGTTGTAATTTAACTTCCTCAGGAACATCATCTTCTAAACTATAAGCATGAGTATTTTCTTCGTGGCTATAGGTGAAACATCCTAAACGATCGAAACGCATTTCTTTTACAAATTCTTTAAGGGTTTCGAAATCCTCTTGCGTTTCTCCAGGGTATCCTACAATCAACGTTGTGCGGATAGCCATTTCTGGAAGTTTTTGTTTAAACTCTTTTAGTAACTTGGTCGTTTTTTCTTTGGTGGTGCCTCTTCGCATACTTTTGAGGATGCTATCTGAAATGTGTTGTAGCGGAATATCCAAATAATTACAAATCTTCGGTTCTTCTTTCATCACATCAATGACATCCATCGGGAAACCTGTCGGAAAGGCATAATGCAAACGAATCCACTCAATACCCTCTACTTTAACTAAGGCACGAAGTAAATCGGCTAATTTTCGTTGCTTGTAAAGGTCTAATCCGTAATAAGTTAGGTCTTGTGCAATCAGAATCAGCTCCTTCACACCTTTGGTTGCGAGTTTTTCGGCTTCCTGAACCAAATCTTCAATGGGAGTGCTACGATGGCTTCCACGCATTAGCGGAATAGCACAAAAACTACATGGGCGGTCGCAGCCTTCGGCTATTTTAAGGTAGGCATAATTCTTTGGTGTTGTAGTAAGTCGCTCACCGATAAGCTCGTGTTTGTAGTCTGCCCCCAGTACTTTCAACAAAGCAGGTAAGTCGCTAGTACCAAAATACTGATCAACATCAGGGATTTCTTTTTCCAAATCAGGTTTGTAACGTTCGCTTAAACATCCCATCACATAAACCTTGTCCACTAAACCTTCCTCTTTACGTTGCACATAATCTAAAATAGTGTTTACGCTCTCTTCTTTGGCATTATTGATGAATCCGCATGTATTGATAACCACAATATTGCCTTCTTTTTCGTGTACAACTTCCTTTCCACCCGCTTTGAGTTGTCCCATCAAAACCTCACTGTCATAAACGTTTTTGGAACATCCTAATGTAACTACGTTTATGACATTTTTTTTTATTGATTTGGTTCTCATTTTTTTGATTTCCCTGTTTTATTTCGGGTGCAAAGGTATTTATTTTTTGTATTTCAATGAAAGGTTTTAATTTAGAAGGAATATAAATTATAAAAAGAAAAGATAATATTATAACTCCTTTAGAGAAAATATTATCAATTGATAAACCAGATATGGAATGAGGAATTCATTTTTTTCTGTGAATCTTATTTTTTAAGACTTCCCACAACCAAATATTTTTTCTACTTTTGTAATTCACTAAATCACAATAAAGGTAAAAGATGAAGATCGGAATAATAGGAGCTATGGAGCTTGAAGTGAGCACATTACGAGCTAAATTAAACAATGTAAAAACAACTAAAATTGGGCGTTTCGAATTTTATGAAGGTGAACTTTACGGACTTTCGGTAGTTGTGCTGCTTTCGGGTATTGGTAAGGTAAGTGCTGCAGTGGGAACAACTTTACTCATAGAACACTTTGAACCTCAATTGATTATAAACACAGGGACAGCAGGAGGATTGGGCGACACTGTTGTTTATGACATTATCTTAGCTGCCGAAGTTCGCCATCACGATGTAGATGTAACGGCTTTTGGTTATGAAATAGGACAACAAGCACAAATGCCTCCAGCTTTTTTACCTGACAAAAAATGGTTTGATTTGGCGAAAAAAGTAGCCGAAAAACACAGTAATCAATTGCATGTGGGAATGGTCGTTAGTGGTGATTCATTCATTTCTGAACCTCAGCGACTAAAAATAATTGAGACGAATTTCCCGAAGGCAAAAGCTGTTGAAATGGAAGCTGCGGCTATTGCTCAAACCTGTTATATGATGAACATACCTTTCATTATGCTTAGAGCTATTTCGGACAAAGCGGGAGAAGGAAATGCGGTTTCCTACCAAACTTTTGTTCACGAGGCGGGAAAACTCTCGGCTGAAATCAATATTGACCTATTAAAATACTTTTCAGAGCTGCAAAATTAAATGGAAACCGTAAAAACATATACCGTTGAGGAAGCTAAGCGAAGAATGGAGGTTTTTTGTGCCTATCAGGAGCGTTATCAAGCAGAGGTAGTCGAGAAACTACGTCAGATGCGGATGATTCCTTTGGCAATTGACGAAATTATGGTGTACTTGATTCAAAATAATTTTCTCAATGAAGAACGTTTTGCTAAAAGTTTTGTTCGTGGAAAATTACGTTATAAAAAATGGGGAAAGATTCGTATCAAGCGGGAATTGAAATTCAGAGGATTATCAACTTACATCATCAATTCAGCAATGGAAGAAATTGACGATGAGGAATATGAAGAAATTTTTGATTCTTTAGCCGAGAAAAAACAAGCCGAAATTAAAGAAAAAAGCGTGTACAAAGCCAAAAGAAAATTAGCTGATTATTTGCTTTATCGAGGATGGGAATCGGAATTGGTTTACAGCAAGGTTCATGAACTTTATGAAGATTAAAAAGTACTTAAAAATAGGATAAACAATGGAAAGATTAGTATTTTATCGCAAAGAATCCGTGACATTTTTTGAATCGTACGGGCTTGAAAATCATTGGGCTGTGTTTGTCCAATCCATCGTAATTTTGGTATTAATTTTCACCTTAGCTTATTTGGTTGATAGGGTTTTAACTTTTGTAATGCGTAGGGTGATTCCGAAAATTGTAGGATACACGGCCAATCAATGGGATGATATTTTTATGGAAAATCGCGTATTCTCCAATTTTGCTCATTTCTTCCCAGGTATTTTAATGCAAAATTTACAGGACTTAATATCTTCATCATCAGTTCGTTGGTTTGTATCAACTTTTATTGGTGTCTATTTCATTGTGGTTACTGTTTTGTTTTTAAATGCATTGCTCAATGCCATTCAACAGCTTTTCATTCATTTAAAAGGAGTGAGTGCAATTGTCAAAATATATATCCAATTAGGAAAAGTAGTGTTATATTCTTTAGCGGGGGTTGCCATCATATCCATTTTTGCGAATAAAAATTTTATGGATATTTTAGCAGGATTGGGAGCCATGATTACCATTCTTTTAATCGTTTATAAAGATATGATTATGGGCTTTGTTGCTGGTATTCAGCTTTCGGCAAACAAGATGGTGTACGTAGGTGATTGGGTAGAACTTCCTAAAGATGGTGCAGATGGTATCGTGATAGATATAGGCTTGACTACTGTTAAAGTACAAAATTGGGATAGAACTATCACTACCATACCAACATATAAACTAACATCTGAATCCTTCACTAACTGGCGAGGAATGCAGGAATCGGATGGACGACGCATCAAACGTCATGTCAATATAGACATGGAATCTATCCATTTTCTGTCGGAAGAAGAGATAAATACTTTCCGAAAGATACGTCTTATATCTGAGTATATTGAGGATAAAATTAAAATCATCAATCAAGTAAACGCTAATGAACCAGAGCAATTTAACCAACGGCGATTGACAAATATTGGTACGTTCCGAAAGTACGTAGAGAATTATTTGCGTGAATCAGGGTATGTGAACTTAGACATGATGTTCTTAGTCAGACAGTTACAAGCTACAGAAAAGGGAGTCCCTATCGAGATTTATATGTTCTCAAAAATTAAAGAATTTATCATTTACGAAGGAATACAATCGGACATTTTTGATCATATTATAGCCATCGTGCCAACGTTTAATCTGCGATTATTTCAAGAACCAACAGGGCATAACTTCTCTGCAATAAGAGAGATTAAAAATCAAACAGCCGAATAAAACACTGCCAAATCCAAAAAAAACTTTATTTTTCTTGCATTGTGTTTAGAAAATTTTGTACCTTTATGGGGTATTTTTAACATAGGTTCTATGCTAAGTAGAATCTGAACTTAATATAAAAAAATATTCAAAATGAGTTACAACACAAATAATATTCGGAATGCGGTTCTTTTAGGACACGCCGGAAGCGGAAAAACATCATTGGTAGAAACAATGTTATTTGAATCGGGAGCTACCACCCGAATTGGAAATGTTGAGGAAGGAAATACGGTTTCGGATTTCCATGATATGGAAAAAGATAAAAAACACAGTATTTTCAGTTCACTGATGCATGTGCAATGGGGCGACGTAAAAATAAACTTGATTGACACCCCAGGGTTTGATGATTTTATTGGTGAAGCCATTTCAGGATTAAAAGTTGCTGACACTGCCGTAGTAGTCATCAATGCTAAAGAAGGAATTGAAGTACAAAACGAACTTCATAAAGACTATATTGATGAATTCGGAACGCCCACTCTATTTGTTATCAATCAATTAGATCATGAAAAGGCAAATTTCGACAAATCGCTCCAAGATATCAAAACTACTTTTGGTGATAAAGTCATTGAGATTCAGTTTCCTTACAATATAGATAAAGGCTTTCATAAAATAGTCGATGCCCTACGAATGGTAATGTACACTTTCGATGCCAACGGAGGAAAACCTAAAAAAGAGTCCATCCCTGCTGACGTACTCGACCGAGCAAAAGAACTTCATAATAAATTGGTTGAAGTTGCTGCCGAAGAAGAAGAAGGTCTGATGGAAAAATATTTTGATCAAGGAACTCTCAGCGAAGAAGATCTTACCAAAGGATTACAATTAGCCATGGGTAAACAAAACTTCTTCCCCGTCTTCTGTGTTTCATCTAAAGAAAATAAGGGAACAGGACGCGTGATGGGGTTCATTCGAGATATTTGTCCGTCACCTCTGCAACGTCCAGCCAGAATACTACAAAATGGCGATACTCTTGCCCCAAAAGCTGATTTACCGACTTCTATTTTCATCTACAAAACACTGAACGAAGCCCAAATCGGAGAATTGAGCTACTTTAAAGTGTACAGTGGAACAATTAAAACAGGTGACACACTCACAAACCAAATGAATGGCGAAGATGAGCGTATCAATAAAATTTTCGTCGTAAATGGAAAAAACCGCGAAGCTGTCGAGGAATTGGTTGCGGGAGATTTGGGAGTTACCATAAAACTAAAAAATTCACATACTAATAATACACTCAATTCCCAAGGACATGAAGGAGTACAAATCCGAAAAATTAAATTCCCTCAGATGAAAATACGTATGGCTGTGGTACCGCCATCAAAATCAGATTTTGAAAAACTGACCAATGCGTTACACGTTATTCAGGAGGAAGACCCTACCTTTACATTGCAATATTCACCTGAATTGAAACAAACCATCATTCACGGACAAGGGCAAATGCATTTTGATGTGGTGAAACAACGTATAAAATCATTGTACAACATTGACATGGAGCTAATTAGACCAAAAATTCCATATCGTGAAACTATTTCAAAAACAGCAGAAGCTCAATATCGACACAAAAAACAATCAGGAGGAGCTGGACAATTCGCTGAAGTCCATTTACGTATAGAACCTTACGAAACAGACCGACCACTTCCTACCGATTTGAATATCAGAAAAGAAGAACTTATCGAATTGCCATGGGGCGGACACCTGCATTTTCTATGGTGCATCGTTGGAGGAAGTATAGACACTCGCTTCATTGGTGCTATCAAAAAAGGAATCATGGCAAAAATGGAAGAAGGGCCTCTCACAGGCTCATATTGCCAAAACATTCGGGTAAGCATTTTCGATGGAAAAATGCACCCAGTGGATTCCAATGACATCGCATTCCAATTGGCAGCATCAGCAGGATTTGCTGAAGCGTTCAAAAATGCTTCACCAAAAATTATGGAGCCTATTTACGAACTCGAAGTACTTTGTGACACCGTAGCTATGGGCGATGTGATGACCGATTTACAAAGTCGCAGAGCTGTAATCACAGGGATTGATAGCGTACGGCAGTATCAGCAAATCAAAGCCTTAGTACCCATTGCCGAAATGTATGGCTACTCCACTTCGCTGCGTTCCATCACTCAAGGAAAATCGAAATTCAACCGACATCTATGGGGGTATCAAGTGATGACCCACGAAGTGCAGGAGAAATTGCTGTTATCAGGAATTACAGAGCTTAAGAATTAGTAGAAGTAAACATTCTTCGCTCGAAATATAGGTAAATCATATTTGCCTTTTTGATAAACTTTGTCAAAGTTCTTTTTGTATTGGATATCAATTTCATTAGACTTTGACAAAGTTTTTACATTTTATTTCAAATTTCTGAATTGTCATTTTTCAAATTTTGTAGTTTGGTAAATAATAAAAGTGTATAAGAAAATCATTATAATCCCTAAAAATAATCCTGACAGAAGGGCTCTAAAAATATCATACCCTTGACCTAAAAGTATCATAGGGGGAGTTACTCCTAAAACAATTCCTAATAAAAAAGTATAAGTCCATGTAGATTGAATCTGCTTGTTGAATTTAGGATAAATCCTTCTCCCACAATTAGAACAATTGGTTTCAAGCAAAGGTTTAATTTTGAATGTTTTGAGAAAGGGCTGTGTATGATTACAGTATGGACATTTGAAATTATTCATAATTACATCATATGGAAATTTTAAACAACAAACCTATCCTAATCGTACGGGCGTACATCCTAATTCGGCATTTGCGATGGGATTTGCCATTGATTGGGCAAGAACGGTTGGCGATAAAAATTTTGAAAATCAACTTATTGAAAAGTCGAAAGCTTTTTACTTAAAGGATAAAAATATCCCTGCCTATTTAGAACCCAATGGCAGTGATTTCTTTTCACCAAGTTTGGAAACTGCCAATTTGATGCGACGTATACTACCTAAAAAAGAGTTTACAAAATGGTTAAATCAGTTTTATGACAAGCGTAGCTTAAACAACATCAAAGAATTACCAATTATCAGTGATTTGAACGATTATCAAATTGTGCATTTGGTGGGATTGTCCTTTTCGAGAGCATGGTGTATGAAAGCTATTGCTAAAGAGCTACCTCGGAATCATCGCTTGAAAAAGGAATTTGATTTATCTTCTAAAAAACTATTAAACAATGCTTTACCATTAGTTTTCCAAGGTAATTACGGAGGAAGTCATTGGTTAGCGAGTTTTGCAGTGTACGCATTGAGCGAGTTCTAAGTATAAAAAAACAGTCCCAAAAAAATTAGTAAAAACTCTTGGGACTGTTAATTCCCTTGAAAAATTACTTTTTACCTAAAAAAAGGCGTTCCAATTCATCCAACTGCTGGTCGTTCATTCCTTGTGGTTCAAAACCTGCAGCCCACGCCATCAACAGCATTTTAGCTCCTTTATTTGCAACATCCAAGTAGTCAAAGGCTCGTACCACATCTTCACCAGTAGCTAACACACCGTGTTTTTCCCAGAGAATAACATCATGGGTTTTAAGTCCTTCGATAGTAATATCGGCTAAACTCTCTGTACCAGAAAGTGCATACGGACAGCAATGTACTCCATTTGGAACGAACACCCTAATTTCAGGGCATAATTTCCACAATGAATGATTTAACTTGGCTTCATTGTAAAACAAGTCATGGTGGCTCAGTACAATAAGTTCGATAGCATGGGTATGTAACACTGTTTTATGTGTAGGTTTGTACTTTTGATTGAAACAGTGAATTTTAACATGTGAAATCAGTTCACTCGTAGGTGCAAAAGCTTCACCCTTTCCTCCCCAAATTATTGCATACGAATCAGCAGTTTCGTTAATATGCAAAATACAAGCCGTTTTGTTAATATCGTGGATTAATGATCGTAAATAACGCCCTGTTCCCGTCACAAAAATGACTTTTCCCGCCGATTCTTTGGGAAGTTGCACACATGGCACATACTTTTTCGGCGTGGAATTAATCAACTCTTTGGTGAAGTGATCTGTCAAATCTATCGAAATGTTTCCTGCATTGCGCTCTGCCCACTCACGTTGCCATAGATAACTCGCTACTTCGCTTACTTTTTTAATTTCTTTTCTAACTGACTTTGGTAACTCCTTAGTTTTCATTTATTTTATGTGTTTTTTTTAAAATTATTATACGTAAGTTCAACTCTACAAAGTTACAAAATATCTTTTGAATTAAAAATGATCAAGATCATAATTTTAAGCGTTGATATTTTAGAGTAAGAAGCAGTGTTCACTAATTTGTAATATCTCAACCGTTTCACGAATTAAGAGGAAACCATAAAATCATCGCTCTAAGACATTCTTTTTTACGTTTAATTTCTAACTATATACATGATAAAAGGTTAGTTATGTGGTTACAAGGGAGCAGCCCTATCAAAGCATTAGCAAACCAAACATTTTATCCATATACAGATATGCTTTTGCACGATATGGGCGAAGATTTGGCAGATGGTCGTCCAGACTTTTTAGCCGATGGCAATGAATGGAAGACACGCCCGCTTTGGGGTATTGGATTACAATTTTTAGTAAATGGGCATACCGAATTTCTTCACGATGGACGTGCTAAAAACGTAACCGAAGCCATTTTATGGCACGGAGGAGAAGCTAAAGATACCAAAGAAAAATTCAAACAACTCTCAAAAAAAGACCGAGAAGATTTATTGGAGTTTATAAATTCAATATAAAAACTGTTTAAAGACACTTCCTACTTTATTCTCAAATACAGTATTACCTGTTAAGTTGTGTTTACTGTTTTTGGGAATGTTTATTATAAATTTTTCTCTATATATTCCTTAAATAGTGTTCACTAACTGATTTTTCGAGATGAGTATGAAATCACAAACAAGTGCAGAGTATTAAAACACTGCACTTGTTATTTTTTGTCTGAAGCTGATTGAGACCTTTGTAAGAACCATTTTCTGGGCCAATTTAATCAAAATTATTTCTGTTTTTTTTGCTTTTTCAATTTTGAGGTTTTGTTCTAAATAGAATAAAGTTTTTTAAGATATATTTTGTGTGTAAAAAAGTCTTTTCGAGAGCATCTTTGTATGTACTAAAAAGACAAGAGCAGTAATAGGTAGGGTTGAGAATCGCGTTTCAGAACAAAATACAGAATAATTAATAATCAATCATTTATTATCTTTATTTCTTATTTTTTATCTTGTAAAGGGAGCTCATTTAGGTAATTTGTCCCCAATACTTAGTATTCCTTTTTGAATGAGTTGTAATTGTTCCTTCTGAACCAGTTTAATTGAATTGCACATAATCAAATGTTTTTATATTTTGTAAATTATATTTTGTTGTTTGATTTTTTAAATAAGTCAAGAAAGCATCTGTTCTTGATGTTTTAACATTACTTTTTTGAGTAAAACTAAGGTAGTTTAGAACAGATTTTCTTAATTCTTTTTGAATACTCTCTTTTTCATAATTCTTTTCATAAAGATGTAAAAGAAAATATATAGCCTTTTGCAGTATCTCTTCGGCTCTGCTCAAGTCCTTAACTTCTTGATAACAATTTGCCAAATTGTAACACGAAATAGTATACACTTGTACGAAAGGCACTTTCATACGAATACAGTCTTGCAAATTATTGCTGAGTACTTCGGCTCTGTACAAGGCATTGAGATAGCTATCCAAAGCCAGTTCGTACTTTTCTTGATTGAAAAAATTATTAGCCTCTTCGGTTAGTAACTTCCAATAATTTTCTATGTGATTTATACAAATATCGCTCATATTATTTCAGATTTTGGTTAGCAAAATTCCAGTTCACTAATTCCCAGAAACCTTCCACGAATTTAGGTCTTGCATTTCGGTAATCAATATAGTAAGCGTGTTCCCATACATCAATGGTGAGAATAGGCGTTTTGTTTTCCGTAAGCGGAGTATAGGCATCTTTCATTGGCAGAATTTCTAGTTTTCCTTCTTGATTTTGAGCCAGCCAAGCCCAACCTGCACCGAATAATTTTACAGCAATGGTAGAGAATTGCTCTTTAAAATTTTCAAAACTTCCGAAATCGCGGTGGATGAGTTCGGCTATTTTTCCCGTAGGATTTTTTCCGCCATCGGGCGACAGGCAATTCCAAAAAAAGGAGTGATTCCAATGTTGAGCTGCATTGTTAAAGATGGCTACATTGTTTTCGGCGTGGCTTTTTCGGATGATGTCCACGATGTCTTTTTCCTCCCATTCGGTATCTTTTACCAATCCTGCAAGGTTGTTTACATAGGCAGCGTGATGCTTCCCGTAGTGATAGTCAAAAGTTTCTTCGGTAATAATCGGGTTTAGAGCGTTTTTATCATACGGAAGCTCTGGAAGTGTGTGATTAATTTTCATTTTACTTACAATTAAATTAGTTAGTTTATTGGTTTTTAGTTTTTTAATATTATCAGTCTCTTATTTTGTTTAGATTAGCAAAAATAATAATTTAGACTTGTCTAAAAAATAAAAATAGTAATTTTTTTATTTATTTTCATAATATAGTTTTTAATAAATTGTAAACCAAATATATAGAATAATTTTTAGTGAATAAAACAGCTTTACTTATTAATTTGTATTAAGTTTTTTTGTTTTATTTTTAATGGCATTTCCATGCATTCGTTATTTTCTAAATCACATTCTCAATATTCCTTTTATGTTACAGCATACCCTTCATATGTTCAAAAAATATTCCTTTGAAAAACAAATATTTACTACGGAAATAACTACTTTGTGGAAAAAAAACAGAGCAATTAATCGTTTTTTTTAAGAAAAAATTAGTACTTTTACCGAAACTAATTGTTCATAAACAATATTATGTATAGTACTTATGGAAAAATATCTATTTGACCGTTTAACCTCTCCGATTTATAAATTCACAAAACAGGCGAAATCGGGAGGTATTGTTTTGGGAATCAACGTAATTCTCGCTTTATTTTTAGCAAACTCTCCATGGTCTGATTCCTATTTTCATTTTTTTGAGCATCATTTCGGATTTGTTTTTGATGGTGAACCCTACTTAAATTTTACGGTTCATCATTGGATAAACGACGGATTGATGTCTTTGTTTTTCTTTGTTGTTGGTTTGGAACTGAAACGAGAAATTGTAGCAGGTGAGTTGTCAAATCCTCGTGAAGCGATGCTACCGATTGCCGCAGCTCTGGGAGGAATGATTGTACCCGCTATCATTTATTTAGCTTTAAATCCTTCAGGAGAAGCCCATAGTGGATGGGGAATCCCGATGGCAACGGATATAGCTTTCTCATTAGCAGTACTTTATCTTTTGGGAGATAAAATTCCATTATCATTGAAGGTGTTTTTGACAGCCTTGGCTATAGTTGATGATTTGGGAGCCGTATTGGTAATTGCATTTTTCTATACATCTGAAATATCATTCGCTAACTTAGGTTTAGGTTTTGCATTGTTATTCTTACTTTATTTAGGAAAACGCATAGGCATACGTCATGTGTTGTTCTACGCTTTGATCGGAATTGTCGTTTGGATTGCTTTCTTGCTTTCAGGTGTACACGCTACCATATCGGCTGTTTTAGTTGCTTTTATGATTCCGACCGATGTTCAGATGAAGGAAAGCGAATTTGTTCATAACATTCAAAGTTATTTAAAAAGATTCAAGCGTTTAGACCCTAATAACACGCGTCCAACATTGACAGAAAAGCAACTACATCTTTTAGAAAAAGTGAGTATTGACACCCGCAGATCAATACCTCCACTACAACGACTTGAACACGCTATGCACCCATTCGTAACCTTTGTCGTGATTCCGATTTTCGCTTTGGCAAATGCAGGAGTTTCTTTGGATATTGAGTTAAGCACACTTTTTGAAACTAATGTGGCTCTTGGTGTTGCTTTGGGCTTATTTTTCGGAAAAGTGATTGGTGTTGTAAGTTTTACCTTATTGATGGTAAAATTAGGGCTGGGAACTTTCCCTCGAGGAATGAATTTACGTAATTTGTTTGGTTTGGGACTTTTAGCTGCTATTGGGTTTACTATGTCGTTATTTGTTACCACTTTGGCATTTAAGAATCCTATGCTCATTGATCAAGCTAAAATCGGAATTTTTGCAGCATCACTGTTTGGTGGTATATGTGGATACTTAGTGTTAAATAAGAAAGAAAAAGATAAGATAGAAGTTGAAGAAGTGTAGAATAAGTCCATAATTTTTCGTTTTTATCATAAAGAAAAGGCCATCTTATAATTTAGATAGCCTTTCTTGTTTTTTACTAATTTAAAAAGGATAAACTCTCGTCTACATCTATATAGACGACAAAAAAAGTCAAATGTTACAAAAAAAATGATTTTTTTTGAATATTTTTTTATATTCTCATTCATTAATAAGGAGAGTAAAGAATTACGGAGTTCAAATTATGTAAACTTTTTACCAAAAAGTTTAAAACTCCACAAATGGAAATCGTTTTTTCAGTAGAGTTATTTTTTTATGCAGTTGTTCTTGAAAAGAGATATAAGACTTACTGTTGGTGTTAAATGGACGGTGTTGTAATCCTTTTTGGATAACGTCAACTTCTTTCAATATAGATAGACAATCTGGAGAGAAGTAGCTTTCAGTAAAACGTTTCCAAATGTAGTCAATAGCTACATCAGATGGGTGTAACATATCATCGGCATAAAAACGATAATCTCGAAGTTCATCCATCATAATTTCGTAGGCCGGGAAATAGGAAGTATGACTACTTTTTTTGATAACAGAATGTAGAGAGCTTATTAATAGAGATTTACTAATATTATTCTCAGTGAATCCGTCTTTTAAGTGTCGCACAGGCGAAATCGTACAGATACAATGGATTTTTGGATTTATAATATTAACTAATTGAAATATACATTGTAAGCTATTCTCTATTTCTAATAAAGAAAGCAGTCGTTTTGAAAAATGTTGTTGTGGAACCTTGTGGCAATTAGCAACTACTTTTCCCGTTTCATGCGTGTAAACCCAAGCAGTTCCGAGCGTAATAAAAATAAAATCAGATGATTGCAAAGCCTTTTGTGAGATTATTAATTGCTGGTTGGCTCGTTCCACAGCAAAATCTAATGTTGGTTGGCTCAATTCGGAATGTAGGTCAAAGCAGAGCCATTTATCATCATGAAAAAAGAAATCTTTTTCTGTAAATAATTCATTTTTAACAGATTTACGAATAACCTTTTCAATGGCCAACGGATGAAATAAAATCCCAAACGGATTAGAAACTGTTCGCATTTTGTGATAGCCCAATTTCTTAGCCATATTTAATGAAAAGCAAGAACCAAAACTGACAATTTTAGATTCAAATTGGATTTGAGCTTTATTAGGGTGGATGGGAACGATGGTTCTGAACATTCTTTTTTTGGGCAAAGATACGTTTTTTTCAAAAATAGATGATAACGAGATAAATAAACAAAAAAAAGTACGTACTTTTGCCAACCGTTTTCAGAAAAAAATAAATATATAAGAGATGGATTTAATAGATCAATTGATGTCAGCCGTATTGATGCTGGTAACCTTTGCGATTGGTAGTTCCTTAAAATTCAAGGATTTTGAAAACATATTTACTCATGCAAAGGCTTTTACAGTAGGGTTGACTGCACAGATGGTTTTTCTACCTCTGTTAGCATTTGCAATAGCCTACTTTTCGGATTTACCTCCAGCACTAAAAGTAGGATTAATCATTGTAGCCATATGCCCTGGAGGAACTACCTCTAATTTTGTTTCCTATTTAGTTAATGCTGATACAGCTTTGGCGGTAGCTTTAACTTCAATCAACAGTTTGTTGATGTTTTTCACCATACCAACTCTTACCAACCTTGGTATTTCGATTTTTATGCACAGTTCATCTGAGTTTTCTCTATCAATGACCGAAACCTTTTGGGAAGTAAGCAAAATCATCATCATACCCGCATTTTTAGGACTGTTGTTCAATCGCTATTATCCGAATTTAGCTCTAAAAATAAAAATCCCCTTAAAGATTATCAATACGATTTTGTTAGGATTGGTATTTATTATTAAATTTTTCGCTGATCAGGAATCAGGAGGAACAGGTATTGTGTTTGAGGAAATTTTAAGTATATTGCCCTATGCCTTAGCAATACATTTGCTTTCCATGGTGCTCAGCTACATCATATCAAAAAAGACTTTTGGTATATCGAACGTACAAGCAACTACCATAGGTATTGAGGTAGGATTACAAAACACTGTACTTGCCATATATATCGCTGGATTGGTACAAAGTGTAGAAATGGCAAAACCAGCGTTAGTTTATGCCATGTTCTCGTTTTTCACAACATTAGCCTTCGCTTTCATAGTGATGGGACGAAGATATAATCAATGATAAGCAACCAGATGTGTAAGGTTGTATATTTTACGTTACTTTTTAAAGATTTATTTAACCACAGTCAATCAAAAGGAGAAAGAATAATCGTTTAAAGGTTATTTTCGTACCTCAAAGATTAACTGTAATAAACAAGAAGCAGAAAAACTGACTAAAAATTGAAAAAAGTTACAAAAACAACTTTTTTTATTTTTTTAACAAAACAACTTTTTTTAATATGCTGTTTATTAAGTTCTTATGCTTTTTTGTTTATAAACAAGTTCTGTTTTTTTATTACAGAAATAAGATGAAAGAGGGTAGGGGGTTAGATGTTGTACATAAATTAAAGTATTGATTTCTTGGTGTTTTAAAAATAAAACAATACTTTTGCACCCTCAATTAACGGGAGAATTAATTAAATTATTTTATAAATTAAATTATGCCAACAATTTCACAGTTAGTACGAAAAGGAAGAACCAGAATTACCAAGAAGAGTAAATCGGTTGCTTTGGATTCGTGTCCTCAACGTAGAGGAGTGTGTACGCGTGTTTACACCACAACACCTAAAAAACCAAACTCAGCGATGCGTAAAGTTGCTCGTGTACGTTTGACAAATGGTAATGAGGTGAACGCTTACATTCCAGGAGAAGGACATAACCTCCAAGAGCACTCGATAGTATTGGTACGAGGCGGAAGGGTTAAAGATTTGCCTGGTGTTCGATACCACATCGTTCGTGGTGCGTTAGACACAGCGGGAGTAGCAGGAAGAACGCAACGTCGTTCTAAATATGGGGCTAAACGTCCAAAACCAGGACAAGCAGCAGCAGCTCCAGCAAAAGGTAAGAAAAAGTAATTAAAAATCTTTTAACTAAGAAAAAATGAGAAAAAGACAGGCTAAGAAAAGACCTCTTTTACCAGATCCGAAATTTAATGACCAATTAGTTACGCGTTTTGTAAACAATCTAATGTGGGATGGTAAAAAGTCAGTGGCTTTTAAAGTGTTCTATGATGCTCTTGATATCGTAGATCAGAAGAAAAACAACGAAGAAAAAACAGCTTTGGAAGTGTGGAAAGACGCTCTAACGAACGTAATGCCTCACGTTGAGGTACGTTCTCGCCGTGTAGGAGGGGCAACATTCCAAATTCCTATGCAAATCAGACCTGATAGAAAAGTGTCAATGGCTATGAAATGGTTGATTGGTTATGCTCGTAAAAGAAATGAGAAATCAATGGCACAAAAATTAGCTGGAGAAATTTTGTCAGCAGCAAAAGAAGAAGGTGCGGCTGTTAAGAAAAGAATGGATACGCACAAAATGGCAGAAGCAAACAAAGCATTCTCACACTTTAGATTTTAGTATATAATATGGCAAGAGATTTACAATATACAAGAAACATTGGAATTGCGGCTCACATTGACGCAGGAAAAACTACGACAACGGAGCGTATCCTATTCTATACAGGAAAGACACATAAATTAGGAGAAGTTCACGATGGAGCTTCAACAATGGACTGGATGGAGCAAGAGGCTGAGCGTGGAATCACTATCCAATCAGCTGCAACCACTTGTACGTGGAACTTCCCAACAGAAAACGGAAAACCAACAGCAGATGCCAAAGAATATCACTTCAATATCATTGATACCCCAGGTCACGTGGATTTTACCGTTGAGGTAAACCGCTCATTGCGTGTGTTGGATGGTTTGGTGTTTTTGTTTAGTGCTGTTGATGGTGTTGAACCTCAATCAGAAACTAACTGGCGTTTGGCAGATAACTATAAAGTGCCACGTATTGGTTTCGTAAACAAAATGGACAGACAAGGAGCTAACTTCTTGAACGTTTGTAACCAAGTGAAAGAAATGTTAAAATCAAACGCTGTGCCTATTGTATTGCCTATAGGAGATGAGGTTGATTTTAAAGGAGTAGTTGACTTGGTAAAAAATCGTGCTATTGTTTGGCATGAGGACACACAGGGAGCTACATTTGATGTAGTAGAAATCCCTGAGGAGATGAAAGACGAAGTGCATCAATATCGCTCTCAATTGATTGAAGAGGTTGCTGCTTATGATGAAGGTCTTCTAGAAAAATATATGGAAGATGAAAATTCTATCACAGAAGAAGAAGTACATAAAGCGTTAAGAGCTGCTGTGATGGATATGGCAATCATCCCGATGGTGTGTGGTTCTTCTTTCAAAAATAAAGGTGTTCAGTTTATGTTGGATACGGTATGTCGTTACTTACCTTCTCCTTTAGACAAAGAAGCTATTGAGGGAACGCACCCTGATACAGGAGTTGTAGCTTTAAGAAAACCATCAGTAGAAGCACCTTTTGCGGCATTAGCATTTAAGATTGCTACAGACCCTTATGTTGGTCGTTTGGCGTTCTTCCGTGCTTATTCTGGACATTTGGATGCAGGTACCTACGTATTGAACGCTCGTTCAGGAAATAAAGAACGTATTTCTCGTATCTACCAAATGCACGCTAACAAACAAAATCCAATTGAATTTATTGAAGCTGGAGATATCGGGGCAGCGGTAGGTTTTAAAGATATCAAAACAGGAGATACTCTTTGTGATGAAAAACACCCAATCGTATTAGAGTCTATGGTATTCCCAGATCCAGTGATTGGTATTGCTATTGAGCCTAAAACAAAAGCAGATGTTGATAAAATGGGTATGGCATTAGCTAAATTAGCTGAGGAGGATCCAACATTCCAAGTAAAAACTGATCAGGCTTCTGGGCAAACTATCATCTCAGGTATGGGAGAGCTTCACTTAGATATTATCGTTGACCGTTTGAAACGTGAGTTTAAAGTTGAAGTTAACCAAGGACAACCACAAGTAGAGTACAAAGAAGCTCTTACAGCGGTAGCTAACCATCGTGAGGTTTACAAAAAACAATCAGGTGGACGTGGTAAGTTTGCAGATATTGTCTTCCGCATGGAACCAGCAGATGAAGGTAAAGTAGGCTTAGAGTTTATCAACGAAATTAAAGGAGGAAATATTCCAAAAGAGTATATCCCATCTGTTGAGAAAGGATTCAAAGAGGCTATGAAAAATGGACCTTTGGCTGGATTTGAGATGGATGCAATGAAAATTACTTTGGTGGATGGTTCGTTCCACGCAGTCGATTCAGATTCATTGTCATTCGAGTTGGCAGCTAAATTAGGTTACAAAGAAGCTGCTCGAGCTGCAAAAGCGGTGTTGATGGAGCCTATTATGAAACTAGAAGTTATCACTCCAGAAGAAAATATGGGTGATATCGTAGGAGACTTGAACCGTCGTCGTGGACAAGTAAACAACATGGATGATAGAAATGGAGCAAAAGTTATCAAAGCAAGCGTTCCATTATCAGAAATGTTTGGTTACGTAACTTCATTGCGTACATTATCATCAGGTCGTGCAACATCAACAATGGAGTTTTCTCACTACGCTGAAACTCCGTCGAATATTGCAGAAGAAGTTATTAAAAAAGCAAAAGGTAACTAATTTTTAAGGAAATGAGCAGTCAAAAAATCAGAATAAAATTGAAATCTTACGATCATAGCTTAGTTGACAAATCAGCTGAGAAGATTGTAAAAACAGTAAAAGCAACAGGAGCGGTAGTAACAGGGCCAATTCCATTACCAACGCACAAAAAAATATTTACTGTATTGCGTTCTCCCCACGTGAATAAGAAATCACGTGAGCAGTTTCAGTTGAGCTCTCACAAACGTCTTTTAGACATCTATAGCTCTTCATCAAAAACTATTGACGCTTTGATGAAATTGGAATTGCCAAGTGGAGTAGAAGTTGAAATCAAAGTTTGATAACTTCTAACAAGAGCGTAATTCGAAGTGAAATAACTTCATAACTTGTCCTGAAACAGTTTGTTAGGGAAAAACGGAAAAAATGATTCAGGGTTGAAAAGCCAAGGCATTTTTTGACCCTGAATTTTATGAATAATAGTAATTAATATTTTAAATTAAATTTATGTCTGGGTTAATTGGAAAAAAAGTAGGTATGACCAGTCTATTTGATGAGAACGGGAAAAATGTTCCTTGTACAATCATTGAGGCAGGGCCATGCGTAGTTACCCAAGTCAGAACCGTAGAGGTTGACGGGTATGAGGCTCTTCAACTTGGTTTCGATGACAAAGCAGAACATCGTGCTAACAAAGCAGAGTTAGGACATTTCAAAAAAGCAGGAGCTTCTGTTAAGAAGAAAGTTATCGAATTTCAAGGATTTGAAGGAGTGTACAAATTAGGTGACACTATCACTGTGGATCTTTTTGAAGAAGGAGAATTTGTTGACGTGACAGGTATTTCCAAAGGAAAAGGGTTCCAAGGGGTTGTTAGAAGACACGGTTTTGGAGGTGTTGGTCAATCAACACACGGTCAGCACAACCGTTTAAGAGCACCGGGTTCTATCGGAGCATCATCCTACCCGTCGCGCGTTTTCAAAGGAATGCGTATGGCAGGAAGAATGGGGGCAGAAAAAGTAACAGTACAAAACTTGAAAGTGTTGAAAGTGGTTGCTGAGAAAAATCTTTTAGTTGTTAAGGGATGTATTCCAGGTCACAAAAATGCTTACGTAACTATTCACAAATAATGGAAGTAGCAGTATTAAATAGTCAAGGAAAAGAAACAGGCAGAAAAGCGGTGCTTTCTGATTCTGTATTCGGAATAGAGCCTAATAATCATGTGATTTACTTGGATGTTAAACGCTATTTGGCAAATCAACGTCAAGGTACTCATAAGGCAAAAGAAAGAAATGAAGTAGCAGGGAGTACTCGTAAAATTAAAAAACAAAAAGGTACAGGTACGGCTCGTGCAGGAAGTGTAAAATCTCCAGTGTTTGTAGGTGGAGGACGTATTTTTGGTCCAAGACCTAAAGATTACACACAAAAATTAACCAAAAATGTAAAGCGTTTGGCTCGTCGTTCAGCTCTAAGTGCAAAGGCACAAGCTCAAGCTGTTTTGGTTCTTGAAGATTTGAATTTTGATACTCCAAAAACGAAAGAATTTACTAATATTCTGAAATCTTTGGGGTTAGAGAATAAAAAATCACTTTTTGTGTTGCCAGATACAAATAATAACGTATATTTGTCATCTCGAAATTTAAAAACATCGAGCGTTGTAACAGCTTCTGAATTAAACACTTACGATGTGGTTAATGCCACAAACGTAGTGTTATTAGAAAGTTCTGTTGAAGTTTTAGAATCAATTTTAACAAAATAAGAAGAAATGAGCGTATTAATTAAGCCAGTAATTTCGGAAAAAGCAACAGCAAACAGCGAGTTAAAAAACTGTTACACTTTTGAAGTTTCCAAAGATGCGAATAAAATTCAAATTAAAGAAGCTATTGAGTCTGCTTATGGAGTTGAGGTTGCATCGGTTCGAACATTGAATTACGGTCCTAAGCGTAAAGTTCGCTACACAAAAACAGGTTTGCAAGTAGGAAAAACAAACACTGTTAAAAAAGCGGTAGTGCAAGTGGCAGAAGGAGGGACTATAGATTTTTATAGTAATATATAATAGTGTTTAATAAATAGACAAAAAATGTCAGTTAGAAAATTAAAACCGATTACCCCTGGGCAGCGTTTTAGAGTAGTAAACGAATTTGACACCATTACTACTGATAAGCCGGAGAAAAGCCTTTTGGTTCCGTTGAAAAAGTCCGGAGGTAGAAACAATCAAGGGAAAATGACCATGCGTTACATTGGTGGTGGTCACAAGAAAAAGTATCGTTTAGTCGATTTCAAACGTAACAAGTTTGATGTAGAAGCTAAAGTAGTTTCAATCGAATACGATCCAAACAGAACAGCGTTCATTGCGTTGGTTCAATACACGGATGGTGAAAAACGTTACATCATTGCACCAGCAGGTTTAAAAGTAGACCAAACCATTGTTGCAGGTATGAGTAATGTTGCTCCAGAAATTGGAAATGCAATGCCGTTATCTCAAATTCCGTTAGGAACTGTAATCTCTTGTATAGAGTTACGTCCAGGACAAGGAGCAAACATCGCACGTTCTGCGGGAACTTTTGCTCAGTTGATGGCAAAAGATGGAAGATATGCAACTGTTAAATTGCCTTCAGGTGAAACTCGTATGATTTTGTTGACTTGTTTAGCAACAATCGGAGCTGTTTCTAACTCAGATCACCAGTTGATTGTTTCTGGTAAGGCAGGTCGCTCACGTTGGTTAGGAAGAAGACCAAGAACGAGACCAGTTGTAATGAACCCAGTTGATCACCCAATGGGTGGTGGTGAAGGTAGAGCTACCGGAGGACACCCAAGATCAAGAAAAGGTATCCCAGCTAAAGGTTACAGAACTCGTTCTAAAACCAAAGCAAGTAATAAGTATATTGTAGAACGTAGAAAAAAATAAAACACTAAGAAATGGCACGTTCATTAAAGAAAGGACCTTATGTTCACTATAGTTTGGAGAAAAAAATCCAACAGAACATTGAGTCAGGAAAAAAGACTGTTATTAAAACTTGGTCAAGAGCGTCTATGATAACTCCTGATTTTGTTGGTCAAACAATAGCAGTTCACAATGGTCGTCAGTTTGTTCCAGTTTATGTAACTGAGAATATGGTAGGACATAAGTTAGGCGAATTTTCACCAACTCGTTCGTTTAGAGGACATGCTGGTGCAAAAAATAAAGGTAAAAAATAATAGAAGGCTATGGGAGTTCGTAAAAGAGAAAAAGCAATACAAATTAAAGAAGCTAAAAAGAGCTTGGCTTTTGCAAAGTTGAATAACTGCCCTACTTCGCCACGAAAAATGCGTTTAGTAGCGGATATTATTCGTGGTCAACAAGTAGATAAAGCCCTTGCTATTTTGAGATTTAACCAAAAAGAGGCTGCCTCTCGTTTAGAGAAATTGCTTTTGTCAGCGATAGCTAACTGGCAAGCTAAAAACGAGGATGCTGATTTGGAAGATGCAGGATTATTCGTTCAAGAAGTTCGTGTGGATGGTGGTACAATGCTCAAAAGATTGAGAACAGCTCCACAGGGAAGAGCAAACAGAATTAGAAAGCGCTCAAATCACGTGACTATCGTGTTAGGAGCTAAAAATTATAACACAGAAAGCTAAGATAAACTATGGGACAAAAGACAAATCCAATCGGAAATCGCCTTGGAATTATCAGAGGATGGGAGTCTAACTGGTACGGAGGTAATGACTACGGAGACAAACTTGCTGAAGATGACAAAATCAGAAAGTATGTACAGACTCGTTTATCGAAGGCTAGTGTTTCGCGTGTAATTATTGAGAGAACCTTGAAACTTGTAACCGTTACTATCACTACGGCTCGTCCAGGAATTATCATTGGAAAGGGCGGTCAAGAGGTAGACAAGTTGAAAGAAGAATTGAAAAAAATTACGGGTGGTAAAGACATTCAGATTAACATTTTTGAAATCAAAAGACCAGAATTAGACGCTAATTTGGTTGCTGCAGGTATCGCTCGTCAAATTGAAGGGCGTGTTTCATACCGTAGAGCTATTAAAATGGCGATTGCGGCTGCAATGCGTATGAATGCCGAAGGAATTAAAGTGATGATTTCAGGTCGTTTGAATGGTGCAGAGATGGCACGTTCTGAAAGTTATAAAGAAGGAAGAATTCCGTTATCGACCTTCAGAGCTGACATAGATTACGCTCTTGATGAGGCTCACACAACCTATGGACGTATGGGAATTAAAGTGTGGATCATGAAAGGCGAAGTTTATGGAAAAAGAGAGCTTTCTCCTTTGGTGGGAATGACTAAGAAAACTACAGGAGGAACTGGAAAATCTACGACAGAAAAGCCTTCAGGGGCTCCAAAAAAAGCTCGTCGTAAAAAGTAATTTTTTAAAGAAGTAAAGAAATGTTACAGCCAAAAAGAACGAAATATCGTAGAGTACAAAAAGGCAGAATGAAAGGAGTTTCACATCGTGGAACTTTACTTTCAAACGGTACGTTTGGGATTAAATCATTAGACTCAGCTTTCATCACTTCACGCCAAATTGAGTCGGCTCGTATTGCAGCAACTCGTTTTATGAAACGTGAAGGTCAGTTATGGATTAAAATTTTCCCAGATAAACCAATCACTAAGAAGCCTTTAGAGGTACGTATGGGTAAAGGTAAAGGTGCCGTAGAATATTGGGCAGCTGTTGTGAAACCGGGAAGAATTATGTTTGAAGTAGGTGGTGTGCCTTTGTCAGTAGCCAAGGAAGCCTTGCGTCTGGCTGCACAAAAATTGCCTGTAAGAACAAAATTTGTTGTAGCAAGAGATTATCAAGATTAATTAAAGAGCAATGAAACAGTCTGAAATTAAAAAATTGACAATAGCTGAGCTACAAGAGAAGCTTGGTGAATATAAAAAATCGTATGCAGATTTGAAAATGGCTCACGCCATTCAACCAATTGAGAAACCAATTCAATTACGTCAAGTAAGAAGAACCGTTGCTCGTTTAGCGTGTGAGCTTACAAAAAGAGAATTACAATAATTCTATGCTGCCTTATGGAGAAAAGAAATTTAAGAAAAGAAAGAATAGGGGTTGTTAGTAGCAACAAAATGGAGAAAACCATCGTAGTTTCCGAAGTGAAGCGAGTGAAGCACCCTATGTATGGTAAGTTCGTGTTGCGTACAAAAAAATATGTAGCACACGATGAGAAAAATGAGTGCAACATTGGTGATACAGTGAAGATCATGGAAACACGTCCACTAAGTAAAACTAAATGTTGGAGATTAGTAGAAATCATTGAAAGAGCGAAGTAATTATGGTACAGCAAGAATCGAGATTAAAAGTAGCCGACAATACAGGAGCGAAAGAAGTGTTGACTATCCGTGTTTTAGGAGGAACGAAACGTCGCTATGCTTCAGTAGGTGATAAGATTGTGGTTACCGTTAAAGAGGCAACTCCAAACGGAAACGTAAAAAAAGGGCAAGTTTCAACTGCAGTTGTGGTAAGAACTAAAAAGGAAGTACGTCGTGCTGATGGCTCTTACATACGTTTTGACGAAAACGCTTGTGTTCTTTTGAACGCAGCGGGTGAGATGAGAGGGACGCGTGTTTTCGGTCCTGTTGCGAGAGAGCTTCGTGATAAACAATTCATGAAAATTGTGTCATTAGCACCTGAAGTGCTTTAATTTTTAATAAAATAAGTGATGAAACTAAAAATTAAAACAGGAGACACAGTACGAGTAATGGCTGGTGACCATAAAGGGTCAGAAGGCAAAGTGCTACGTGTTGATCGCGAGAAAAATAAAGCGATTGTTGAGGGAGTAAATTTAGTGTCTAAACACACAAAACCGAATGCTCAAAATCCTCAAGGAGGAATCGTTAAAAAAGAGGCTTTTATTCACATTTCAAACTTGGCTCTAATTGATGCTAAAACGAAACAACCAACACGCGTTGGATTTGAGGTTAGAGACGGTAAAAAAGTGCGAATTTCTAAAAAATCTAATGAAGTAATATAGTTATGGCGTACGTACCTAGACTAAAACAAGAATATAAAGAGCGCATTATCGCGGCTCTTAAAGAAGAATTTGGCTATAAGAATGTAATGCAGGTTCCTAAACTTGAAAAAATAGTTGTGAGCCGTGGAGTTGGTTCAGCTGTTGCCGATAAAAAACAAATCGATTATGCAGTAGACGAATTGACAAAAATTACAGGTCAAAAGGCAGTTGCAACCTATTCTAAAAAGGACGTAGCTTCTTTCAAACTTCGTAAAGGAATGGCAATCGGTGCTAGAGTAACTTTAAGAGGTGAGAGAATGTATGAGTTTTTGGATAGATTAATCACAGCGGCTTTGCCACGAGTGAGAGATTTCCAAGGAATCAGTGCGACTGGATTTGATGGTAGAGGAAATTACAACTTGGGTGTTACTGAGCAAATTATTTTCCCTGAAATTGATATCGATAAGATTAATAAAATTGCAGGTATGGATATCACCTTCGTAACTTCTGCTAATACGGATAAGGAAGCAAAATCATTATTAAGCGAATTAGGATTACCTTTTAAAAAGAACTAGTATATGGCTAAAGAATCAATGAAAGCCCGTGAGGTTAAGAGACAAAAATTGGTAGCTAAATATGCAGCAAAACGTCAGGCTTTGAAAGAAGCAGGTGATTACGATGCGTTACAAAAGCTACCTAAAAACGCTTCTCCTGTACGTTTGCACAATCGTTGTAAATTAACAGGAAGACCGAAAGGTTATATGCGTACGTTTGGTATTTCGCGTGTATTGTTCCGTGAGATGGCTAATAAAGGATTAATTCCGGGCGTTAAAAAAGCAAGTTGGTAATAATTAAAAGGACAAAGAATATGTATACAGATCCTATTGCAGATTATTTAACAAGAATTAGAAATGCGAATAATGCAAGGCATAGAGTCGTTGAAATCCCTGCTTCTAATTTGAAAAAAGAGATTACCAAAATCTTATTTGATCAGGGGTATATTTTAAGTTATAAGTTTGAAGATGATACTGTTCAAGGTACTATCAAAATAGCTTTAAAATATGACAAAGTAACGAAAGAGCCTGTCATTAAGCACATTGAAAGAGCAAGTAGACCAGGATTGAGAAAATATGCTGGAGCTGATAATCTTCCTCGCGTGTTAAACGGTTTGGGAATTGCTGTTATCTCAACCTCACAAGGAGTGATGACAGGTAAAAAAGCCAAAGAACTGAACATCGGCGGAGAAGTAATTTGTTATGTTTACTAATAAATAAAAGACAAAAAAATGTCAAGAATAGGTAAAGCACCCATCAAAATTCCTGCGGGAGTTACAGTAACTATCAACGGAGCTGTTGTTACCGTAAAAGGAAAGTTAGGCGAATTGACCCAAGAGGTTAAAGACATTGCTGTTAAGCAAGAAGATGGACAATTAGTGTTAGAAAAAACAGCTGAAACTAAAGACCAAAATGCAAAACATGGTTTGTACAGAGCTTTGTTAAACAATATGGTTGTTGGTGTTTCAGAAGGGTTCACTAAAGAATTAGAATTAGTAGGGGTTGGATACCGTGCTTCAAACCAAGGTCAAAAATTGGATTTAGCATTAGGTTTTTCTCATAACATTATTTTAGAGTTACCGCAAGAGGTAAAACTTGAGACTGTGAATGAGAAAGGTAAAAATCCAATCATTAAATTAACTTCTCATGACAAACAATTGGTGGGACAAGTAGCGGCTAAAATCCGCAGTTTCCGTAAACCTGAACCTTACAAAGGAAAAGGTGTTAAGTTTGTTGGTGAAGTGTTGAGAAGAAAAGCAGGTAAATCAGCTTAATAGTTAGAACAATGGCATTATCAAAATTAGAAAGAAGACAACGTATTAAAAGCAGAATCAGAAAAGTTGTTAGTGGTACTGCAGAGCAACCTCGTTTGGCTGTTTTCAGAAGTAACAATGAAATTTATGCTCAAATAGTGGACGATACCAAAGGGACTACTTTAGTGGCTGCATCTTCAAGAGATAAAGAAATTAGTGCTGCAAAAGCAACTAAAACTGAAAAAGCAGCATTGGTTGGAAAGGCTATTGCGGAAAAAGCTTTGAAACAAGGTATTGAGAAAATCGCTTTCGACAGAGGAGGTTATCTTTACCACGGGCGAGTGAAATCATTAGCTGAAGGAGCAAGAGAAGGCGGACTTAAATTCTAAAAACTATGTATCAGAAATATAAAAATGTAGAATATGTAAAACCAAGTGGTCTTGAATTAAAAGACCATTTGGTAGGAGTTCAACGTGTTACTAAAGTGACAAAAGGAGGACGTGCATTCGGTTTCTCTGCTATCGTTGTAGTAGGTGATGAAAATGGAGTTGTTGGTCACGGATTAGGAAAATCAAAAGAAGTTGCTGAAGCAATTGCTAAAGCAGTTGAAGATGCAAAAAAGAATTTGGTTCGTATTCCTTTGAACGGAACAACATTGCCTCATGAGCAAAAAGGTAAGTACGGAGGAGCTCGTGTTTATTTGCAACCTGCAACTGAAGGTACTGGAGTAATTGCTGGGGGAGCTGTACGTGCCGTTTTGGAGGCGGTTGGAGTTCACAACGTACTTTCAAAATCACAAGGTTCATCGAACCCTCACAACGTGGTGAAGGCTACTTTTGACGCACTATTGCAGTTGCGTTCAGCAAAAACAATTGCTGCTCAACGTGGAATTTCTTTAGAAAAATTGTTTAAAGGTTAATATTGGAACAATGGCAAAAGTTATAGTAACACAAGTAAAAAGTAGTATCAAGCGTCCAAAAGACCAAAAATTAACTTTGGAGGCTCTTGGTTTAGGTAAGATAGGAAAAGCGGTTGAGCATGAAGCTACACCAAGTATCCTTGGTATGATTAATAAAGTAAAACACTTAATTTCTGTTGAAGAAGTTAAATAATATTTTTATACAAAGTTATGAACTTGAGTAATTTACAACCTGCAGAAGGTTCAATTCACAGAGAAGGGAAGCGCGTTGGTCGTGGGCAAGGTTCCGGTAAAGGAGGTACTGCTACACGTGGACACAAAGGAGCGAAATCTCGTTCAGGCTATTCTAAAAAGATTGGTTTCGAAGGAGGGCAAATGCCTTTGCAAAGACGCGTACCAAAATTCGGTTTCAAAAATATTAACCGTAAAGAGTATGTAGGAATTAACTTAGGACAATTGCAAGACTTGGTTGATTCAGGAAAAATTACTGATACAGTTAATATGGAAACCTTAGTTCAACTCTACATAGTTAAGAAATCGGATTTAGTTAAAATCTTGGGTGGAGGAGAATTAAAAGCAAAATTAAAAATATCTGTTCATAAGTTTACAGCAAGTGCCAAATCAGCAGTTGAGGCTGTTGGAGGTGAGGCTGTGACCTTGTAATGTATCGAATTATTATGAAGTTTATCGAGAACCTAACCAATATTTGGAAAATAGAAGAGTTAAAAAATCGAATTATCTTAACTCTTGGAATTTTGTTAGTTTATCGTTTCGGAGCACATATCGTTCTTCCGGGGGTTGATTCCGCTCAATTACATGAGTTGGCAACGCGTACCTCGGGAGGCGGCTTGCTTGATATCTTAAATGCGTTTACTGGGGGGGCTTTTGCTAACGCCTCAGTTTTTGCGTTAGGTATTATGCCATATATCTCGGCTTCGATTGTTGTTCAATTGATGGGGATCGCAATTCCATACCTTCAAAAACTGCAAAAGGAGGGGGAAAGTGGTAGAAGAAAGATAAACCAAATCACTCGATGGCTTACCATTGCAATATGTGTTGTTCAAGCTCCTGTTTATCTTTATGGTATTGGACAATTGGGCGTTCCTGACAGTGCTTTTATTCTAGGAAAAGGTCTTGATTTTATGATTCCAGCGGTGCTAATATTAGTAACAGGAACTGTTTTTGCGATGTGGTTAGGGGAGAAAATCACCGACAAGGGAATTGGTAACGGTATTTCGTTGCTCATCATGGTCGGGATTATTGCACGTCTTCCACAGGCATTTGCTGCTGAGTTTGATGCTCGTGTGGCCCAATCAAATGGAGGCTTGATGATGATTTTGATTGAAATCATTATTTGGTTTGTCATTATCTTGCTTTGTATTTATTTGATTAAAGCAACTCGTCAAATTCCAGTTCAATACGCAAGAAGAACTGCTGATGGAGGAACTGTAGCTGAGAAAAACATATTTGGTGCACGTCAGTATATTCCTTTGAAGTTGAATGCTTCAGGGGTAATGCCAATCATCTTTGCTCAAGCGTTGATGTTTATTCCAGCTACTGTTGCAGGTTTGTCTAAATCAGAAACTGCATTAAGCGTTCAACAGGCATTCAGTAATATGTTTGGCTTCTGGTATAATTTGTTGTTTGCAACAATGATTATATTGTTCACCTATTTTTATACTGCCATTACGGTGCCAACCAATAAAATGGCTGATGATTTGAAACGTAGTGGAGGCTTTATTCCTGGTATTCGTCCCGGAAAAGAGACAGGAGATTATCTTGACAAAATCATGTCATTGATTACATTGCCTGGTTCCATTTTCTTAGCCTTAATAGCGATTTTCCCAGCTTTATTGAAGGTTATTGGAATGCAAGATTCTTGGGCGTTGTTTTACGGAGGTACATCGTTATTGATTTTGGTAGGGGTTGCCATTGATACGGTACAACAAGTAAATTCATATTTGTTGAATCGTCACTACGATGGTTTGATGAAAACAGGTAAAAATAGAAAGGCTTAATTTTGATATATGGCTAAACAGGCAGCAATTGAACAAGATGGAACTATTGTTGAGGCGTTGTCCAATGCAATGTTCCGAGTAGAATTAGACAACGGACACGTAGTGATTGCTCATATCTCGGGAAAGATGCGTATGCATTACATCAAATTACTTCCAGGGGATAAGGTGAAACTTGAAATGAGTCCGTATGACCTAACAAAAGCTCGAATCACATATCGCTATTAAGAGGGATTATCTGGTAATAAATTCCATATTTTATAGAAAAATAAAAAACTTTGACAAAGTTTCAAGGCTTTGTCAAAGTTTTCTAAAGAAGTAAGGTGTTGAAAATCAATTATTAATTGGTTTTTAAGCTTTGTCTGTTTTGATTTTATAAAAATAAAAGTGGTATTTATATAAAAAAACACATATAAATTCAAAATATTTTGTAGTTTTGCAAACTCTATGATATAAACAAAAGGAAATGAAAGTTAGAGCATCAATTAAAAAAAGAAGTCCCGAGTGCATCATTGTGCGTCGTAAAGGGAGATTGTACGTAATTAACAAAAAGAATCCTAAATTTAAACAAAGACAAGGATAATTATGGCAAGAATTGCAGGTATTGATTTACCAAAAAACAAACGTGGGGTTATTGGACTAACCTATATTTTTGGTATCGGAAAAAGTAGAGCTAAAGAAATTTTAGAAAAGGCTCAAGTAAATGAAGACAAAAAAGTAAACGAATGGAATGATGATGAAATCAGTAACATTCGTGAGGTCGTAGCTTCTTATAAAATTGAAGGAGAGTTGCGTTCAGAGATTCAGTTGAACATCAAACGTTTGATGGACATTGGATGCTATCGTGGAATCCGTCACAGAATAGGGTTGCCTTTGCGTGGTCAAAAAACGAAGAACAACTCTCGTACAAGAAAAGGTAAAAGAAAAACTGTTGCGAATAAGAAAAAAGCAACTAAATAATAAGTAGTTAGTATGGCAAAATCAAATGCAAAAAACGCAAAAGTTTCTAAGAAGAGAAAGGTTGTTGTAGAATCGGTTGGTGAAGCACACGTTTCCGCAACTTTCAACAATGTGATAATTTCTCTTACGAATAAAAAAGGAGACGTAATTGCTTGGTCATCAGCAGGTAAGATGGGCTTTAGAGGGTCTAAAAAGAATACGCCTTACGCAGCGCAAGTGGCAGCAGAGGATGCTTCGAAAGTGGCTTTTGATGCAGGTTTGAAGAAAGTAAAGGTATATGTAAAAGGACCAGGAAACGGTAGAGAATCCGCTATCAGAACTATCCACAATGCTGGAATTGAAGTAACTGAAATTATTGATGTAACTCCATTACCTCACAATGGTTGTCGTCCACCAAAGAGACGTAGAGTTTAATTAATTTATTATTAAATAACGAAGGGTTTTTTGATTATCGAAGGAATGCCTTAATTCATAATCCCCTTTTATTAGAAATAAGAAAAAATGGCAAGATATACAGGACCAAAAACAAAAATAGCTCGTAAATTTGGTGAAGCCATCTTTGGCGATGATAAATCTTTTGAGAAAAAGAACTATCCACCAGGGCAACACGGGATTGCTCGTCGTAGAGCAAAACGCTCTGAATATGCTATTCAGTTGCAAGAAAAACAAAAAGCTAAATATACGTACGGTATTTTAGAGAAACAATTCCGTAATTTGTATGAAAAAGCAAAAAGAAGTAAGCACGTCACAGGTGAGGTGCTGTTGCAGTTGTGTGAATCACGTTTGGATAACGTAGTTTATCGTATGGGAATTGCCCCTACACGCAGTGCTGCACGTCAGTTGGTTTCGCATCGTCATATCACGGTAAACGGAGATATTGTTAATATTCCGTCTTATTCTTTAAAACCAGGTGATGTGGTTGGTGTTCGTGAGAAATCAAAATCTTTGAGCGTTATTGAAAACTCATTATCAGCAAGTAGTGCTGTTTATGAGTGGATAACTTGGAACACTGAAAAATTAGAGGGTACATTTGTTGCCGTGCCTCAACGTATTCAGATTCCTGAAAATATTAAAGAACAGTTAATCGTAGAGTTGTACTCTAAATAATAAATAAGACAGCAGTCAAATTATGGCATTATTCAACTTTCAAAAACCCGATAAAGTTATAATGATTGAATCATCTGATTTCGAAGGACGATTTGAATTTCGTCCTTTGGAACCAGGATATGGTTTAACAATAGGTAACGCATTGCGGAGAGTTATGTATTCTTCATTAGAAGGTTTCGCAATTACTTCTGTAAAATTTGATAAAGTAGGACATGAATTTTCTACGATTTCAGGTGTAGTGGAAGATGTAACCGAAATCATCTTAAATTTGAAACAGGTACGTTTCAAGAGACAAATTGAAGATATAGAAAACGAAACGGTAACTATTGCCGTTTCAGGTAAGAAACAGTTGACTGCGGGTGATTTTCAAAAATATCTTTCTGGATTTCAAGTACTAAACACGGATTTAGTAATTTGTAATATGGAGTCTTCTGTAACTTTCAATATGGAAATTACTATTGAAAAGGGTAGAGGATACGTTCCAGCTGAGGAGCATCTAAATCAGAACACAGCTGTTGGAGTTATCATGACCGATGCTATTTTTACTCCAATCAAAAATGTGAAATATTCGGTTGAAAACTATCGTGTAGAGCAAAAAACTGACTACGAAAAGTTGGTTTTCGAAATCAAAACAGATGGGTCGATTCATCCTAAACAAGCCTTGACGGAAGCTGCTAAAACGTTGATTCACCACTTCATGTTATTCTCTGATGAGAGAATTACTTTGGAGTCAGATGAAATAGCTCAAACAGAATCATACGATGAGGAGTCATTGCATATGCGTCAGTTATTGAAAACCAAATTGGTTGACATGGACTTGTCGGTGCGTGCGTTGAATTGTTTGAAAGCGGCAGAAGTTGAAACTTTGGGTGATTTGGTTTCATTCAACAAAGTTGATTTGATGAAATTTAGAAACTTTGGTAAAAAATCGCTTACAGAACTTGATGAATTAGTTGCCAACAAGAATTTAACTTTCGGTATGGATTTGTCAAAATATAAATTAGATAAAGATTAACCCGCTTTTGCGTATTTAATTAAGGAAAAATGAGACACGGAAATAAAATTAATCATTTAGGAAGAAAAACTGCTCATAGAGAGGCTATGTTGGCAAATATGGCTTGTTCGTTGATTGAGCATAAGAGAATAAACACTACTTTGGCAAAGGCAAAAGCTTTGAAATTATTTGTTGAGCCATTAGTTACAAAATCAAAAGAAGATACAACGCATAATCGTCGTATTGCTTTTAGTAGATTGAGAAATAAATATGCTGTTACTGAGTTATTTAAAGAGGTTTCAGTAAAGGTGGGCGATAGACCAGGAGGATATACTCGTATTATCAAGTTGGGAAATCGTTTGGGAGATAATGCTGAAATGGCATTGATTGAGTTCGTTGATTATAACACTACGTACAACGTAGAAAAATCAGCAGCTAAAAAGAAATCTACGCGTCGTAGTAGAAAAAAAGCTGAGACAACTTCAGCTTCTGAGACGGAAACTACTGCAACTGAAGAGTAGTTAAAAGTGTAAAGAAAAAACAAGCCATCTAATTTTTTAGATGGCTTGTTTCGTATTTGAATGTTTTAAGCGTTTTGGATATGATAAGATACAGGGCTTAAATTCGTTCTTTCACTTTGTAGCGTTTTTCTTTACGTTTGTTACGTAGGATAATTTCGCCTAAAAATCCTGCAACAAAGAATTGGGTTCCAATAATCATTGTTGTTAATGCCATGTAAAATTCAGGTCTGTTAGCAATGAGTCGGTTGCTAGGGTTTATGAACAGTTTGTCTACTCCTAGGTAGAAAGCAAATAAAAAACCAATAAAGAACATTAAAACTCCTAAAGCGCCAAAAAAGTGCATTGGTCTCTTACCAAAGTGGGAAATAAAACTGATAGTAATTAAATCCAGAAATCCGTTGATGAATCGGTTCATTCCGAATTTTGTTTGCCCGTATTTTCTTGCTTGATGGATAACAACTTTTTCAGTTATTTTTTTGAATCCAGCATTTTTTGCTAGCACAGGAATATAGCGGTGCATTTCGCCGTTTACATCAATATTCTTAACTACTTCATTTCGGTAGGCTTTCAGTCCGCAATTGAAATCATGGAGCTTTAGCCCTGATGTTTTTCGTGCTGCCCAATTGAATAATTTAGAAGGTAGATTTTTAGTTAATTTTGAGTCATATCGTTTTTTCTTCCAACCTGAAACTAAATCAAATCCATCGACTTTAATCATTTGATATAATTCGGGAATTTCATCGGGGCTGTCTTGTAAGTCAGCATCCATTGTTATGACTACATCGCCTTTTGCTTTTTTGAATCCGATGTTCAAAGCCTGTGATTTTCCGTAATTTTTGAGGAAACGAATACCAACAACACAAGGGTCTTGAGATTTTATGTCTTTGATGATCTGCCACGAGTGGTCGGTACTCCCATCATCTATAAAAAGAATTTCGTAAGAAAATTCGTAAGAAATCATTGTCCGACGAATCCATTGATGTAATTCAGGCAATGATTCTTGTTCATTTAAGAGGGGAATAACAATTGATATGTTTGGAGTTTGATTCATACAGACACAGATTACTTAAACACGAATTCCTACGGAAAGCATTCCTTGATATTCTTTGTTTTTTCTGAAAAAGGAAACCGCTTTTGAGCAAGTTGGAACTACTTTTAATCGGCGTTCGGCTATGTTTTCGAGTACTTTTTTCATGAAGTCATCAAAAAAAGAGGCTTCAGCATTTTCAGGAATATATATTCTTGTTAAAAAAATCTTGATGTCTTGCACCGAGTATTCAATGAAGGCGGTTTCATTGTTAACTTTTGTTTGAAACTGGCGAGAAAATTCGCTGTCAATAATTTCAATCATATTTATTTTAATTCGTATGATTAGTGATTAATGAAGTGTCAATGTTGTTTTTGATTTTGGTAAAAAAATAGTATTTTTACGTCCTGAAAAAAAACAAAAAGCCAACTTCGGCACAAAGTTACAAAATAAAATTTAATTTAGAATGGAAAAAAACAAAAAGCATATTTATCTAATGCCAGGAATGGCAGCAAGTCCTAAAATTTTTGAATTTCTTGAATTTCCATCGAATTATGAAACTCATTTATTGGACTGGATTTTACCGATTGAGGAGGAATCTCTTTCGGAATATGCTTTTCGTTTGTCTCAGCAAATTACACATCCGAAACCTACTTTATTGGGGGTTTCGTTCGGAGGAATTATTGTACAGGAAATCGCTAAAATTATTGATTATGAAAAAATTATCGTAGTTTCAAGTGTAAAAACTAAATATGAACTGCCTAAAAAAATGCTATTGGCACGTTATACAAATTTGCATAAATTGTTGCCCGTTGGTTTAGTTAATTCATTGGAATATTGGAAGCAATTTTCTTTTATTGATTCCATCACAAAGCGTATAGAACTTTATGAAAAGTACATTGGGATGCGATCAATCTCTTATTTGGACTGGAGCATTGATAAAATTGTAAATTGGGAGCAAACAGAGCCTTTGCCGAACACAATTCATATCCACGGTGATAAAGATGCAGTTTTTCCAATGAAATATATTTCTGATGCTATTGTAGTAAAAAATGGCACACATATTATGGTTATTAATCGTTACAAATGGTTTAATGAGAATTTTTCGAATCTGTTGTAATAATTTCCGTATACCATTTCTACTTCAATTTTGCTGAGATAAAAGGAATAGTAAACGCTTTGTTTTAGGATGTTTATTATTATGGAAGAATGTTTTTTGTAGGGAAGTTTTGTATATTTTGTTTCATAGTATCAACGGTATTTTACAGTTGGTTTGTGTTTAGAAATATTCTATTATTCTGCTGTAGTTTTAAAAATCTGTGAAAATAACCCTTTTTTTCTTGCAAATCTTCAAAAAAAATAGTAAACTTGCACAATGTTTCGAGATTAGAAAAACTCGAATTTAATTCATTAATCAAAAAAACTTCTTATATTTTGAATGAACTTGTTTTAGAACTAACCGATATTCATCCACAGCAGTTCTTCGGCGAAGATGAGGTAAATATTAAAAAGATAAAATCTTGTTTTCCGAAATTGAAGATTGTAGCCAGAGGTAATAAAATTTTAGCTTTTGGAGAGGAAAACTTGTTAAAAGATTTTGCCAAAAAAATAGAATTATTGCAGGCGTATTTCAGTAAATACAACCGATTGGATGAACGTAGCATTGATAGTATTTGCAATGCTGATGATACTGAGCCTATAGAAACAATAAATCAGAAGGAAACCGATGTGATTGTCCATGGAGTGGGAGGGAAGGTTATTCGTCCGCAGACCAAAAATCAATTCAAGTTGGTAGAGTTGATGAAAAAGAATGATATGGTTTTCGCTGTAGGCCCCGCAGGAACAGGAAAGACCTATGTAGGTGTAGCACTTGCAGTTAAAGCACTGAAAGAAAAGCAAGTAAAACGAATTATTCTTACCCGACCTGCAGTGGAAGCAGGGGAAAATTTAGGGTTTCTTCCAGGGGATTTGAAAGAGAAGCTAGATCCGTATATGCAACCTCTTTATGATGCTTTGCGTGATATGATTCCTTATGAAAAACTTAGTGGTTTTATTGAATCAGGGGTAATAGAAATTGCTCCCTTGGCGTTTATGCGTGGGCGTACGCTTGATAACGCTTTTGTGATTTTGGATGAGGCTCAGAATACTACCCATGCTCAAATGAAAATGTTCCTCACACGTATGGGGCGTAATGCTAAGTTTATGATTACAGGTGACCCGGGTCAAATTGATCTACCTCGA
This sequence comes from Capnocytophaga canis, assembly GCF_000827555.1. GTDB lineage: Bacteria > Bacteroidota > Bacteroidia > Flavobacteriales > Flavobacteriaceae > Capnocytophaga > Capnocytophaga canis. The sequence continues at coordinate 55,192 of NZ_CDOI01000154.1, forward strand.
AAGGTATCTTCAGGGCTGAAAGAGGCTTTGTTGATTCTGAAAAATGTCAAGGGGATTGGTATGTTACATTTGGATGATAAAGACGTGGTTCGACATCCGTTAGTACGAAATATTATTGAGGCGTACAAAAGTATTGAGAATATAGAATAAACGTAAGTGCGATTCAGTAAATGACATCAGAACATTTAGATATTAAAATTCAGAATGTTATTTCACAACGTGTAACATAAATTTTTCTGCACCTTAAGAGCTAAATAATTGAAAAATAATATAAAACATAAATATATTACATAAAAATATGAATACAACATTAGTAATTTTAGCGGCAGGTTTGGGGAGTCGTTTTGGTTCCGACAAACAATTAGAGGAAATTCATAATGGAAATGCTTTGTTTGATTATGGGATTTATGATGCGATTGAAGCGGGGTTTTCGGACGTAGTTTTGATTATTAGAACCCAGATTGAAGAGCTTACTAAAAAACATTTAGAAAATCGTTTCAAAGGGTTGCCTGTTTCCTTCGTATATCAAGATTTACAAAATCCAGAAGGAATTGTGCGTCAAAAACCTTGGGGTACAGGACATGCGATGCTCTGCGTAAAAGACGTGGTTAAGAATCCGTTTTTGATTATGAATGCTGATGATTACTACGGAAAAGATGCGTTTTCATACATGGTAAAAGCCTTAAAATCAGGTAAAGAAAAAACTTTTTATTCAGCAGGTTATTTATTGAAAAACACATTGAGCGAAAATGGGACAGTTTCAAGAGGAGTTTGTAATGTGAATGAAAATAATCATCTGCAATCGATAGTTGAGGCTACAAAACTCAGAAAAATTGACGAAAATATGGCTATTGATGAAGAAACAGGCGAAAAATATCCTTTAGGAACGTTCGTTTCAATGAATTTTTGGGGATTCACACCAGAAATTTTTCCAATGGCACAGAAATTATTTGCTGAATTTGTAGAAGCTAATAAAGAAAATCCAAAAGCAGAGTTTTTCATTCCGTTAGTGGTACAACATGCTATTGAAAAAGAAGGGTATACTTTGGAAGTGTTGCCTAATAACGATGCTTGGTTTGGAATGACCTACCGCGAAGATTTATTGAAAGTACGGGAAGAAATTAAAAATTTGACTGTAGCAGGAGGATATCCGGAGAATTTCTAATTAAGGAATCAAATTTCTTACTTGCTCAACTGTGAAGGTTTCACGAGATTTTGACTTATAGAGATAAGGAGTTTATTCCATTTTGCTAAAATTAGAGATTTTTTAAAACTCTCAATTAGTGTTACAATCTCTGAATGTCGAATTTACATAGATTTTTTTGTTATACACAAAAATCTTCATATACATTTGATTTACCAATTAAAAATATAAAATAAAATGAAAAATACAGCTGAAAGAATTGCTCCTTTGTTTGATTTTAAAGGAGATATCGTTTCCGTTGAGCCTTTTGGAAATGGGCACATCAATTATACTTTTTTAGTGAAAACTACTGAACAAGAGTATGTGCTTCAGGGAATTAATACCAATGTGTTCAAAAAACCACATGCAATCATCAAAAATATTGAATTGCTTTGGGAAACTGTTGCTGATAACACTATTATTTTGAATATGTTACCAGTCAAAACGGGAGGTTTTTCGGTAGAAGCAGACAATGCTTTGTGGCGTGCGGTTCCGTTTGCGAAGAATTATGTGGCATACGAATTTGTTAAAGAAGCATGGCAGGCTGAGAAAGCTGCATCGGCTTATGCAACGTTTATCAAAACATTTGAAAAGATAGATACTTCAAGATTGGAGGATACTATTCCTGATTTTCATAACGGGATGAAGCGTTTTCAACAATTAGAAGATGCTTTTGCACAGGCGAAGTCCGAACGCATCGAAAAGGCACAACATCTCTATGATTTTGCAAAGTCGCACAAGGTAATATTTGATGAAGTACAGAAAGCTGTGGATGAAAAACGCATCCCTATTCGTGTTACTCATAACGATACAAAAATAAATAATGTATTGATTCACAAGGATAATCCGAACGATTTCAAAGTTATTGACTTGGATACAGTAATGCAAGGAATTTTATTGTATGACTTTGGAGATATGGTGCGTACCTCTGTGAGTCCTACTAATGAAAATGAACCTGATGATTCAAAAATTGTGTTCAATGAAACTTTCTTTGAAGCCATTTGTAAAGGATTTTCAGTGATGAAAGACGTAATGACAGAGACCGAAAAACGGATGGTTTTGGATGGAGCTAAATATATGATTTTTATTATCGGAGTACGTTTCCTTACGGATTATTTTAATAATGACATTTATTTCAAAACTTCATTCCCCGAAGAAAATTTTGTTAGAGCAAGAAACCAATTTGTTCTATTACAACGTTTAGAAGATAAAGAACCTGCATTGAGAGCAGTTGTTGATAAATGGTTTAAATAAAATAAACAATAAAAGGTAAAAACTGTCTGAAAAAAGTGTACATTTGCAACTTGGTTCAGACAGTTTTTTTTATGATAAGAAATATTTTTGTACTCCTATTAACCATTCTTCCCATTTATATTTATTCCCAAACTCAAGTTTCAGGTAAAGTTATTGATGATCAAGGAAAACCACTTCCCTTTGCGAATATCATTTTTGTGAATTCTACGAAAGGAGTAGTGTCGGATGCTTCAGGAAAATTCTCCTTATACTCAGAGAAAAACCATAATTATATTGAAGTTTCTTCCTTAGGGTTCACATCTAAAAAAATACGATTACAACATAAAATCACAAAAAATCTTATTGTAGAACTTACTGAAGGAGAAGAGCTTGAAGAGGTTGTTGTAGTAGGAAAACCAACGAAGTCACTTTCGAAAAAAGAAAATCCAGCCTACACAGTTCTACAAGGTATTTGGAAAAATAAGAGTAAAAAAGGACTTAAAAATTCACAGGCATATGAGTATAAGAAACATAGTGTCTCAGAGTTGGGTATCAATCAATTAGATACGATTTTCCTAAAAAAGGTTTTAGGAAATGATTATGCTGAGTTTGAACAAACTCTTATGGAACGAAAAAACAGGGGCTTTTTTTCAATGCCGATTTATATTAAAGAAAACGTACAAAAGGTCTACGGTAACAACCAAATCAATAAACAACGAGTTGATACAGAAGCAGAACGCTCACAAGGAGTAGCTCAAAATGGTTATGGTTTAGAGCGAATCACCAAGGCATTTGATGAATTTGATATCTACGAAAATTCATATTTGATTTTAAATCGCCCATTTGTAAGCCCTCTCTCGGAATATGGCTACGGGACGTATCACTATGTTTTAAAAGATACTTTAGTAGAAGAGAATCGAAATTTCTATCGCATTTATTTTTTTCCAAAAATAGATGCTGATTTGGCTTTGGAAGGAAATTTTATTGTGGATACTAAAACTTTTATTATCAAAAGTATAGAGATGAAAACTACTCCCAAAACCAATTTGAATATGGTGCGGGGATTGTTTTTCGAAAAGCATTTTACCATTGAAAATGATAGTATTTATTACCTTGAAAAAGAAATTCAAGAAGCTGATTTTACGATTCTTTCTAAGGACATAGAAGAGAAAGGCTTGTACATTCGTAATACCATAGGATACTCTGATGTGGTCCTGAATCAACCGAAAGCGACTCTTTTTTATGAACAAAAAATAGTTCAAAAATATAGGGATCAATTTGTTAAAGGGGATACATATTGGCAACAAGCAACCGTAAAGTCGGCAAATATTTCTAAAACAACTCGGTTGATTAAGGAAGTAGCTGATAATCCGAAAGTTAAATTAATTACTACACTTGCAGATATTATAGGTACAGGGTATGTATCGTTAAATTCAATCCCTTTGGGTAAAGGACTGCAATTCGGCACATATTGGCAGGTGTACGAATCAAACGATGTTGAAAAGCATCGACTTAGATTAGGCTTCAGAACATTTAATTCAATTGAAGATCGTTTTCGCTCTTATTTTTACGGAGCTTATGGCATTGGAGATAAGCGGTTTAAATATGGATTAAGTGCTAAATATTTACTTTCGGAGGAACCTCGAGTGACGTTTGGAGGTGCTTATCAGGATGATTATTTGCAATTAGGAAACTATTTGATTCACGATGATGGTAATTTCACATTCCGAAGAGGAAGTAACGCCATTATTAATCGAGGAGAAAACTATTTTTTGACCAGAAATCAAAAGACATCAGCGGCTATAACGTATGTGCCGTTAAAAAACATTGAGGTTAGTGTTTTTGGAGTATATCAGCACTCACAATCTGCCGATCCTGAACATTTTTTCATAGCCTTTCGCGATCTGAAGAATAATCAAACATATACCAATTATACCGATTTCAACACAGGGTTGAATATCAAATTTACCCCAGGAAGAAACGTCTTTGGCTATGGGGTGGAGCAACGTTATGGAGAGAAAATACATGATACTTACGTGTTAAAATATACTAAAGGAGCATCAGGAGCTTTAGGAAGCCAATTTGACTATGATAAAGTACAGGTTTTAATCAAAAAACCTATTACTGTTTGGAATTTAGGAATGCTGAACACAACTTTTGAGGCAGGGAAAATTTTTGGTACCGTACCGTTGACTATTTTGACACCAACGCCTGCCAATCAAGCCTATTCGATTATACCTCAGTCGTTTGCGTTGTTAGATTATTATGATTTTATAAATGATACCTATCTTAATGGTTATTTTGAGCATCATTTTAACGGGTTTATTTTGAATAAAATTCCACTTGTTGACAAAACAAAATTACGAAGTTTATTATTTGCTCGTTTTGCTTATGGTACTATAAGTCAGCAAAATAGAGATGCTCACCAAACGAATCTAATATACAATACGCCTGAAAAATTGTATTGGGAATACGGTTTTGGTATTGAAAATATAGGTTTTGGAAATATTCGCCCGTTTCGTTTAGATTTTATATGGCGTGGTGATTTTAATGATGTTAACGGTACTCGGAATCCCAAGTTTGGCATTCGTTTTAGTGTCATGCCTAATTTTTAATGTCAGCAGTACAAAAATTATTTTTCGACCAAAATACTCACAGCATTTCCTCCAAAACCAACAGCGTTAATGAGTATTTTTTCTATTTTTTCAGGTTTCTTTTGTTTTTCAACATAAGGAACGCTATAAACTTCCTGTTTTTGGAGCATACATATTGCCATTTCAAGACTCAAAGCACCACTTGCACCAAATGTATGTCCTATTTTCCATTTATTATTAGTCATAAAAGGAACAGATTCTTTGAAAACTTCTCGGATAGCTGTGATTTCTGCTAAATCTCCTTTAATAGTACCTGGAGTGTGGGTGATAATAACGTCTATATCACAAATGTCCGTATTTCGTAAAGCCATCAGCATAGATTTTTGTAAGCATTCGCCATTGGCCGAAAGAGATACATTGTGAGTTAATTTCTCAGAAGCAAATCCGAATCCTGTTATTCCTGCTAATCGATTGTCTTTCAATCCATTTTCTAAGCAAAAAACAGAAGCTCCCTCGCCTAAAACCATCGTATTTAGCTTTTTGTGTACGTCCATTGCTCGGCAGGGAAAATCATCCGTTAGGCTGCTGTAAATTTTTAAAGCTTTGGCTTGAGCTATAGTAAAGGGAGTTAACGGAGCTTCGCTTCCACCGACTAAAAATCGCTGTTCCATACCACTTTGAAGCCATGCAATACCATTAACGACAGCATGTAAAGATGTTGAACAGGTGATGGAATGAGACATTTCAAAACCTATACTCCCTAAATCTTGACCAACCCACGAAGCAATATTTCCTAACGTAGTAGTTGGAGAAGCTAAAGTTTCACATGCTTTATTTTCGATGAAATAGGAGTGATGTTTTTCAAAAAGAGTTGTCGCTCCGCGAGAAGAACCGATATTTACACCAAAATTACCATCACACCAATTAGCCTGTTTGACTGCTTGTCGGGCTGATATAATTGCAAATAAAACTGTATCGTCCAAGTTGGTATATGCCGGTGATGATAGTCGTAAGTTGTTTACAGCAGTCAGACCGCTTTCAGAGAGTTTTCCCATGGGAACCTCACCATAAGGCTTTAATAAAGATATTGGATTTTGATATGACAGGCAGACTTCTGTAAAAGAATTTCCTAAAGCAGAAATCGATCCCATTCCGACGATTGATATGTTCACAGTTTAAAAGTTTTATATGCAAAAGTAAGGAATTTTTATTATTTAGGATTTGAAAAGTGTTTTTTTAAAAAAATATGTTTTTATCTTGCTGATAATCATTGGATTATTATTGTTATTTATTTTTTATAAGATTGAAACAAAAGAATAATAGTATCTTAATTTTGTAGTCTTGATTTCTTTTGTTATCTTTGTGCCATCAATCTTCGTAAGTAGAGTAAAGTTGATACTATTTTCTTTTGTTTGTTGTAAATTGCTTTCTTATTCATTTAATTGCTTAAATAAACAATTTGATTTTGTAAAAACACTCTACTACGAGGATTGGTAAAAAAAAATAGACCTTTTGATGCCCCACATCAAAAGGTCTTATGAAACTAATTATTAATCATAAAATGTAGATTTATGAATGAGAAAAAACAATTAGTTTGTTTTCGTAAGTTTAAACACTGGCGAAGCAAAAAGATAGTTCATCTATCTAAGCCGTTCTGCTTTTTGTGTAAAAAGCACAAAAAGTAAATTCTGATAACCAAGATTACTTACCTTATAATTAGGTAACTAGTCTTGGTTTTTTCTTTAAAAAAGCCCCGCAGATAGGCGAGGCACTAGATGTTTTCACAACGGAATAATCCTTATTGTAAATTGCTTTCTGCCACAAAGGTAGAAAAAATAATTGAATATCAAAAATAATTAACTTTTTATTTGTATTTTTATACCCATTAATTTTTAAACTATTAATTATGAAACATATACTCGGTCTTGATTTAGGGACAAATTCAATTGGTTGGGCTTATGTAAAAGAAGCCGAAAACGATACTGAAACTTCGGAGATTGTTGATTTGGGAGTGAGAGTAAATCCGCTAACAACTGATGAAAAAACAAATTTCGAGAAAGGGAAGCCCATTTCTACCAATGCCGATAGAACCCTGAAACGAAGTGCTAGGCGCAACCTGCAACGCTATAAGCTCCGCAGAAAAGAACTCATCGAACTTTTGAAAGAACATCAACTCATTTCTGAAAATACAATTTTAACAGAAAACGGTAAAGGAACCACCTTCCAAACATTAGAATTACGAGCAAAATCGGCTAAAGAAAAAATATCTTTGGGGGAATTGGCTCGTGTGTTTTTAACCATCAACAAAAAAAGAGGTTATAAAAGTAGTCGAAAGGCTAAAAATGAAGACGAAGGGCAACTGATAGACGGAATGGAAATTGCCAAAAGACTTTATGAAGAAAACCTTACTACAGGACAATTATCTCTACAACTTTTAAAAGAAGGTAAAAAATCATTGCCTGACTATTATCGTTCTGATTTACAGTTTGAATTGGATAAAGTTTGGAACTTTCAGAAACAATTTCATTCGGATATTTTGACCGATGAATTTTACGCTCAACTTAAAGGTAAAGGACAAAGGGCAACAAGTGCTTTGTTTTTGGCAAAATACCAAATCTATACCGCTGAAAATAAAGGAAGTAGAGAAGATAAAAAATTACAAGCCTATCAATGGCGAGTAGATGCTCTCTCAAAGGAATTGACAAGGGAGCAATTAGCTTTTGTCATTACCGAAATCAATAATAATTTAAATAATTCTAGTGGTTATTTGGGGGCAATTTCAGACCGAAGCAAGGAACTTTACTTCAATAATGAAACCGTGGGCGAATATCTTTGGAAGCAAATTGCAGCAAATCCACATACTTCGTTGAAAAATCAGGTGTTTTATCGCCAAGATTATTTAGATGAATTTGAACAAATTTGGAATACCCAAGCTCAATTTTATCCACAGATTTTGACCGACGAACTAAAAAAAGAACTTCGAGATGTGGTGATTTTCTACCAAAGAAAATTAAAATCTCAAAAATCATTGGTGAGTTTCTGTGAATTCGAAAATAAGGAAATAGAGATTAAAAAAGAAGATGGAACGAGTACCAAAAAAGTAATCGGTCTTAAAGTAGCTCCAAAATCATCGCCTCTGTTTCAAGAGTTTAAAATTTGGCAGAATTTAAACAATGTCTTGATTCGTAAAAAAGGAAGTAAAACGAAAAAAGCAGCTAAAAACCAACAAGCAGTTCTTTTTGAAGAAGAGAAAACAATTTCCGAATTGGATTTGGAGGCAAAACAAGCATTATTTAATGAGTTAAATCTCAAAGGAAATCTCAAAGCGGATTATTGCTTGGAAATTTTAGGCTATTCTCCCAAAGAATGGGAGATGAATTATTCTGTTTTGGAGGGCAATAGAACAAATAAAGCATTGTATGAGGCATATTTGAAAATTACTGATTTAGAGGGATATGATGCAAAAAATCACCTCAAAGTAAAATTGAATAAAGATGAGGTGGAGCTTGATGATTTGAAAGTTCCTGCATCGGAAATCAAGGAAATGGTTCAAGCAATTTTTAAAGAAGCAGGTATCAACACGGATATTCTGCATTTCAATGCTGAATTAGACGGTAAAGATTTTGAAAATCAAGCAAGTTATCAGCTTTGGCATTTGCTGTATTCTTATGAAGGCGATGATTCTAAAAGTGGTAACGAATTGCTTTATAAATTGTTAGAAACAAAATTCGGTTTTAAAAAAGAGTATGCTCAAATTTTAGCGAATGTTTCTCTGTCAGATGATTATGGTAATCTTTCTACCAAAGCGATGCGGAAAATTTATCCATATATTAAGGAAAATAAATTCAGTACCGCCTGTGAATTAGCAGGTTACCGCCATTCTAAACATTCATTGACCAAAGAAGAAAACGATAATCGTGTGCTGAAAGATAGTTTGGAAGTCTTGAAAAAGAATAGTTTGCGTCAACCGGTAGTAGAAAAGATTCTAAATCAGATGATTAACTTGGTCAATGCGCTTTTAAAGAAATACCGAACCGAAAACCCTAACTTTAAATTCGATGAAATTCGTATAGAATTGGCTCGTGAACTGAAAAAAAATGCGGAAGAAAGAGCCAATATGACGGCAAACATCAATAAAGCGAAAACCGAACACGAAAAAATCATTAAAATTTTGAAGAATGAGTTTGGTTTACCAAATCCAACAAGAAATGATATTATCCGTTATCGTCTGTACGAAGAATTAAAAGCGAATGGATATAAGGATTTATATACTAATATAAAAATTCCACAAGAAAAATTATTTACTAAAGAAATTGATATTGAGCATATTATACCAAAATCAAGAGTGTTTGATGATAGTTTTTCAAACAAAACGCTTTCTTTCAGAAAAACCAATTTAGATAAAGGGGAACGGACGGCATTTGATTATATGGAAAGTAAATTTGGAGCGGATAAATTGGAAGAATATGTGGCTCGTGTGGAAGATTTATACAAAAACAACATTATCTCCAAAGCGAAGTACCAAAAATTATTGAAAAAAGAAAGTGAAATTGGAGATGGTTTTGTGGAAAGAGATTTGCGTGAAACACAATACATTGCTAAAAAAGCCAAAGAAATACTTTTGCAAATTACTCGAAATGTGCTTTCTACATCGGGAGGTATTACGGATAGATTGAGGGAAGATTGGGATTTGGTCAATGTGATGAAAGAACTCAACTTGCCGAAATACAGAGCCTTGGGGCTTACCGAAATGGAAGATCGTAAGTATGGTCAGCAAGTGGAAGTTATCATTGATTGGACAAAACGAAATGACCATCGCCATCACGCAATGGATGCTCTTACGGTGGCTTTTACCAAACACAATCATATTCAATATCTTAATTATCTGAATGCTCGTAAAAATGAAAAACATAGGGAGCATAGCAATATTATGGGTATTCAGCAATTGGAAACCATAAAAGTAACCGATAAAAACGGTAATGAAAAAAGAGTTTTTAAAGCACCAATGCCCAATTTCCGTCAGGTAACCAAAGCCTTTTTGGAAAATGTTTTAATTTCTCATAAGGCTAAAAATAAGGTAGTTACCAAAAACAAGAATAAAGTTGCGGGAAGTAACAAAGTTCAGGAAGTTTTAACTCCTCGTGGACAATTGCATAAAGAAACAGTTTATGGGAAATACCAGTATTATGTACAAAAAGAGGAAAAAATCGGAGGTAAATTTGATTTGGAAACCATCAAAAAAGTAGCCAATCCACTGTATCAATCCTTGTTGAAAAAAAGATTAGAAGAAAATGGTGGCGATCCGAAAAAGGCTTTTACAGGTAAAAATTCATTGGCGAAAAATCCTATTTATTTAGATGATGCCCAAACAGAACAACTGCCTGAAAAAGTGAAATTGGTATGGTTAGAAAATAGTTTTTCCATCCGAAAAGACATTACTCCTGAAAACTTTAAAGATGAAAAGCTAATCGACAAAATATTAGACGAAGGGGTAAAGAGAATTTTGAAAGAACGACTACAATCTTTTGGAAACGATGCTAAAAAAGCCTTTTCAGATTTAGACAAAAATCCGATATGGCTCAATAAAGAGAAAGGAATTACGATAAAGCGTGTAACCATAAGCGGTGTAGCAAATGCCGAGCCTTTGCATACCAAAAAAGACCATTTAGGCAAAGAAATTTTGGATAAAGAAGGTAAGCCTATTCCTGTGGATTTTATCAGTACGGGCAGCAATCATCATGTAGCGGTTTACCGTGATGAGAAGGGAAATTTACAAGAAAAAGTAGTATCGGTTTTTGAAGCTGTGGTAAGAGCCAATCAAGGATTACCTATTATAGACAAAACATACAATGAGCATTTGGGTTGGGAATTTTTGTTCACAATGAAACAGAATGAAATGTTTGTCTTTCCGAATGAATCAACAGGATTTAATCCTAACGATATTGATTTATTAGACCCTAAAAACAAGAGAATAATAAGCCCGAATTTATTTAGGGTGCAGACTATATCTGTTGTGAAATATGGTAATGCGATAGTTCGTGATTTTAAATTCAGACATCATCTAGAAACGACAGTAGAAGATAAAAAAGAGTTACAAGGAAAAACTTACCAACAAATTAAAAGTTTGTCACCTTTGAATGATATCATAAAGGTTAGGATTAATCATTTAGGGGACATTGTTAGTGTAGGAGAATATTAATTAAAAACGATGAAATTATGCTCTACCGCTCCATTTACATTGGCAATCCAGCATATTTGAAGTTGAAAGACCAACAGATGAAAATCGTTTGTCCAGAAACCAAAGCAGAGAAAGGGAGCGTTCCGGTAGAAGATTTGGGTTTGTTGATGCTCGACCACTTTCAGATTACCATTTCCCATCAGCTGATACAGTGGCTGATGGGGAATAATGTGGTGATTATCAGTTGCGATGCCCATCATCTCCCACACGGACAAATGCTACCGCTCCACGGAAATGCGATTCATTCCCAACGCATAAAAGACCAGATAGAAGCCAGTGAACCGCTCAAAAAACAGCTGTGGAAACAAACCATAGAATGCAAAATAGCCAATCAAGCCGCTGTTTTGGAACGACTCGGAACTTACGCCAGTCCGATGTATGAGTATCTCAGCCAAGTGAAATCGGGCGACATCAGTAATATGGAAGGCATCGCCGCACAGCACTATTGGAAATACCTCATTCACCCCGATTTTTTACGCGAACGCTACGGCGATTCGCCCAATCAGTTTTTCAATTTTGGTTATTCCGTATTGAGAAGTATCGTGGCAAGAGCCATTGTAGAAACAGGTTTACTTCCCGTTTTGGGGATTTTTCACAAAAACAAATACAATGCCTACTGTTTGGCAGACGACCTAATGGAACCTTATCGTCCTTTTGTGGATTTATTGGTCATCCGATGGTTGGAAAAGAATCCTGAAGCCGAAGAACTGACCAAAGAAGCGAAAGCCTATTTTTTGCAAATCGCTACCAAAGATGTGAAAATAGACGAACAGGTGCGTCCGCTATTAGTTGCGGTAAAATCTACCGTTTCCTCTCTGTACAAATGCTATACGGGCGAAAAAAGACAAATTTCTTATCCTAAAATGTTATGAATTCCGAACGATTTAACGCTTATAGAATTATGTGGGTAATGGTTTTATACGATTTGCCAACCGAGACCAAGGCAATGCAAAAAGCAGCCAATCTCTTCCGAAAACGCTTGGAAGATGATGGATTTTCTTTATTTCAGTTTTCTATCTATTTGAGGCACTGTCCGAGTAGAGAAAATGCAGAAGTGCATAAAAAACGAGTAAAAATGATGCTTCCCAAATACGGGAAAGTAGCCGTAATGACGATTACAGATAAGCAGTTTGGTGATATGGAAATATTTCATTCTAAAGTACGCGAAGATCCACCACCTACTTATCAGCAGCTCGAGTTATTTTAGAAATAGAATGAAAAAAATGGATTTACTCAGCCCGATTTATTCTTTTTTTGCTCAATTTTTTATTTCTAAAAACAAAAATAATCCTCTGTCTGTCAGAGGATTATTTTTTGAGGTTGTAACTAATCGCAAAGTTACGAAAAATTGAAAGCAATTTACAACAGAGAAAAGGCATTATTAGAAAATTGGGGAGTTGTAACTAATCGCAAAGTTACGAAAAATTGAAAGCAATTTACAACAAATGAAAAAGTTATTTATATCGTATTCAAGTTGTAACTAATCGCAAAGTTACGAAAAATTGAAAGCAATTTACAACGCAAAAAAACTTGACTTGTATTGCAGAAAGGTTGTAACTAATCACAAAGTTACGAAAAATTGAAAGCAATTTACAACTCACAAATATATACGCTCTAAAAATACTTTGTTGTAACTAATCACAAAGTTACGAAAAATTGAAAGCAATTTACAACAATAAAGAATACAAAGGAAGCACGATAAACGTTGTAACTAATCACAAAGTTACGAAAAATTGAAAGCAATTTACAACAAAGAGCCATGTTAGTATATAATAAAGAGGGTTGTAACTAATCACAAAGTTACGAAAAATTGAAAGCAATTTACAACTTTAGTCAATTCGGGGGCAAATTCTGACTTGTTGTAACTAATCACAAAGTTACGAAAAATTGAAAGCAATTTACAACACTCTCTATACAAGCACGAGACCAAAACAGGTTGTAACTAATCACAAAGTTACGAAAAATTGAAAGCAATTTACAACAACAAAAAAATAACATAGATAAAGAAAAAAGTTGTAACTAATCACAAAGTTACGAAAAATTGAAAGCAATTTACAACTACACCCCAAGTCATTTAATATTTAATTTAGTTGTAACTAATCACAAAGTTACGAAAAATTGAAAGCAATTTACAACTGTTCGTACTTCATTTGTTTTGGAGCCTCTGTTGTAACTAATCACAAAGTTACGAAAAATTGAAAGCAATTTACAACAAGATGTGTACCTCACACCACTGGCAGAGGGTTGTAACTAATCACAAAGTTACGAAAAATTGAAAGCAATTTACAACACAAACCCCAGTGGCTCATTGATTTGGAAAGTTGTAACTAATCACAAAGTTACGAAAAATTGAAAGCAATTTACAACTCATAGAAAAGTTGTCTGCTGACAAGGTTTGTTGTAACTAATCACAAAGTTACGAAAAATTGAAAGCAATTTACAACAGGCTAAAGTTTCGAAAGCAATAGGTGTTGGTTGTAACTAATCACAAAGTTACGAAAAATTGAAAGCAATTTACAACACAAGTGGAAGTGGCTTGTCTCAATACCGTGTTGTAACTAATCACAAAGTTACGAAAAATTGAAAGCAATTTACAACGAGGCACTAACTCGGAAAGTAATCATCTAAGTTGTAACTAATCACAAAGTTACGAAAAATTGAAAGCAATTTACAACAAGTAACAAATAGCAATGAACAACGAGCAAGTTGTAACTAATCACAAAGTTACGAAAAATTGAAAGCAATTTACAACACAACGATAACATCGCACTGAATAATTTATGTTGTAACTAATCACAAAGTTACGAAAAATTGAAAGCAATTTACAACCTAAGAAGCTATCGGATTTGATTACTGCCAGTTGTAACTAATCACAAAGTTACGAAAAATTGAAAGCAATTTACAACGCCTATCCGACTGCCCAATGGTCTCCACGCGTTGTAACTAATCACAAAGTTACGAAAAATTGAAAGCAATTTACAACTCAAAACAGGTTTTTTACCTAATGCCGTAAGTTGTAACTAATCACAAAGTTACGAAAAATTGAAAGCAATTTACAACACGATAATGGTTCAGGGAAAGATTCATTTTGTTGTAACTAATCACAAAGTTACGGAAAATTGAAAGCAATTTACAACCCGACTTTTGCGGTTTGTACGCCTGTGCTAGTTGTAACCAATCACAAAGTTACGGAAAATTGAAAGCAATTTACAACAATGTTTTTAAGGTTCGGCAACTCTTCAACGTTGTAACCAATCACAAAGTTACGGAAAATTGAAAGCAATTTACAACAGCGTTGGAACAGAGCCAAAGATTTTTTTGGTTGTAACCAATCACAAAGTTACGGAAAATTGAAAGCAATTTACAACTTATAGAAGTTGCTGAAACAAAAAGAATGAGTTGTAACCAATCACAAAGTTACGGAAAATTGAAAGCAATTTACAACTACATTTGTACTTGTCCGTCCGCTTTCATTGTTGTAACCAATCACAAAGTTACGGAAAATTGAAAGCAATTTACAACTCAGGACTTGACATTGAACAAGCGAAGAGAGTTGTAACCAATCACAAAGTTACGGAAAATTGAAAGCAATTTACAACCATGTAACTGATATAACTGCTCATTACGGTGTTGTAACCAATCACAAAGTTACGGAAAATTGAAAGCAATTTACAACGGATAGAAACTCCAGCCGTTCCTGTCGCTCGTTGTAACCAATCACAAAGTTACGGAAAATTGAAAGCAATTTACAACATAGGAGTTAGTAACCAACAAATAACAAATGTTGTAACCAATCACAAAGTTACGGAAAATTGAAAGCAATTTACAACTAAACGTAACTAATTTTAAAAATACATTCAGTTGTAACCAATCACAAAGTTACGGAAAATTGAAAGCAATTTACAACATGTCCCTTTTTAATAATTAACAATTAATAGTTGTAACCAATCACAAAGTTACGGAAAATTGAAAGCAATTTACAACTTACTTCCCGATGCTATCGCTACGTTTATTGTTGTAACCAATCACAAAGTTACGGAAAATTGAAAGCAATTTACAACCATTGAGCAGATGAGTAGACAATAAACACAGTTGTAACCAATCACAAAGTTACGGAAAATTGAAAGCAATTTACAACAGCCGAAGTTTCTTTAATAGTTCTTCCAATGTTGTAACCAATCACAAAGTTACGGAAAATTGAAAGCAATTTACAACTCTAAACAAATCGGATTTTGTCTATCATTTGTTGTAACCAATCACAAAGTTACGGAAAATTGAAAGCAATTTACAACAATACCATTCCCGTAAATAATTCGGCTCGTGTTGTAACCAATCACAAAGTTACGGAAAATTGAAAGCAATTTACAACGGATATTAAAATGAACACAGAAAGAAAAAAGTTGTAACCAATCACAAAGTTACGGAAAATTGAAAGCAATTTGCAACTTTGAGCGATTATGGATAGGTTCTCTGACAGTTGTAACTAATCACAAAGTTACGGAAAATTGAAAGCAATTTGCAACGCCGAGCTAAATGCATTGTAAGCTGAATGCGTTGTAACTAATCACAAAGTTACGGAAAATTGAAAGCAATTTGCAACTGCTCTTTATGCCATTTTGAAAGGTTTTTTGTTGTAACTAATCACAAAGTTACGGAAAATTGAAAGCAATTTGCAACGATTTCTCGCATGTTATCCATGTTGATATTGTTGTAACTAATCACAAAGTTACAGACGATTTAATATCCCGCTCTTTGTACGACTTCAAATAATGAAGGTTTAAAGTATCCATTACAAAAGATTTCAAGCAGTAAATTATGTCCTCGTCCTTTTTCTGACGTAAGATGTCGAGAAAGATGATAAAAACCATCCTCTTGCTTTTCGTATTTGATTTTTTTAGCCAAAATCCTGAACGTGTTATGTATAGCCAATCTTGAAATTGGAAAGGTGCATAGCGACAATCCCAATCAGGAGGATAACCTTGAAGTAATGTTCTGTACTCTATGCTGGAAAGACGAAAGTCGATGCATTCTTCTGCTTCCCAATGCACACTATCGGGATTTGGGTATTGGACTCCGTAGATAATTATATTATCTTGCTTATTCATTTTATAAAGAGTTAAGATTTTTATTTTCAACGTGTTAACTTTCGTGTTTTGGAATTTAGAATTAAGGTTTTGTTCGTTTGCTATTGAACTTTAGAGAACTTGTTTGTGTAAATTTAGTTGAGCATCAAATGTTTTTATAGAAAGGAATTTACATAAACTTAGAGATTATTAATATAAGATATTAGTTCAATAGGTTTACGACTCACATTAAGTTTACAATTCCAAAAAAATCGCTGCGAATAACGGAAACTCCAGTATCTTTGACTAATTGGAATTGAATTTATTTTTGTTATCAAGGAAGGCTTATCAATCCATGCTACAAAAAAGGTTGTGTTTAAATATTGATCTGCCTGGAATTTATTATAGAGATATTCAGAATCATTATGTAGGTTGATGTCTTGGGTTTTTAGCCAGTTGTCGCGTTCTTTTGTTTTATGGGAAAAATAAATTTGCATATGAATATCACCTCGTAGTTGCTCTATGCTATCATTCCCTCTTTTAATAAGCTTTATGTCTCTTTTGGAAATGGTAGTAGCGAGGTTTTTGTCTGCGTCGGGGATAAGAGACGTTTTCAATTCTATATTTTTACCCTTTACCAAAAAATCAATATCTATATTTTCCCCATCTTCCAAATAATTCGTGGAGCTTAAGGTGATATCATTATTTGCAAACCATTTTGCAATCGCTAATTCTCCAATATATCCACGCAATTTGCAATCAAACTGAACATTTTTATGTCTGTATCTGAGATTGTTAATAAACTCGTGCTTTTTTGTTTTTTCAATACACAATATAACATCCTCTTTTGATATTTCTAACTTGATTATGTCTTCTATTGTGACTATATTCATTTTATTGGTATAAAATTCATTATTTTTGTCTTAAATTTCATGTAAATTGCAAATCTAAATGTACAAGAAAAGAAAGTACATTTTTTTGAAAGTTACGCTCCACATTAGCAAAGATATGCAAAAAATAAAGAACATAATCAAAAAATCCTTTTTGTTGGGTGCTTTCATTTTAAGTAATGCTACTGAGATGTAAACCTAATTAACTCGTTAATAATTTTTTAGCTTTTCCGTATTTTAAATACACTTTTATTTCATACCTTTGCTCCGAAGTTAAATGTTTATATTTCATCGTCTTAAGTAATTATTCGATAAAGGAACTACAACAAAGAGACACATTTCAAAATTATGTTAGATTTAAAAATTCCTCCTATCGTTGTTCTTTCTATTTTTTCGGGAGTAATTATCTCCATTCCTTTTGGGTAGTGTTTCCCAAAGTATGATACTCAAATCCACCCAAAATTGATGTAGAAAAACACAATTTCAAAGGCTTTTATATGGTTTTTA
>NZ_CDOI01000155.1 GCF_000827555.1 Capnocytophaga canis
TCCGTTGGGTTTACAATCCAATATTCTTCCACACCCGATTCTTGGTAAAGCTCAAACTTGTTTTTCATTTCTTTTTTCGAATTTCCCGGCGAAAGAATTTCGATAATAAGGTCAGGAGCTCCAATACAGCCACGTTCATCCAATTTGCTTTCATCACAAATTATACATAAATCAGGTTGAACTACCGTGTGAATATTATCACCTTTTTCTTCCTTTTTAGGCAAACGTACATCAAACGGAGCTGAAAACAATTGACATTTCTTTCCTCTGAGAAATTGCCATAGTAATCCACTCAAATTCATAGAAATTTTCTGATGTTTCAAACTGGGTGCAGGTGACATCTTGAAAATCTTTCCTTTGAGAAGCTCCACACGCTCTTCAAATTTCCAAAGAAGGTAGTCAGCATAAGTGTAAACACCATTTTCTACATCTAATTGATTGATATTTAGTACATTTTTCATAATTAAGGATTTCTAGTTAATAAAATTTAAAGCAGAATTACCCCTCGTATCGGTCAATTTCACGCTCGTAAAATTCATATGACTGCTGAATAAGGTTTTCAGCCTCTATTTCAAGTTCCTTAGTGTCTTCTTCATCGAAATCTTCCAACCATTCAACCTCATCGGTTTCTAAATTAAGTACAAAGCGAGGGTATTCGGTATGGATGACGAAAATAGCATCTGGAAAATCACTATTGTCACCTAATAAAAATTTGGGAAAGTTACTCATTTTTCTGTGTTTTAAATTTATTTGTAATTATTTAGAGCAAATATACAACTTTTTTATCTTTTAGTTTATTGCTAATCGCCAAAAATGCTCAATTCTTCCTTATAGATAGGACTCTCTACGTCCAAAAATTTCAAAACGCTGTGGAACACATGGTGTTGTGTAACGTCTTTAAGAGATTTTATAGACTTAGAATCTGCTGATTTCCAGACAATAAAAGGGATTTCATATTGTTCTTTTGGAGCAATACTCATCGGTAACCCATGCATATACAGATTTTTTTCTCCTAAGGATTCGCCATGATCTGAAACGTAGAGCATGGCAGTTTTGTAATCCTCCAATTCTTTCAAATCTCCGATTATTTTGTGCAACATGTAATCCGTGTAAACAATCGTATTGTCATAAGCGTTTATGAGTTCCTCATGAGAGCAATTCCCTAACTCCACGCTATTACATACGGGTTTAAATACCTCAAATTCAGCAGGATATTTTTTATTATATGTAGGTCCATGACTGGTAGAAGTATGTAAAATAATTAATATTTTATCCTTATCACTTTTCGAAATCTGTTCTTTTAACCCTGATAAAAGCACCTCGTCATAATCACAATTTTTCTCTTCACAATTTTGACGTAATGCACTTCCTGTGAAGTACTTATCAATATGAACAGGAGGCTCACCAGAATTGGTCGTTCTCCAAACCACCTCAACACCACTACGATTTAGATAGTTTGGCAAAATTTCATATAAATCTCCTGTATCCTGATGCTCTAAAATGCATTTTACAGCGGCAGTGGTATAAGTTGCACACGAATTAGCCTTAAAATGGAAAACATTTTCTGTTTTTGAAAGCAACGGATTCGTATTTTTTTTGTAACCATAAAGCGAAAAATTTTCACTACGAGCCGACTCCCCAATGACCAACACCATCACCGATTTTTCCTTATTTTTTATCGTGGCATCGGGTAGCAAAATCTCTTGCCTATTTTCTTGTGCTTTGTGAACGTAGTAAAGAATCGTATTCACCGAATATGACCATGGCATAGCCAATCCTCCCAAATATTTTGAATTTTTGTCAATCCAAAGAATATTTTTTGCATTTATGACTACTAAAATTAAAATAACCAATAAAATAGCTCCTAAATTTTTAAAGAATTTTTTTACAGAAGGATATGTAACTCTTGCTTTTAAAATATAAATACTTGGAATAATCCCCAAAACGAGTAGATACAAAACTAACTTCACAGAAAAAAAGCTACTTGATTCTTCGTAATTGGTATTTAATAGATTACCAATCATACTTTCATCAACAATAATACTATATGTATTGATAAAATACACAGCTATTGCACTTAGAATGAAGATGATAGCTAACAAAAACTTACCTATAGTTCGAAGTAAAAACAAAATCAGGTAAAAAGCAAAGAAATTAGCTACTACCATCAGTATAAACAAACTAATAACAAGTAAAATTCCATTAAAACTATGGTAATCAATATTTTGAAAAACAAAACTGAAGAATCCGTAATGGAAGAAAATAAAGTTTAAAATGCTGATAATTAGCACAAAACGATATAAAATAATATTATTTATTATTTTTTTTAACATATGCTTTTATGATAGTGTATAGTGAAACAATTAAACTAGATAAAGAAAGGTAATATACAAAAATATTTTCTTCTAAAATTCTGTAAATCAAAAATATAACGGAACCTAAGAATAGCACCATAAAAATAGGTAAGTATTTTTTATTGGAAATCCATGTCCATGCGTTATATTTTTGGTTAATAAGAATTCCCAAAAAAGCTGATATAGAACCTATTGCACATCCTGAAATCACATCCAGTGGATGATGAGCCCCCACGCCTACACGAGTGAAAGCTAAAATGAGTCCCAAAAAAACAAGTATAACAACATATAAAACCTTTTTAATCAATGATTTAGGTAAAAAAGCAATCAGCAGTACACATAACGTTGTAAAAACGGTTATCGAATGACCTGACGGAAAACTTGAAAATCCGACTGCTTTTTCTCCAACAATCGTAAAGGAATCTATAGGATGTATGGTAGCAGGACGAGGAACATCAAAAAATTCCTTTAAACCCCTTGAAAAAAAGAGCGATAGCAACGAAGCAGACAGCAGATTTTCCCATATCTTCGGAGTATAAAAAAAGAAAACCGAAAGCATACACAACACGATGAAAGCATCTCCAAATTGGGTTAAATTATATTGTAAATAAGGAAATTGCGATAATTTTTTATTCAAATAAAAAAAACATTCTTGTTGAATAAAAACGTATTTTTCAGGTTCTAAAGCGTTGTTTACAAACAAAAAGCAGAAAACACTCGCCATCACTAATAATGGAAAAATTAAGAAATAGGGTTTCACTTTTTCAAAATTAGCTGTTATAGTCTGATTCATTGTTAATTTTTAAATAAATAATATTTTTTAGTTATTCTTTTGGTAATCTAAAAATAATTTACATCTCTTTTTTGTCATATTTTCCATTCGTTAACGGTAAAATCCTTTGAATTAGTACCCTCTACGAAGCATCCCAATGACGTATTTAGACGTGAATTTTTCGACTTTTGCAAATATACATAAAAATATGAAAATCAAAATTCATATCTATCCAAAAAAATAGTTTTTGTTATTAACGGTTTTCTATTTATATTTGTACCCTCGAAAGAGTAAAGATTATGTCTTCAATATCCACATTTTCAAAGTTTTTACCTCAAGAGGAGTGTTTAGCTGTGTCAAATCAACAAGTGTCGCTAAAAATAGGTTTACCTAAGGAGCATACCTTTCAAGAGCGACGTATTTGTTTGGCTCCTGACGATGTTGCCGTTTTGGTAGCAAATGGTCATCAAATCCTAATAGAAACGGGAGCAGGGGAGGAGGCAAATTTTTCTGACCGCGATTATAGCGAAGCAGGAGCTCAGATTGTTTATGACTCTGAACAGGTGTTCTCATGTCCGATTGTTTTAAAGGTTGAACCTCCTACAAAAGCTGAAATTGAGCATTTGAAACCCAAATCTGTACTTCTTTCTGCCTTACAGATAAAAACCCAAGACAAAGACTATTTCACATCTTTAGCTAAGAAACAAATAACTGCGTTGGCATTTGAATACATTCAAGATGATGAATATAATCACCCTGTAGTTCAGTCGATTAGTGAAATTATAGGAGTGGCATCCGTATTAGTAGCATCTGAACTTATCGGAAATACATCTTATGGAGGAGGAGGTATTCTTTTTGGAAATATTACTGGAGTTCCCCCCATTGAAGTCGTTTTCCTTGGAGCTAATGAAGTTACTCAAGCTGCAGTGAAGTCTGCCATTGGATTAGGAGCCAAAGTGAAAGTTTTTGATAATTCTTTGGCTAATTTGCGAAAACTGAAACAGGCCGTAAATGAAAATGTTTTTACCTCAACCTTGCAGCCTAAGGTGTTGAAAAAAGCATTGATGAGATGTAACGTGGTTATCGGTGCGATGCGTGGGGAGAATCGTTCCCCTGTGGTAGTGAATGAAGATATGGTAAAAATTATGAAAAGAGGGGCGGTAATCGTAGATGTGAGTATCGACACCGGAGGATGTGTAGAAACCAGTCGAATTACGACATTTGCAGAACCTACATTCATGGAACATAATGTGATACACTATTGTGTTCCGAATATCGCTTCACGATATGCTCGAACAGCATCCTTTTCGTTGAGTAATATTTTAACTCCTTATCTGTTGAAAATAGGTGAGGAGGGAGGCATTGAAAACGTGTTACATATCGATAAGGGATTGAGAAATGGGCTCTATTTCTACCATGGAGTATTAACAGATAACACGATTTCACAGTGGTTTGGTATCCCTTATAAACCCATAAATCTTTTATTCATATAAAATATGTCAATTTTAAAACGCTTCGGATATTATTCTATTGGACTTGGAATTGGTATCGTTTTCGTAGCTTTCTTCTTCAAGAAAAAAGATACAGAACCTTTTTGCTATTTTCCCAATTGTAGAGTATTGAAAGACATACGTTCAAAAACAATAGAAGTAGATATCCAAACTTCTCTAACAAAGGATGATTTTATGGAATTATTTACCCATGGAGATGTGCTGTTTTCTAAAAGCGACACCAAAGCGACTCCCTGTAAAATATACGTAATTGAAGGAGTAATTGCTGAGAAGGAAATAGAAGTAACTCTGGAAAATTGTTCGGACAAAGTGGTGATAAAAAAAATAAATGATAAATAAATTAAATATGGCAGGAATTTTAGACTTTCTAGGCGAAAATAATTTTCAACAAATTGTAAATGGCGTAAGCAAAGAAACGGGTGTTTCTCCTTCAAAAGCTTCGTCTGTGATTGAAATGGCAACTCCTTTGCTATTGGGAGCAATGCAAAACAAAAGTGATAATGAACAGGCGGCAACAAGTTTGCTCAGTGCTTTAACCAGTGACAAACATAACGGAAATTTATTGAATAACTTAGGAAGTTTGTTTGAAAACAAAGGAGATAATCCCTTAACCAATGAAGGATCAGGTATTTTAGGACATCTTTTAGGTGGTAAAGAATCTACTTTATCCGATGCAATTAGCTCAAAGACAGGAGTTTCTTCATCGAATGTGTTACAAATTTTAAAAATTTTAGCTCCTGTGCTGATGAGTTTTATTGCTAAGAAAATGTCAGAAAACAACGTTTCATCGGCAAGTGGATTGGGAGGTTTACTTTCAACATTAACAGGAAATAGTAGTGGTGGAAATCTATTAACCTCATTGTTAGACGCTAACGGAGATGGAAATATTTTAGATGATGTTGTAGGAAAGTTAGGAAATTCCAGCACTTCATCAAAAAACGGAGGCTTAGGCGATGTTTTAGGTGGATTTTTTGGAGGAAAATAAGAAAATCCAACAAATTAGAATAATAAAAAAGTAGTTTGATTTTGTCTTAATAGAAAACAAAATCAAACTATTTTAGTCCTTGGGACAATCCTAAAAATTATACATTTATTTAATATTACTAAGAATCAATACATTAAATTATGGATGATTTTTATTTTATGCGAAGAGCCTTAGAACAGGCAGAGAAAGCTTTCGATAAGAATGAAATTCCTGTAGGGGCAATCATAACTATTCAAGGACAAATTATAGCCCAAGCTCACAATTTGACTGAATTACTCACAGACGTAACGGCACATGCCGAAATGCAAGCTATCACTGTGGCTTCCAATTACTTAGGGGGTAAATACTTGAAAGATTGTACACTTTATGTGACCTTAGAACCATGTACCATGTGTGCAGGAGCCTTATATTGGAGCCAAATTTCAAAAGTTGTTTTTGGTGCATCCGATCCTAAACGAGGCTTTCAAACAACCGGAGTGAAATTACATCCAAAAACACAAATTATTGGTGGAGTATTAGCCGATGAGTCATCAAAACTATTAGTAGATTTTTTTGAAAAAAGAAGATAATAAATGAAAAAATTATGTCTATATCTATCTCTTTTGCTTGTAGGATTACAAAATGTGACCTCTCAAGTGATTGACTCTTTGGATATGGTACAAATAGATTCATTAAAAACACAAAGAGATGATAAATTCTACAAAGATGCTGGAGAATATCTCAAAAAAAGAAAACTTACACAGAAAATTTACGATTTTTTATTCACAAAGCCCAAGGTAACTACTCCACAAACGGGTAAAGTAACTGATGAAATAAACTTCAAACCATATCAAGGAAAAATTATTCGAAATATTGAAATCATTACCTTAGACCCTTTTGGATATAGCGAAAAAGATTTATCCAAAAAACCAGGAAAAAAATTAGAAATTTATGGTAATTCCTTGCATAATAAAACTAAGCGAGGAACAGTAAAAAAGCAATTGTTGTTTTCAAAAAATGATCGATTGGATTCACTACTGGTACAGGAATCGGAACGTATTTTACGAGATCAGAACTATATTCGTAGAGTGGTGATTCGTCCAATACCAATAACACCTGTATCAGATTCTATTGATATTCAAGTGGTTGCTTTAGATAGTTGGACTATGTTTTTCGATTCAGACTGGACAGACAAACGAGGATGGATACGCGTCAGTGAATACAATCTTTTTGGGATAGGACACCAACTATCGTTGACCTATCGTCAGTACTTCAAGAAATTTAGTGAAAATGGAAAAGGTATTTACTACCGAGCTCGAAATATCGAAAACACACACATTGACGGTATCGCTTCCTATTACCAAGATTTGGAAGAGTATTCGGGGCGTTTGGTACTAGATCGTCCTTTATTTTCGCCTTACGCTCGGTGGACAGGTAGAATAGCTTTTTACGAAAATCGACAAGCAGAACGTATGTTTGTCAATGATTCTTTGTTATATCCTTATATAAAGTATCGAATATATGATACTTATGGAGGCTACGCTATTCCATTGAAAAACAGTGATGATAAAAGTATCCATAGAGCTATTATTTCGGCACGTTACAAGCAAACTAAATTTCTTGAAACTCCAGTAGACTCACTCAATGTAGGAAATTTCTATTCTGACGAAGAGTTATTTTTAAGTAAGTTAAGTTTAAATAGCACCCGTTTTGTACAAGACAGATACATTTTTAGGCATGGTGATATTGAGGATGTTAGCATTGGTCATTCGTTTTTTGGTACTTCGGGGGTATCGAAAAAGAATCTCAATTATTATCCGTATTTAGGAATAGGAGCTTCGTGGGCAAATTATACGGATAAAGGATATTTCTCTATAGATACCGAAGCAGGTGGATTTCTGTCCAATGGTAGAGCTCATCGGGTGGCAATCAAAGGGGAATTAAGCTTTTTTTCAAATTTGTTCACTTTAGGGAATTGGTATTTTCGAGAATTTGCCAAAGCCCAATTTGTGATGGGATTCAATCGTGCTACCCATATTAATGATAAGATAACGATTAACGAAAAAGAAGGAATGAAGGATTTCGATAGTAATATCTATGATGGCACACGTAAGCTATTGTTAGTCTCTCAAACCCAATTGTACAGCCCTTTCCATTGGTATGGTTTCCGAATTAGTCCTTTTTTAAATGTAGAATTAGGGATTATCGGTCGTGAGCATACGTCTTTTTTCAACGTAGGGATGTACCCAAAATTTGCTATAGGTTTTTACATTTCCAATGATTATCTTCTTTTTCATAACTTCCAATTTTCCTTCTGTTACTTCCCTGAGATACCCGGAGTGGGAAATAACATCTACGAAATCACCAATTCAAGAAACGATGATTTTAGACTGCCAAGTTTCGGACATAATGCTCCAGGTACGATACTTTTCAAATAATATTGTTTACAGGAATAGGAGTAATCAGTTAACAATCAACTTCAAAAAGTATATTTTTTTCAATTCAACATCTCGTTAAGTGAGATAAATAACTGTCCATCAGAAATTTGCATTCCTTGTTGAATAAGGTTAAAAATTTCCATGTTCCGTTCGGTGGTGTATGTCTTTTCTCCTGTAAAGAGTTGAACATCATCTGATAACATATTTTTTTTCAACCATAGGAAACCTTCAGGTTCTGTCAAATCAATATTGCCATCCGACACTTGAACTGAAATCATTTTAGCATTAGTATCCTGAAAATGAAAACAATGGATTGATTTTTTATCTATTCGTTCTAAAAAAGATACTTTTTGTAAGCTTTTTTCCCACACCAAATCACTAAAAATATCTATTTCTTCTTCAGCAATATGTTTTTTCTCTTTTTTAAGTTGCTCCCACTCGTCAGCCGTAATTTGTTGAGTAGCCAAAAACACAGCGAAATCGTGGTGCAACGCTTCTAATTGTTCTTTAGTTAATCGAGTGTATTTCATTTATTTATAACTCTTTACATCAATAATTATAACTCCGTAGTTCCATACAAATGCTACCTATAAAATCCCATTTCGTCAATATATTTCCATACTTTAGCATCCAACAGGGGGCGTACATTGCGTTGAGCTTTAATTTCCTCACGAATGAAAGTTGCAGATAGTTCTATAATGGGTGCATCTACATGAATAATATTACCTTGATTTTCAATCTCTTTTGGTACTTCCCCCTCTGAAATACGTGGATAAACATATATAGGATAATTCGCTAAAATGTGTTCATAGTTTTTCCATTTATGGAAACTTTTCAGATTGTCTTCTCCCATAATCAAAGCGAAATTTACGGTAGGGTATTTTTCTTCTAAGTAACTGAGAGTGTGTGTAGTATAATTTGGTACAGGCAAATGAAATTCAATGTCAGAGGGTTGTAGCTTTTCGTAACTTTCCACAGCCCGATGTACCATTTCGAGTCGGTCATAATTATTCAATAATGTCCGTTTTTGCTTAAACGGATTTTGAGGTGTAACTACAAACCAAACCTCGCTCAAATCACTATGCTCAACTAAATGATTAGCAATAATGATATGACCAATGTGTATGGGATTGAATGAACCAAAAAACAAGCCTATTTGTCTTTTTTTCATAAAAATAGCTACTTTCGTGTTTGATAGACACCAAAAATAAATTCAGAATCTACTACTTTGTTGCCTTCTGCGTTGAGAATTACCAAATCGCTAATCGTGATTTGATGATCATAGCGTTCTACTTGATTTGTCATTGTATTCACTATAGGCTTCGTATCTATGGTAATGGAGCCACCTGTCGCTTCAAACTGAGACTGAACCAAAGGGTTTGCGGGAGGATAATTGGCACAGAAATAATTTGTTGAAACGTTTTCAGAAAAACTTCGATAGTATAACTTATAGTTACTCGCTACTTTCCCTTTAGTGTTATTCTCACTGTTTTTTAGTACCCCTTGAGGTAATTCTAAAATCATAGCTTGTTTGCCGTTGTACTTAAACAAAAACGTAGCCGTAGTGTCAGCAGTACAGGATAGCACTTCATTGTTTTCGAAGGAAATAGTTTCTACTTCCAAATCTCCATCGTTACAAGCAAAAATTAAGGAAGAAACAATTCCAAACAAGTATACGTATTTTCTCATTTTATTCTATAATTTAATAATTATGGGATATTCAAATATTTATGCGTTTGTAAAGATACTTTCCATTTTGGATTTTTCATCACAAAATCAACAATCTCAGGAATTACCTTATCGCGACGACTCCATTCGGGTTGGAGATATAAAATACAATCATCCGATACTTTACTTGCCATTTCTTCAGCGAAAATAAAATCATGACTATTGTAGATAATAATCTTTAGTTCATTTGCTTTCTGATAAATTTCAGAAGTTGGCAAACGTAACTTCTTAGGAGACAAGCATATCCAATCCCAAATACCTGTTAATGAGTGGGAACCAGAAGTTTCGATATGGGTTTTCATTCCTTTTTCTTTTAACTTTTGGGTCAGAGGAAACATATTCCACATCAATGGCTCTCCCCCTGTAACTACAATAGTTTTCGAATACTTAAGTGATTGATTTACGATATCTTCTATGTGTGTTGGTGGATGTTTTTCTGCATCCCAACTTTCTTTTACATCACACCAATGACACCCTACGTCACAGCCTCCCACGCGAATGAAATAAGCCGCCGTTCCTTTGTAGAATCCTTCTCCTTGAATTGTGTAAAATGCTTCCATTAGAGGAAGCATTTCTCCTTTATCAACCGCTTTTTGCGTTTCTTTATCTAACATTCTTCTGATTATTGGGGTGCAAAAATACGAATATAATTGAAAAAGAAATTATCTTAGGTTCATTTTACAAATAATTTTCTACGTCTAAAATCCAAGGATCGGCGATTTTCCCTTCATTCTTAATTTCTTCTACTCGCTTGAGTGCTTGTTCATAGGAATCGTATTTTTCTAAATAAACGTAGTTCAAAACTTGTTCTTTGTAGTGGAACGTATCGGCTTTGTATCCATGACTTTGCATTTCTTGAATACGTTTTTTCACGTTCTTTTGATTTAAAAATACTCCTACCACAATATAGTATCCTTTATTAACATCTTCAGCACTGATTTTGGTCACACGTGTGCTACTATGTAAACGCGTTATAGCATCTGGATTATTTTCGATTTCCAAGGCAGTAAAGAACAAATAATACCTGTCCAAACTTTTGGAATAAGTCAAATCCAGCGAAGAGGCATCATTTGGAATCAATTCTTGATTCACATTAGGAATGTCCATTTTGAAAATGTCAAAACCTAAGGTGTTTTGGCTTGCAGGATTTCTTTCCCTTACAAACTCGTCATTCCATGTAATAGCACTGTTGAAGAAATTTCGTTGTGGGCGAATTTTACTCTCTAAAGTCAATGATTTTCCACTTGCAGGGACTGAGACTGTTACCTGATCACCTCCCATACTGAAGTCACCTTCGAGGGTGATTCCCATGATACGAGTTTGAAATGCATCTTTTGCTGGAGTAGTGAATCCACTGAAAGAAAATGTTTTAGGCTCGTTACTGATACTTTCAAATCCATCATAAGTAATGATTTTTTTTATGTTGCTATCCTCATTTTCATAGACTAAAACCAATGCCCAACCTGCAGCAGAGCCTCCTGCAATATGCCCAGTTGCTGCACGTATATTAGCAACCGTATATTCTCCTTCAGATGCAGTATTTGTTAATAAATAACTGATATTCACATAATAAACATAAGGGGAAATTCCTTTTAAAGAGTGTTCTTTAGAACCGTCGTAAATCAACTCTCCTTGCAAATGTACATAATCTTTGCGAGAAGGCGTTTTTATCATCACACTTTGAGAATTTTCGCGAGTACCATCCTTAATCCCGTAGTTGGTGCCTTTGAGAGTTCCTGATGTGTAAGGATAGGTAGCTGTCCAATAAAGTCCTGCGTAAATCACTTTGGCTTTTTGTTTTCCTTCAAACGAAAAACTGGCACTACTGGAAGAAAATGTTGTCGGATCATCATCCACATCAATGTATTGCATATTCAACTCATCATTGAGTTTTGCTCCACGACTGCGATCATCAAAAGGAATATTAGAATTGTTACGACGATCTTCTCGATTGACGATGTTGTTCCCTATGATTTTAATATCTCCTTTAACAAAAGCCTCATAACGGATTTTAAATTCCGTCTTTATACTTTGTGCCTTTATTGAGAAGCATAGAAAACAAAATATAATACAAATTATATACGTAATATGTTTCATTTCGTTGAAATTGTTTTTGAATTGTCTTTTAGGTTAAAAACAAAAGACAGTGTAGAGCAAATATACAATAAAAAAATGAATATATTATCCTTAGTAAACTAATTTTATGTTAAAAAGAATTTTTTGTTTTTATAAGAAATGTATGTATCTTAAAATGAACATTTTAACTTTAAACAATGTTTGAGAATACAGCCTTATGCTAATTCTATTTTCGATAAAAGTTCTATTATCAGAAGTATATGGAAAGAAAAATTTTTTAGGTATTAATCCTATTAGTATTAGAATTTACCATCGAAAATAATTAGAGTAGGAGAGAAGTAATCATTAAAAAAAGTAGAGACGCTATAGGATGCGTCTCTACCAAAATTAAAGGTTTATCCTTCTAATTTCATATCTTTTACGATATTTTTAATTCGCTCATCCAAGGTTTTTTCAGCCTTTTTGAAATTTTCAATACTGTCTAAAGGTGTATTTACGCTAAAATAAAACTTAATTTTAGGCTCTGTTCCACTCGGACGTGCAGCGATTTTCGTTCCTTTTTCTGTGTAGTATATTAATACATTCGATTTTGGAATATCAATATCTTCCACCTCACCCGTTAAAAGATTATGTGCTTTGGAGGTCTGATAGTCTTCTACCATTGTTACCTTTTCATTATAAATTTCTTTCAATGGATTTTGACGCAGATCTTTCATCATCTGGCTAATTTCTTCGGAACCTGAAATGCCTTTTTTCACTAAAGAAATTAAATACTCTTTGTAGAAACCATAATCCACATAGGCTCGTACCAATTCTTTATAGAATGAACTTCCTGAGGCTTTGGCTGTTGCCGCGATTTCACACGCTAATAATGTGGCTGTTACTGCATCTTTATCACGTACAAAATCACCAACCATATATCCAAAACTTTCCTCACCACCACCAACGAAGGTTTGTTCTGGAAAGTCTTTTATCATCTTAGCAATCCATTTGAAACCTGTCAAACCAACTTTGCATTCAACCCCAAATGCAGTAGCAATATCATTCATCATTGGTGTAGAAACAATAGTTGAGCCTATAAACTCATTACCTTTAAATCCTTTTTCTTTATGTTTTTGAAGTAGGAACAAAGTCATCATAACCATTGTTTGATTTCCGTTGAGTAGAGTCATTTTTCCGTCCAAATCACGTACGGCAACTCCTACACGGTCACAGTCAGGATCAGTTCCTATAACGATATCGGCACCTATTTCTTCAGCCTTTTTCAAAGCCATTGTCAAAGCTTCTGGCTCTTCAGGATTGGGTGATTTTACGGTAGGGAAATTCCCGTCAGGAGTAGCTTGTTCCTCAACAATATGCACATTGGTGTATCCGGCTCTTTTCAATACTTCAGGAACCATAGTAATCGAAGTTCCATGCAAGGAAGTGAACACCACTTTAAGATTTTCTTTCTGCGGAGCATTAAAACTTCCATTTTTGATAGAAGCTTCGGCAAAAGCATTATCTAATTCAGAATCAATCCATTGTAATAAATTTTCATTAGCATTGAAATTAATATCTTTAAAATCAATGGTATCGATAGATTTCATAATTTCACCATCTTGCGGAGGAACCAACTGCCCACCATCTTGCCAATAAACCTTGTAACCGTTGTACTCAGGAGGGTTGTGCGAAGCCGTCAAAACGATACCGCATTGACACCCCAGATGACGTACGGCAAACGAAAGCTCAGGAGTTGGGCGTAAGTCCGAAAATAAAAACACTTTAATTCCATTAGCCGTAAACACGTCAGCTACCACCTTCGCTAAGTTTTTTGAATTATTACGACAATCATGAGCTATAGCCACTTTGATTTCACCGTTAGGGAATGATTTTTTAAGGTAGTTACTAAGTCCTTGTGTGTTTTTCCCAAGGGTATATTTATTAATTCGGTTCGTTCCGATACCCATAATACCACGCATTCCTCCCGTTCCAAATTCTAAATTTTTATAGAACGATTCCTTCAATTCATCTAAATTTCCGTCTAAGAGTTCTTGTACTTTTTTACGCGTTTCTGCATCGAAAGCATCTGAAAGCCAAGTTTTTGCTGTTTCAATACTTTTTTCTAACATAAAATGTAAATATTTTTTAAAATGTGATTTTTTTTAGATATTTAAGTCAAGCAAAGGTAATAAATTATTTAGTATATTCCTTAAAAATCAAAATATTTTTTGCATTTACTTTAGAGAATTTTTATAAACAACAGCACAACTTGTATTCAGGAAAGCCCCTATAATCTCTATAATTCACTTGTTCACTCAATGAGATTGTTTATAAATAGAAGATAATTCATTTTTTGAGTTCATTATTTCATTCATTGTTCTTTTCCTTAGATGAAAAATAACCAAAAGTGCGAGCCACACGGGCATTAAAAAATAAGCAGTCGGTTTCCGACAAATTTTCCAAACTTGCTTCCCGCGGTCGATTTGAACAGTGGAAAATTTTCACGCTTTATTCACTGATTTTCTTAATGCCAAATCTCCAATGCCAATAAAAAGCGGTCAAAATGCTGAAAAATCAGTGTTGAATCATTGAAAATATACGCAATTAAGTACTGAGCTTAAAACTTTTTTAATAAAGTTCTCATAAACAGTTGTTTGAGTTATATACTAAAAATATTTTGAAAAAAAAAAGATAAAAAATTTGGAAGTTTAAAAAAAACACGTAATTTTGCACCCGAATTAATAACAACTGCGGCCTCGTAGCTCAACTGAATAGAGCACTTGATTACGGCTCAAGAGGTTTCAGGTTTGAATCCTGACGAGGTCACCGAGCATTTTTGCAGAAAAAAAGAAACACCGTATGAATCAAAATGGTTTATCGGTGTTTTTTGTTTCTATTTCGCACCAAAATACAAAACACAGTTTTATCCACCATTGTCTACTTCCTCTTTGTAGTATGATTCAATTTTTTAGGGAGTCTTTAATGTGTTTACATGTCTTTGCTACATTTTGTGGCACAACAATTGTTGTACTACCATCAGTTGTTCCTTTGACTAAGGTGTAACTATTTTATTTATAGTATTATATATTATTTTTGAATCATATTTTTTTGTCGGAAGAACATAAATTCACGACAAAATGACATATTATATACCATTTATGAAAATGAAATTAAGCAATTTTGACAGTTTTTCATCTGAAACCATCGATACAGATGCAGAGTTTATTCCTCTATTAACAGCTGAAGATGAAGAAGAAATACAAAAGGAATCCTTACCTACCGTTTTACCGATTCTTCCGTTGCGAAATATGGTGCTGTTTCCCGGGGTAGTGATTCCCATCACAGCAGGGCGTGATGCTTCGGTGCGATTGATAAACGATGCTAACGAAGGGTCAAAAACTATTGGAGTTGTGGCTCAAATTGATGAAAATGTCGAAATACCTACGGGAAAAGATATTTATCATTTGGGAACTGTAGCACGTATTCTGAAAGTACTCAAAATGCCCGATGGGAATATTACCATTATCATCCAAGGAAAGAAACGCTTTGAAATTGATACTATTTTGGAGGAAAAACCATATATCACAGCCACTATCAAAGAGGTAGAGGAAACACGTCCTCCAAAAAATGATAAGGAATTTGGCGTAGTTATTGAGTCTATTAAGGATTTGGCTACGCGAATCATACGTGAAAATCCAAATTTACCTTCTGAAGCTACGTTTGCCATAAAAAACATAGAAAGTGGGGCATTTTTAGTGAATTTCGTGTCATCTAACATGAACGCTCTCGTAAAAGAGAAACAAGAAATATTAGAGACAAACGATTTGAAAGATCGTGCGTTGTGTGCGTTAAAATACTTAGATTTGGAACTGCAAAAACTTACACTTCGTAATGATATTCAGTCCAGAGTACGTTTTGATATTGACAAGCAACAACGTGAATATTTCCTACATCAGCAAATAAAAACTATCCAAGAGGAGTTGGGAGGCGTTTCCTATGAAGAGGAAATTGAGGAGATGAAAAAAGTAGCCAAAACTAAAAAATGGGATGATAAAATCAAGGAACATTTTGAGAAAGAATTGGGAAAACTACAACGGATGAACCCTCAAGTAGCCGAGTATTCAGTACAAAGAAACTATTTGGATACGTTATTGGAACTGCCTTGGAATGAGTTCTCAAAGGATAATTTTGATTTGAAACGGGCTCAAAAAGTACTTGACCAAGACCATTACGGTTTAGAAGAAGTTAAGCGACGCATTATTGAGCATTTGGCTGTGTTGAAACTTCGCAACGATATGAAATCACCTATTTTGTGTTTTTATGGGCCTCCTGGCGTAGGGAAAACCTCTTTAGGGAAATCAATAGCTAAAGCGTTGAATCGTGAATATGTCCGTATGTCGTTAGGAGGGTTACGTGACGAAGCTGAAATTCGTGGACATCGCAAAACGTACATTGGTGCAATGCCTGGGAGAATTCTCCAGTTATTGAAAAAAGCTAAAACCTCTAACCCTGTATTTGTATTGGACGAAATCGACAAGTTGAGTCATTCGCACAATGGGGATCCTTCTTCTGCTATGTTAGAAGTTCTTGATCCTGAGCAAAATAGTGAATTTTATGACAATTTTTTAGAAGTAGGATATGATCTGTCCAAGGTCATGTTCATAGCTACAGCTAATGAACTTTCAACCATCCAACCAGCACTTCGTGATCGTATGGAAATCATTAATGTAACGGGATATACCATTGAAGAAAAGGTTGAAATTGCTAAGAAATATTTATTACCCAAGCAACTGGAAGAACATGGACTTAAAAGTCGTGACCTTTCTTTGGGTAAAAAGGAAATTGAACGTGTTGTTGAAGGATATACACGCGAATCCGGAGTACGTGGTTTGGAAAAACAAATAGCTAAGTTGGTGCGTTTTTGTGCCAAGTCGGTTGCCATGGAAGAGCCATATGAGTCAAAATTATCATTGGAGGAAATAACCAAAATCTTAGGCCCTGCTAGAATGGAACGCGACCGTTATGAAGATAATGATATAGCAGGGGTTGTTACTGGTTTAGCATGGACAAGCGTTGGAGGTGATATTTTGTTCATTGAATCGGCATTGTCTAAAGGGAAAGGAACACTTAATATCACGGGGAACTTAGGCACAGTCATGAAGGAATCGGCAACCATTGCATTGGAATATATCAAGGCTAATGCCGAACGATTTGGTATTGAACCGACATTATTTTCCGACAACAATATTCATATTCACGTTCCTGAAGGAGCAACTCCGAAAGATGGTCCCAGTGCAGGAATCACCATGCTGACCTCGTTGATGTCGCTTTTCACTCAGAAACGAGTAAAAAAACATCTGGCGATGACGGGAGAAATTACCCTACGAGGTAAGGTGCTTCCAGTAGGAGGAATCAAAGAAAAGATTTTGGCAGGAAAGAGAGCAGGTATCAAAGAAATCATACTCTGCAAAGAAAATGAAAAAGATGTATTGGAAATTCGTGAGGATTATCTGAAAGGACTCACTTTTCATTATGTAACTGAAATGGAAGAAGTTATTAAAATAGCAATTACCAATCAGGATGTGAAAAATAAGAAACAATTTTAGCAATACACAAAAACGCCATTACCAAAACGGTAATGGCGTTTTTAGCTTTATGAAGTAAATTAATATTCTCGATATTTTTTAGAAAAGAGTCCTCCTTTTTAATACTCTTTATTTAACAAATCAGGACGTCTATTTTTGGTGTGTTCATAGGCTTTTTCTTCCCGCCACTGTTCAATTTCAGGGAAATTTCCACTCATCAACACCTCTGGGACATCCCAACCTTTGTAAGAAGCGGGACGCGTATAAACAGGTGGTGCAAGTAAATTATCTTGGAAAGAATCTGTTAAAGCAGAAGTTTCATCGTTCAGTACCCCTGGAATCAGGCGGATGATAGCGTCACACAGAACGGCAGCACCCAATTCTCCTCCCGAAAGTACATAATCTCCGATAGAAATTTCTTTCGTAATAAATTGATCTCTAACACGTTGATCAACTCCTTTATAGTGTCCACAAAGAATAATGATATTTTCATAAAGTGATAACCGATTTGCTATCTTTTGATTTAGTGTTTCACCATCAGGAGTCATATAAATGATCTCATCGTACGAACGTTCAGCTTTCAAGGCCGATATGCATTTGTCGATAGGCTCAATCATAAGTACCATTCCAGCTCCGCCACCAAATTGGTAGTCATCTACTTGTTTATAACTCCCTGTGCTATAATCTCTTAAATTATGGAAATAGACCTCAACAAGTCCTTTTTTTACAGCACGTTGCATGATCGAAGCATTAAATGGACTTTCTATCAATTCAGGAATAACTGAAATAATATCAATACGCATTTTATCTGTGTTTGTTAATTTCGTCCTGTAACTGACGACGTACTTTTTGCTCTCTTTCGATTGCCGATTTTCTGTAATTTTCGTATTCCTCTTGTAAATCGTTTAAATCTTGCATTGATTTTTTGGCTATGACATTGCTATTGGAGTAGCGGTAGATATAAAAAACAAGCATAGCTATCAACAATAAAACGATGCTCCACATAATCAGTGAATATGTAGATTTTGGTAGTAAAATACCCAGAAGACTAACACTATCTTTTTCATTACGTGTCTCTTCAAGTGTATTTTCCAATGAAAGAATATTGTTATTCAATTTCTTTATTTCATTTTCGTGGGCATCGACAACCTGCTGTTGAGCTTTAATTTTTGATTTTACGCTTTCCAAACTATCCATCACGTTGCGTTGATAAACAGTTAGGCTACCTTTGTCGATAACTTTATAATTTTGCCACGAATTAGACTGAGAAATTAGATTTTCAAATTGGCTGTTAAGCGTATTCTCTTTTTTCTGATTTTTTGTGTTTTGGATACGCGTACCTTCCTGTGCATTAACAATTGGACAAGTAAAAAGTATTGTGAATGCTCCAATTAATAATTGTTTTTTCATTTTTTGTAACTATTCCTTTTTAGGAAACAAATATAGATAGATAATTGCACAAAATAAAAAAATATTCAAAAAAATATAATTTTTACCATAAAATAATTTTTATATGGGCGAGTTAGATAAATGTTCTCAGATTTATTTTATTGAAAATAAATGTATTAATGTTTTTTTTACTTCTGTAGTTTTATAAAATCAAAAATAATAACATGTTTTGCTTCAAAAAAATATTTATAAGTAACTTAAAATTAATAGGATATAAAATATTTTCAAAAAAAATAAAAAAAATAAGCTATAAAATTTGCAGGAATAAAAAAAAGTCGTACTTTTGCAACCGCATAAGTGAGATAACAAGTGCAATTGGAGAGATGGCAGAGCGGTCGAATGCGGCGGTCTTGAAAACCGTTGAGGGTAACACCTCCGGGGGTTCGAATCCCTCTCTCTCCGCAGTAAAGGGTGTAAATCGAGTAACTACTTGGTTTACACTTTTTTTATGTTTTTCAAGTTTTTTTTCTCTTAAATATTAATTTTCTTTGTAACATTTAATCTAAATACGAAAAAAAACGCGTGAAGTCGTTTTATGTGCAAAATTACGACAGACATTTTTTTGTTTGCTATGAACTTTAGAAAAATAGATGTAAATTTGTCAGCGATTGTAATTTAAAAGAAATGGTAACAAGCGATTTTATAATCCATGATAGGGAATCAATCCCTTTCGAGGATATTTTTCTGTCCGATGAAAATAAAACGGCATTGCAACAACTTATCAAAGAACACGAACATATTGCCGAATTAATGAAATATGGCCTACAAGCTGATAACAAAATTTTATTTTATGGAGCTTCTGGTTGTGGAAAAACAACCACCGCAAAATCAATCGCTAATCGGTTGGGAAAATCTATTTTCATATTGAATTTGAGTAATTTAGTAAATTCTCGTATCGGAGAAACTTCAAAAAATTTAAAAGCAGTTTTTGATAAAGCTCAGCGCGAAAAGGCTGTTTTATTTTTAGATGAATTTGACCAAATCGGTAAAACTCGTACTGACGACGAACGAGATGTGGGTGAAATGCGTCGTTTAGTGAATACGATTATCCAATTATTTGATTATTTTCCAAAAGAAGGTGTGTTAATTTGTGCTACTAACCATATTGATTTTATTGATTTTGCTCTTCTACGGCGTTTTCAATTGAAATTAGATTATGAAATGCCGTCAAGAGAGCGTTTAGATGCCTATTATGATAAAATTTTAGCTGATTTTCCCGAAAAATTTACAAATATCGACCGGAAATATGATATTTCCTACGCTGAAGTAAAGGATTATATTCATACACAAATGAAAAAAGCAATTATTTATTCATTAGAAAATTCGTATTGATTTTCTTAAAATGACCTTAGTCTATCCGTGCTTTTTGGCATAATTATTGCACAATATGAAATGACTTTGTTAAAAATATAATATTAAAATAATTGATTAAAATTTAAACCGTATGAAGAATTATGCAAGTATTGTATCGGCTGCTTTTTTAGGCGGTATACTATCGTTAGGGGGGTATAAATTGTTTCTTGACAAAACAGATTCCGTTGCACAACCCGTGATAACTGAAAAACCAAATTTTGTACAAACCAATAACCATGTTGGCGGAACTCGTTTTGAATTGAATGAAAACAGTTTTGTTGAGGCAGCAAATAAAACTGTCAATAGTGTGGTACACATCAAAAATGTAGCTACTAAACAAGGTGGAGGAAATTCCGTTTTTGATTTATTTTATGGTGGAGGAAGCCAAACTCAAGTTGGAACAGGCTCAGGAGTAATTATCACTCCCGATGGGTATATCGTGACCAACAACCATGTCATAGCTGATGCTACTACTTTGGAAGTTACCCTCAACAACAACAAAACTTACACGGCTAAGTTGATAGGCACTGATGTTTCATCAGATATAGCATTGCTTAAAATTGAGGCCGAAGAACAACTGCCTTTTTTAACCTTTGCTGATTCTGATAACACTCAAATAGGGGAGTGGGTGTTAGCTGTAGGGAATCCTTTTAATTTGAACTCAACCGTAACAGCAGGGATTATCAGTGCTAAAGCACGTAATATTAGTGAACGAAGTAATGATAAAGTAGAATCGTTTATTCAAACTGATGCTGTTGTAAATCGAGGTAACAGCGGAGGTGCTTTGGTAAATCTAAAAGGTGATTTAATAGGCATAAATACAGCTATTACTTCAACAACAGGTACTTATATGGGATATTCGTTTGCTGTTCCGAGTAATATAGCCAAAAAGGTGATTGAAGATTTGATTGAATACGGCAACGTACAACGCGGTGTATTGGGGGTTCGAGGAACCGAATTAAACTCTATCAATGCAGAAAGATTAGGCATAAAACAAACCGAAGGTTTCTATGTGGATTCAGTAGATGAGGAATCAGGAGCAGGGGCTGCAGGTATTAAAAAAGGAGATATAATCAAGCAAATTGATAATGTTCGTATTCACAAGTACTCCGACTTGAGTGGTTATATTGCTTCTAAGCGTCCAGGTGATCAGCTTAAAGTGATATACGACCGAGAAGGAAAAGAACGTAATACGACAGTTAACTTAAAGAAAAATACTACTTATGTGGTTAACACTTTGGGCTTGGAGGTTAAAAACCTTTCGGAAGTTGACCAAAAGAAATTTAAAACCAAAACAGGAGTTAAAGTTACGGGAGCTTCCCAATTTTATGAATACAACAATGTTTCGGTGGTAGGAAAGGTGTTAGTTGCAGTAAATTCAAAACCTATTAAAGATATTGATGAATTGAAAAATATCGTAGCAAGTCTTTCATCAAGAAACCGAAATTCATTGGAGTTAATCAATGAAAAAGGAGAAAGAGAACGACTTTTCTTCTAAAAAGAATAATCTTTTTTATGAGACTATCCAAAGGGATTGAAGTTTTTATCGGTATCCCATAAAACAATTTTCTTGGATAGTCTCATTTATTTTCAAATTGTACTCCAACCTGTAACTCAGAATTTTTTATTGAAGCCTATTGTAGTCGGTGAAAAATAAAAATTAGGGGAGCCGTTGCTTTTCTTTAATATATATTCTAAAAAGTAAGAAATGAATATCAAACTAATTACAATAGGGAAAACTGATAATTCAAATTTGCAACAACTTATTTCAGATTATGAAAAACGATTGTTGCACTACATAAATTTTGAATTGGTAACCATTCCCGACCTTAAGAATAGTAAATCGTTGAGTGAAGAACAGCAAAAAACGAAAGAAGGAGAGTTGATTTTGAAGCAAATAGAGCTTTCGCACGAACTAATCCTTTTAGATGAAAGAGGAAAAGAATATACTTCTGTTGGTTTTTCAGAATACATTCAAAAAAAACTGAATACAGGCATCAAACAGCTTACGTTTGTGATTGGAGGACCTTATGGATTTTCTCAAGAGGTGTATGCACGAGCCAATGGAATGCTTTCTTTGTCGAAATTGACGTTTTCGCATCAGATGATTCGATTATTTTTTGTTGAGCAAGTTTATCGAGCATTTACTATTCTCAAGAATGAACCTTATCATCATAGATAGTCGCCTTTTTCGATAAATTGGAATGATAACTTGGATAGAGGTTAATTGTTTGATTTTAAAGCAAAAATTAAACACACAAAACAGAATTCCTCACATAGTCTCTCTCTGTTAAAAAAGTCGGATAAAGATGCATTTAAAGTGAGTGAATTCGTTTTGTGTGTTTTTCTTAAAAATTATTTCTTAGAGGACAAATTTTTGAATGATTTCGTCTATTTTTTCTTTGGTTTTGTAATTTTCTTCGTCGAAAAGATACTCAAAAAGGGTTTTTCCGTCTACTTTTGTTTCAAAACGTAGTGTTGCGTTTTTAGCATATATTTCATTCCATTTTGCTCGTACTAATCCCCATTTTTCGTTGTGTTTTTTCCAAAAATCTTTAGCAGCTTTACATTTTTCATCATCTACTTTCTTGTAGGTATTATATCCTTTCTCTTGGGCAATTACTAAATCATCTTTTCCATCACGTCGGAGAATTTTATCATTGTCTTGTTCATGTAACCAACCATAATTGGTGATTTCATGTCGATTTCTTCGGAACATCACATTGTAATCGCTTCTCACTTCTTCTTCGCGACGAGGTAGAGGAGAAACAACCTCACTTTCCCAAAAACTTTTTCCGTCAACGTGTACCCATGTAGCTGTTTGTTCGTAACGAGGACTATCGTCTACTTGGAACACTTTTTGTGTCCATTGACCTTTTACGTCACTTTTCGGTTTTTGTGAGAAAAGCCACTGATCCCCAAGTTCATAGGTGTAAAAATTTCTGTTTTGATATTCCCAATCTTGTCTCCAATGTTTGATGATACGTTCGTTACCTTTCTTTCCAACAATTAATAAATGCTGTAATACAATTTTATCCTTTTTGTCTTCAACAGCTTCTACCCATTCCAATGCTTTTGAACGGCTGGGCTTTGATGGAACATAGGTGGAATCAGCTCCATATCGAAAAGTTTCAGCATATCGAAAAGTTACCTCATAGCAACCACACATGTTTTTTATGGCAGCAATGTCTTTTTTGTTTTGTGCATATCCATTGATAAATAGACTGAGTGTTAAAATTAAAATGTTTACTTTTTTCATTTTATTTATGTTTAGATTAATTCTCGGCAAAGATATAAAAGTTTATTAAGAATTAAAATAAATAAAGATATTTTTAATTTTCTAAAAGAAGCATCTCAAATCTACTAAGGTTTCGGATAATCTTCTTTGATTGTGTTATTTAGCAATTAAATTAATTCCTTTTGTGTAATAACAATAGTCCGAAAAAAGTTAAAATTCCATTAACAGCAATGCTTACAAAACCGAAATCAAACTTGAAATGATTTTTTAAGTAAATACTTAAAGCATAAGTAAGTAGGGGAGAGGCTATACATACCAGCCATACCCATTTGTCATGGATTTTCATATTTGTAAACATTCCGAAGATAAACAAGCCTAATAAAGGTCCATAGGTGTATCCAGCAATGTTGAAAATCAGAGAGATAACGTCGCCCTTACTTTGAGAAAATATCATTATGATACAAAAAATAACAATCGAAAAACCGAACAAAGCTAAATTTTTGTAACGTTTTTTCTGTTGAGATGTTTTTTTCGACATATCCAAAAAATCATACGTAAAGGATGTCGTCAATGCCGTTAATGCTGAATCAATACTTGAGAAAGATGCTGCAATGATGCCCAATAAAAAACACATTCCTGCGACAATACCCAAATAATTTAAAGCCAGATTAGGGAACAAATTGTCGGTATTTAATACCAAACCCTTAGGGTCAATTTCCAATATAATTCCCATGTTTTCAGCATAGATATACAATAAAACTCCTAAGCATAAAAACAAAATTTGTGTACCTGCCAACACAAGACTATAAGTGAGCATATTTTTCTGAGCATCCCAAATATTTCTGCAAGTTAGTGTTTTTTGCATCATATTTTGATCTAATCCAATCATAGCCACCGATACAAAAAAACCTGCAATAAACTGTTTGAAAAAATTATTCCCAGATTTAGTGTCCCAATTGAAAAAGTCAAAATATTTATGGTTGTAAATCTGCTGTGCAGTTTCAGAAAAAGACATATCTAGCGTATCCGAGATTCCTATTCCAATGGCTACAATACTTATAATCAGGAAAAAAGTTTGTAATGTGTCTGTCCAAACGATAGTTTTTATCCCCGATTTAAAGGTATAAAGCCAAACAAAAACAATGATGATAATTACTGTTAAGTAAAAAGGAATACCAATTCTGTCAAAAAATGCTAATTGGAGTATTTTAGTAGCCAACATCAATCGTAATGCAGCACCAAACGATTGTGAAACCAAGAAAATAAGCGACCCCGATTTGTAAGATACTTTACCAAAACGTTCTTTCAAATAACCGTAAATAGACACCAATTGCAAGCGGTAGTACAAGGGAGTTAGTACAAATGCGATGAACATATATCCTACTACATTTCCCATCACAAATTGAGAAAAATACAGATGATTATTAGCCACAGATCCAGGCAATGATACAAAGGTAACTCCCGATAAAGCACTACCTACCATTCCGAAAGCCACTAAAAACCAAGCGGATTTGCGATCACCCGTAAAAAAGGTTTCATCACCTGTTTTGCGTGATGTGAAATAAGAGATAGAGATCAGTATACCGAAATACAGTAGAATTACAAATAGAATCAATTGTACGTTCATATAAAAAAATCATTTTTGAAGAAAAAGAGGATAAAAATGAGTTATGTTCATCTTTATCCTCAGCAAAAGTACATTTTTTTAGAAAACTAAAAAATTATTTTTTTTCAGCTACAATCGCTACTGCGTTTAGATTATTTTCATACGTGCGGAATACTTTTCGCATCGCTCGAATGCGTTTCCGTGCATCGGGATTGGTAAGAATATTAAATCCTATTTTTAGAGTTCTGAAAAAACCTTCATCTTGGATCATACGTTTTTTTTCAAGTAGATGCATTGGATTTGTTTCCACTTTTATTGTTTTAAAACCTTCGCTTTCAATTATTTCACTCCATTCAATCACTGTCAAAGGTCGTGCATTAACCCTTATAACTTGAGCGAGTTCCCGTTGAATGGTAGCTTTGGCCTCAGGGTCAATATCATTGGGTGTCAATCCAAGCTCATGAACGGCATATAGCCCTCCTGGTTTTAAAATGCGATGTGCCTCACGGATGATTTCCCTTTTGCGGTGATCGGCTTGCATCGTCAGCATAGCTTCACCATACACCTTATTGGCTACTTGCTCAGGTAATTCGGTTTCGGCAGCGTTTTTGTTGATGATTTGCACATTTTTTCTCGCAAATTTTTTCCGTAACTTTTCAGCGGCTTCTTGATCAAGTTCTATACCTATGTAATTTTCCGGATTTTTTGCCAATGTTATTTCCGCAGTTAATCCCAATCCTGGAGCAAATTCCACTACCACATCATCATTGTTAACAACCAAGTTATCAATCATTTTAAGGGTAAGTTCTTTTCCTCCTGGTCGTAATACTTTTTTCCCCATTTTGGCTAAAAGCCAGTGTCCTTGTTGTTTGTTCATTACTTATTAATAGTCGGTTATAATTATTTCTTAGACTTTTCAATCTCTTGAGTTTCATATTTAGAAAGAGACAGACGAACAACACTGTTTTCAAGAGCTTTTAGCTCATGTACGATAGTGGCTTTGAGTGTAATGAAATCACCTTTGTTTAGTTGGTAAATAGTTTCTCCTACTTCGAAATTAATTTTTCCTTCAAGAACCTGTACTACGATGGCACGAGGAGCTTTGTGGCGTTTCATTATTTGCCCCTCTTTGAAGGTTATCCGAACTTCTTTAGTGAACTCAGTTTCTAAAATAACCTCCACATTAGGTTTGTCGTCCTTGTAGGTGACGTCTTTCAACATTGAAGCTGTCATCACATCAGTAATGACATTTTCTTCTTTTTCAATAATTTGTTTCATCTGAGCTTGTAAACCAAGCGGTAATAAAACGAGCAATAATGGATATTTTTGCATAATATATTTTATTTAGTCTTAATAGTTTAACACTGCAAATATAGTCAAAATAAATTAATAAAAGAATTTTTAGTCTTTTATTTTTTCAAATTAATTTTGTCTGTATATTTTATAGTGTTGAAAATCAGTATTTTTAATAAAGAGTGTTTTAATGAATGAATAAATTGTATTCGTAAATTTTTAAAACATCACAAAATTGGATAGCTTTGCCAAAAAAATAGAACAATGAGTGAAGTGACAATATCCATACAACCAACCAGTAATCCGGAAATTATTAAACTGGAAGCATCAAAAATTTTGGTCAAAGGTAGCTACGAATTTAATAACATTGATGAGGCTAAAAATTCACCTTTAGCACAACAGCTTTTCTATCTGCCTTTTATCAAAACAGTATATATTTCCAG
Source organism: Capnocytophaga canis (assembly GCF_000827555.1). GTDB lineage: Bacteria > Bacteroidota > Bacteroidia > Flavobacteriales > Flavobacteriaceae > Capnocytophaga > Capnocytophaga canis. The sequence continues at coordinate 26,793 of NZ_CDOI01000155.1, forward strand.
TAATTTTATTGCTTTGAAACGCTATCCGATTGTAGAATGGGCGGATGTTCAAGAAGAGTTGGCTGAACAGATTTCGGTATATATAAATTCCGGTAATGAGTTGATTACTACAGAACAGCCACTAAAAAAATTACCTATAACGGTTTATGCAGAGAGTACACCCAACCCCACGGTAATGAAGTTTGTGGTTAATAAACAAATTGTACCTGTGGTTTTGGAATACAAGAATGTAACGCAAACACAAAATGCGCCATTAGCAAAGGCATTGTTTGATTTTCCTTTTGTTAAAGAAGTTTTTTTTGATGAAAATTACATTTCAATAACCAAGGATGAATCGGTAAAATGGTTTGAAATCACTATGGAATTACGCGAGTTTATTCGTACCTACTTGGCAGATGGAAATAAAGTTGTTTTAGATAAAGAGACTAAAAAAGAACAAGTTACGAATGAAAAACAAATAGAAAAATCACCATTAGTAACAGACATTACTTCGCAAAAAATCGTAGCCTTATTGGATGAATATGTAAAACCTGCCGTAGCATCCGATGGGGGAAACATTCAATTTGTGTCGTACAATAAAGAAACTCATCAGGTCGAGGTGATTTTACAAGGAGCCTGTAGCGGTTGTCCATCTTCAACAATGACTTTAAAAAATGGCATTGAGAATTTGTTGCAAGATCAATTGCAAAACTCTGAAATTCGAGTGATAGCCATTAACGGATAAAACCTTTCAAAATCATCATAAATTGAATATCAATCGTAAAATAAAAAGCTTAAATACGGCAGAGCAGATAGCTATTGTCAACATTTTGTTATTCATTGTTGGATATTCGGTAGTTTCTTTAGGTTTAATTTCGCAAGAACAACTCAATCAATGGGTAGGTATGCCTCAAAAGTGGGATGTTTTTCTAACAAAACCTTGGACTATTTTTACGTATGCCTTCTTCCATGCACGTTGGCAACATCTGTTTTGGAATATGCTTTTTTTGTATTTGGTAGGGCAAATATTTTTTAATTTATTCAATAATAAGCAATTTCTAAAGGTTTATCTTTCGGGAATATTTTTCGGAGGAATCTGTTTTTTATCAGTATATTTTTTGCCTTCTGTTTTTTTTGAAAATACCATCCTTTTAGGTGCGTCGGGAGCTATTATAGCAATGCTCTTTTTTGTTTGTGTTATGGCTCCTACCTATGTGGTCAATGTTTTTTTCTCCATTCGTATGCGTTTGTGGTATGTCGCGTTGCTTTTATTAGCTTTTGACATAATTCAATTTGCTTCCGATCCTGGAGGAAAAATTGTTCACATAGGTGGAGCTTTTATAGGATGTTTTTTAGCTTTATTAGGTAAATATCCATTGCAACTGAAACGAAACAATTATGAAAAATTAACAAAAAAACAAATTTCCTCAAAAGCTATAAAGCCCTCAGAATCACGATCGAAATTGAGTGAATCTCAAAAGATAAAACAACATAAGGTTAATGTTATCTTAGAGAAAATTAGCTCCAGTGGCTATACAAGTTTAACTGAGGAAGAGAAAAAATTTCTATTTGAAGCCAGTAAGGAAATGAATCTTTAAGATTTCATTTTCTGCTGTATTGCAGCTAAAATCCTTTGAGGACAGCGTACTGGTCGCCACGTGTTTACATCTACGAAAACTAAAGTAGTATTTGCTGTAGATATTACCTCGCCTTTTTCGTTAATTATCTGATAATCAAATGTTATTTTTGAGCTTGGGAGTTCTTTTAGTTGAGTTCTGATGGTAATGAGTTCGTCGTAAAATGCTGGTTTTTTGTAGTCTATATGCAAAGAAACCACAGGTAACATCACGCCTTCTTTTTCCATTTCTTTGTACGAAATTCCCAGTGAGCGCAACCATTCCACCCGCCCAAGTTCTAAGTATTGAGGATAATTACCATAGTAAATAACTCCCATTTGGTCAGTTTCACCATAGCGGGTTCTAAGTACATAATCGAAGTACAAATTTTCCATAGAATTGAAAAGTATATAATTAACAAGTATTAACATTTAACTCTTGCGAAAAAAAAATGAGAAAAACAATAGTAAAATGATTTTTTTTATTCATTTTTTATTCACAACTTTGCTGTCTCAATTCACAGAGATACTACTACATCTGTTTTTGAAGTTCCAAATATAACCTTTTTTATTTAATAATGAAAGATTTAGCCGAAAAAGCGTGGGGGAGATGTCTTGATTTCATCAGAGACAATATTGAAGAGCAACCATTTAACACTTGGTTCGCTCCGATTGTGCCTATTAGTTTGGAAAATAATTCTTTAAAAATAGGTGTTCCTACTAAATTTTTCTATGAGTACTTAGAGCAAAATTATATTTCTCTTTTGAAGTCTGCCATGACTTTTTCTCTTGGAGAAAAAGCCCGTTTGACTTATGTAATCAACTCTCTAACCAGAGAACAATTGCCAAGTACTAACCGTCCAGAATTAGCAAGGCAATCACTTACTTTACCTATCCAAAATAAAGATCCTGAACTTCGAAATCCGTTTGTAATTCCGGGTATTCGCGAAATTACTATAGACCCACAGCTCAATTTGAACCAAAATTTTGATAATTTTGTTGAGGGAAATTCGAACCGATTGGCACGTTCAGCTGGGATGGCAGTAGCCAATAAGCCTGGAGGAACGGCGTTTAATCCACTGTTTATTTTTGGTGGAGTAGGGTTGGGAAAAACACATTTAGCACACGCTATTGGGGTGGATATCAAGGAAAAACATCCTAAAAAGAAAGTGCTTTATGTGTCAGCAGAAAAATTTACGCAACAGTTCGTAAACGCTACCATGTCAAAAGATAAGGACAAAACATCACTTAATGATTTCATTCATTTCTATCAACTCATTGATGTGTTGATTGTCGATGATGTTCAGTTTTTATCATCTAAATTAAAGACACAAGATGCGTTTTTCCACATATTCAATCATTTACAACAAAACAATAAGCAAATTATTTTGACATCGGACAAAGCTCCAGTTGACATGCAGGACATTGAACAACGTTTATTGTCGCGTTTCAAATGGGGGCTGTCTGCTGAGTTACAAACTCCAGACTATGAGACTCGCTATAAAATTTTAAAAAATAAATTCTACACGGACGGTGCAGAAGTAGAAGATGAAATTATTTCATATCTAGCTGAAAATGTTAGAACTAATGTGCGAGAATTGGAAGGTGTAAGTAATTCACTTATTGCTCAAGCAGCCTTTAATCGCAAGGAATTTTCGATTGAATTAGCACAAAGCATCATCGAACGCTCCATACGAAATCACCGAAAGGAAATTACCATCGACCACATACAACAAATCGTTTCCGATTATTTTAATGTGGGTTTGGAGGAATTGCAATCAAAAACTCGTAAACGAAACGTAGTACAAGCACGTCAGTTGGCGATGTTTTTCGCAAAAAAATATACAAAAAATTCATTGACAGCTATCGGTTCACAAATTGGGCAACGTGACCATGCAACCGTATTGCATGCTTGTAAAACGGTTGAAAATCTAACGGAAACAGACCGTGAATTCAAGCGATATGTTGAAGAATTAACCTCAAAATTTTCAAACTAATTCATTGATATTGAATTAGTTTTTTCTTTTTATATATTATTATCCTAAGGAAATGAAAACAAGAATATTAATGGTATGCTTAGGCAACATTTGTCGTTCTCCGTTGGCGGAGGGAGTTTTACGAGCTAAGTTGGATCCTGCAAAATTTGAAGTGGATTCGGCAGGAACATCAAACTACCATGTTGGGGATGCTCCTGATTCTCGTTCGATAGAAGTAGCTCGAAAAAATGGTATTGACATTGCAAATCTCAAAGGACGACAATTCAAAAAAACAGATTTTGAAGACTTTGACTATATTTTTGTAATGGATAGAAGTAATTATACAAATGTGTGTAACATAGCTGAAAATGAGAAATATAAAGAAAAAGTGTCATTTTTATTAGATGTGTTAGACTCCATGAAAAAGAAAGAAGTCCCTGATCCTTACTATGGAGATAAAAATGGATTTAGAACCGTTTTTACGATGATTGACGAGGCTTGTGAGGTGATTGCTGAAAAGTTAAATTCAAAGCATCCGTAATGAGTAACTTAGGAAACGTTTATCTCATTCCTAATTTGTTGGGAGATAGCTTAATAGGTAATGTATTACCTCCGATGATAACAAATATAGTTAAGGAGTTGACTCATTTTATTGTAGAAAATGAAAAATCGGCTCGTAAATTTATCAAACAAATTGCACCTGAGAAGCCACAGCAGGAATTGGTGCTGTTTACCATTGATAAGCATACCTTCGAAAATGATATTTATTCTTTTATAAATCCTTGTATGTCAGGTTTTTCTGTTGGTGTTATTTCCGAAGCTGGTTGCCCAGGTATTGCTGATCCTGGTGCTGAGATTGTGAAATTAGCACACCAAAAGAACATACGAGTGATTCCTTTGGTAGGTCCATCATCGATTTTATTAGCCATGATGTCAAGCGGTTTGAATGGGCAAAATTTTGCATTTAATGGTTATCTGCCCATAGAAAAATCTGAACGAAGACGAACAATCAAGGCATTGGAACGAAAAGTTAAGGAATATAAACAAACACAAATTTTTATTGAAACTCCTTATCGGAATGATAAAATGTTATCCGATTTGGTAGAAACTTTGCAAAATGATACGATGTTGTGCATAGCAACTGAAATCACATTACCGACCGAATATATCAAAACACAGACCGTCACGCAATGGAAAAAGATGAATATTTCTTTGCAAAAACGTCCGACAATCTTCATCATAGGAAGTTAGAAATTGTTTGAATCTTAATAAATTCGTTATTATGTAGTGATTAAATATACATTAGTTTTCATTTTTATTTATATATTTGCCATATCAAAATACGGATTTATTTTTTTTTTGCGGATAATCAATTCAAATTTTTAATAATCAACACATTATAAATATGTTTCACAAAGAAGGTTTTAAAATTATTTTAGGAACATTTATAGTAACTGCAGGAATCGCTTTACTGGCACATTATTTCGTAGATATTTTTTGGTTACAGAAACTCATTCAAGGTATTGCACTTATTTTTTTGATTTTGGTATTACAATTTTTTAGAAATCCAAAGCGAAATACGCAAAGAAATGAAAGTCACATCATCGCTCCCGTTGATGGAAAAGTGGTAGTTATTGAAAAAGTATTCGAAAAAGAATATTTCAAAGATGAACGTTTACAAGTATCAATTTTTATGTCGCCAATAAATGTGCATGTAACTCGCTATGCTATAGGCGGAGAGGTTGTGTTTAGCAAATACCATCCTGGAAAATATTTAGTTGCTTGGCATCCGAAGGCATCCGAAGAAAACGAAAGAACAACCGTTGTTGTTGAAAATCATACTTTTGGGAAAATATTATATCGTCAAATTGCAGGAGCTTTGGCGAAGCGTATTGTAAACTATGCTAAAGAGGGCGATATAGCTATTCAAGGAGCTGATGCTGGATTTATTAAATTCGGTTCACGTGTGGATTTATATCTACCGTTAGATACTCAAATCAATGTCCAATTGGGACAAACAGTTAAAGGCGGTATTGATATTGTGGCAAAAAAAGATTAATTTTAATAACATATTTATATTTAAAATATAAACATAAAGTAAAGAATATCAATTATTTATGGGAAGAGCATTTGAATTCAGAAAAGCTAGAAAATTTAAGCGTTGGGCAGCAATGGCAAAAACTTTCACACGCATAGGTAAGGACATCGTAATGGCTGTGAAAGAAGGAGGGCCTCATCCTGAGTCTAACTCTCGGTTAAGAGCCGTAATCCAGAATGCCAAAGCAGCAAATATGCCGAAAGAAAACGTGGAACGTGCCATCAAAAAAGCCTCTGAAAAAGATACTGCAAACTATAAAGAAGTTATTTTTGAGGGGTACGCACCTCATGGAATCGCTATTCTAATTGAAACTGCCACAGATAATAATAACCGAACAGTGGCAAACATCCGAAGTTATTTCAATAAATGTAATGGAGCTTTAGGAACATCTGGCTCTGTAGAGTTTATGTTTGACCATACTTGTAATTTCCGAATCAATGCTGAAGGCTTAGATGTAGAAGAACTTGAACTTGAGATGATTGATTTCGGAGCTGAGGAAGTTTTTCAAGATGAAGAAGGGATTCATATTTATGCTCCTTTTGAGAGTTTCGGGGCTATTCAAAAAGAGTTGGAAGGACGTGGTATTGAGATTCTATCCTCAGGTTTTGAACGTATTCCGCAGGTAACCAAAGAGCTCACTCCTGAAGAACAAGCTGATGTGGAAAAACTTCTTGAAAAAATCGAAGAAGATGAAGACGTTCAAAATGTTTACCACACTATGAAAGAAGCAGAATCATAATCTCCGCATAATAGAAAATAGTAAAAAGACTGTATGGAAAGATTTCATACAGTCTTATTTTTGTATAAATCTTTATCTTAGAAGTTGAATAGATTATAATGTGAATATTTCCTGATTCTTCTCATTATCAATAGTTATAAATTTTACTTATGATAATATAAAAAATATCGCAAAAGCTATTGCTTTTTGCATGTTTTATAATTATACTTTTGCATCATAAACAGTAAAAACTAATAAAGATGAACAATAAACTGACAACTACAACGGGAGCTCCCGTAGCCAATAATCAAGATACAATGACTGCGGGTAAGAGAGGTCCTGCTCTTTTGCAAGACATCTGGTTTTTAGAAAAATTGGCTCATTTTGACCGCCAAGTAATTCCTGAGCGTGTAATGCACGCCAAAGGTTCAGGAGCTTACGGAACTTTTAGAGTAACTCACGACATTACCAAGTACACAAAAGCATCTATTTTTGCTGAAATCGGGAAAGAAACACCAATGTTCGTACGTTTTTCTACCGTTGCTGGAGAGCGTGGAGCAGCTGATGCTGAACGTGATATCCGTGGTTTTGCAATGAAATTCTATACTGACCAAGGAAACTGGGATTTGGTAGGGAATAACACACCTGTATTCTTCTTCCGTGACCCTTTGAAATTCCCTGACTTAAATCACGCCGTAAAACGTGACCCACGTACCAATATGCGTTCTGCTGACAATAACTGGGATTTCTGGACGCTTCTTCCTGAGGCTCTTCACCAAGTAACTATCGTTATGAGTGACCGTGGTATTCCAAAATCGTACAGAACAATGCACGGATTTGGTAGTCACACGTTTTCTTTCATCAATAAAGAGGGTGTACGTCATTGGGTGAAATTCCACTTGATTTCACAACAAGGCATCGAAAACCTAACCGATGAAGAAGCTGCTAAATTGGTGGGAATGGACAGAGAGTCACATCAAAAAGATTTGTACGAAGCCATCGAAAATGGAAACTTTCCGAAATGGAAAATGTTTGTACAAATTATGACCGAAGAACAAGCTCGTAATTTGGATTACAACCCATTCGATTTGACCAAAGTTTGGTACAAGAAAGATTTCCCTTTAATCCCTGTTGGAGAGTTTGAACTTAACAGAAATCCTGAAAATTACTTTGCCGAAGTAGAGCAATCTGCTTTCAGTCCTGCCAATGTGGTTCCTGGAATTGGTTTCTCTCCTGATAGAATGTTGCAAGGTCGCTTGTTCTCTTACGGAGACTCACATCGCTATCGTTTGGGAGTGAATCATAACCAAATTCCAGTAAACGCTCCTAAATGTCCTGTACACGGATATCACAGAGATGGAGCTATGCGAGTAGACGGAAATTATGGTTCTACAAAACATTACGAGCCGAATAGCTTTGGTGTGTGGCAAGAGCAAAAAGAGTTCCAAGAACCTGCATTGAGAATTGATGGAGATGCGTACAATTACGATTTCCGTGAAGATGACGATGATTACTTCACACAACCACGCAAATTATTCCAATTGATGAATGATGAGCAGAAAAAAGCCTTATTTGAAAATACGGCAAGAGCCATCGGCCCTGCTCAAAAATTCATTCAAATAAGACACATCCGAAATTGCTATCACGCTGACCCAGCTTACGCAAAAGGAGTGGCTGATGCACTTGGTCTTACAATGGAAGAAGTATTGAAATACGAACATCCAGCATTGAATTTAGGTCCTGTGGCTCATAAGAAAATGGAATGCCCTTTCGGACACAAATAAAATTAAGAAAGTAAAGAAAGAAGGAGATTGTCCAAAAAAGGCAGTCTCCTTTTCTTATTTATTATTATACCGACAATTTTAGGTAATGTACTGAAAAATAGTTGGTGTTTTTTTTACAAATTAATTATTATATTACGCTTGTTAGTCCGAAGAGGAAAAAACTCTGGTGGAGATCAACTTTTCAGCAATAGGATTAATGTGTAAAACGATAGTTTTAGAAGCTTTCCGAAAAGGGGAGCTTTTTCTGCCTAAACCTATGGTAGACTATGTTTCAAAAGCTTTCACCAACTATTTTTCAGTATTATGCTATAATTGAAAATATTGTTATGACCATTAGTTTTTCAATGTTTCATCTAACCATCTGAAAAAATTACGTTGCCAAAAGATTCCATTCTGAGGTCGTAAAACCCAGTGAGTTTCGTCGGGAAAATACAGTAATTCACTTTTGATTCCTAATAGTTGAGCTGCCGTAAAGGCTTGAAAACCTTGCTCTTTTGGAACTCTATAATCTTTACCTCCATGGATAATCAAAATAGGAGTGTCCCAATTGGCTACTTTTTCAATAGGATTAAATTCGGTATAAGATTTTTGTACTTTTGGATTGTCTTTTTCCCAATATGCTCCGCCTAATTCGTTATTAGTAAAGAAAATTTCTTCGGTAGTACCGTACATACTTTGTAAATTAAATACTCCACAATGAGCGATAAACGATTTGAAACGTTTGTTATGAATACCTGCCAAATAGAATACCGAATATCCACCATAGCTTGCTCCAATAGCTCCTAAGCGATTGTTATCCACATATTTTTCTTTAGCAACATCGTCGATTGCTGAAAGGTAATCACGCATCACTTGTCCACCCCAATCACCACTGATTTGAGCATTCCACTCTACGCCATGTCCAGGCATTCCACGGCGATTTGGTGCTACGACAATGTACCCCTGAGATGCCATCAATTGAAAGTTCCAACGAAAACTATAGAACTGACTAAGAGCTGATTGTGGTCCTCCTTGGCAGTAAAGTAAAGTTGGGTATTTTTTATTTGGGTCAAAATTAGGAGGATAGATTACCCATGTAAGCATGTCTTTACCATCAGTAGTTTTTACAATGCGTTCTTTCACCTCACATTTGGCAATTTGTTTGTAAGCATCGTCGTTTACGTGGGTCAATTGATTAACTTCTAAGAAATTTTTTATATTTTTTTTCTTTTTATTCACTTGTAAATCAATAGTATATATCTCTGCAGCACGATTCATGTCGGTACGAGTAACTACCAATAAGTTAGCTGACTGACCTACGATTCCTGTGATGTCGAACATGCCTTTGGTGAGTTGTTTAGGCATCGGATGCTTCTCAAACGGATTGATTTCAAATAATTGTGTAGTCCCTTTTACTACAGCTGTAAAATATATTTTTTTGCCATCATTACTCCATATGTAATCTGCTACCGTATTGTCCCAGTGAGCTGTGATGTTACGTTTTTGTCCATTTTCAAGAATGACCAAATCATTTTTGTCAGCTTCGTTGCCTTCGTTTTTCATACTCAACCAAGCTAAAACATCCTTTGAGCTGTATAATGGATGTGTGTCATACCCCATCATCCCTTCGCTCAAGTTTTTTGTTTTTTGTGTAGCAAGATCATATTCGTAAATATCTGTGTTAGTGCTTACTACATAGTCTGTACCTACTTTAGCCTTAGTTACATAAAGTACTTTCTTTCCATCGTTGCTCCAAATGTAGTCACTCGTTCCTCCAAAAGGTTCTTGCGGACAATAGTAGGGTAGCCCTTCCATAATGTCGACTTGTTTTCCATCAGTCATATTCTCAATGAAAACATGGTTGTATGCCCCGTCCATCCATTTGTCCCAATGACGATGATCTAAACTTTTATAATTCTGTCCAGTTGATTTGTCTAAATCATTATAAAAATCGGAAGCAAATACTTTATTGATTTTTACGGGTTTATGAACTAACTTTTTGTCTTTAGTTGCATTAAATTTCGTAGTTTCACGTTTGAGTTCCTCCTCTGAAATAGGAATCGGAACACCTCCTTTGACCGACAATTTGAACAATTCACGACGAAACGAATTTTCCTTAACATTAGGGTATGCAACACTAAAAAGCACAAAACTTTTGTCTTGAGTTAATCCCATCGTTCCCACACGTCCTAATTCCCATAGTTTTTCAGGTGTTAGCGGTTGTTGTGCATCCATAGTATTAGCTATAAGCCCTGCAACAAGCATAATTAATCTTTTTTTCATTTGATTTTTCTATTTTTCTTTAAAACTTACACAAATTAGATTCTAAAAATATTGAAATTTTACCACAAATAAATCATTCTTAAAGTTTTTGATACATATTTTACTATTTAAAATGATATTTCCCCAAAAAGTGATCTAAATATCAATTTTCTCTCTTTAAGAATATATTTTTTATGCTATTACAAGTTAAAATCAAAGGAAATATTCTATTCTTAAACAGAATGTTCAATCAATTTTATTCCAAAGCAATATTATGTTTGCAAATCTATGAAAAAAAGCAATGTTGTCAAATGAAAAACAGTATTTTCAGTTGATTTATCTCTCTTTTATTCTTATTTTTGCACGACAAAAAAAGTAAATAAGCATGAAAAACGTAATCGTCACAGGCACAAGTAGAGGAATCGGCTTAGAGATAGCCAAACAAATGGCAGATCAAGGGCATCAGGTGTTGGCATTATCTCGAAATACACTTCCTTTGCTGAAATTGAATCATAAAAACATTCATTTTTTTCCTTTTGATATTACATTGGAGGAAGATTTAGAAAAAGTGGTTGATTTTGTTCGAGAGGAATGGGGAAAAGTAGATATTTTAATCAATAATGCTGGAAAATTAATCAAAAAACCTTTCGAAGAGCTTACTACTACTGATTTTATGGAGGTGTATAAAGTAAATGTTTTTGGTGTGGCGATGCTCATCCAAAAGATAATTCCTTTTATGGTGAAAAAAGCTCATATTGTGAATATCAGTAGCATGGGAGGAGTACAAGGAAGTATGAAATTTGCAGAACTATCAGCCTATTCCTCATCGAAAGGAGCTTTAATAACCTTATCCGAACTTTTAGCAGAGGAATATAAGGAAAAAGAAATCATTTTCAACGTATTAGCATTGGGAGCAGTGCAAACAGAAATGTTAGCAGAGGCCTTTCCTAATTATAAAGCAAACGTTACAGCCGAAGAGATGGCAGTTTATATCAGTGAATTTGCTTTACAGGGATATACGTTTTTTAATGGAAAAATAATACAAGTTTCTAATTCTACGCCTTAAAAAAAATATTTTATTATAAACAATTATATTTCAACTCAATAAAGACTCAACTTAATTAAAATTATATGATGATGAAAACAAAAATTCTTTTTTTAGCATGTCTGTTGCTATCCGTAACGCAAATGAGTGCTAATGACTCACTCCTGAATCCAATACCCAAGAAAATGATTTTTACAGGAAAGAAAATTTCTACTAAAAAATCCATTCCTTTCCGAATTATTCTCAGTGAAAAAGACGATAAAACGTTTAAAAAACATGCTCATAAAGCACCCAATAAGAAAGAAGGTTACTACCTGCGTATTGAGAAAAATAAAGTGTACATCGTAGGGAATGACCCACGAGGAGTCTACTATGGTCTCCGTACCTTTCAACAGCTTAGTAAAAACTCGGAGATTCCTTTGGGAGAAATTATTGACTATCCTGATTTGGAATATCGTGGGGTAGTTGAAGGATTCTATGGAACTCCTTGGAGTCACGAAAAACGATTGCGCCAAATAGAATTTTACGGTGAGAATAAACTTAACACCTATATCTATGGCCCGAAGGACGATCCATATCACAGCTCACCCAACTGGCGAAAACCTTATCCTACAAAAGAAGCTGAACAATTGCAAGAGCTGGTACAGGAAGCTAATAAAAACTACGTGGATTTCGTATGGGCTATACACCCAGGTAAGGACATCCAATGGAATGATACTGACCGCCAACATCTTTTGCGTAAATTTGAGGATATGTATCAGTTAGGTGTACGAGCTTTTGCAGTTTTTTTTGATGATATTTCAGGTGAAGGTACAAATCCACAGAAACAAGCCGAATTGTTAAACTTTTTACATACCGAGTTTGTAGAAAAGAAAAAAGACGTTAATCCTTTAATAATGTGTCCTACTGAATATAACAAAGGTTGGTCAAATCCTGAGAAAAGATATTTAGAAACTTTAGGAGAAGTACTACATCCATCTATTCACATAATGTGGACAGGTAACACAGTCGTTGCAGATATCGACAAAGCCACCATGGAATGGATAAATGCTAAAATAAAACGTAAAGCCTACATTTGGTGGAATTTTCCTGTGTCAGACTATGTGCGAAATCACATGCTTTTAGGAGCTGCCTATGGAAATACGAATGATATCAAAGACGATATGTCAGGTTTTGTATCCAATCCGATGGAACATCCTGAGGCTTCGATGATTGCAATTTATGGCGTAGCTGATTACACCTGGAACGTAGCAACCTACGATTCTGAACGAGCTTGGCATAAAGCTATGGCAAGATTAATGCCTCAAAACAAAAAAGCTTTACTTACGTTTGCTAAGCATAGTTCCGATTTAGGAGTTAACGGACATCAGTATAGAAGAGTAGAATCTGTTGAATTTGCTCCATTTGCTAAACAATTTTTACAAAATCTAACAAAGGAACAAAATCCACAATTAAAACGTGTACAAAAAGAGTTTGACAATATCATTTCGGCAGCAAAACAATTATTAAATACAAAAGAAAATCCTCTTTTAATAGAAGAACTACGCCCATGGTTACTACAACTGGAGGTTGTGGGACAACAAGGAAAACAAGCTATAGAATTATATGAAGCTTTACATCAAAAAGATCATACAAAATTCAAGGCAGGATATGTAAAATTACAAAAATTACAGAAACAACAATTTGACATTGATCAAACTTATAATCAGAATCCATACCAACCTGGGGTGCGTGTGGCGACTTTGGTTGTAGAGCCTTTGATTGCTGAAATATTGAAATATTCAGTAGGAAAATATAATCAAGAAACTGGGGAACAACTGGCTTTGACTTTAAATTTCAATCCAAATAAACTCATAACTAATATTCAACAGATAGAATATCAACCATTACTTCAAAAGGGTGGGGGAGTACGCATTTCTCCAGCATTGGAGTATATTTCAGTGAAAAAAGATGATTTTTTAGGTATTGAACTAGAAAAAGTAGCTTCAGTTAAAACTATTTCAGTAGATCTTGGAGATGCTAAGCATTTTGAGAAAGGAAGAATACAGATTTCTACTAATGGAATTGATTGGAAAGATATTTCAGGAAGCCTCCGCAATAGTCGTTGGAATAGTTCAGAAAATGTCCACAATGTGAAATACGTTCGTTTTATTAATAACGCTGATACTCCTTTTCAAATCCGGTTAAAACATTTTGAAATTGTAACAGAGTAATTATTATAGTTTATGAGCAAAATAAAAAGAAGTTGCCCTGAAATTCAAAATTTACGAATCGGGTAGCTTCTTTTTTCTTTCAGATATTTTCGGAAAATCTATAAACTTCTCCATGTCAATAGAATATTTTTCATTTTTACTACAAACAGACTCAAAATTTAGGATAAAATCTGAAAACCATATTTTCTGTACAAAAAAGTTAAATTGCAATTATATAAAGTTTTTAGGGGTAACAAGCGATTTTTTTACTTTTTATTGAAGAAAGTTTTAAAATTTTCAAAAGAGCGATTTTTCTAAAGTAATTGCGTCACAGAAACTCATATATTCTCCTTGGCTAAAGAAAATAACCGAATAAGAAAAAAAACTGAAAGGCGTTTTGAGGTATATACAGAAAGGTCAGATTAGAGAGAAAATCTATTTTAGAAAAACTTTTTTACATTTTATTTTACTCATCAATAAAGCAATATTATGAAATAAAAATCAACTTATTTTGAAAAAAGTTAAATAACTTCTTACATAATCTAAAAATAGTTACTTTCTTTATCTTTCTAAAAATTTCGTTTTTTGCTAATTCATATAAAAACACTTATCTTTTTTTTGGATAATTCAATTTTAGTACATACTTTTACGCTCATTTTTATTATAAATATAAAAAATATGAGTAACGAAACAGAAAAGAAAAGAACAGGAATGTATGAAAACGTGATGCACGAGTTCAACAAAGCCGCTGATAAAATGAATTTGGATCCTGGGGTTCGCAAGATTTTAGCTTCTACCCAAAATGAAATCGTAGTTCACTTTCCTGTGAAGATGGACGATGGTTCTATAGAAGTTTTTACAGGTTATCGCGTACAGCACAATAATGCATTGGGGCCTTACAAAGGAGGGTTGCGCTATCATCCAACCGTGGATATTGATGCAGCTAAGGCTCTGGCAACTTGGATGACTTGGAAATCTGCAATTGCTGGACTTCCGTACGGAGGTGGAAAAGGAGGGATTCAGATTGACCCTTCAAAATATTCAAAAGGTGAGTTAGAGCGTATTACACGTCGTTTTACTTATGCTTTAGGTGATAATATTGGTCCTGATTATGATATTCCAGCTCCAGACGTAAATACTAATGCTCAGATAATGGCTTGGATTTCAGATACCTATGCCTCAGCAAAATCACCTGCAAATCGATCTGTAAATCTACACGTGGTTACAGGAAAACCTGTAGTTTCAGGTGGTTTAGCAGGAAGAGATCGTGCTACTGGATTTGGAGTTGTAACGGCTATTAAAAAGTGGGCTAAGAAAAACAACGTTGATTTGAATGGCAAGACCTATATTGTTCAAGGTTTTGGTAACGTAGGATATTGGGCGGCTCATTTCTTGCATAAAGAAGGTGCTAAATTGATTGCAGTACAAGACCATACAGGTTCTATTGCTAACGCAAATGGTATTGATCCCGAGGAATTGTCGGCATACGCAAAAACTAACAAAGGAGGCGTTGGAGGTTTCGAAAAAGCTCAAAAAATTGAGAATGCCGAGTTCTGGAAAACACCTTGTGATATTTTGATTCCTGCAGCATTAGGAAATCAAATCACAGTAGATAATGCCAATGAAATCAAAGCTACGCTTATTGCTGAGGGAGCCAATGGACCAACAGATGCTGCAGCTGAAGAAATTATTTTGAAAAAGGGTATCCACATAATTCCTGACATCCTTTGTAATAGTGGAGGAGTTATTGGTTCTTACTTTGAGTGGTTACAAAACAAACGGGCTGAGATTTGGAAAATCGAAGAAGTTTTGGAAAAACTTAACGATAAAATTGAAACAGCATTTGACAACGTAGTTTCTTGTGCAGAAAGATATAAAACCGACTACAGAACGGCAGCCTATATAGTAGCATTAGAAAAATTAGAACAGGTGTACAAAGAAAGAGGTGTATTCCCATAGTAGTGCTATCAAATTTGTATTTTTTAGAAAACCTACAAACTGTTGTATTATCAGATAAATGTTTTGAATATCTGCTATAAACAAGCCCCGAAATTCGGCAAAAAGCTGAAAATCGGGGTTTTGTTTTAAAAACTGAATTCTAATGTAAATATTTTCCTGTTTCTACCCTTAAAAACTATTGTGAGAATTTAAGAGTGAGCTGCCTTTATTTCATTATCTCTCTTTCTGATTGGGCATGTGTCTCAGGGGTTATTTTATTAAAAAACTCTTTTTCAGACATTACTTTTCCAAAAAGTTTTTGTTTCCAATCTTTCAGATTCCAGCCATATTTTTTTGAAAACATGTAGAAACAAAGTAAAATAAAAACTCCCAAAAACAATAACTGATAATAAGCTCCATCCGTTGGGTCAGCCGTATTAACAAACAGAGCAGGGAGCCTAAAAACTCCCCAATTGGTAGTTACTAATAATCCCGTAATGAGGTTATTAGCTATATGGAATCCTAATGCCAACTCCAATCCCTCATCAAATAAGGTTATCATACCTAAAAATAATCCTATTCCTATATAGTAGAAAATAAATCCATAACCTAATTTTTCAATTTCTGGATTTGCGCTGTGCATTAGTCCGAACAAAATAGAAGTTACCAATAGCGGTATCCAGCGGTTTTTAACAGCAATACCTATCCCTTGCATCAAATACCCTCTGAAAAAATACTCTTCAAAACCAGCTTGAATAGGAATTAATAAAACCGATAATAACAATAGTATAAAAAATTTATCTGCTTGAAAATTCCACACATAATCCTGTGGGTTCATCCAATAATCAATAAAAGTAGTCAATACCAAGATACCGCCCCAAAGAGTAAAAGCAAAGAAAAATCGCTTCCAATCCACACGAGGCCGTGAGGTATGAAATGCGCGTAAAGGTTGCCTATGAACGTAGCGTACCCAAACTAATAATGCTACTAAAAACAACACAAAACCTGACATCAAATCTTCGGCAAAGTAACGCAACTCGCCTTTTTTCTCAATTTGATTTTGCATCAACGTTTGATAGTCAAAAAAAAGCAATACTAAAAAATTCAGTCCCATAAACCCAAGGAAACCTAAGGAATAAATGAGATAAAGCCATTTAGGGCTTTTTCCGTGGTAAGCATTTTCTATATACATAATTCATTAGAAATAAAAATTGACTTATTTAAAGTTTTATTGTCATTAAATAAGTCAATTTGTTTGATAAATAAATTTAAGATTAGAACTTATACGTGATTCCTAATTTTCCTCCCGAAACAGTGCCTCCTCCTAATTCAAGGTTTACACCAAAATTGTTGGTAAAGAAATAACGTCCTCCCAATTGAAGTGCAAATCCAAATCCTGATGTGTAGTGATGATTGAAGCCCTCCACTTTGTAATTATTTGTCCAAGAATAATATCCCAAACTTCCTCCTGCATATAAATCAAATTGTGAAGGTAATTGGAACAAACGATTAAAATGATAATTAACATTACCAACCACACCTACATTGGTATACTTAACATTTCTATCTGCAACCCCGTAGTTGGTTGAGCGATAGGAAATCTCACCTCCTACAGTCCAATCTTCTGCAACTCCATAATCAACCCCTAAATAAACAGGAGTCCCCCAACTTGAAAGCCCAAATCCCGCGTTCAGTTGTAAGTTGCCAACTCCTAAATCGTTCTGTGCAGAAGCAACTGTAAACGAGGCTAATAGCCCCAAAAGTAAAAACATTTTTTTCATATTAGTTGTTATTTTTTAAAAAAAGTTAATTGGGCAAAGGTAATGTTTTTTTGTTATAATCCAAATTTCAAAGTTTTTTTCGCCGATAAAACGCATGAAATAGTACTTTTAGAGCTATTGTATGTTTTTGTGTGGTTTGGAACTTAATTTACGGGAGCTTTATGTTTTTTACTAACGTTTCAAGATTAAAAAATGGTTCAAATAAACGAATTATGAGGTTATAAATTTCGTTTTTTTTATGTAAGCTGTTAATTATAAAATGTTTAATAGTAAAGAATAACCTTATTTTTTCTTTTAGACGAAAAGAGCTTATCTTTGCACAAATTTTTAGTTTTAGATTACAAATGAGAATCATTTCAGGAAAAAACAAAGGCAAACGATTGGTGGCTCCGCAAAAACTCCCCGTTCGTCCAACTACTGACTTTGCTAAAGAAGCTTTGTTCAACATACTCAATAATTTATATTATTTTAATGAAATATCTGTGTTGGATTTGTTTTCAGGAACAGGAAATATCAGCTACGAATTTGCCAGTAGAGGATGTGAACACCTTATTTCGGTGGACAGTCACAGCGGTTGTATACAGTTTATTAATAAAATAAGTGATGAATTAAAATTTGGTATAAATGCTATAAAATCAGACGTTTACACTTTTTTGCAAAAAACAACTCAAACTTTTGACGTAATTTTTGCCGATCCTCCGTATGATTTTCAACAAGATAAGTTTAACGAAATTATACAGCTTGTTTTTAACAAAAATCTCTTAAATGAAAATGGGATTCTCATCATCGAACACTCCAAACACGTAGAATTGGAAACCTTACCCAATTTTTCATATGACAAAAAATATGGTGGTAGTGTGTTCAGTTTTTTTGAGAACACCGAAGAAGATACGAACTAATCTTATTTATTGTTTCAAAAAAAATCATATCTTTGCACTTTAACTATAAAACAAACAATGGACAAAATTCAATTAAACACAATAGAAGAAGCTATTGAAGACATAAAAAAAGGGAAAGTCATCATCGTTGTGGATGATGAAAATCGTGAAAATGAAGGAGATTTTATCGCAGCAGCTGAAAAAGCAACACCGGAGATGATTAATTTTATGGTCACTCATGGACGTGGATTGGTATGTGCTCCACTTACCGAAAAACGTTGTGAGGAATTGGATCTACCAATGATGGTACAAAATAACACCGTACTCCACCAAACTCAATTTACTGTATCGGTCGATTTAAAAGGACATGGTTGTACCACAGGTATTTCAACACACGACAGAGCCAAAACAATTTTGTCACTCGTCAATCCTGAAACAAGACCATTTGATTTGGGACGACCAGGACATATTTTCCCACTTCGAGCTAAGGAAGGAGGCGTACTTCGCAGAACGGGACACACGGAAGCTGCTATTGATTTGGCTCGGTTAGCAGGAATGCAACCTGCTGGGATTTTGGTAGAAATCCTCAATGAGGATGGAACGATGGCACGATTGCCTCAATTGGCAGAAGTAGCTAAAAAATTTGATTTGAAACTCATTTCTATTGAAGATTTGATAGCGTATCGTATGCGAAAAGATACCTTAATTGTGAAAAAAGAGGATTTTCACCTCCAAACACCTTATGGTGAATTTCGTTTACGTGCTTACGAACAAACAACAAACAAACAAATTCATTTAGCATTTACCAAAGGTACTTGGGAATCGGATGAAGCTATTTTGACTCGAGTACACGCCTCATTCATTAGTAATGATATTTTGGAAGTACTAGCTTCTGAAAAAGAGAATCCCTTAGAACGAATTTTCAAGAAAATCAACGAAGAAGGGAAAGGTGCAGTGATTGTTATCAACAAAGAAGGTTATTCACAGAATTTACTGAAACGTATCACTGAAATTAAAGAAAAACAGAGTGGTAGCTATGCTCCTGTAACATCTGCAGATACTAAAGACATTGGTATGGGATCACAAATTCTGCACGATTTAAATATTCGTAAACTTCGTTTATTGACAAATTCAAAACAATCTCATTATGTTGGAATGTCAGGATATGGACTTGAAATAGTTGAACAGATATCCTATTAGTCATAAGCATGAAGTTTCACTTGTAGCATAGGTTTCTCAACAGTTCAATCATGAGAAGGAAAAGATCGTGTGATTAGAATCATATCTGATAATCATTTATTTAAGATTTTTTCATTTATACATATTATTATCAATGCTTCTTAAGATAATAAAGAGACCTTCTTTTTTAGGAAGGTCTTTTTTATGGTATTTTCATTTTTAGATTTTTAAAATAAGGAAATAATTCAGTGAAATTAGAATATCGCTAAAATTGTTATCGGAGTTTTTTTGCTTCAGCACGGTTTGTTTTTCTTAGATGAAAAAACGTTTTACGATAATATTTTTCAAAAAAAAAATAGAAACTGCTTGTAATTTCTTAAAAAATTGTATTTTCGTGGCTTGAATAAAAAAGGAAACAACATGAATCCCAAAAAAATAGTCATATTCATACTAGGAGTGCTTATGACACTCTTTGTGATTACTTTTTTTAGTGAACGCTATTTGACGTTACAAGGGTCTGTAAAAGAAGGAATTGTGTTAGGAAATACAATGATTAAATATCCCACGTCAGATATTTTAATTCGCAACAATCGTAGTGATAATAGCAAAGCCAAGGATATTATTGAGAGCGTTGTTTCTGTTGAAGATACAGAAGTCCTTGCGGTGAAAACCAAAACTACGAGTGATTTGACTACTCCGAAAAAAGAGAAGCCAGAACTCATTACTAATGTTGAAGGCAAGATGTATTATCCTGATAATGTCACTGATTTTATTACACTACTACGCGAAAAATTAAATAAATCCAGCTGTCGGATTATACATTATGGTGATTCACAGATTGAAGGTGATCGTATTACTAAATACGTTCGCAATCGATTTCAAAATGCTTTTGGTGGAGGAGGGCCGGGTTTTATTCCAATTAAGGTTGTTTACTCACAAACCAGTGTAAACATAAGTACGAGTGAAAATTGGTTGCGCTTTGCCTCGTTTGACCGAAATCGAAAATCAAAAGTACCCCACGAAAAATATGGTTTGTTTGCTACTTTTTCAAGATTTACAAGTTATGATGCAGACACCACCAGCGTCAAAAAAGCACACTTTGTGGTCAAACCTTTTGGAAATGTGTACAAACGCTTACAAACTTACACTAAGTTTGGTTTACATTACGGAAACAATACCCACGAAGTTAAGATTACTGTCTATGAAAATGGGAAACTGTTGAAGGAGGATTTTCTCAAAACAGATGGAAAATATCATAATTTTCAACTGAATTTTGCGAATACTCCAAAGGAAATCAGAGTGGAGTTAGAAGGCAAGTTTAGTCCTGATTTTTATGGAATTACTTTGGATAGGGATACAGGTGTTAGTATGGACAATGTCGCTATGCGTGGCGAAGCTGGACGTGTGTTTACTCGATTGAACCGAGAGAATTTCGAACAAATGTCAGCCGACCGAAAAGCGGATATATTCATCTTTCAATATGGAGGAAACACTATTCCATATATTCGTAAAGATAAACAGGTTACGGACTATGCACACTCTCTTATTCAAAATATAAAATGGGTGAAACGCAGTAATCCGGATGCTATTTTTATAGTTATAGGGCCCAGTGATATGTCTACTTCCGAAAATGGGAAAATGGTGACTTATCCGTTTTTACCAAAGTTGAATGAGGAAATGAAGAAAAAGTGCTTAGAAAATGGCGTTGCCTTTTGGAGTATTTACGAGGCTATGGGAGGTGAAAACTCAATGCCGATTTGGGTATCAGAAAATTTGGCATCGTCCGACTATGTACATTTGAAACCTAAGGGAACGCAACGCATCTCTGAATTATTCTTCAACTCTTTGTATGAGAATATTTTAGCAATTGAATAGATTTTAGTATGGATTTTATTCAAAATATATTTACATTTGATGAAAATCATCCGTTAAATTTTGTCCGAATTGATTTTTGGATATTTTTTGCTATTGTCTATGCTATTTTCACTGTGATTTACCGCCGAAGGCGAATGAGAAATCTGTTTTTGCTCTTCGCAAGTATGTATTTCTACTTCAAAGCCAGTGGTTTATTTGTTCTGTTGTTGGTTTTTAGTACCATAACTGATTTTTATTTAGGAAATTATATCTATCAGCAGAAAGAAGAACGCAAACGAAAAATAGCTGTTACCATCAGTATAATCTTGAATTTATTCGTTTTATCTTACTTCAAGTATGCATATTTCTTAACCGATACTCATAATACACTTTTCAATACTCAATATGAGGTGTTTAACTATCTGGCATATTGGGCAAATGGCTTTGATTCAGAGGGTTACTTCCGTGTCAGTACCATTATTTTGCCTGTCGGAATTTCGTTTTATACCTTTCAGACAATTAGTTATACCGTTGATATTTACCGAAAGAAAATAGCTCCGTTAAAATACATTCTTGATTTTGGCTTGTATGTCAGTTTTTTTCCACAATTAGTAGCTGGGCCAATCGTGAGAGCTGAAAATTTTGTACCTCAAATTACAAAGAAAACAGTTATCACCAATGAAGCGTTCAACAGAGGGATTTATTTGATTCTCAAAGGTCTTGTTAAAAAAATGATTTTTGCCGATTTCATAGCTTTGCATTTTTTGGATCAGGTTTTTGACAATCCAACCATGTATTCAGGCTTTACGAATATAATGGCAATTATAGGTTATTCTCTCCAAATTTATGGTGACTTTTCGGGTTATACGGACATAGCCATAGGAGTAGCATTGCTTATGGGTTTCCAGCTTCCGGTAAACTTTAATTCGCCTTACAAGGCTATTAACTGTGGAGATTTCTGGAAACGTTGGCACATTTCATTGTCCACATGGTTGCGTGATTATTTGTATATTCCTTTAGGAGGAAACCGAAAAAGTTCCGTAGGAACGTTTATCATCTCCTTAATTTTCATTGTGGGAGTGGTGGTTGCCATGAATAGCTTTTGGTTTTCAATCATTATGGGAGTCTTGCTTATAGGAGGCTCCTTATTGTCCTTTTACAGTAAGAGTTTTGAACGACACGTAATTACAAACATCAACATAATGCTCACAATGCTCATCGGGGGGTTGTGGCACGGAGCTTCGTGGAAGTACGTAATTTGGGGAGGTTTGAATGGATTGGGTGTAGTGGCATACAAATATTGGAGAAAGGTAAGTCCGTACGAGCAATCTACCCATTGGTTAGCAACTGTTTGGAAAATAGGATTTACTTTTGCTTTTATTACTTTCACACGGGTTTTCTTTCGTGGGAAGGATATGCAATCTATTGGAGAATGGTTTAGCCAAGTAGCTAATGATATGCAATGGGGAATGGCTTTTGACGTACTGTGGCATTATAAATCCGTGTTTACGGTTATGCTTATAGGCTATATAGTTCATTGGTTACCAAATCGTTGGAAGGATGAAATAGAGCATATTTTTTCTGAGAGTCATATCGTTGTGAAAGCTGGGATTGCTGTTGTAACAGTGATTATGTGTTATCAGGCATACTCTTCGGATTTTCAGCCTTTTATCTATTTTCAGTTTTAGCATTCTAATTTGGTTTTTGACGAAAAAAGGGGTTATTTGAATTGGAATTTTATTCAATTTAAATGTTTTTATGTAAATAATGGAATAGAAAACAAGGTGTGCTAAAACAGCGTTTAGATAAGAAAAGTATATGTACATCTTGAAATACTCATAATTCTTTAAAATTTTAAAAATCTCTCAATACACAATGATGGACAAAGACTATCAAATATTTGGCATTCGTGCCGTGATTGAAGCTATTACAGCAGGAAAAACCGTTGATAAGGTTTTCGTACAGAAGGGTTTAAAAGGTAGTTTGTTTCAAGAGTTGCAAGTTTTATTGCAGAAGGAACAGATTATGATTTCGTATGTTCCCGTAGAAAAACTAAATCGTTTGACGAAAAAAAATCACCAAGGAGTGGTAGCTAATGTGTCACCTGTGGAATATCACGATTTTGAGAATTTAGTTATTAATACCATTGAAAGTGGAGTAACACCATTATTTTTGATATTAGACCATCTGTCTGATGTCCGTAATTTTGGAGCTATTATCCGAACTGCTGAATGTACAGGGGTTTCAGGGATTATCATTCCTAAGAGAGGAAGCGTTTCTGTTACGGCGGATACGGTCAAAACTTCTGCAGGAGCAGTATTCAAAGTGCCTATATGTAAGGTTGATAACCTCCGTGATGCGATTTATTACCTACAAGGAAGTGGTATTAAAACAGTTGTAGCTACTGAGAAAACAGATCAGCAAATCTATGATGTCACAATGACCGAGCCTTTAGCAATCATTATGGGAGCAGAAGATGTAGGAGTATCACCAGCATTGTTAAAATTGTCAGATGAAAAGGCAAAACTTCCCATGTTGGGCGATATAAGTTCGTTGAATGTATCAGTGGCTTGTGGAGTATTTTTGTATGAAGTGGTACGACAACGATTGACAAAATAGAGGATTATGGTAAAAATTGGCAATATAGAGTTAGGCGAATTTCCGTTGTTGTTAGCTCCAATGGAGGATGTTAGTGATCCACCATTCCGTAGGTTATGTAAAATTCACGGAGCAGATATGCTTTACAGCGAATTCATTTCTTCTGAAGGATTGATTCGTGATGCGATTAAAAGCAGACAAAAATTGGATATTTTTGACTATGAGCGTCCCGTAGGTATTCAAATTTTTGGAGGTGACGAAGAGGCGATGGCTCTTTCTGCTAAAATTGTAGAAGCTGTTGAACCCGATGTGTTGGATATCAACTTCGGTTGCCCTGTGAAAAAAGTTGTTTCAAAAGGAGCAGGAGCAGGGGTTTTGAAGGATATTGACCTGATGGTACGTCTTACAAAAGCGGTTGTTAATAGTACAAAATTGCCTGTGACGGTGAAAACTCGTTTGGGGTGGGATGAAGCCTCTATCAACATAGATGAAGTTGTGGAACGATTGCAAGATGTTGGAGTTCAGGCAATTTCAATTCATGCTCGTACACGTTCACAACTCTACAAAGGACACTCCGATTGGACTCATATTGCTCGAATTAAAGAAAATCCACGAGTAAAGATTCCTATTTTTGGAAATGGAGATATCGACAGCCCCGAAAAAGCACTCGAGTACCGCCAAAAATTTGGAGTTGATGGCATCATGATAGGTCGTGCAGCAATCGGTTATCCTTGGATTTTCAATGAGATAAAGCATTATTTTAGTACAGGCGAAAATTTGTCAGCTCCTACTATTATTGATCGAGTACAAGCTGTAAAGAAACATCTTACATGGGCATCCGAATGGAAAGGTGAGCGACAAGGCGTATTAGAAATGAGACGCCATTATGCTAATTACTTCCGTGGAATTCCTAATTTCAAAGAATACCGTCAAAAGATGGTAACTTTGGATTCTCTTTCGGAGATTTTGGCTGTATTGGAGGAAGTTGCAGAAAAAATGGGATAGCGTTAGAAAATGCTATTTTGGATTAACAACTACGCTGCTAGGTACTAAAACGGTGTAATCTCCATTGTTCCGAATCACATCCCGAACTATAGATGATGAAATGTAGGACGTGCTTGAAGCTGTAAGTAGAAAAACGGTTTCGATTTTCGATAACTTACGATTAGTATGAGCTATAGCTTTTTCAAATTCAAAGTCAGCTGGATTTCTCAGCCCTCGCAAAATGAACGAAGCTCCAATTTCTTTACAATAATCTACCGTAAGTCCTTGATAAGTAGTTACTTTAACCTTAGGTTTGTCAGCAAAGGCTTTTTCGATAAAGGTTTTACGTTCCTCTATTGAGAACATATAATTTTTATCGTTATTCACTCCAATAGCAACGACAATCTCATCAAATAGATCCAACGCACGGCAAACAATGTCGTAATGCCCTAAGGTGATCGGGTCAAATGATCCAGGGAATAATGCTCTTTTCATATTCTTCTATATGTTATGGTTTTATGTCTTTTTTGGGGTACGAAGGAAAAATATTGTTCTGTTAATCAATTACTTAATGCAGAATTAATCTCTGAATCTAATAAGTCTGAAAAATTTAATCCTTTGTGAGCTACCTGCTGTGGGAAAATACTTTGTGGTGATAGTCCAGGGTTGGTGTTTATTTCAATAAAATGAGGAATATTATCCATGATAATATAATCAATCCGAGAGAACCCTTTCATATTCAGAATATCATATATTTTTATAGTCAGTCCATCAATGCGTTCTATAAGTTCATCACTCAGTAAAGCAGGGGTAATTTCCTTTGATTTTCCAAGATATTTCGCCTCATAATCAAAGAAATCATTTTCAGAGATAATTTCGGTATGTCCCATAACGGTGGTTTTTCCATTTAGACGCATAACACCTACAGATATTTCGCGTCCACTAAGAAAAGATTCAATCAAGATTTCATCATCTACCTGAAAAGCATTGAGTAAAGCCTCTTCAAATTCAGCGGAGGTACGCACTTTGGAAACCCCTAAACTGCTCCCTGATCGATTTGCTTTTACAAATAAAGGTAGTCCTAATTCCTTAGAAATCAGATTGAAATCTAATTTATCTTTTTTCGATGCATAGATTGATTTTGCTTTCGGGATGTTGAATTTAGCCAAAACGGAGAGAGTATCGCGTTTGTTGAATGTCAATGCCGATTGATAAAAATCGCAACCTGTGTAGGGAATTCCTATCAGTTTCCAATAGGCTTGGAGCTGTCCATCTTCGCCAGGAGTACCATGGATTGTATTGACGACAAGGTCAAAGGTTATTTTTTCACCGTCCTTAGTAGCCGAAAAATCTCCCTTGTTGATAGAAAATGATTTGCCTCCCGATTTGTCTATCAAAAACCAACCTTCGTTGAGAATATGTACCTCAAAAACTTCGTATTTTTCCTTATCCAAATTCTGTAAAATCAGTTGCCCACTTTTGAGAGAAACACCGCATTCCCCTGAGTATCCTCCCATTACTACTGCAATTTTCTTTTTCATTGATTCGAAATATTTTCAGCCAAAGATATAGGTTTTTGTTGAAATAGCGAACTCATAAGAACATTTTTTTCGTGGTTGATAAAAATAGTTTCTGTATCTTTGTCCCTTGTTAAAAAAATAGAGATTGTGATATTCCATAAACTTTCGAACTACACAAAAGAATTTAAACAGAATTTAATCATTGCTTACCCTGTTATATTAGGGATGTTAGGGCACGTTTTTGTTGGATTTATCGACAATGTAATGGTCGGTAAAGTGGGCGTTACAGAGTTGGCTGCAGTGGCATTGGGAAATAGTGCTATTTTCATTGCTATGTCTTTTGGGATAGGTTTCTCGACAGCACTTACGCCCTTAGTTGCGAAAGCTGATGGGGAAGGTGATAAAGAGGAAGTAAAATCGACTCTAAAACACGGTATTTTACTCAATAGTGTTTTGTGTTTTTTCCTATTTTTACTCTTGTTTTTCGCTGAACCTTTGATGTATTTAACAGGACAACCTGAGAATGTGGTTAAACTTGCTGTTCCTTACACTTTTTTGGTGGCTTTTTCTCTTATTCCACTTGGATTTTTTATGGCATACAAGCAATTTGCTGATGGTCTGTCCCTGACTAAATATGCCATGTATGTCACTCTTATAGGTAATATTATTAATATAATTTTCAATTATATATTCATTTATGGAAAACTTGGGATGCCTGCTTTAGGAGTTATAGGAGCAGGAGTTGGGACACTTGTTTCACGATTTTTAATGCCCATATTACTTTGGTGGATGTTAAAAAAGATAAAACAGACAAAAGAGTATGTTGTTGGTTTACAGTGGAATACGTTTGATAGAAAAAATATAAAGAAAATAATCAATATAGGGATTCCTTCTGGGTTACAAATGATTTTTGAGGTAGGCATTTTTACGGCTGCTATTTGGATGAGTGGTATCTTGGGAGAGAAAGAGCTTTCAGCCAATCAAATAGCGTTAAATTTAGCATCAATGACTTTTATGGTTGCTAACGGTTTGGGAGTAACGGCCATGATACGTGTCGGAAATCAATTAGGCACTAAGGATTTTTTTAATTTACGTCGCATAGGTTTATCCGTATTCGTATTGGTACTGTTCACTCAATCCTTTTTTGCATTATTGTTAACTGTTTTTAGAACTTGGTTGCCGACCTTATATTTAGAGATGGATAATTTAGAAAAATTAACGGAGAATGCTTTCGTTATCGGTGAGGCGGCTAAGCTCTTGCTGATTGCAGCTATTTTTCAAATTTCTGACGGATTACAAGTGACCGCTTTGGGGGCATTGCGAGGACTACAAGATGTTAAAGTGCCTATGTATATTACTTTTGTTGCCTACTGGATATTGAGTTTTCCTGTATGCTACTACTTAGGACTGAAGACTGAGTTAGGTACCATGGGGATTTGGATAGGTTTACTTTTCGGACTAACTGTTGCTGCTGTATGGCTACTATGGAGATTTAATATTATTTCTAAACGAATGATTCAGAGAACCTCACCAAAAGATCAAAAATAACTATGGCACAACACAATGATTTTGGAAAGGAAGCCGAGCAAATAGCGGTTGATTTTCTCATCGAAAACGGACACACCATTTTGGCTCAGAATTTCATTTATGCTCACGCTGAAATAGATGTTATATCTCTGAAAAACAATATTTTACATATAACAGAGGTTAAAGCCAGAACCTCCGTTGCCTATGGAGAACCAGAGAGTTTTGTCAACAAATCGAAAATTAACTTAGTGGTTAAAGCAGCAAATCAGTATGTTTTAAAAAACGATTTGGATACGGAAGTGCAATTTGATATCATTTCAATAGTAAAGAACCAAACTGGATGCAGTATCAATTATATCGAAGATGCTTTCTATCCATTTTAAATTACTTTTATTCAGTGACTTACATTCCTGTTCTGATAGCTTCCACAGGGTTCAACTGCGAGGCATTCAACGCGGGAATGATTCCTGAAATCAGTCCGACAAGAAACGACACCCCCAAACCAATAATTACATTTTGAACTGATAACACAAAAGTGAGTTCATCGGTTAGTTGAGAAGCGAGAATCGTTCCAAGCCATACAAAAAGCAATCCTAAAAAACCTCCAATCAATGCTAAAAGTACAGCTTCAAACAAAAACTGAAACAGAATGAAATGCTTTTTAGCTCCCAACGATTTTTGTATCCCGATAAGGCTTGTTCTTTCTCGAACGCTTACAAACATTATATTAGCAATTCCGAAACCACCCACCAAAATCGAAAATCCACCAACAATCCACCCTACCAAATTCATCATGCCTATAGTTTGGTCAATCATATCTGTAAAAGAGGACATTTTATTCAGAAAAAAATTATTGATTTCTTCGGGTTTCAAGCCCCTGTATTTTCTAAAACGCTGTACAAGAATATCTTCAAATTCTTGCATATTAACTCCTTTTTTAGGTTTTATGGCAATTCCGCTGGGAACCCCTTGTGTGCCTGTGTTCATAAAACTTCTAACAAAAGTAGAAAGCAAAAATACTTTTTCGTCATTATCACTCACTGAGCCGTATTTTTTCAAAACGCCAATAACCACCATCTTTTTGCTTAAATAACGAACTTCTTTTCCTATAGGATCTTCGTTTTCAAAAAGTTGTTGGGCTATCTGGTGTCCCAAAACGATAACCGGAGCTCCTACTCTTGATTCGGATTCAGTCATCAATCGTCCTTTCTCAACTTTAATATCCTCAATTTCTGATATTTCCGAAGTATCTGCTCTTGCAGGAACATTTTCAATGGTTTTTCCTTCGTATTTTATGGAAGAACTTACTCCAAAAATTGCATAAGACATGGCTTCCACATTGGGAATATCTTTTTTTAAAAACTCATACTCCTGATATGTAACCTGTGGAAAATTAAGCCGTTGCCAACGAGGAACATCTGTAGGGCCAAATGAAAACTTCGATACATACATAGAGTTTTTATCCAATCCTGCAAGATTTTCTTGAATGTTTCGATTTAATGAATCCACTGCTGAAAGTACTAAAATAATCAGAAATATTCCAACACTAACACCTAATAAAGATAAAAAAGTACGTAGCTTATTATCTCGTAATGACTTGGTTGCAAAACGGAAACTTTCTTTTAGTAGCTGTAGGTATATAAACATAATTTTTTGATAGAGATGCTTTATTATCTTGTGTAAAAATACTATTTTTGCACCCAAATATAAGACATTTTTTTTAATGAAACCCACAAAACAAGCTAAATCTGCTTTGATTTCTGTTTTCGACAAAACAGGATTAGAACCTATTATTCATAAAATGAATAGTTTAGGGATAACTATGTATTCAACTGGTGGTACAGAATCTTTCATCAGAAATTTAGGCGTAGAGGTGATTCCCGTGGAAACAGTAACGGATTACCCTTCGATTTTTGGAGGAAGAGTAAAAACACTACATCCTAAGATTTTTGGCGGTATTCTTAATCGTCAGGATAATGACAGTGATGTTGCTGAGATGATTCAGTATGCAATTCCTCAAATAGATATTGTTATTGTAGATTTGTATCCATTTGAAAAAACCGTTGCTAGTGGTGCAATTGAAAGTGATATTATTGAAAAGATAGATATTGGAGGTATTTCTCTGATTCGTGCGGCAGCTAAAAATTTTAAAGACGTATTATGTGTAGCTTCGGTGGAGCATTATCCTGACTTATTCGATATTTTACTAAACTCACACGGAGCCACCACCTTGGAGCAACGCAAAAATTTTGCAGCAAAGGCTTTCCAGGTATCTTCTCATTACGACACAGCTATTTTCAATTATTTCAACCAAACAGAAGAAATTCCTGTACTTAAAATCAGTGAAAATCAAGGGCAGGTACTTCGCTACGGCGAAAACCCACATCAGAAAGGATTTTTCTATGGTGATTTTGATGCTTTATTCGAAAAGTTACATGGTAAAGAATTGTCTTACAATAATTTATTAGATGTAGATGCAGCTGTGAATCTGATTTTGGAATTCAAACATGAGGATCCTACTTTTGCTATTTTGAAGCATAACAATGCTTGTGGTGTTGCTACTCGTAAAAGCATTCAAGAGGCATATGCGGCTGCTTTGGCAGGTGACCCAGTGTCGGCGTTTGGAGGCATATTGATTTCAAACACCAAAATAGATTCTGCAACAGCAAATGACATGAATTCGTTGTTTTTTGAGGTAATCATTGCTCCTTCTTATAGCGATGATGCTTTGGAAATTTTGGAACAGAAAAAAAATCGTATTATATTAGTGCAGAAAGATATAACACTGCCAGAAACTTCTGTTCGCTCGTGTTTGAACGGCTATTTGGTACAAGATAAGGACCTTAGTACAGATAGTTTGGCTGATGTGAAATACGCAACTGAACAGAGGCCAACAGATGGAGCGTTGGAAGATTTGTTCTTCGCTTCAAAAATATGTAAGCATACCAAATCAAATACCATTGTTTTGGCAAAAAATAAACAGTTGTTGGCAAGTGGTACTGGACAAACAAGTAGAGTGGATGCTTTGATGCAGGCCATAGAAAAAGCGAAGCAATTTAAATTCGATTTAAACGGAGCTGTAATGGCGAGTGATGCTTTTTTCCCTTTTCCTGATTGTGTCGAAATTGCTAATAAAGCAGGAATTACAGATGTTATTCAGCCTGGAGGGTCGATTAAAGACCAGTTGAGTATTGATTATTGCAATAGTCACCAAATGGCAATGGTTTTCACAGGAATACGCCATTTTAAGCATTAGACACATGAGGCCTAATTAGAAATCATTACTTGATTAAGGTTTTATTGAAGTTTTTATGACTCTTACTTGTTTAGTTTTTGTTATGAAATACGCTTAAAGTTTCCTATCAAAAATTTTATGATTAACCCTAAATACAGCGTTTTAAGTCTGTATTTAGGGTTTGTTTTTTAATTCTCTGGCGACTAATACAATTTTATCTAAATAATTAAACGAGTACTATTTTTCCAAGTTAAAAACAATTGTAGAAATTTGTTTTCCATATCCTAAAACTCTCTCAATTTAAAGTATACCAACACGGGATTGTCATCATCTTCTAATAGTTTTATTTTTTCTTTATCTTCTACTGAGATGATTTTACTATCTTTTAAAAAATCATAGTCTTTGGAACCAGGAATGTATGTGGACACAAAATAATCCTTATACACCGCTTTCGGAAAAGCAATCGGAGGAATTTCTTTTGGATCATAATTAGCATCAGTACCTCCGACCATATTTCCTGTTTTTTTATCCCTGTAAATGACAGTTTGAGATCCTATATAATAATTTTCTAAAAAGAAAATATTTTGGGAAAAAGTTTCAAAATAGGCGCCTATATTGAAGTAATAGTTGTTATTTTGAGTGATGCGGTCAAACTCTTCGAATGTTTTCCCGTAAACATATTTTAGAGGTAATTTTCTATCGTAATCTAATACAAATTCTGTTGTTAATTTGTTTGTTTTTGGTTCATAACTGTAGATAGAATCTGTAAATTCACCTGTAATTTTAAACAAATTATCATTTTTATGTAAGTAAGTGTAAGCGGAAAGAGCTCTTGTTTCTTGGTCTACAGGTAAGGAAACAAAATTCAACTCAAATTTTTTATCCGTTACTAATAATGTGTATTTTTCTTTCTCTTCCAAATGTGTGTTTCCTCCCTGTTGTGATAAGGTTTTAAAAATATAACCATTGTCAGTTACTATTAGATTGTTAAACCCTAAAGGGAGTCGTTCCTGTCTAAGAAACTTCCCTTGTTTGTCAAAAAACAACAGAAAAGAATGTTGAAAGGCTACTAATTCATCATTTTTAAAATCGTAATCAATATCGTACAATCGGGAAAGTTCTCCAGGCCCTTGTCCGTGAGAAAATCGT
>NZ_CDOI01000156.1 GCF_000827555.1 Capnocytophaga canis
CCCTGCCGAGTTTTCGGCAGGTAGCGTACAAGGAGCGGTAAATATCCCACTGGATAGAATTGCGAGTAATTTGTCTAAATTCAAAAACAAAAAAAACATTGTAGTTTTTTGTCGTAGTGGAGCACGTAGCAGTCAGGCAAAAAGTATTTTGGAACAAAACGGCTTTCAGAATGTAATCAACGGTAAAACTTGGCAAAATGTGAAAGAGGTAGTAAGTGGAGTGACGGAGAAATAACAATAATGTAAACGCGATAAAAAAAGAAAATATGAGAACGAATATGGGAGCAACAGACCGAATCATCCGCTTATTGATCGCGGTAGCTATCGGTATTTTATATTTCACTAATGTTATTTCTGGAACATTGGCAATCGTATTAGGTA
The DNA here is from genome assembly GCF_000827555.1 of Capnocytophaga canis. Classification (GTDB taxonomy): domain Bacteria; phylum Bacteroidota; class Bacteroidia; order Flavobacteriales; family Flavobacteriaceae; genus Capnocytophaga; species Capnocytophaga canis. The sequence goes on from NZ_CDOI01000156.1 coordinate 382, forward strand.
TTTTAGCAGGGGTGTTTGTACTTACCTCGTTTATAGGTTTTTGCCCTCTATATTTACCTCTGGGAATCAACACTTGTAGAAATAAGAAAAAATGAAACATGAAATAGTAGTAGAAAACATTAAGTGTGGAGGTTGCATCAACAGTATCAAAACCGCCTTGCTCAAAATAGAAGGGGTACAGGAGGTACATGTAGATAAGGAAACAGAAACCGTAAGCGTAGAAGGTACAGTAGATAAAACTATTTTGGTAAAGGCTCTTTCAAAATTAGGTTATTCAGAAAAAGGAAATAATAATTTTATCCAGAAAGCAAAATCCTATGTGAGCTGTGCCATGGGAAAAATAAGTGACTAATGAAAAATTATTTAAAAAATTGGAACTTTATGCGTCTGTTTCGCCTGGTTTTGGGTGTTTTGATTATTGTGCAAGGAGTTCATACAGGCCAATGGTTGTTTATACTGTTAGGGTGTTTATTCTCACTAATGCCTTTGCTAAACATAGGTTGTTGTACAACTTCAGGATGTAGCACACCAACTTCCAAGACCAATAAAAAACAAGAAGAAATAGAGTATGAAGAAGTTCGTTAAAAAACATTTGCTCACATTGATAGGTGTAGCCGTTGGGGCATTGGCGGGATACTTTTACTGGCAACAAATAGGCTGTAATTCGGGTACTTGTGCTATAACATCAAGTCCGGTAAACAGTACTCTTTACGGTTCAGTTATGGGTGGGCTCTTGTTTTCGATGTTTAAAAGAGAAAAAAATAGAACAGATGACATTTCAGGAAATAATTAATCAGGACAAACCTGTATTGGTAGATTTTTTTGCCGAATGGTGTGGACCTTGTAAAATGATGGCGCCCATTCTTACGGAGCTGAAAATCCGTGTAGGAGATCGTGCAACTATCATAAAAATAGATGTGGACAAAAATCCACAGGTAGCTGCGACATATCAGGTACGTAGCGTACCTACATTGATTTTGTTTAGAAAAGGAGAAGTTCTTTGGAGACAATCAGGAGTGGCTCAGGCAAATCAATTGGAGGAATTAATAAATCAAGATAAATAAACAATCATATGTTAGAATTTTTGAAACAGCCTTGGCCTTGGTATGTGGCAGGGCCATTAATTGGTCTAACCGTACCAGCCTTACTTATTTTAGGAAACAAAACCTTTGGAATTAGTTCTTCATTGAGACACATTTGTGCTTCTTGTATTCCTGCAAATATTTCTTTTTTCAAATATGATTGGAAGAAAGAAGTTTGGAATTTGTTTTTCGTATTTGGGATTTTTTTAGGAGGCGTAATCGCTATAAATTTACTATCTAATCCTGAACCTATTGAGGTTCATCCTGCATTAGCATCAGAATTAGCAGGTTATGGAATAACGAATTATGATAATCCTGTTCCTCAGGATCTATTCAATTGGCAATCGCTTTTCTCTCTCCGTGGAGTTGTCACAATGGTTGTCGGTGGATTTTTGGTAGGTTTCGGAACTCGATATGCAGGTGGGTGTACCAGTGGTCATTCCATTATGGGGTTGTCAAACCTACAATTACCATCGCTCATTGCAACTATTTGCTTTATGGTAGGAGGATTTATTATGGCAAATCTCATCTTACCTTTCATTCTTTCACTTTAAAATAGAAATAATTTATGCAATATCAAAATACAGACAAAATAGACGATTTACAAATGCGTGAAAAAGATGCTATGTGCGTCAATGAAAGCAAATTAGAACACAAATGGTATCACAATATCAAATATCTTATCGTTGGTATATTATTTGGAATTCTATTTGTAAAGGCGGAAGTGATTAGTTGGTTTAGAATTCAAGAAATGTTCCGCTTGCAATCGTTTCATATGTACGGAATTATCGGTAGTGCCGTTACCGTAGGAGTAATTTCCGTATTTCTTATTAAAAAATTCAATATTAAAACCATCTATGGAGAACCTATCCGAATAGCTCCAAAGCAGTTCAACAAAGGACAGATTTATGGCGGATTGTTATTTGGTTTTGGATGGGCAATCACAGGAGCTTGTCCAGGGCCTTTATTTGCACAAATAGGAATGGGAGCTACTGTTATCATAGTCACGCTATTGAGTGCTATCGCTGGTACTTGGGTCTACGGATTCTTACGAGAGAAACTCCCTCATTAATAGAGATGTTTATATAATAAGAAAAGAGAGAGAAACTGTCCGATAATTTTAGGAAGTCTCTTGGGGTGAGAAAAAACGAATCAGTTTATGACTTCAAATTGCTCTAAACAATGAAGAATTTGGATATTTTGAGGTAGATTTAATCATCGGGGTTTAAGCTAAGCACTCGAAAATTATCAATCTCTAATTCGTTTATTCGAACCCTTTTTATATTCAAATGTTAATAAAAACCTAAAACTCTGGTAAGATAAACTCTAAATCACATAGAAATGTAGAGTTATTCTATATTTCTATGTGATTTAAATTGTGATAGCTCCAAAAATGTTATTGATGTGTTTAACTTACAATAGGTTGGGAATACTAAGTATCCGTGACCTCCTTAAAAAAATAAACAACAGTAAATAAAATTTGGCATTAGTAAAATTAATTGAGAGCCATCAACTGCGAAGCACATCACCAATATTTTAGCCTTAAAAACTACAAAAAGACATATTCTCAAGAACCAAAGTTTCACTTTTAAAATGTCGCAAAAAACTGCATTTACAGATTGAATTGCTGTTCACAAAGTACATTAAGGTTTGTATAATTGATGAATTTTCACAGTACGACATCTCTGAAATGAAATAGGGAATCCTAACCACAAGTAAAATATTTTCTACCACATTGATTTATTTCGACTATCTTCGCCCCATAAAAGTTTATTTCTCAAGGTTTTAATAAAACTCTCTCTTTCTAAACGAATCAGTTTAATCGAAAAATCAGCCTTTTTGATGTGTATACTGATTTCATTGGAAAGGGTTTCGATACGAGAGTCAAGAGACACCAAAAACTCACTTTCTCTACCCGAAATACTCAATTTTATTTCTGTATTATCTGGAATTACTAATGGACGAGCATTTAAGTTATGAGGAGCTATAGGGGTTATGACAAAACTTTTGGCAGTAGGCATAATAACAGGTCCACCACAACTTAACGAATAGCCTGTTGACCCAGTAGGTGTTGAGATGATCAACCCATCTGCCCAGTACGATGTTAAAAATTCGCCATTGAGTTCCGTATTAATTGTAATCATTGAAGCCGTATTTTTACGGGTCACGGTCATTTCATTCAATGCAAAGTTCATCGGATGTATTGGATCGCCATTTGCATTAAGTACCTCAATGAGCGTACGCTCCACGGTGGTGTATTTTTTATTACGCAAAGCGGTGAAAACCTCCGTAATCTCATCTTTTTGAGCTGTAGCCAAAAAACCTAACCGCCCAACATTGATTCCCAAAATAGGTATATTCCAGTTTTGGATAAACGTGATAGCCCTTAGAATGGTTCCGTCTCCGCCAATAGTAAGCATCATATCGAAAGAAGTATCCAAATCTGAAAAAGCAGAAAAAGTTCTAAACCCTTCATATGCAGGAATGTCACAAACCAAACTATTGAAAAGATGATGTTCCACATAAACTACATCTGTCGGTTCAAAATGGATTAATAAATCAGAGAAAACAGCCTTGTATTCAGGAGCGTACAGCTGTGCGTAAATTGCTATTTTCATAATTTAGATATTCAAATATTTTTCAAAATAATCCGTCTTGCCTTTCAATTCTTGCAAATATAAATCATCTTCTTTTTCCAGCAGAATGGCATATTCATATCTGCGAAATGTCTGCAAAATCTCTGAAATAGAATCACTTATAATTTTTAAAGTAATCTGAACGCGATTGTTATAAGTATTTGAAATTAAGATACCTAACATTCGCCCTTGATGAGACTCTACAATCTGAGCAATTTCACTGAACGAATATCTTTCTTGATCTTTTTCCAAAACAACAAAACTACCCTTTTCTTTCAAAAAAGGCATTTCGGAGAAAAATCCCATCAAATCCTGCAAAAGGTAGTAACCTATGTATTGATTTTGTTCGTCCAAAACAGGAAGAATGTTGGTGTCATATTTTGCAAAAAGCTCCATTGCTTCCTCCCATTTTGCAGTTTCTTTTATGAAGAAAGTATCTAAGTCGTACAAAAAATCACTTATTTGTTCGTCGTGAGAAGCAATTTCTATAGCCTCCAAAGGTAACATTCCAATGAAATGAGAAGCGTTCAGAATAGGAACGTGTGAAACCTGAAAAGAGTCCATTACCGCAACAACCTCTTTTACAGTGGAATGTGGGGTAATGATAGGTAATTTCGTCTGTAATGAATTGTGAATGCTCATCACTAAAGGTATTTTTATGCAAAATAATTAAATTTATTTGACATAACCCATTTTATGAACATATATTTTTGAATGTCGATAAAATAACTGTACTAAGGAGTTTCTATTCAGTGTACTTGATTACAAAATATACATCCGACGCTCTCAAAGGCGCTCTATGGTAACTCTAACTAACGGGATGACAAGGTAAAAGAAAAGGATTTTCAAAGCATAATAAATTGTTAGAAACAAGAAAAGCTCCTATAAGGAGCCTTTCTTGTTTAACTTTATTTTCATGGTAGGAAAAATTGCCTAAAATCTGTAGCCTACTCCAATTTTGATGCTGTGGTATTTTATTTCAGAATCTTTAGCAACTTCCGAAAGTCCTAAATCATAACCCGCTCCAACGATAAATTTTCCAAATTCAACACCGCCACCGAAGTTAAGTCCAAAAGTAAAACGATTATCTCCATCTTCTTTAAACGCATCTTTAGCATCTTGCATACCCATCAAACCGATGTTGGCAAATGGCCCCGCAACTAAAAAAACATCAAAAGTTTCCACGTTGATTTTAGTTTTCGCTAATACTGGAATTGTTAGACCTAAAATGGTCCCTTTATTTTCACCCCTCTTACCTCCTTTTGTATCCAATAGCAAACCTGTTTCAATTCCAAAAACTTCGTTTAAATAATAATCATACGTAGCCCCTACGTGAAACCCTATGTTGTTATCGGTTGATCTCCCTTCTCCTGACATTTTGTTGAGATTCACTCCTGCTTTAACAGCCAATCCGCCCTCTTGAGCCAAACCTAATGCACTTACGAAAGCAAATGCTACACTAAATAAAAATTTCTTCATGCTATTTAATTTTTTAAATGTTAACAATAGGGCAAACGTACAACTTTTTTTTGAATTAAAAAAATGAGTTACTATTTTGGTTTTACCACTACTTTATCTCCTTTTTTCAAATTTTTACTTACCAGAGTGTACGGGCCTGTGATGATTTCATCCTCTTTTTCAACCCCAGAAATAATCTCAATATTTGTATTATCCTGAATACCAGTTTGTACTGCTCGAAGTTCTGCTTTTCCATCTTTCATTACGAAAACGGCTTCTTGGCGTTTGTCAGCATCTTCTTCAGGTGTTTCTGGATCAATTTCAGACATTTTTTTTATTACAATAGCACTGATGGGTACGGCTACCACATCCTTTTTCTTCATTGTGATGATATCCACCGTGGCAGTCATTCCTGGACGGAAAGGGGAATAGGTCGAGGGTTTTCCTTGTAACAAATCCTCATAAGAACTTTCTTCGATATGTATTCTCACTTTGAAATTGGTTACTTGATCAACACTCGCTACCGAATTTGCACTATTAGCTATGTTGGTTACTACGCCTTTGAACGTACGTTTCAGATAAGCATCAACCTCAACGTTTACGCTATCCTTCTCGTTTACTTTAATGATATCATTCTCATTCACATCCACCTCTACTTCCATACTTCGGAGGTTAGCAACACGCATAATTTCGGTTCCCGTCATCTGTACGGTTCCTACCACTCGTTCGCCTAATTCCACGTTCAATTTGGAGATAGTTCCATCGGCGGGAGAGAAAATAGCCGTACGCTTTAGATTATCTTGAGCTTCGGAGACACTTGCCATTGCACTTTGTACACTAAATCGTGCGGACTCACGATTAGCCTTAGCTATCTCGTAAGATGACACTGCCTTATCCCAATCGGATTTTGAGATTACACCTTTGTCGAACAACGTTTTACTACGCTTGTAGCTTTCTTCGCTCTCTCTCAATCCCGCCTCAGCCTGTTGTAACGAAGCTCGTACGTTCTCCAATCCTGCAACGCTTCGGTTTACCACCGATTGGTAAATATCGGGATTGATACGCACCAACAAGTCGCCTTTCTTCACACTTTGCCCCTCAAGCACAGGTAAATCAATAATTTCTCCCGACACCTCTGACGAGATTTTTATTTCCAATTCGGGTTGTATTTTCCCTGTAGCCGCCACTTTTTGTGTCAGGGGTGCTAAAGCTA
>NZ_CDOI01000157.1 GCF_000827555.1 Capnocytophaga canis
CCAGCCATATTTTTGGTTTTTGCGGCTGTGAAAGGAACAGTCATTGCGGGAGCTAATGCGAGTCGTTGGATTGAGGTTCCATTCGTGGGAGTATCGTTTCAGCCTTCAACCTTTGCTTTCGTTATGATTATGATTTATGTGGCTTCATATTTGGCAGAAAATTTCGAGAAAAAACCTACATTTTCAGATAGTTTTTGGCCCTTATGGATGCCTGTTGGTGTTACTATAATACTCATTGTTCCATCAAATCTTTCCACTTCGCTGTTGGTTGCTTTTTCTGTGATTATACTTACTTTCATCGGGAAACTTCCTATGCGAAATATTTTAAATTTTCTATCAATTTGTGCCGTAGGTGTTGTTATGTTTTACATAACAGCAAAAGCTTTTCCAGAACTGCTTCCGAGCCGAGCCTCCACATGGATCAGTCGTATTGACTCATTTACCGATAGCAATGAAAATAGTAGTGGAAGATTTCAAATTGAACGAGCCAAAATGGCAATTGCTAAAGGAGGTTTTTTAGGCGAAGGAGCAGGAAAGAGTACCATGAAAAACTTTTTACCACAGAGTTCATCCGATTTTATTTATGCAATCATTACGGAAGAATATGGCTCTTTCGGAGCTTTGATAGTGTTGTTGCTCTATATGTTACTACTATTCCGAATTATGGTGATTTCCATGAACGCACGGACGGTTTTTGGTCAGTTGTTAGTTTTGGGGATGGGATTACCCATTATTTTTCAGGCGTTTATTAATATGGGTGTTGCCGTTGAAATATTCCCTGTTACGGGGCAAAATCTTCCTCTTATCAGTAGCGGGGGTACTTCAATTTGGATGACTTGTCTTGCCTTAGGGTTAATTCTTTCCGTGAGTACATCAAAACGCAATAAGGAAGACAATCTTGAAAAAGATAAAAACATTGAAGATGTAGAAGAAGAATTAGCTGAGGGCATCATCAAAGGAATTCATAAAGGAAATGCTGAAAAGTAGTTTTTTTAGGATACAAATAAAAATTTTTTTCTCCATTTGTCTTCCAAACCTCTATGGATAGAGTAATGTTTTATTAAAAAATTACAAGATTAAATAACAAACAAAACCAATTGATAATGAAAAAAATAGCAAAAATCGTAACATTTTTACTCTCTTTACAAGGGTTTTCACAAACCATCATTTCGCAAACGTATTACGAAGGCACTATCGGAACGGACTTGAAAGTAGGGCTTTACCTCGCCATTAAAGAAACCGGATGTCCAAACACCTATGCCGAAGCCTATTACAAATACGAAAAATCCAACGAACGCATTTTGTTAGAGCCTTTTATGGACCACAAAGAAGAAAGATTTACTTTCGTAGAATTCGGAAATACAGGCATTTTGTTGCTCCATCGCAAAGGCGAAACCTTGGAAGGACTTTGGATAGCCCCTGACGGAAAAAAACAACTCCAAGTAACGCTTAAAGCCCTACCGCAATCTCAAAAAAGTTACGAGCGTATGGAAGAGCATTTGGAACAACTCAATTACGAAGCACACGATTGTTAATCAACTGAATTTATGAAAAATATATTATTTCTATTGCTGTTATTACTTTGTTCTTGCGATTTTTCTTCAAAGAAAAAACAAGAAAACAAAGAGGGCGTTTCAAATGATGAAATGTATGAAAATGAGGCATCTAACAATGATTCAATAACAGAGGTAACGTATATCAAATCATTTTTTAATGAAGATTTACCCCTTGAAATTCATCAAATAAGCGAAAAGGAATTTCATACCGCTCAATCCAAAGCTCCAAAAAGCGATTCAATCCCTAAAATTACAAACTTTGCTCAGGCAGAAAAACATTTGAAAGACATTGTAACATTTAGAAAAGATAGGGATTGGACACACTTTCCGCAGGAAATCCGTTTTCGTAACGGAACCAAGCTCGACACCATTTATGATTTGTTGAACGAAATTGGTTTTGCCGCTTATTTTCCTACCGAAGACATCTTGCTTTTCGAGGGAGGGCATAGCTCTGATGTAAGTTTTAATCTCTCCAATGGCAAACAAACTGAGGAGGTCGGCAACCCTGATTATGTAATAGCTTCACCCAATAATAAAGTTCGACTCAATGGTTTCTACGGAGGGCAAGAATGCGTATTTTATTTTATTCAGCACTACAAAGATGGTCAGTGGCAAAAAACCATTAACTTGGACCATATTTTTGAAAAAATTACGACCAAAATGCTTTGTAATCTCAGTGCTTTTTGGGCAGATGACACTACCTTGTATCTTGCACATCCCAATTATGATGAGCAAGGAACAATGGAATTTATCCATTACAAAATCATTCTAAAACCTACCGTTTCTGATGTAACGTGGTCTGATTTTCCGACCGTTTCTTTTCCTAAAAAAGAACAAACCAACGCCGATAATTACGATTTGTTACCCGCATTAAGTGCTAATCAAGCCCGATTATTACTTTCAGGATTGTTCCCTGATGCGGAAAATTTTAAACGCGTTTATAGCGTACCTTTCTCGGACGATTTTACTTCGGTAGCCGTGGCTTTTCAGCAGGGAGAACATGAATTTTCAACGATACTTTTTAATTTGGATAAAAATAATCAAATTATTGATTATCTTTTGATTGCTTATGATGAAATTGCCGAAAGTGCTGTATTTACGGAATCCGTTTTAAATAAAGATTCTATTGTTGTGAGAAAAGAATTTTACGAAAATGTGATAACTTTTACCTATGAAATCAGTCCGAAAGGGGAGTTTGTTTTGAAAAAAATAGAATAAATGATACGCAAAAAACGTATGATCATATGAAAGAGCATTAAAATAACTCAATTATGAAACATATAGCTAATCCTCTTTAAATTGTCGTTCTTTTCAAGAGTGAGTTTATGACCTTGGAGACGAAGCGTTAAAAAAATCAATGAATGGAGCGTGGAAAATATCCATTGTTTGAGCGAAGCGAGTTTGGAGATTTTCAGTGAAATTCATCTGATTTTTAGCGAAGTATCCAAAGTCTTGAATTTTTGGTTCTTTTGTTTCAAGACAAAAGAACAGAAAAAAAGACAAATTATATAGAGTTAGCTATACAATAAAACACCTCACAATGAAAAAAATAATCACATTCGCACTAATTTTCCTAAACGGAATGCTCTTGGCACAGCAATACAGACCGCTCTCCGAACAGAAAAACGGACTGATACTCTCAAAATTAGATTGGCAAAACGACCTACAATCCGAAAACCTCAAAGGAAAAATAAAATCAATCGAAACTTATTTTTACAACGAAGGTTCGCTTTCTCCGCAGGGTAAAGAATTTATGAAGCAGGAAAAACGATTTTTTGAATTGTTTCACTACAACCCACACGGAAACCTCACTGAACACCATCCCCCACACGATTCTATTCCCGTCGTTTGGAAGTATAACCCAAACCATCAGCCGATTGCGGTGAGCAGTCGTTGGGCAAATATTCAATATTTTTATGAAAACGGACTACTTGTGGGAGCTGTTTTAAAGACAGAAAATACCGTTACCGAAAGTAAAATTACCCTTAACGAAAAGGGAAACGTCATAAAACAAACGCTTTCCCGAAAAAAAATATCAGTAGGAGAGCATAATTTGGAATATGATGAAAACGGTTATCTTTCTAAATTTCAGGAAGTAAGTCCGCTCGGAATTTTGGATATTCTCTATACTAACGATTCACTCGGAAGGGTTTTAAAGGAAACGATACTTGAAAACGATGCTGTTGTAAAAACAAAAACGATGCAATACAACCCCAATGGCGATTTGATACAAGAAATAGACGGAGCATATACCAAAACATTTTCGTATGAGTATGATAATCAAGGTAATTGGATGCTTCGATATGAATACATCAACAACAAACGAACGGGCATCACCGAAAGAGTCATTACCTATTATGAATAACGCCTTTTTGGAAACCTTCAACGGAAGCGGTTACATTGTTAAACGGGAGCGTACCTGTTACTAAATAGGTGCGCTCCCGTTAATCAATAGATACGTATCGGTTAAGGCAATTGGGCGGAAGCATTAAAACAACATCAACTTTTTAATATAAAAAAACAATGAACAAAAAACTAAAAATTCAGCATTTACTGAAATTATTTGTCGCTTTGGCGATGTATTCTTGTAGTAACGGACAAACGCCAACTGCGTACCACATCGGAAAAATTCCTCAATTGGAACGATTTGAAACGCTGACTAAAAACGAAATCCGTTTGGATTCTTTGAAAGACAAGCACCAAAAAGAAGAACTACAAATGATGCTTGACGGCAAGGCCTTTATAGCGGAAGCACCCCAAGAGTTTGTTCAAAAAATGATTGAAAAACATAAAATTACCGCTCTCCGATATAAAGACAACCGCAGCAGATATTTTGTCAAAACTTTGGCAAAGGGCAAGGAGTATCCCTTTTTAAGCACGGAAGAGGAGCCTTTCACTACCGATTGTACGTGCGTGTTGGATAATGATACCATCAAAATACGAATGGGAATTTGGGTTTTCGGAGGTTTTCAGTTTAATATCAATCTGAGTAAGAACGATTTCCAAACCCTTTATTGGGAAGATACACACGAGCGAAACACTTATAAACAAACTCTTTCCGATACGCTAACGGACAATATCACTCTTGAAATGCAACAGCAAAAACTCATTTTGGCAAAAAGACCTACTTTTACCCTCGGAGAGGAATTGTTGGGGCATCTTACCTTCAAAACGAATGAATTTTATCAACAGACAGAAGAAATTGATGCGGAAAACAGCCAAGATATGCTAAAAGTCGCTAAGGCGGGAGAGCTTTATTTCCGTTGCCAAGTACGGCAAAAAACAGAGGACGACAAATAATGGTATTGTTGGGGCTTATCGGAATCAGTTACAAACAAATGGACGATGTGGTTGCAGGAAATTAGTAAAAAGTTAAAAAAATACAATGATGAATATTATAAAAGAAATAGAGATAAACAATTACCCTAAGGATAACACCCCCGTTATCAATGTGTTTGATAATGGTACGAGTTTTTTGTTGTTTGAAGAATTTCCTATGGATGAAGAGGAAAATTATTTTTCGGAAGAGGAAAGTGACAATTTTGAGCAGATTTTATCCGAACTTATTGGCGTTAAAGTTGCTCAAGAAGACAGAGGGTGTTTTGTTTTAATGACCAATGACCTGCAAAAAATACAACAGGTAAAAGATTATTTAGAGGGGAAAAAGGTTGTTAAGAACAAAGTACGGAAGAATATGAGAGCAAGAGAAATAAACACAATTATTCAAGAGCAAACCGAAGCGTTTTTTAAACAAGAAGGGTTTAAATATGTAAAAAAAGATATGGCGTATGTAAAAAAGACCGATGCTTATCGCATTGAATACGGTTTTACTTATCTTGAATATCACCCTGAATATATGTATGATATTGTACTTTTTGTACAGCTTACAGAAGTAGAAAAAATATTCGGTAAAATAGATGGATTTGGGATTTTAGGACATACCTTCGTTTTTCCATTATCTTATTTTTTAAATATAGAATATTGGATAAATAATAATCCTATATGGCGTATCAGAGCAGAAGAAGACATTCCAGCTTTTAGCGAGGCACTCATAGATGCTTATAAACAATATGTAAAAGATTTTATCCCCTTTATTACCCAATCCCAAAATATGCTCAATTTTTTATTAGAGCAGATAGCTACAGGGGCAAGGTATGCTAACAATGAAAATGTTTTTATAAGGGTTTTAATTTTAATGAAACTTTTAAATTATCCAATAGAAGAGATACAAAAAAGATTAGCAGAATTTAAGTCTAAATTGATTAAGTATGATGAAGATTTAAAAAAAATATATTATAAACAAATGGACAATGTGGTTGCGGGAAATTGGTATGAATGACAGTATTTTTAAAGACAACGCATACTCCCCATACGATATGGTGCATTGGCAAGGGTAAATTAAAATAAAAACATTATGGAATTTTCACAAACAGAACAAAAGCTCACCTTGGCGGATATGGATGATTTTGAAAGAAAAATCGGGCTAAAACTTCCGCAAGATTTTAAAGAACACTATCTAAAATTCAACGGAGGCTATCCTTCTTTTGAATATGTAAAAGGGCTGAGAAATATTTTTACGATAAATGGTTTTGATTCAATTAAATATGGAGCACTCCCCATAGAAAAACTGATAGACGACTTTCAAGAAAGTGGCGTGGATTTTAATAATAAAATTCCTTTTGCAAATGATAATGGCGATAATATCTTCTTAATTTCATTAGATGATTCAGATTATGGTAAGATTTATATCATTGAAGCTGAATTTTTGGAAAATAAAAATTATATTTTAGTTTCCGAATCTTTTACAGATTTTCTAAATTCTTTTTTTAATGAGTGATTTTTTTTGCATAATATCATCAAGAAAAAGTTTATAACTTTGACATCGCCGACAACATCGGTTCAAAAATAAATTAGCTATAAAAATGGAAAAATTCACCGTGAAAGAATTAGAAAATAAGTTTGAAAACTTTATTTTCAACATAGATGATTACTTGGAAAGTATTCAGAATAAAGCAAAATCGCAAGATTTAGACTTTGATTTGAGTATCAAAAGTGTAGATTTGATAGAAAAATATATCGTAAATAACGATATTACTATCGAAAACGATGATTATAACGATTTGTCGGCATATTTAGGAGAAGTTGTCAGAAAAAAAATTAAAAATGCACAATGGAAATGCAACTTAGACAAAGAAAATAATTCTATTTATTATGGTTTTCCTGTGATAGAAGGACACTCAACGGAAGGGATATTGCTGTCTCCTTTTCATCTGATAAAAGCATTTATTTTATGCAAGAAAGAAAGACTATTATTGGGAGCTATTGAAAACCAAATAAATCCTGAATTGATAGATTGGTCTGATTTCCCAACCGAAAAATAGATTAACCGAATACTTCACAGTTTATTATCTAAATATAAAATAGTCAGTCAGTTATAAAGATGAGACAAAGATTAAATAAAAAAATAGAGCAAGAAAAATTACAACAATTTATTTTTGAAATAGATGATATTCTTGAAAAGTTTATAGATGAATTAAATCAAGAGGGATATGATTTGGATTATACTCTTGAAAGCCTTTCTACTTTAGAGAAGTTTATTCTTAATAAAGACATAACCAACCAAGATGAGCATATAAACATCAGGACAAATTGTTGGATATATTTGGGAGAGACTTTTAGGCATATTGCCCAAAAAGGAATTTGGGAAGTAAGTATGAATGATGATAACACAATGAACTATGGCTTATATGTAATTGCACATTACAATGAAGAAGAAACGGAGTTTGTTCCTATAAGGTATATCAAAGCGTTTATAATCAAAAAAGAACAAGGTTTTTTAAATTCTGTTATTAAAAATCATATCAATCCTGATGTTATTGATTTAGACAATTTCCCAACCGAAAAATAGCTTAACCCAATATGTAAAAAGGAAATATTATGAGCTATACACAAGATAATTTCCAAGATTGGATTTTTTATATTGATGATAAAATGGACGATTTTACCCAAAATTTCGCCCAACAACATCATCTTACATTGGATTATAGTATCCAATCTTTGGATGATTTGGAACAATGGATATTTACCAACTTTGAGAATAATACGCTGTTGATAGAAAATGCAAAGCTATTAGATTTATTAACGATATATATCGGAGAAACATTTAGAAAACATATCGGCGGAAAATGGGTTATGGATACCGAAAATAAAAAAACGCTTACTATATGTTGCCTGTTTTAACAGATAAAAAATATAAAGTAGAAAAATATGTTGCTCCTTCAACATTTGCTACCGCTTGTATTTCCAGAAAAAAAGGAAATTATATCAGCACGATTTTAAAAAATAATATGGCAGATATGGGAATTACAATTGAGGAGTGATTTTTTAATGAGTAAATATTTTTTTAGAACAATGAAACCAAGTCAATATCAAATTAATTTATTTAAAAAATTGTCCCCAATACTTGGGACGCAGCCAAAAGTAGAGCTTTATGGTGACGAAACAGGGAATTTTTCTATAAGGATACTCTCTTGTCCTGACCCTGTCGATAAAAAAGTACTATTTTTGTGCTCTTCTTTGGCTGGCTGGGCTTGGTGATTCTGTTCGGTAAAATGGGCTTGGAGCTGTCTGCCGAACGCGTATTATTGGGCGTTATCGCTCTGATGATTGGCGTGGGGTGGGCTTGGCTGAGCCTAAAAGGAAGAATGCCCTTCCAAGAGGGCGAAACTCTGTCCAGTCCGCCGCCCCCTGCAAGAAATCTTATAGAAAAACTGATGCGAGGGCTGTTTTTGCTGGTCGGAATCGTGGTTTATGTGGCTGTGGCAATGATGCCCGATGCGATGGCATCTTCTTTTTTGCGTATCTTTTCTTTTGAACGCGTAGGCGATACGCTGGGAATGTTGGCTTTATTGGGAATGCTTTTGGTGGCTGGCGTGTTTTATCTGATTGCCGCCATAAAAAACAAACTCCTGCCCCATAAAAAATCCCTAGAAGAAAGCCCTTATGCCCATTGGTATCTAATGGCTATGTTCAACTGGGTGATGTTTTTCGTGATTATTGCCCTTGCGATGCTTGGGATTGAGATAACTATGAAATAGCGACATCAACAATTTTTAAACCATAAAAAAACGAAACAACAATGAACACACCCCCTAACACACCGACCCCAAACAAACGCAAGGGAATCTTGCAGTTGCTTTTAGCAATGCTAGCTATGTTTGTGTTTTTTTTCACTTGGCTGGGCTTGGTGATTCTGTTCGCCAAAATGGACTTGGAGCTGTCTGCCGAACGCCTGTTTTTGGGCGTTATCGCTTTGGCAATTGGCGGAGCGTGGGTTTGGCTGAGCCTAAAAGGAAGAATGCCCCTCCAAGAGGGCGAAACCTTGCTCAGTCCGCCGCCCCCTGCAAGAAATCCCATAGAAAAACTAATGCGAGGGCTGTTTTTTCTGGTCGGAATCGCGGTTTATGTGGCTGTGGCAATGCTACCCGATGCAATAGTGTCTTCTTTTTTGCGTATCTTTTCTTTTGGACGCGTAGGCGATACACTGGGAATGTTGGCTTTATTGGGAATGCTTTTGGTGGCTGGCGTGGTTTATCGGATTTCTGCCATAAAAAACAAACTTTCGCCCCATAAAAAATCCGAAGAATACAACCCTTATGCTCATTGGTATGTAACGACTATGCTCAACTGGGTGCTATTTTTCGTGGTCATTGTCCTTGGAATGTATATGATTGAGAGATTGGTGAAATAGCGATAAAATAGCCGTATCGGTCATTTTAATTCAAAAATTCATACCTTTACCCAAAAATTAGGCTAAAAAACGCTAAAAAAGCCCCAATTAAAACCATTAATACGAATGTAATTACAAATAGATAAAAATATGAGAATCATTAAAAGTTTAATCCCATTATTTATAGTTGCCCTTATGATGTATAGTTGCTCATCTCCCAAGCTCGGAAAAGACCGTTTGGATTTGGAAAAATTCGACTTGAATTTCGATGTTGATGCTTTTTATGCCGATGAAATTAAGAAAGGCAAAGAAAATATGAAAGAATTGGAGAAACTCGAGCAAAAAAGAGAAAAGGAAGGGTTTTCTGAAAAGGTAAGAAAAGAATTGGTCAAAAAGGCTTGGAAACTTCTCAATTTTAAGAGTATTCGAAAAGATACGATTTTTAACGCCCAATTTTACGAGGACGAACGAAGTCCGATAGCGTATCGATATGATATGTGGGGCTGGAATTCTGCTGACAGTTTGGCGAATTATCATAAGATGCACTTTCATAAAATAAATATGGCAACAAG
Organism: Capnocytophaga canis; assembly: GCF_000827555.1. Lineage (GTDB taxonomy): Bacteria > Bacteroidota > Bacteroidia > Flavobacteriales > Flavobacteriaceae > Capnocytophaga > Capnocytophaga canis. The sequence continues at coordinate 9,858 of NZ_CDOI01000157.1, forward strand.
CCTTGAAGGTGATTTTATGGCGTTAGTCGCCCAAAGCCAAGGCGAAGGTACGGAAGATTTTGAAGCCTTACTCCGTTATTTGGAGCAAAAACACGGTAAGGTAACGGTAAAAGAAAAAAACTTCTTCCGAAATTTTCCTATTTATTATTGGGAGTTGGATGACCGCCTATTGGCAATGATTTCTAAACAACAAAAACAGGCAAATCTAATACTGAAATTAAGTAAAGAAGCTACTGAAAACAATCCAACGACAGATACCATTAGATTTAATACAACCCATTTGTTTATACTCAATAACCAATACAAACACGATAGTATCATTAGTAATTTTCGCTCTGGCGATTGGATAGATTTTAATGCAGTTCTCAAAAAGTGATTTTCTGTATTTTAATAATGTAATTGTTTGATTTTTAAATATTTATAAAAGTATGAAAGCCATTAAAAGTTTAATCCCATTATTTACAGTTGCCCTTATGTTGCATAGTTGTTCGTCTCCCAAGCTCGGAAAAAATCGATTGGATTTGGAAAAATTCGATCTAAATTTTGATGTAGCCGCTTTTTATACCGATGAAATCGAAAAAGCTCAAAAAAATATGAAAGAATCCGATAAAATTTTGGAAAAAAGAAACAAAGAAAATCTTTCCGAAAAGGAAAGAGAAAAATTGACTGAGAAAATTTGGGAACTTTTGCGTTTTCACGTCATTCAAATAGACACCGTTTTTAAAGGTGAATTTACGAAAGAAAAAACTCCGATGGCGTATCGATACGATATGCGAAGTTGGAGTACTCGTGATAGTTTAGCCTATTTTCAGAAAATGCACTTTTGCAAAATCAATATGGCAACGAATCTTAAAGGCGATTTTATGGCGTTGGTTACTGAAAGCGAAAGCAAAGGTACCGACGATTTTAAAGCCTTACTTGATTATTTAGAACAAAAACACGGTAAACCAATGGTAAAAGAAAACAGTTTTTACAACGGTTCATTTACCTATCATTGGGAGCTGGACGACCGTCTGTTGGCAATTTTCTCTCGTTACGATAACAAAGAAAGCACCCTAAAATTGGGCATCGAAGTTACCGAAGATGGCGTAAAAGCAGACACTACCAAACAGCCTACCCACGTAACGCGTTTGTTTATACTCAAAAATCAATACAAGCAAGATAGTATTTTAAGGCGTTTTACTCGTGGCGATTGGATTTCTTTTAACGACATACTTAGCGATGACAGATAAATTTTCTGGAGATACGTTTGTTAAACATAAAAATATTACTTTTGCATTTTAATCAGATTATTAACCATTTAATAAAATTCCCTTTCTTTTGAAGAGGGTTGCGGAGAGAAATGAACTATAACCATAAAGACATCGAAGCCAAATGGCAAAAATATTGGTCAGAAAACCAAACTTTTAAGACAGAAAACCATTCAGAAAAACCGAAATTTTATGTATTAGATATGTTCCCGTATCCATCGGGAGCGGGGTTGCACGTAGGGCATCCGCTTGGGTATATAGCATCAGATATTTTCGCACGATACAAACGCCACAAAGGCTTTAATGTGTTGCATCCGCAAGGGTACGATTCGTTTGGGTTACCTGCCGAGCAATACGCTATACAAACAGGGCAACACCCCGAAAAAACCACTCGTGAAAACATCGCTCGTTATCGCGAACAGCTTGATAAAATTGGCTTTTCGTTCGATTGGAGTAGAGAAGTAAGGACTTCAAATGCTGATTATTACAAATGGACACAATGGATTTTTATTCAATTGTTTCATTCGTGGTATAACAACACTACCAATAAAGCGGAAGATATCCAAACACTTGTCCAGCATTTTGAGAAATCCGGAACGGAAAACCTAAATGTGGCTCAGACCGAAGAGCTTCATTTTACCGCTGAGCAATGGAAAAATTACAGCGAAGAAGAAAAACAAAACATTTTACTGAATTATCGTTTGGCGTTTCGTGCCGAAACTACCGTTAATTGGTGTCCGGCTTTGGGAACGGTTTTGGCGAACGATGAGGTGGTAAATGGCGTTTCGGAACGAGGCGGATATCCTGTTTTTCAAAAGAAAATGACGCAATGGAGTATGCGTATTACCGCTTATTCCGAGCGATTGTTGCAAGGCTTAGAAACGGTGGATTGGAGTGAATCTGTAAAAGAAAGCCAACGCAATTGGATAGGAAAATCAAAAGGGGCGTCAATCAAGTTTAAAGTTCTAAGTTCAAAGTCCCAAGACGTTGAACCTGAAACTTCAAACGTTGAACATATTACCGTTTTTACAACAAGACCCGACACCATTTTCGGCGTAACTTATCTTACTTTGGCTCCTGAACACGAATTGGTTTTACAAATCACAACCGAAGCACAAAAACAAGCCGTTTTGGATTATATCGAAGCAACTTCTAAGCGTTCGGAAAGAGATAGAATGGCGGATACCAAAACTATTTCGGGAGTGTTTACGGGAGCGTATGCCGAGCATCCGGTTACTAAACGACCTGTTCCTATTTGGATAGGCGACTATGTGTTAGCAGGTTACGGAACGGGAGCTGTAATGGCGGTTCCTGCGGGAGATGAACGTGATTATGCCTTTGCAAAACATTTTGCGGGTGCGGAAGGAATGCCTGAAATCATCAATATTTTTGATAAAGATATTTCGCAAGGGGCTTACACGGAAAAAGGTGGTTTCAAATTGCAAAATTCGGATTTTCTTAACGGAATGGATTACGAAGAAGCTACCGAAAAAATTATCTCCGAATTAGAAAAATTAGGTGTAGGAAAATCAAAGGTAAATTATCGTCAGCGTGATGCTATTTTCTCGCGTCAGCGGTATTGGGGTGAACCTGTGCCTGTTTATTATAAAAACGGAATGCCCTATACTTTGCCACTTTCTGCCTTGCCGTTGGAACTTCCTGAAGTAGAAAAATACCTCCCAACCGAAGATGGCGACCCTCCATTAGGGAACGCAAAAGAATATGCTTGGCATGAGGCTGAACAAAAAATAGTAAGTGCCGATTTGATTGATAATCAATCGGTTTTCCCTTTGGAACTTTCCACGATGCCGGGTTGGGCGGGGTCGTCTTGGTATTGGCTTCGTTATATGGACGCACACAACGAAAAGGAATTTGCCTCGCAAGAGAGCCTAAATTATTGGCAAAATGTAGATTTGTACATCGGTGGAAGCGAACACGCCACAGGGCATTTGTTGTATTCTCGTTTTTGGAATAAATTCCTCAAAGACAGAGGGTTTATACAAGCCGAAGAGCCCTTCCAAAAAATGATAAATCAAGGAATGATTTTAGGGACGAGTGCCTTTGTATACCGATTGGAAGGTACAAATACTTTCGTTTCCAAAGGGCAAATTGGCGACAAAAAAGTACAACAAATTCACGCCGATGTTTCACTTGTAAATGCTTCATCGGAATTGGATATTGAAGGGTTTAAACAATGGCGACCTGATTTTGCGGATGCGGAATTTATTTTGGAGAATGGAATCCCCCTAACCCCCGAAGGGGGAACTAAGGGCGGAAATGCTACAAATAGTTCGCCATCAACAGGCTCAAAAGCTCCCTCTCCTTCGGAGAGGGCGGGGGGAGAGGCTTATATCGTTGGTCACGAGGTCGAAAAAATGTCAAAATCCAAATACAATGTAGTGAATCCTGATGATATTTGTGAGCAATACGGAGCCGATACATTGCGTTTGTATGAAATGTTTTTAGGTCCGTTGGAACAGGCAAAACCTTGGAATACCGCAGGAATTACGGGAGTTTCAGGCTTCTTGAAAAAATTCTACAATCTTTATTTTGATGGCGATGCGGTTTTTATTTCTGACCAAGAACCGACCAAAGAAGAATACAAAATCTTGCATACGCTCATCAAAAAAGTGGAGTACGACATTGAGAATTTCTCGTTCAATACTTCGGTGTCGGCATTTATGATTGCGGTAAACGAATTGCAAAAAATCAAATGCAACAAACGAGCGATTTTAGAACCAATGGCAGTGCTGATTTCGCCGTATGCACCGCACATTGCCGAAGAACTTTGGGAAGTTTTAGGTCATAATGAAAGCATTAGCCGAGTGCCGTTCCCTACTTTTGAAGAAAAATATTTGGTGGAAAGCACCAAAGAATATCCGGTGTCGTTCAACGGAAAAGTGCGTTTCAAAATCGAATTGCCTTTGGATATGCCCAACGAAGAAGTGGAAAAAATCATCTTGGCAGACGAACGCACCCAAGCCCAACTTGGTGGCAACCCTCCGAAGAAAATCATCGTGGTGAAAGGGAAAATCGTGAATGTGGTGGTGTAGTTACAAAAATTAAATATATCAATCAATCAACCGTTATGGAAATAAAAAAAAGAAGATTAGACAAAGTAAATATTCCCGAAGAAGATTTAGGGATAAGTGTTGCAGAATTAATGCAACTTCTAAATACAGATATTAAAGAAGAATTGTTAAAAGAGCTAGAAATTGAGGATATAAAAGATGATTTTATTCCCATTAAAGGAGCAAAAACACTTTTTAATTCTCAATTAGCTATACAAAATAAGTTTGTAAAACTAGATTTGTTAAGTGGTTTACATGATATATCTGTTTATGACGGAAAGGAATTTAGTGTGAATTTTAAAAATATCGCTAACCTTTCCGATTTACCCAATGTAAGTAGCAAAAGTATTGTTGCATATCCTATATACTCTGCTCAGAGAGATTTTTTTAGTAATCTTTTTAATATGGAAAAATATGCTAAGACACTTATAGAGAATGGTAACAAAAACATAATTGAAAAGAATTTTGAACTTTTAAGACAAGAGTGCGATATTCGTAAAAAGTATAGAATTCTATACAACAAATCGGATAAAAAATATTATTTGAGAGCTATTATATCAAAAGATCGTTACTATGATTACAATAATTCTGTTGTTGTGGTACTAGGTCTTCTCACTCTGTATCGTGAAATGAAAAATAGTAATTCAAATTATTCTTTAATGCGATGTGAATATAATGAGTCTTATATAAGAATGTTTTTTGATACGTCAAAGACAAAAAATATAGATGAATCTGTTTTTGTGAAAAATATTGTTGAAATATCAAATGATGAATTAAAAAGAGAATCGTTTAAATTTCACGCAAGATGCACAATTAATTATTCTCGTGAAGAAAATAGTGGGGAGATTTTTATTTCTTCTAAAGATATAAAATCTAAAGTATTTTCAATTAATCATAGCCAAAGTCCGAAGAATGCAATACCTGTGTTGGCTCAAATAAATAACTTGGGAGGGATTCATAGGCAGTTTTATGATGATGTTCTAACGATAAATAAAATTCAAAATACGGAGCAAATAAAGTTTTTGGTTAGAAGGAAAATAGAGAATGCTAGGAATGAGGATGTAAAAAAATATCAGTCAGAGATTTTAAATGAATTGATAAAAACGACTACTAAAAATATAGTTGACTTATTGGAGTTATTTAATAAAATTCAAATTTTAACAAGTCAAGATATTGAAGCAGGTGAATACTTAAGATATGTATTTTATGAAGCCTTAATTGATAGAAAGTGATAAACTTTTTATTTGATCTACAGCCTTTATATTACAAAGTAGCTAAAATCATCGACGATATGAACGAGGTAGTCAAAGCCCGAGGCAAGAAAAAATAATTTCATATAATCAACCGTTCATTTGACCTGTTTTTGCCTTTTGAGAGGCAGAAAAGTTTTAAACCACACAGAAATATAGAATAAAATCTATGTATCTATGTGGTTTAGCTATAAATAGTACCCAAAATAATATTTAACGTGTTTAACTTTTTCCGCTCATAATTTTCTTCTTTACATCATAATTTTGCAAATACATCTTTTCCGTTGTAAATTTGTCGAGGTTGAAAAGATAAGCACTTTGTCAAAGTTCGAAACCTTGACAAAGTATAAAAAATATGATAGTGAAATGAAACTAAAACAATTTCAATACGAAACGCAATCTTATCAGGAAGATTGTATCCGTAATATTGTGCAGATTTTTGAAAATTTGCACGAGCAAGATTCTTTTGAAAAAACACTTACCGAACACAAAAACAAAAATCAATACTCTTTTTCTGTACAAAATGCCAAAAACATCGATATACTGATGGAAACAGGTACAGGAAAAACCTTTACTTTCATCAAAACGATTTTTGAACTGAATCGAAATTTTGGTTACCAAAAATTCATTATTCTCATTCCCACGGTGCCCATTCGCGAGGGAACGAAAACCAATTTGGAAGATACCAAAGCCTATTTCAAAGGGTTGTATGCCAATGAAAAGGAAAAAGAAATAGAAGTGTTTACTTACGAGGGCGGAAACATTTCGGCGGTCAATAATTTTATTCATTCACAACATTTGTCGGTGTTGATAATGACGCCAAGTTCCTTTTCGAGCAAGGATAATATTTTGAACAGACCTTTGGAACGCGAAATCAATAATTTATTCACTTACCAAAACCCAATCCAAACGCCCAAAACCTATTTGGAGTGTCTCAAACAGCTCAATCCGATTGTGATAATGGACGAACCCCACCGATTTGACGGCGATGCATTTAAAAAGTATTTCGAAGGGTTTAATAATTATTACTTGCGTTTTGGGGCGACTTTTCCACGAAAAAAAGACAGCGTACAGCTCTCCAATGTGGCGTATATGTTGGATAGTATTTCGTCTTTTCGCCAAAATTTGGTAAAGAAAATCGTGGTCTATACCCAAGATATTGTAGAGCGTATAGATACACTTGTGGGGATTGAAAAAAAAGGTTCCAAAAACATCGCTTTGATTGACACACTTAGCAATGGAACCATTGTGCGAAGAGAAGTAGGCGTGGGCGGAACATTTAATGAGGTAACTATCAAGAAAATCAACAAAGACAATATCGTATTGGAAAATGATACTATTGAAAAAGTAGATTATTCCCTTACAGATGAGTCGCTCCGTGCGATGATTTCAAAAACTATCGAGATTCATTTTCAAAAAGAACAGATGCTTTTTGAGCAGGGTATCAAAGCCCTGTCCTTGTTTTTTATCGAAAGTGATACCCGCTTGTTTCGTGGCGATAATCCGAAAATTAAAATCATTTTTGAAGAAGAATTTAAAAAGAAATATGACGAGGTTATCGCTACCCTTGATGCCAATTCAGCCTACTATCACTATCTGAAAAACAGCTTTGATACGGACGGAAATTTGCAAGTGCATAAAGGGTATTTTTCGGGCGACAAAGGAAATACCGACCAAAAAGTAAAAGCAGGGGTAGATGAAATCTTGCGAGACAAGAAAAAACTTTTGTCCTTTGAGAGCCCTACGCGTTTTATTTTCTCCATTTGGGCGTTACAAGAGGGGTGGGACAATCCCAATGTATTTACCATTTGCAAACTCTCTAACCAAGGAAGCGAAATCTCTAAACTGCAACAGATAGGACGTGGGTTGCGTATCTGTGTGGACCAAAATCTGCAACGAAAAACTTTTAAAAATCTCAATAACAATCAAGAGGAATTTTGGAAAATTAACAATTTAGATGTTGTCGTATCGAGCAAAGAACAAGGATTTGTAGAAGGTATTCAAAAAGAAATTTTAAGTAATTCGTTTCTTGTTTCTGAAAATTTTACCGAAAAAGAAATCATTCATATTTTAAAAGAAAAAACCACTTTTGATGATGATACTATTGATTTTTTGATCAATGATGTTTTGCGAGGCGAAAAATTGATTGTGCGTAAAGCGATTATTGATGGAGAACGCATCTTCGAAAAAGCCGATAATTTTGTTACGCTACTCAAAGAGCAAAATCTTCCTGCCGAGCAAGAAAAAGCCCTGTTACATGTGTTTGTCTCACCTAAGGAGCTGAATACTTTTATAGATAATGGCAACAATAAATCAGGAGATAAGAAAAAAATATTCATCAAGCAAAACCATTTGCAGGAGTTCAAAACCCTTTGGAATACCATCAGCCAAAATGCCTTTTATGTATTGGATACATTGGACGAAAAAAGACAACAGCAACTCATTGAAAATATCAAGACCGATATAGAAAATTTGCAAATCCATCAAGTCTTGTTACAAACCAAAAGAGAAATTCTCAATGTAGATAAAATAGACCGAAAAGATGCCATTACTACCGAAGTAGTGGGAGTGCAACAGCGTAAAAATCAAGTGGATATTTTGAGAATGGTACAATGGATAGCCAATAAAACCAAAACGCCACTTGCCTTTGTAGTACAGATTTTTAATGCGTTGAACGAGGTGTTTAAAACCCAAACCATAGCCAATAATCCTGCACAAGTGCAAAAGGAAATCGTAAAAATCATAGAAGACAATCTCATCAATACTATAAAAGCCCATATCCGATACGACGGCATCAGCGGGAAAGCCCTTGCCAATGTATTTCAAACGGAAAATGACAAAACCTATCTCAAAGAAGGGAGTGTAGGCAAATTCCAAAAGGATATTGATACAGATTTTGCCCTCAAAGAAAAATGGATTTTTGAGGAAGTCATCGAGTACGATAGCGATTTTGAATTGGAAGTGATAGAAAAAGACCCCAATATTTCGGAAATAGCCATTTTTGGGAAGTTGCCAAAACTCAAAATCAAAACTCCTTTGGGCGAGTACAACCCTGATTTTTGCTACGCCATTAAAGGCGAGCAAGGCAATAAAGTGTTTTTGGTGGTAGAAGCAAAAGGCTATGAAACCTCTGGCGATATTTCTAAAAAGGAAAAAGCTAAAATCGATTTTGCTAAAAAATATTTTGAGAAACTCAATGAATATTACAAAAAACAAAATATAAAAATCTCCTTTAAAGAACGAATAAAAGGACAGCAATTATCGGCGTTAGTAAAAGGGTAAGTTTTGGCACTTTGTCAAAGTCTGAAAAATAGTAAAAAGAAAATGGAAAATCAAAATAAACAAATCATCATCTACCAAACCACCGAAGATAACCAACTGAAAGTCCGTTTGGAAGACGAGAATATTTGGCTCACACAACAACAATTAGTAGAGCTTTACCAAACAAGTAAATCGAATGTAAGTGAGCATATTAGCCATATCTTTGAGGAGGGAGAATTGCAGGAAAATTCAGTTGTTCGGAAATTCCGAACAACTGCCACCGATGGCAAAACCTACAATGTAACACATTACAACCTTGATATGATTATCTCCTTGGGTTATCGCATCAAATCGCACATTGCTACCAAATTCCGTATTTGGGCTACAGAGCGTCTCAAAGAATACATCGTAAAAGGCTTTACCCTCAATGACGAACGCCTGAAAAACCTCGGCGGTGGCAACCATTGGAAAGAACTTTTAGATAGAATCCGCGATATTCGTTCGTCCGAAAAAGTAATGTATCGGCAAGTACTGGACTTGTACGCCACTGCTACCGATTACGACCCCAAGAGCAAAGTGAGTCAAGATTTTTTCAAAATCGTGCAGAACAAACTCCACTACGCTGCACACGGCAATACGGCAAGCGAGGTGATTTATTATCGTGTAGATAGCGACAAACCCTTTGCTGGGCTAACGAATTTCAAAGGCTCACAACCCACACAAGCCGAAGCAATGATTGCTAAAAATTACCTCAAAGAGCAAGAACTCAAAGTACTCAACAATTTGGTAGCGGCGTATTTTGATTTGGCAGAGCTCAACGCCATCGAAGAGCGAGAAATGAAAATGGCAGATTATGCACGAGAGCTAGACAATATCCTCTCCTCCACAGGGCGAAAAGTACTGACCGATGCAGGAAAAATCTCCACCGAAAAAGCCAAAGAAAAAGCCCTCACCGAATACCGAAAATACAACGCCAAAACCTTATCAAGCGTAGAGGAAAGCTATCTAGAAACCCTCCATCAATTGGAAAAACAAGCCAAAAAAGAAAGCAGGAAGAAATGAACGACAAACAAACATAAACCAATACCCCTTTGAAAATGGAAAAGAATAAAATTATACAATACAAATCATTATTTGATGAAGTTGTACATTTCATTGAAAATGAAGTCAAAGAAAAAATAGAAGTGTGGTATGCTCGTGAGCTACAATCGGTGTTAGGATATGCACGATGGGAAAATTTTTTGGTTGCTATACACAGAGCAATAGACTCGTGCAAAACACAGAATATCAATGTGGATGACCATTTTCGTGACCTCACGAAAATGGTCTCTTTGGGAAGTGGCTCACAGAAGAATAATCATTTTTGTTCAAAACAAAAAACAAATCAAAATGAACGATAAACAAAGATTCATACAACAGGGATTTTCTGTATTAGACACAGAAAACAAGGAAAATAAATTGATAGATTTTATAAAAGAACACTATCCACAGGTACTGAAAGACGGCGAACTCAATCTTGCCGAACTCAAAAGCGTTTTAGGCTTACCCATTGATGAAAAAGTAAACGGCTATGGACTGAACTTTGTAGGGCGTGGCGTGGCTCGTGCCAAATACGCACAAGAAACCCAAAAAGAATTATTGCTGAACCGAACACTAAGCAAGGACATTGACACTACCCAAAATATGGTACTCAAAGGCGATAATCTCGACAGCCTAAAACTGCTAAAACCCCATTATAGCGGTAAGATAAAGTGCATCTATATAGACCCGCCCTACAACACCAGTAGCGATGAGTTTGTATATCCTGATAAGTTTGACCGCGAAGAAGCCGAAGTATTGGGCATAGCCGATAACCTCTCCGAAGAGGATTTTGACCGAATGGAATTTTCTTTCAAAACCAAAAAAAGCCACAACGGATGGCTTGCCTTTATGTACCCACGCCTTCTATTGGCAAGGGATTTACTCGCAAAAGACGGCGTTATATTTATCTCTATTGATGATAACGAACAAGCCAACCTCAAACTCCTTTGTGATGAAATCTTTGGAGAAGAAAATTTTGTGGCGGATTTTATTCGTAAAACAAAGTCCACAACAAATGACGCAAAAACTGGCGTAAATTATCAACACGAATTTTTACTATGTTATGCTAAAAATATCGAAAAAATAGACCGTCTGAAGGGAGGTCTTAAAGATACTACAAAATATACCAATCCAGACAATGACCCTAATGGCAGGTGGGCTGTTACTGACCCATCAGCCAAGTCTGGGAACTTTCAAAATGGTTATTTCCCAGTAATTAACCCTTATACAGGTAAGGAAGATTATCCACCAAAAGGAATGTTTTGGAGGTTTTCTAAAAACACGATTCAAAAACACATAGATGAAGGACGTATCTGTTTTAAAAAAGAACATAAACCCGATGAAAGAGGATTTATCTATAAAAGATATTTAAAGGACCTTAAAACTTTGGATAGTACATTGGATAGTTTGAACTTTACAGATAACAAGTATATGAACCAAGTAGCCACCAAAGAATTAAAAGAAATGGAATTGGTAGAGTATTTTTCTTATCCAAAGGGAGTTAAATTTGTATACGATATTATAAGTTCTTGTACCCAAGACAATGATATCATTCTTGATTTTTTCGCAGGTTCAGGCACCACGGGACACGCCGTAATGGCACTTAATGCCGAAGATGGGGGCAATCGCAAGTTTATCCTTTGTCAGATAGACGAGCCTATCGCCGAGGGTAAGCCTGCCTATCAGTTTTGTATAGACAACGACCTACCGCCTGTAATATCCAGCATCACCATCGAGCGTTTGAGGAGAGTATCCTCCCTAAATCCCTCCGAAGGAGGGACTTCTAATAAAGGAAAAGCTCCCTCTCTTTCGGAGAGGGTGGGGGGAGAGGAATTGGGCGAGGACTACGGTTTTAAAGTCTTTGACCATACCAACGCCCCAAAACTCACCCAAGACAAAAACGGACAAATTGTGTTGCCCACCCTACACAACGATGCCCTTTCGCGTATCTATACAATGATTTTCAAAGTAGGTTTAGACGAGCCAAGCCAAGTGCCACAGGAGGTTTTAAAGGATTGTATATACAAAATCGGTCATTATTATTACATTACCAACAGTCAACGCTTTAGTGAAGATTATTTTGCTAACGTCATTAAAGATATTTCCAAAAATAACGGTAAAATCTTTGTAGATGGGTGGACGACAAGTCTCAACGCTACGCTACAATACTACAAAGAAGAAATACAAATTGTATTTTAGTGTAGAGATGAGACACGTCTCTTTTTTACCAACGCCAGAAGGGTTGAATTTTTTATGATTAGTGGAGGTTATAAATAATCTTCAAAATTTCGATGTTCCTTTTTAAGAAGTTCTTCTTTAGGTAATGATTTGAAGTAGTTATACGTCCGTAGCATCCCTTCTTTTCGGCTTATACGAGGTTCCCATCCCAGAATTTCCCGTGCTTTGCTAATATCGGGTTGTCGTTGTAGAGGATCATTTTCTGGTAGAGGTAGATAAGTGATTTTCTGTTGAGTTTGAGTAATTTCTAAAATTTCCTGAGCGAATTGATTGATAGAAATTTCTTCTGGATTGCCGATGTTTATAGGATAAATATAGTCGCTCATCAGTAATCGAAAAATACCTTCAATTTGGTCACTTACGTAACAGAAAGAACGTGTTTGCTCTCCATTTCCAAAGATGGTAAGATTTTCTCCTCGAAGCACTTGTCCGATAAAGGCAGGTATTACGCGTCCATCATTCAGTCGCATACGTTCCCCATACGTGTTGAAAATCCGCGCGATACGTGTTTCCAATCCGTAAGAACGATGGTATGCCATAGTGATGGATTCCATGAAACGTTTGGCTTCGTCATATACTCCACGAGGCCCAATAGTGCTTACATTTCCGTAGTATTCCTCCGATTGCGGATGCACCAAGGGGTCTCCATAAACTTCAGAGGTCGAAGCTATTAGGATACGAGCTTTTTTATTTTTGGCCAATTCCAATAAATTGTATGTGCCGATAGAACCTACTTTGAGCGTGTGTATAGGTATTTTGAGATAATCAATTGGACTTGCAGGAGAGGCAAAATGTAGGATATAATCTAAATTTCCCGGAACGTGTACAAATTTGGTTACGTCGTGATGTTGAAATTCGAAGTTAGGGTCAGGTAACAGATGCTCTATGTTTTTGATGTCTCCGGTGATTAAATTATCCATAGCGATGACATAAAAACCCTCTGTAAGGAAACGTTCGCATAGATGCGAACCTAAAAAACCTGCTCCGCCCGTGATAAGTACTTTTTTCATTGCTTTATTTTTTCACGAAGGCAAAGATACGGAAAACAAATTATTTTAAATTCACTACACATATAAACTTTCAGCAAACAAAAGAAGGAATGGCGAATCAAAATTCTCAACATGAAAAACTTGTAAGTCATATTCTCAAATTATATTTCTTCAATGAAATATTCTAAAAAATAATCAAAAAAAGGTAATTTGAGACGTTTTTATGAGAATATTTTATTCATTCAATTGTAAAAAATGTTAATTTTACTATAAAATTTGCTATGATATGTGGATTGATAAAAAATAACACTACCTTTGCAACGAAAAATTAAAGTTAATTTAGAATCTCCTTGTAAGAAATTCTTTCTGGAAAAATCTAAAGAGATGATTACAGAAATTTAGATGTTTGAATATGAAAAAATAAACGAAAGATTTCAAACAGGAGATTTTTTTTAAAGTCGTTTAAATAGCTTTGCCATCATTAACTTCTCTATAATCTTTCTCAAAATATACAGTACACGCATCTATAACACAATCAATCGTAGGCTTCTTGGCAACAACTACGTTTTTTGTGTATTTCGATGCCTCATTAGCTGTGGTTGTCCCAATACAAAAGCAAATTTGATCCGAAATGAGGTTTTTCTGCATATAACTTATCACACCTGAGGGACTAAAGAATAGAATAGCTTTGATAGGAATTTCAATTTCACGAGAACAAAAATTTGTGCGATATACTTCGTATTCTTTATGTGTTATATTGTTGTTTTTTAATATATTAGGTAGTACATCTCTACGCAGATTTCCACAGAAAAATGTGATGTTATCTTCAGTGTGATTTTGCAGTATATAGTCTCCTAATTCCGTTGCATATTCTCTATAACAAAGTACTTTCCAACCATTTCTTGTCAATAAATCAGCTGTTTTTTCACCTACACAGATTGTTGTAATTTGCTTCAGAGAGTCAATGTTTCTGTTTCTGAGTATACTCTTCACGGCGTTTTGACTTGTAAAAAGCAAAAGATTTCCTATTCTGTCCAATTGAATATCAATATATTCAGTAGTAATAAAATCCCATTCTACCAACTGATACCCCTTGTTTAATAATCTATTTTGTTGGTCAAGATTTAATTTTTTTGTTGATAAAATAGGTGTAAGCATATAATAATCAGAGTTTTATGTTGTGACTTGAAACGAAAATCACACCGTTCAAAATAGTAATGTAATTTTACCTCCAATTCAATATTTTATCGTCAGAAGGAGTTGCTAAAAGCTGAGGTTTTACGTTTCTATTTTGAAAAATTGCTTATTTTTTGAATTATATAATCGTAATCTTCCTTATTTTTGACAAAATCCAAGCACGTAATGTCAATAATAAGTGTATTTTCCATATTACTTTGTTGAATAAACGATAAATACTCTTCCTGAATACGTTTTAGATAGTCCGCAGATATGTTTTTCTCATAAGATCGTCCTCTTTTTGCGATATTTTCAATCAATCTGTCTGTATTTTGGTATAAATATACGTATAAATCGGGTTTTATAATTTGATTATGCAGTATGTAAAACAATTTTCTGTATAGAATAAATTCATCTTCGGTTAGGGTGACTTTTGAGAAAATTAAAGATTTAAAAATATCGTAGTCAGATACCACAAATTGCTTGAATAGATCCAACTGCATCAATTGTTCAGAAACGGCCTGATACCTTTCCGTAAGAAAGGACATTTCAAGAGTGAACCCATAACGTTTTGGGTTTTCATAAAACTTTGGTAAAAACGGATTGTCGGAAAAGCGTTCTAAAATGAGTTTTGCGTTGAAATCTTCTGCAATTTTGGTTGCTAAGGTTGTCTTTCCTGCTCCAATGTTTCCTTCAATGGCAATATAATTGTAGTTCGCAAAAGGCGAATTGAATCTTGGAGAGATAAGTTTTTCAGTTATTTTTTGGATATCCGAAGTGTCGGATGTCTCATCTTTTAGCGTTGCGATGCTCTTCTGAATTACAGGATGTTTTTTTTCTGAAGCAATTTCTGCTAACGGAAACAAAACAAATTTACGATTTGGAAGCTGTGGGTGTGGAATAGTCAATTCGTTCGTATTCAATGTGATGTCATCGAAAAGTAATATATCCAGATCGATGCATCGCGATTGATACCCCTTTTTTAAGCTCGACCGAACTCTTCCGAGCTGTCTCTCAATATTCAAAAGTTCTGTCAAAACCTCGGTAGGTGTCAACCAAGTTTTTAACAATAAGCATACATTGAAAAACGCTTCACCTTCAAAACCCCATGAAGGCGTTTCATAAATTGATGAAATATTCCTTACGCTTCCTATTTTTTCATTTATAGCGTTTACAGCATCTTGCAGAAATCTTTTCCTGTCGCCAATATTACTTCCTAATGATATGTAAACCTCGTGCATCATACGAGGGCAAAGTTACGAAATTTGACCGTAACATAAATTTAAACGAGGATGTTTTTTATTCGGTTGGAACTGTACTTGTAAATCTCTTCTCTTGATTGTATGTAAGGTTGTAAAAAAGAAACTGTTCGAAAATTTTCGAACAGTTTCCCTCTTTAATTTTACGTTTAAAAATATTTAGAATTATTGTCCTGCTTCTTTTTGAGCTTGTTCCTTCATTTTTTCGTTTGGAACAATTACCACATTCACACGTCTGTTTTTAGCACGACCTTCAGCAGTAGAGTTGTCATGTGTCGGTTGTTCTTCTCCAAACCATTTTGTAGTGAAACGATCTGATTTTAAACCTTGTTTAATGAAGTAATCTGTCACAGATTTTGCTCTTCTTTCGGATAATTTCATGTTATAAGTATCACTTCCTGAGCTATCTGTGTGTCCGATAATAATTACATTAGTCTCAACATACTCTTTAAGTACATCGACTAACTTGTTCAATGTTTCTTGTGAAGCCACATTCACATCCGATTTGTTAGTATCGAAATAAACACCACTGTTTTCATCAAACGTTACGATGATTCCATCATCAACACGTTTTACTTCAGCTCCAGGAATTTCTTCTTCAATCTTTTTAGCTTGTTTATCCATCTGGTTTCCGATAACAGCTCCTGCTGCACCACCAACCACCGTTCCGATAACGGCTCCGATTTCACTGCTACCTCCTTTGACATTATTTCCTAAGATAGCTCCCAATAAAGCTCCTCCGGCTGCTCCTACTACTGCTGCACGTTGTGTTTTGTTCGAGTTATTGTAGGCATCACACCCCATTAACATAGTTGCAGAAAGCAACACGATTCCTATTTTTTTCATCTGTTTAAAAGTCTATTTTAAGTTTTTTAGCTATTTTACAAAGTTCATCGAAATAACAAAAGGCTTACCATCAACGCGTAAGGTTTGTTCCCAAGTCATTTTATCGTCAGAAAGATATGCCAAGTGCATACGAATCCCCTGATTCGTTTCCGACTGATATTTTTCATTGGTTGGTTTCAGTAAAAAATCGTAATAGCCTGATGACTTATCAATTTCTTGTATTGTGAAAACGAAGTTACGTTGTCCCGTTGAACAATCTCCATTCTCAATCGAATATGTTCCACGATTGTTGTTCGGAACGAATTTCCATTTACTTCCCTCGAAACATTCTTTGGAAGTGTCGTTCAACAAAGTGATGTCATATTTTCCTGTTTGGTTGTAGGTTACGGATTCCAATATCCACTCCCCTTTAATTGTTTTATTTGCGACTCTTGATTCCTTGGGTTTGTTCCCTCCACAAGCAACCAAAAGCATGGCAAACAATAGAAATGTAAATTTCTTCATCTTCTTTTTAGTGTTATATTATTACTGCAAAAGTAAGCATTGTTTTTTAGTTCGTGGAATAATTAACGAAAAATTAACTGATTACGAAATTAATTTCTCATTTTCCTCCAAAAAAAATATGGAAAAAAACGGAGCATAAGACAAAATACATATCTTTGCAAAATATTTCTTATTAACATTTGAGTACCCTATGGAGTTGATTATCAATTACACCCTTGTTGCGATTTACGCAGTGGCATTAATACTGATTTTTTTGTATAGCCTCTCAATGCTTAATCTGTTATTCAACTATCTGAAACACAGAAAACAAAATGATGAGTCTCCCAAATTCAATCTGCTCGATCCTAAGGAAATACCGTATGTAACGATTCAGTTACCTCTGTACAATGAAAAATATGTAGTAAAACGGTTGTTGGAAAATATCGCCCAATTGGAGTACCCAAAAAATAAATTGGAAATACAGGTGCTGGATGATTCTACGGATGAGTCTGTGATTGAAACAGCTACTATTGTGGAAGACCTTCAAAAAACAGGGTTAGATATTCAGCATATTCGCCGAGCCAATCGCCAAGGCTTTAAAGCAGGAGCTTTGAAAGAAGGAACGGCTATAGCGAAAGGAGATTTCATTGCTATTTTTGATGCGGATTTTATGCCACAGCCCGATTGGCTAAAAAAAACAGTCATTTACTTCAAGGATCCTGAAATAGGCGTAGTTCAAACTCGTTGGGGGCATCTAAACCGAAACTACTCCATCCTAACTAGGATTCAAGCCTTGGCCTTAGATGTTCATTTTACATTGGAACAAGTAGGTCGAAGCTCAAAAGGACATTTCATAAACTTCAACGGAACGGCGGGTATTTGGAGGAAGGAATGTATTTATGATGCGGGAAATTGGGAAGGCGACACCCTAACCGAAGACTTAGACCTCAGCTATCGCGCACAACTTAAAAATTGGAAATTCAAATATTTAGAAGATGTTGAAACTCCTGCTGAGTTGCCTGTGGTTATTTCAGCAGCTCGTTCGCAACAGTTCCGTTGGAACAAAGGAGGAGCTGAAAATTTCAGAAAATCGATGATGCGAGTGCTGTCTTCAAAAAATATTGGTTGGAAAACCAAATTCCATGGAGTGATGCATTTGCTTAATAGCTCAATGTTTCTGTGGGTATTCATCGTTTCGATACTCAGCATTCCCGTACTTTACATCAAAAATACCTATGGGCATTTGGATTGGCTATTTCAAATAACCAGTTTCTTTATTCTAAGTACCATTATTCTTTTTATTTGCTATTGGGTAACCTATAAAAATCTGCAAGGCAAAACCTTCGACGATTTCCTGAGTTATGTCACACTATTTTTTACATTTTTCTCAGTAGCATTAGGATTTTCATTCCACAATACTATTGCTGTTTTGGAAGGGCATACTGGTAAAAAAAGTGAGTTTGTGAGAACTCCTAAGTTTAATATCAGTTCACTGTCCGATAGTTGGAAAAACAACAAATATATCAATACAAAACTGTCTCCAAACATGATTTTTGAATTCATGCTGATGATATATTTCATTTTCGGATTGTACAGTGCTGTTCGATTGAATGATTTCGGGATGTTCCCTTTCCATTGTATGCTAACATTAGGATTCGGTTTTGTTTTTTTCAAGTCGTTGACTTCAAAAGCATAATACATCCTACCTAAGGGTTGTTGCGAACGGAATCACTTTGTGATTTCTGACTTATAGGATCTGTCTTTAGTTTTCTTTCACACAGAGTTTTTTAGGGTTGCCTCAATCAAAAGAGATACGAAAACCCTGTAGTTACAAAAAAGTCCGCTGAAGAACTGAACAAAGCACGTCCAAAAGCAACATCTATCTGAAATTTATGGTTCAACATATATAAAACTCCTGTGTCAATGTTGTGTGAAGGGAGTGTTTCTGCATTGAAAACAGCAAAATATTCTACAAAAAGATATACTTCTTTCAAAGGAGCATATCCTACTTGGAATGTGGTGGTTAGGTTCTGAAACTTTTCTGCTGTCCCGATATTGTATGCCAGTAAAAATTGTTCTGATAAGGTGTTTTCAAAGGCTAAACATACATCGGGTTTAAAGGTTTTGTCTCTGAAATCATATCCTCCATATCCAACCAAGGTGATTGATGGAATCCATTCATTTTCAGATAATAGATGTTGTTTTACGCTTACAAAAAGATTGTCAACTTGCCACTTTTCACTCTTTATTTTTGAAATATCCGTGGAAAAACGTACTTCTGTTCCTTGCCATAAACCATAGCGTAGCATCAAATTATCTGCAAAAGAATTCTCTGCGAACGTAAATCCGTTCTCAAACTGTAATTTCTTGGGAGATAGTGTATAGACCCCTTCACTCTGGTCTGGTCGATCGGTATTGATTTCGTCCAAATCTTGTGCTAAAATAGGTATACTACTGATAATTAGTATAATAAAAAATAATTGTTTCATTCTTATATGGAATTTATTATTTTGAGGCGTGGAGTGAAAGTAGTAACGGGGTAAAGTTAGTATTTAAAAATCAAGTAAACAAAAATCCAGAATTTTTGGGGTGAAAATATTCTATTGTGCTGATTAAATGCTATTACCCTTTATGCAGAAACTTATTATTTTACCAATTTGAAACTGATGATGTTGAAGATAGTACCTCCGTTGACGATGCTGTGATCAATTTTCTTACATGAAGGTGTGACAGATTCATAACCCGAAGGTAATTCACAACAGATTTTGTACACATAGGTGTCATTTTGGATTGTATAGTTAAACTCTCCTTTATGATTGGTACGAATCGTCTCATAGTTCGAATATTTCGTCGCAGCGTAATGTCCTATCTTCCCACGTAAAATTTGAATCTTGACATTTGATATTCCTTCTCCATATTCGTTCGACACCTTTCCTGATACGTATATTCGTAAATCTTGTTCTTTACTGCTACAGCCTAAAATGGCACAACAGATTGCTAATAAAAAGAATCTCATATTTTTAATAATCTTTTTTTAAATAAAAATGCGTTGATAAAGTATTATCAAGTTCTCAGTTCAATTGTAAACTTAATCGTAACTGATTTTTTTTGAATCAGTTTTTAAGTTTTTACCTCATAAACATTCCTTACTTTTGGCAAAGAAAACAAAAAACAAGATAGAAACAAAGTGAAAATTAATTTTTGTTATCATTTGCGCATAGAATAAACGATAAAACTACTTCATTTTAAACAAGGACAACAACTACGTTTTTCCTTAACATTTCCTTAAACTTTTGATTACTTGTCAGTAATAATTTCGTGATGTTTTTATAATATACTCATTACGTTCATTTTACATTTACACTGTAGTTTTGCCACAGAAAAAAATGATAATAGTATGAACAAAATTTTATGCGTTTTTTCCATGTTTTTGGTTACTATGCTTAGTGCTCAAACCAAAACAGGAGTGGCAGGAGTAGTGACCGATCAAGAAATGGACGGAGAGCCATTGTCATTTGCCAGTGTGATTGTTAAGGGTACAAGTAGAGGAACAACTACTGACCTTCATGGAAAGTTTGATTTGAATTTAGAGGCCGGGGATTATACGCTATTGGTAAGTTTTATGGGGTATGAAGAAAAAGAAATTCCGGTGAAGGTAGAGACAGGAAAGAGACTACAAATCGAAGTCGGTTTAAACTCTGCAGGAGTTGGTTTGGAAGAGGTCGTAGTACAATGGAATGTTAATAGAGAGGCGGAAAGCGTACTTTTGGTTGAGCAGAAAAATGCTGTTTTGATGAAACAAGCTATTGGAGCTCAAGAACTTTCCAGAAAGGGAGTTAGTGATGCGGAAGGTGCGGTTACAAAAATATCGGGAATTTCAAAGCAAGAAGGAGTAAAAAGTGTATTTGTCAGAGGCTTAGGAGATAGATACAACGCGACCACTTTAAATGGATTCCCAATTCCTTCGGAAGATCCTGAATATAAGAATATTTCATTGGATTTCTTTACTACGGATATTATCCAAAGTATTGGTATAGACAAAGTTTTTGGAGTGGGAACCTTATCAGACGTAGGAGGTGCTACCATAAACATAACGTCAAAAGAATTGGTAAATGACAGCGAATTGAAAATGGATCTTTCCCTTGGGATGAACACTCAGGTTATGAGGTCAGATACTTTTCTTGAACAACAAGGAATCAATTCATTAGGATTTTCTAACAGAAAAAAACCTTCTACAAACTTGAATGTATATGAATTTGCAAATAGTTTAGATCCTTCGCAATCTAAATTCCTGATAAATACAGGTATTGGATTTTCAGGTGGAAAAAAAATGATGCTTGGACACCATCCGCTGTCAATTTATGGAGTGTTTTCACACAGCAGTGACTATTCCTTTACGGAAGAAATCATACGAAATACAACCACCGAAGGAACTATTTTCCTTGATCAAAAAGGTAAAAAATATTCAAAGAAAATCAATCAATTAGGGCTTTTAAATGCTAATTATACGATAGATAATCTTCAGTTAAGATATAATCTTATGTTGGTTCATGCTAATAATCAGTATGTTGGGATTTATGAAGGCAAAAATTCAGAGCGATACCAAGATGCGTACGATGATACCTATTTGGGTTATTTAGTCCGACAACAAAATAATGATAATATGTTGATAACAAATCAATTACTATCTGACTGGAAACTGAATGAAAAATCGGTTATCAATCTCGGAATTGCGCATAATTCTCTAAAAGGATTGGAGCCCGACAGACGGATAAATAATTTTTCAAAAATTTCTAATTCAAACCATTACAAACTTACAGGTAGCACAGGGCGACAACAACGGTATTTCATTGAATTGAAAGAAAATGATTTGAATACAAAGTTAGAATATACTTATAGATTTAATTCACAAGAAAAGGTCTCTAATTGGAAAATTGGATATAATGGACGATTCTTAACAACTGATTTCGAAGCGATTGAGTACGATTTGTCATCACAACAATTATTAAATATTAATTCTTATAAATTAGATCAATTATATAATCAAGCGAACTTAAATGCAGGTTTATTCCAATTGGATAGAAATTTTGACCGATATGATGTAAGTAAATTTATCCATTCGTTTTATAGCGAGTTTACCTATCAGATTGATCCAAAATTTGTCCTAAATGCAGGATTGAAAGGAGAAAATGTGGATATGAAAGTGAGTTATAACGTAAACCGCGGAGGCACTAAAGGGGATACTGAAATAACTAAATTATATATTCTTCCTGCGTTGAACTTGAAATATGACATACACTCAAAACATGCACTACGTTTTGGGGTTAGCAAAACATACACGATGCCACAGTCGAAAGAAATCTCCCCCTATGTGTATATCGATGTTAGTTTTAAAAGTCAAGGAAATAAAGACTTAAAACCTTCGGACAATTACAATGTGGATTTGAAATGGGATTATTATATCAATGGAAATGAATTGTTCTCGTTATCAGGGTTTTATAAATATGTTGTTAGTCCTATTGCTCGGGTTGAAGAAGGAGGCTCAGGAGGCTATTTGACTTATAGAAATATTAGTGACTACGCTACTTTCGCAGGAATAGAACTTGAACTAAGGAAGAATTTGTTTCAAACTGAAAGCGAACTCTCTAACCAAAAGTGGTCTTTTGGATGGAATGCTTCATTGATTTTCACCGAGTTAAACATAAATGTTGCTAATACACAAGCTCGTAAAACTCAATTGGAAGGAGCAGCTCCTTTTATTACAAATGCTGATCTGACATACAGTTTGCAGAAGAATAATAAGAACTTTACCGCTTCAATGGTATTCAATTATTTTAGTGATAGAATCTATACCATTGGAACCTTACAGTACAAAGATATTATCGAAAAGGGAGTACCTACAATGGATTTTGTTGCTTCTTTAGACCTTACAGAACGACTTTCATTGAAATTAAAAGCCAAGAACATATTCAATTCAAAAAGAGAACTAAGTAGAAAAGCCACCAATAATGATGGAAATATCATCCTAAATACATACCAACGCGGTGTTGACTTTAATCTTGGGTTATCATACAAATTTTAACCATATACTGATGGGGAAGTAAATTTCTTCAGATAATAAACGAGGTATTTATGCCAAATAAAAACATTTTAAACATCATAAAAATAGTATAATTAATAAACATAACAATGAAAACAAAAACTTTCAAAATTGGAACTTTAATTGCCTTAACAGGTTTAACACTAATTTCGTGTAACAAGAGTGATAAAGAGGTGGAAACACCTTTTGAAAACACGTATTTAAAAGGTGAAGTAACTCAAAACCGCACGTTAGATGCTTCCAAAACTTATATTTTGGATGGATCACTGATTGTTAAAGATGGAGCGGTGCTTAATATTCCTGCTGGAACGGTCATCAAAGCAAATAAGGGGTTTGATAAATATATCTTAGTATTGCAGGGTGGAAAATTGAACATACAAGGAACCGCCGAAAACCCTGTGAAAATGACCGCGAATGCTCCGCAAGGAACTGCCAAAGCGGGGTATTGGGGAGGGTTGATAATCAATGGAAAAGCAAGGCTTTCTGGCGATTGGACTGCAGGTGTTCCTCAGGGAAGCACTGAAATTGATAGCAGTATTCCTTACGGTGGAACGATGGATAATGACAATTCAGGAACGATTCAGTATCTGATTTTGGAATATACAGGAGCTCGTTCAAACGCTGATGTAGAACATAATGGATTGACACTTAACGGAGTAGGTTCAGGGACAACTGTTGAAAATGTATATGTCTATGAATGTGCCGATGACGGAATAGAATTTTTCGGAGGTTCGGTGAGTGTTAAAAACCTACTTTGTGTCAATACGGACGATGACATGTTTGACATGACTCAAGGTTGGAATGGAACTTTAGAGAATTGTTACGGTTTGTGGCAAGGGGATTTTTCGAGTTCAGAGTCGGATCCTCGTGGCGTAGAGGCCGATGGAAATTTGGATGGAGCAAACCCAACGCATACACATCAGTCTGATTTTACAATTAAAAACATGACTATCGACCTCAAAATCGCTAAAAGTACAGATGTAGCTAAAGTAATGCAAGATGTCATCAAAGTACGTCGTGGAGCAAAAGCTACGATTGATAATGTGCTTGTTAAAGGAACAGGGCAGGTAATCGACCTTGTCGATTTGAAAGACGGAAAAGGGGGCGGTGTTGCTACGGTTTCATTCACAAACTCTTTAACAACAGCTATTTCAGGAAAGGAATCTAATATGGATGCAGATAACATCAATTCTCAAATCACAATTAAAGACTCAAACAAAGGTTGTTCAACATCTATTTTTGGTTGGACAAGATATAACTTTTAAGGTTGCTTCAAGTTAATTTTCCTTCATAAGCGTGAACAACAATCCCACACGGATTGTTGTTCTTTTTATAATTCTAATTGATAGTTAGTTATACTGCTTGCTTTTGAGTTACTATAAAACGTATCTCTTAAAATTTGAAATATAGAAAGCAATTAATAACCCGATTGTTTTTGTTAAATTTATTTGTTTTGGGGTGTATTTCAGAAAGATTTTTATAGTTAGAAAAGTAGCTTTCATATCGACAAAAAATTATATTTCTCAAAAGGATTTTATTCAAATAATTTGTATTTTTGTGGCTTTACTTCCGATAAATTTACATTATGGGAAGTTCTTCTGAATTAACCGCTCAAAAACAAAACTATGACCTCTAACTTTATATTTCTACGAGAAGACCATAATTTACTATACAATATCGCCTATTTATCTGAAAAAAATCTCTATTCCGACCCCAATACTTGTATGTTCAAACTTCGGCAATTTAGCGAGGTGATGGTCAATGAAATTTTTCAAATCGAACATATTCCGATTCCCACAGAACATAATCAGGCTTCTAAAATCAATACGCTCAAAAAAGAAGGCATTATAGAGCCTATCATTGTCGATCTTTTTCATCAACTTCGACTCAAAGGAAATGATGCTGTACATTCGGTGTACGCCTCGCAAAAATCTGCCGAAACCTTGCATAGAATGGCTTACCAATTGGCTCGTTGGTTTGCTTTGGCTTATGGCGAGGGTACCAAAGGGCATTCGGAATTTGTATTACCTGAAAAACATAGCATCTCCGTAGAGGATTTGAAAGCGGAAAAAGAAGCCCAAGAAAAACAGATTGAGACCCTTCAAAATCAATTGTTTGAACTTCAAAAACAGAAAGAATATTTAGAGGAAAGCCAATCCAAAGAATTTTTATCGGCACAAAAAGAACGCGTGAAAAAATCGCAAAAGTACGCAGGACAGCTCAGCCTTTCCGAAGCGGAAACACGAAAAATCATTGACGCTCAACTTAATGAAGCGGGTTGGCAAGCCGATTCTATTCACCTTAAATATTCCCAAGGCACTCGCCCCGAAAAAGGAAAAAATATTGCCATTGCCGAATTTCCCACCGATAAAGGCAACGCTGATTATGCTCTATTTGTAGGTTTGAAATTAGTCGGAATTGTAGAGGCCAAACCCGAACACAAAGATATTTCCGCCATCATCGCCAATCAGTGTAAGGATTACGCAACACACATCAAATCAGAACATTCTGAATACATTATTTCTCAATGGGGAGCTTATCAAGTGCCTTTTGTCTTTGCTACCAATGGCAGAAAATATTTAAAGCAGTTGGAGACCAAATCGGGTATTTGGTTTTTGGACACACGCCGAAATGATAACATTCCTAAGGCATTACAAAGTTGGAAAAGTCCGCAAGGCTTATTGGAAGATTTGGAAAAAGACATCGAAAAAGCGAACCAAAAACTCGCCGAAACGCCTTACGAATTATTGAGAGACAAAGACGGACTCAACTTGCGTGAGTACCAAATAAAAGCCATAGAAACCACTGAAAGAGAATTACTTAAAGGCAAATCATCAATTTTGCTTTCAATGGCAACAGGCACAGGAAAAACCCGTACCCTTTTGGCGATGATATATCGTTTTTTAAAAACCCAACGCTTCAAACGCATTTTGTTTCTAGTGGATAGAACCTCGCTCGGCGAACAAGCACACGATGTATTCAAAGAAGTTCGATTGGAAGATTTGCAAACCTTAGCAAATATCTACAATATCAAAGGATTGGAAGATAAAACTATCGAGCGAGAAACCAAAATTCACTTGAGTACGGTGCAGGCGATGGTCAAACGGATTTTGTACAACGAAGGCGAATATACCCCGTCGGTTTCCGATTATGATTTGATTATCATCGACGAAGCCCACCGAGGCTATACCCTTGATAAAGAGATGGCAGATGATGAATTGGAGTTCCGCAATCAGGACGATTTTATCAGCAAATACCGAAGCGTGATTGATTATTTCGATGCCGTGAAAATTGCCGTTACTGCCACTCCTGCCCTCCATACCACCGAAATTTTCGGAAAGCCGGTATTTGAATACTCGTATCGTGAGGCGGTATTAGACGGATTTTTAGTGGATTATAATCTTCCGCATCAAATCATTACACAATTGCGAAAAGAAGGCATTCATTACCAAAAAGGAGATACCATTCAAATTTTTGACCCTGAAAAAAATGAAATTACCGATTTTTCAGAAATTGAAGACGAACTGAATTTTGACATTGAACAATTTAATAAAAAAGTTATTGTAGAAGATTTTAACCGAGTGGTACTTACCGAAATCGCTCAAGAACTTGATCCTGAAGGACAAGGAAAAACGCTGATTTTTGCCGTAGATGACCAACACGCCGACCTCATCGTAAAAATTCTGAAAGAAATTTATGCCGAACAAGGCATTGATAATGATGCGGTAAAGAAAATCACGGGAAGTATAGGCGATAAGAAACGCGTTTTGGAAGCCATCAAGCAATTCAAGAACGAAAGATATCCGAACATTGCCGTTACGGTGGATTTACTCACCACAGGAATTGATGTACCTGAAATTACCTCGTTGGTGTTTTTACGCCGTGTGAAATCAAGGATCTTATTTGAACAAATGTTAGGAAGAGCCACACGCCTTTGTCCGAAAATTAATAAAGAAAATTTTGAAATTTACGACCCTGTGGGCGTTTTTGAAAGCATTGTAGATTTTACAAAAATGACGCCCGTAGCTGCCAATCCGTCTGCCTCTTTTGAGGATATTATCAGCGGAATTGATCACAGCGACGAGGCTTCTTCGGTGAAAAAATATGTAAATCAGCTCATTGGAAGATTGCAAAGACGAGCTAAAAACATCACAAAACAAGACGAAGATTATTTTCTTAATTTACAGAAAACAACACCACAAGAGTTTATCCGAGAATTGAAAGAACAACCCATTGGTGAGGTAAAAACCTTTATACAAAACCACAGAAAAGCGATTGAATTCTTGTTTCATTCCAAATCAAAATCAAATCATTACAAAATCATCAGCGATAAAACCGACCAAGTTGCCGAACGCTACCAAGGTTATGGCGGAGCGGAACAACGCCCCGAGGATTACATCGAAGCCTTCAGAGCTTTTATCACAGAAAATCAAAACCGAATAGCCGCTCTCAACATCCTCTGCACCCGACCTAAGGAACTGACACGCAACGAACTGAAAAGCCTCCGATTGGAAATGGAACAGGCGGGCTATTCCATCAGGGAAATCAACCACGCTTGGAACAAAGCCAAAAATGTGGACATCACCACGGATATTATCGGCATCGTTCGTACTTTGGCGTTGGGCAGTGCTTTGGTGGATTATGCCGTTCGCTTGGAAAATGCGTTTAAGAAGCTCAAAATCCATCGTCAATTCACAAAAATTGAAGAAAAATGGCTCGACCGCATCGAAAAATATCTCGTCAAAGAACAATTCATCGACCACGAAAGTTTTAACACGGGAGCATTCAAAAACGAAGGTGGCTACGAAAAAATAAACAAAGCCTTTAAAAATCAATTAGATGAAATTGTAGATGAGTTGAAGGAGTATCTTTTTGTGGGGTGAGTTTTTTAAAGGTTAATTGTTAATGATTAATGGGTTCATAAATATTATATAGAAAAAAAGATTTATAAATTTGTGGGAAATAAAATTAAGGAGTAAACTATGACCAAAAATAATACTAGTTATATCTTCATAAAAAATCAACCTTTGGGTGAGGATTTATTTGAAAACAAGTCGCAAGATAAAATAGCATCTATTATTAGTGAGAAAATTATCAACGAACCCGATTTTAAAATCATTGGTATCGATGGTGAATGGGGGTCGGGTAAAAGTAATTTGGTAAAACTTATAGAAAAGAAACTTGAAAACAATCACAAGTTTTTTGTATATGATGTGTGGGGACACCAAGAAGATGAGCAACGAAAGTCTATTTTAGTAGAATTAACTGAATTTATAAAATCTGAAAAAGATTTAGTTAATAAAAAAAATAGTTGGGAAAACAAGTTGAAATTCCTACTTGCTAAATCAAAAGAAACTAAGACCATTAATCAACCTTATTTAAGTGTTGGATTTATATTTAGTTTACTGTCTATTGTTTACATTCCCACTGTAAATGTTTTCAAGGATTCAATGGCTGATTTTTTTGAAATAGAATCTTGGTTTTGGAAACTTTTATTAGTTGCTTTTCCAATATTCATTGTTATAGGGATATACTTTTGGAATGTAATCCAAAATTGGTTTAGTAGAAAGGGATTTTGGAAGTCTTTTAAATTATCTGCACAAGAAACATTTCAAGTTTACACCAATAAACAAAAAGAAGAGACTAAAATAGAAACCATATCTGAAAATGAGCCATCGGTAAGAGAGTTTCAAAATTGGATGCAAGATATTAATGACGATTTAAAAAAGCCGATTGTTATTGTTTTTGATAATTTTGATAGATTACCAAAAAAGCATATACTTAGTATTTGGTCATCTATACATATATTTTTTGCTGAGAAAAGTTATTCTAATATAAAAGTTATTATTCCTTTTGATAGAGAGCATATTCAAAATGCTTTTAAAGACCTTAACAACGACAAAGATAAAAGTTTTGGAGAAGATTATGTCAATAAAACTTTTGATATAGTTTTCAGGGTTACTAAACCGATTATGTCCGATTGGAAAAAATTCTTTGAAGAACAATGGAAAAAAGCATTCATCAAATATGATGAAACAGAAATGAAATTGGTAGTTCAAGTATATGAATTTCTGAACCGAAGAATTACACCTCGTGAAATTATTTCATTTATCAATGAGTTACTTACCATAAAACTTTTAGATGAAAATTATAAAGAAAGATACATTGGTATTTTCATTCTTAGAAAAAATGAAATATTAGCTAATCCTTTAAAAGCAGTTTCAGATTACAAAGAAATATTGGGTGGACTCTACCATATTTATTTAAGTGATAAAGAGTATCCCAAACAACTTACAGCTATCATTTACCATATTGAAGTAGATAAAGCTTTGGAGCTTATTTATACACAAGAATTGAGAGATTCAATGCTCAAAAATAATGTTCAAAAATTTAATGAGATTTGCAAAGCAGATTTTATTGACTCCATTTTTTATTCTACAATATTAAATATCAATTCTTTTGAAAATCCAATTTTGGCATTAAGCTCATTAGATGAAAATTCAAAAGTTTCTTTTCAAAACATAAAACAAACTTGGAACACATTCTATAACGGAGTTCTTGAATTAGGTATGCGTATGGGAACTTTAATCATTAACGATTGGCAAATTACTTTGATTAAAAATATTGATAATGATAAATATCTTTCACATCTATTAAAAGACTATTCTAGCTTAATAAACGATACAAATATTGAAGAGTATATTGATTTGATAGATGAATTGATTAATCATTTTACCGAAGAAAGAGTTTTGAGGAATTTAAAACAGAACAAAACTTCAGAGGCTAATTATGTAAAATTGATAGAACATAAAGGTGAAAATCACCAAAAATATAAACTTTCTGTAGATTATAAAACATTAGATAAATATCTCTCTAAGCTAGATATTAAGGATATTCTAAAATTGGAAAGAATGAAATACTTAACTAAAGATTACGATTTTAAAGAATATAGAGAAAAACTTAAAACAGAACTCAAAAATTTCAGTAATCAGAATAATATTCAATTAGCAAATGATACTTTAATAAGAATAAAAGAAATTTCTCAAAAAGAAGTTTTAAAGAATTTGTTAGACGATAGTAGAATAGGTTCACTATATGCTAATAATCAAAATTCAGAATTGCCGATTATAAATGAGTTAATAGCAATGAGAATTGCAAGGGGAAGTGGCTTTAGCTCTTCATATGGTAATTATTTTAATGATATCCTAAGTCAGGAAAATGAAAAACGGGCAGAACAAATTGCGAATACCATCTTAAATTATATTACCTATGGAGATTTGTTACTGATGTCTAATTATTTTAGAAGTTATCCATTATTTAGGCAGATTATTTTAAAAATGTTTAGAAAATCTGATTTAGGTAAATCTGCTAATATTATTACACTGATAAATAAATATTCAGAAATAAAAACAAGTTTAAACATAGATGATGACTCACTTCTGAATGAATTGAATAAATGGAATGTTGATAAAGATAAACTTGATATAAATAAGTTAGACGATCAGTTTTTAAGTGATTGCTTTGAAAATGAGAAATTAAGAATATCTAAAGTTGTTGCATCTGTTTTCAATGAGGATTTTTCTAAATTAGATAAAAACGGTTATGAAGCTGTCTTTGACAACAATGGAAATAATGTACATTTTA
Organism: Capnocytophaga canis; assembly: GCF_000827555.1. Classification (GTDB taxonomy): domain Bacteria; phylum Bacteroidota; class Bacteroidia; order Flavobacteriales; family Flavobacteriaceae; genus Capnocytophaga; species Capnocytophaga canis. The sequence goes on from NZ_CDOI01000157.1 coordinate 40,505, forward strand.
GATTTTTCCAATATTTAGAATCTACAAGTCTTACTCAACAATCTTTGGATGTTTTCGAAACTAAATTTATTGAATTGTTGGAGCAAGGTAACAATATTGATGAGCAATGGTGGAGTATATTAGAAATCTATGACACTAACAATTCTTCTATTTCCGTTGTGAATCTGTTCAAAAATATTTTAGATAAGATATTAAACGCAAAAATTAAGCTGTCGTTGGAGTTAGCAAATAAGTTGTTACCCTATTTCTTCAAGTATGATTTATTGATAGGTCGAAATGATATTTTTAGGTTAGTTATCAAAAATGATTTTCTTTTAAATACAGAATTCGTTAAATCATTAAATGAAAACTCTGAAAAGCTAAGAGAACTATATAAAGTAGCTTCAAAAGATGATAAAGATGGATTTAGAAATTGGTTAAACGAGCAAAGAGATAATAATACTGATATAGAAAATCTAGCTAAATCTCTTGATATTAGAAGAACAAAAGGAAAAGAAAATTAAAAACACATCAAAAAGCTCTTTTAGAAACAAACATTAACAAACAATATTCAACAATTAATAATTAACAATCACCCCGTGAACAACCAAGAAATCGTATCGAAGCTGTGGGCTTTATGTAATGTATTAAGAGATGATGGCATCACCTATCATCAGTATGTAACGGAACTGACTTATATTCTGTTCCTAAAAATGGCAAAGGAAACCGATACCGAAAAGGAAATTCCTGAGCAGTACCGTTGGGACAAACTCGTAAAACAAGACGGCATCCCCCTGAAAAAGTTTTACAAAGAACTCTTGGAGCATTTGGGCGAGGAATGCACAGGACGCATACGCGAAATTTATGGCGGTGCAAAATCAAACATCGAGGAACCTAAAAATCTTGAAAAAATCATCAAAACCATTGACGAACTCGATTGGTATTCGGCTAAAGAAGAGGGCTTGGGCAACTTGTACGAAGGACTTTTAGAGAAAAACGCCAACGAAAAGAAATCGGGAGCGGGGCAATATTTTACCCCTCGGGTGCTGATTGATGTCATTACCGAGCTGATTAATCCGAAAGCGGGTGAGCGATGCAACGACCCTGCCTGCGGAACTTTCGGATTTATGATTGCCGCCGACCGACATATTAAAAAGCAAACCGATGACCTTTTCGATTTGTCCGAAGAAGAGCAAAATTTTCAAATCAATGAAGCCTTTACAGGGGGCGAACTCGTACACGAAACGCACCGCTTGGCACTGATGAATGCGATGCTCCACGACATCAAGGGCGATATAAAATTGGGTGATACGCTTTCTTCCGAAGGTAAAAAAATGACAGGTTTTGATGTGGTACTGACCAATCCGCCCTTTGGTACAAAGAAAGGTGGCGAAAGAGCTACTCGCGACGATTTAACCTTTCCAACTTCTAACAAACAGCTCAACTTCTTGCAACATATCTACCGAAGTTTGAATGTGAATGGTCGTGCAGGTGTCGTATTGCCCGATAATGTTTTGTTTGTAGACAACGACGGCGAAAAAATCCGTAAAGACCTGATGGATAAGTGCAATTTGCACACCATTTTGCGTCTTCCGACAGGGATTTTCTATGCTCAAGGCGTGAAAACCAATGTGCTATTTTTTACTAAAGGTAAAACCGAAAAAAACAATACCAAAGAAGTTTGGATTTACGACCTGCGAAGCAATATGCCGAATTTTGGGAAAACCAATCCTTTGAAATACGAACATTTTCAGGAGTTTATCGAATGCTATTGCGAAGACGATTTCAGCAAGCGAAAAGAAACCTATTCGGCTGAAAATCCGCAAGGACGATGGCGAAAATACACCATAGAAGAAATCATCGCACGCGATAAAACTAGTTTGGATATCGCGTGGCTCAAACAAGGCGAAGAAACCGAAGACATTCCCCTTGATGAACTACTTGAAAATATCGAAGAAAAAGCTACCAATATTATGTCGGCAGTAGAAAAACTCAAATCAATTATCAATGGTTAATTATAAATGAGTGTAACTATTATGAGTAAAGAACTGACAAATACTACGGAATATCGAGAGATACTGAGCCAAGCCATTAGCCAAATTCACATCACACGCACCATTATTGCTCAGCAGGTAAATAGTGCAGCCAATTCGGTGTATTGGAATTTGGGAAAAATCTTATCGGAAAGACAATTAGCAGAAGGCTATGGCAGTGCCGTAGTGAAACAACTCTCAGTTGATTTAAAAAACGAATTTCCTGATATGGGATTTTCGCCACGAAACTTATGGAATATGAAACGCTTCTATGAGCGTTATTATCAAGCAGATGAAAAACTGCAACGCTGCGTTGCAGTTTTACCTTGGAGGCATAATTTACTGCTTTTAAGTAAGGTAGAATCATTAGAAGCTGTGGCATTTTACGCTAATGAAGTGATTGCAAAAGGATGGTCGAGAGACTTGTTGCTCAATGCTATAAAAATGGACACCTATACACATACAACAAAACAATTACCTACCAACAATTTTGCTTAATTACTTCAATTGTAAAAACAAGTAAAAATAATTTTCAATGGTTAATGATTAATTAATAATTGATAATTAACCATTAATAATTAAAAAAAGTTATGGAACAACAAAATATCATCATTTACAAGACCCAAGACGGCAAGGCTAAATTAGCACTTTATGCCCGAGATGGTTCGGTGTGGATGAATCAAAGTCAAATTGCAGAACTTTTTGACACCTCTAAGCAAACAATAAGTTATCATATACTTAACATATTGGAAGAAAATGAATTAAATGAAAATTCAGTTGTCAAAAATTATTTGACAACTGCTTCTGACGGAAAAAATTATGAGGTAACTTTTTATAGTTTAGATATGATTTTAGCTATCGGCTTTCGAGTGCGAAGCAAACGCGGTACGCAGTTCCGACAATGGGCAAACCGAAACCTCAAAGAATATTTAATAAAAGGTTTTGTGATGGATGATGACCGACTGAAAAATCCCGATGGACGCCCCGATTATTTTGATGAATTATTGGCTCGTATTCGCGATATTCGTGCCTCTGAAAAACGATTTTACCAAAAAGTGCGTGATTTGTTTAAACTCAGCAACGATTATGACGAAACGGATAAATCTACGCAAATGTTTTTTGCCGAAACCCAAAACAAGCTCCTTTATGCCGTAACACACCAAACCGCAGCCGAAATTGTGGTAAGCCGTGCCAATACCGAAAAACCCAATATGGGGCTTACCTCTTGGAAAGGAAGTGTCGTGCGAAAAGGAGATATTTTCACGGCGAAAAACAGCCGATGCTGAGCAAGCCGATTTGGAAGACCTCAAACAAATAGAACTATTGGAAAAACAAGTAAAAAACAACAAATAATTTATTAATGGTTAATTATAAATGATGAATTAACCATTTACAATTAATAATTAACAAGTAAAAAAGTGAACACCCAACAGCTCAGACAAAAAATACTCGACCTTGCCATTCGTGGGCAACTTGTACCGCAAGACGGAAAAGATGAACCAGCATCGGTATTATTGGAAAAAATCCGTGCAGAAAAACAACAACTCATCGAACAGAAAAAAATAAAAAAAGATAAAAAATCATCTTATATAACTTCTGAAAAATCCCCATATCCTAAGAGATTCTGATGTATTATGAAAATTTAAAGTTTTCAATCATAGTCTTTTATTTAGAGTTTTAAAAGTAGTTAGTTCACGATTTAGTAAACTAACTTTGTTTGTATCTGCCATATTACGTTACATATTAATTTTCAATATTTTTTAAAAGATAAAGTAAATGTCTTATTATGAGTAAATTATATTTTTATGTTTACTTTTTTGATTTAATTCTTACTTGAAAAAAACATCAATTCACAATTAATTCCTATCTTTGCTCAAACTAAATATTCATCAATATGTATTCAACGTTCCTTCAGGTTCATTCCCTTTTTGCGTATGTTGTTTTAGCAACAGTTTTGATAGCAACTATCAATGCAGCAATAGGTTTTTTTGTTAAACGTGAGTATGGCTCTAAAGATTTGAGAATAGGGCTTTTTGCGTTGATTTTTTCACATCTTCAGTTGCTTTTAGGATTAATTCTGTACGTAGTAACTCCTTTAATCGAAAATTGGAAAGCTGGTGGCGTTATGAAAAATTCGTACATACGCCAACTATTATTGGAGCACCCGATGATGGTTATCATTGGAGTTGTGTTTATTACCATTGGGTGGTCATTACACAAAAAACAGAAAACAAGCAATCGAGCTTTTGGTAAAATAGCTCTTTTCTATGCGTTAGGGCTTGTCTGCTTTTTGTCAAGAATTCCTTGGAGTAAGTGGTTAGCTTAGCATAAATAATTCACGAAAGATCAAGAAAAAACTATCTGAAAAAGAGTGATTTTTCAGATAGTTTTTCTTTATTCCTTATGGAAAACGGTTGTCGTGCCTCTTTGTTTTATTATAAATTGATATTCGTTGGGGACGAATTCTATTTCGATATTGGCAGGTTGAAAAGTAAATATATCTTTTGTTTTTTCAGTTAGCGGAAAAGCTAATTGTCCTGTAGCTTGAGCCATTAACTGTCCGTCTTTCTTGAATATGGTTATTTTCAGAGGTGTCTCGGCAGAGGTATAAACTCCTTCATAGCCTACTTCTATGTTTTTATCTGATATTTTTTTTGTGAAATCGGGAATTTTAAAATCTTTGCCGAAAACAGCACTAAGTGCCGCTATATCAATGTCATTAGCAGTCATAGTTATTCCGTTTAAAACTCTCGCATAAGCTATCTTTGTTTCGGGGAAATATATCATAACAGACACGAATTTATCGATACCTCCCGAATGTCCATATCCTGTATGCTCATAAAACGGATAGGTAAATAATCCTAATCCAAAGCCTCTTTCTATAGTTTGCATCTGTTTCAGGCTTTCTTTTGAGAGTAATTTTCCGTCAAATAGAGAATCGGCAAATGTTATCAAATCAGTGGGAGTAGAAATCAAAGCTCCTGCTCCTGAAACAAATGATAGGTGTGTTTCAGGTTCTTTAACCCATTCTTTTACGAATTGATACGACGTAGCTTCACCGTCATTAGTTTTAGCTTCGCCGCCCAAGTATGTGTTTTTCAACTTCAATGGTTTTACAATTTGTGACTCAATGATTAATGCCAATGGTTTTTTGTAGATCTCTTCTAAAATATAACTCAATAATACGTAGTTAGAGTTGCTATATTCCGTTCTACTGCCTGGTGTAAAAGCAGGTTCAAACAAAGCAATTCTTTCTAACATATGCTCTTTTGTCTGTTGTGTGGTATGCCAATTGAAATAATCTTCAGCAGATGTGAAATTGAAAATACCGCTTTGATGTGAAAGTAATTGTCGGATGGTTATGATATTTGCGTTAGGTATGTTCGGAAAGAAGTCAGACAAACGTTGCTCTATAGCTAATTTCTTATTTTCAATAGCTTTAAGAACTAATACGGAAGTGAATGTTTTAGTGATAGATCCAACTCGATAACGCGTATCGTTCGTTGCTTTCTGTTGTGTGTTGACATTAGCAAGACCTATGGATCTTTCGTAAATAATTTTACTATTTTTAGAAATAGCAAAACTTCCCATTGCCTTGTTATGTTGCTCCAAAGTTGTTAGGTAAGTATCCAACTTTTGTTTGTTGAATTGCTGTGCTACTGTGATTTGGCAAACAAATAGCAGAAAAATCTTTAATGGTGTTTTCATTTCCTTTTGAATTTTATTCCGTTAGTATTTAAATATGAAATTTGTTACAAAAATTGGATGATTATAAATGTAGTTTATTTACAACTAATGTTTCACTAAAAATTCGGCTCTGTTTCATTTTTGAAACAAAGCCGAAAATTATTATAAAAATACAAATATATTTAGAATGAAACCGTTACTCCAGCCAAGAAATTTCTTTCGGCTTGTGGATAAAAACCTGTAGCTTCAATGGTTTTGATAACTCCAACCGTAGTCCAATCATCATCGTAAGTGTAATAATATCCATTAGAAATATATTCCTCATTGAGGATATTATTAACCAATAAGCTAAAGGTTACAGATTTTGCCCATTTTTTCATTGGAATTTGGTAATTTATGCTGAGGTCATTGATCAAATAAGAATTTAATTTTGATTTGTCAGCATCCGTGTTACTCATAAATTGTTCTCCAACGTATTTGCTGAATAAGCTTAATTGTAGTCCTTCCAAAGGGTTGAATGTTAATCCATTTCCAGCCACTATGTTTGGCGAATATGAAATATTCGTATTTCCCAAATTCACTAACTTTCCGTCAAAGTTGGTGTAAAAATCAATATTTTTGTTTTGGCTAAGCGTTACTGACGGTTGAATTTGCCATTTTCCGAGTTTTACAACCGCGTCAATTTCTACGCCCAATCGATAGCTTTTTCCACTATTTTCACGCACTGGAGCTCCTACATCGTTCAAAGCTCCTGTTAGTACCAATTGGTCTTGATATTGCATGTAGTATCCATTGATATTCAATGCTATATTTTCAGATTTGAATCGCCATCCTCCTTCAAAATCGTTTAGTTTTTCTGGGCGTGGATTGCCGTTTTCGTAGTCGTCACGATTCGGTTCGCGTTGAGCTTTCGCATACGAAATGTATAGTTGATTTTGAGTGTTTAATGAATATGTTACGCCTGCCTTCGGATTGAAAAAATCAAACGAGTCATTTACCAAACCTGTATCCTCACTGTTAGCTTTGTAATTTACGTTTCTAAGTTGCAAATCTCCAAAGAAAATCCATTTACCAATAGAGTAAGTCGCTTTTAAAAAATTGTTTGCCTCTGTTTTAATAGCATCATCACGGTAGTATTCCTGCTTGAAATTATATTCTGCAGGTTTTCTAACCCATAGAATCTCTCCAAAGTGATCGCCTACGTAACGATTGGCACTACTTCCGAAGGTAAAATCTAAATTTTTATTTTTGTAGTTCAATGAAAACACTGCTCCGTAAAAATCGTTATCCAAATATTTTCTGCGAATTAAATCTGATTTTGAAGATGTTACGCCTCCTGACTCAATTGGCTTGATGCCATGTTTGGATAGTTTTTGGTCTTTTTTATAGTTTTCATAATATCCGAAACCTTTGGTGTAGTGCAACGCAAAATTAGTGTTCCACATATTACTCCAACGTTGATTCCAATGCAGCTGAGCGTGATCCTGTTTGTAGTTGTCGGTTTCGTTGTCATAGAAAACAGTGTTTCCGTTGTTGTCCTTATGTTTCCCTGAAGGATTGTAACGGCGACCGTATTTTTTCATTTCCTCTTCATCAACGCCATTCCACGCCTGATAGGTTTTTTCGTTTCCACCAAATACCAATCCTTTGATAAGAGTTCCTTGATCAACAAAGGCTCCTTGTAAGAAGTAAGAATTTAATTTTGAGGAAGCACGATCAATATATCCATCAGAATATAATTTTGACAAACGTCCTGAAAGTTCAAAGGTGTTATTCATCAACCCTGTAGAGAATTTCGCTGTGTGCTTTTGAGTGTTGTAGCTTCCGTAAGAAGTTGATAGTAAAGCGTTTGATTCATAAGAAGATGCGTCTGTAAGCATATTCAAACTTGCTCCAAACGCTCCTGAACCGTTGGTGGACGTGCCAACTCCACGTTGTAATTGAATGTTTTCTACGCTGGATGCAAAATCTGGCATATTCACCCAAAACGTGCCGTGTGACTCCGAGTCGTTGTAGGGTATGCCGTTGATAGTTACGTTCACACGTGTAGCGTCACTTCCTCTAACTCGTATTCCAGTGTACCCTACGCCATTACCTGCATCACTGGTAGTTACTACCGAAGGCATAAAATTAAGTAAAATAGGAATGTCTTGTCCTAAATTGCGTTTAGCTAACTCTTTTTTGTTGATAGAAGAAAATGCAATAGGCGTTTTTCTGTCAGCCCGGACAGCAGAAACTAAAACCTCATCCAATTGGATTACATCCTGATTGATAGAATCTTTTTCAGACTCAATTGTTTGAGCATAAGCCGAAGTAATAAGGCTCATCGCTCCCATAAAAAATAATTTTTTCATCAGTAAAATGAAATTTTTACAAAATAAAAGAGGTAATTATTTTATGGAATGAATAAAAAAAGCTTGTTTCTGCTACCCAAAAAGCAAAAACAAGCCACTTATTATTGACTTCGTTTCCTTAGACTGCATTACCAGCCCAAGTTCTATGGGTATAATCTCAGCCGCAAACGCAGCACCCCTTTGAGATGGTCGCAAAAGTATAAAAAAAAGTTAATATATACAACAGAGGTTGTGATTAGCGTTTGGTCAACAGTATCAGTGATTGGCGTATAGTAGTTAATTCTAATTGCTTTCTTCCAATTAAAAAAAACATTTTCTTTGTAACAAATTTGATTTACCAAATACTAACCAAACAGAAATCAAAAAAAGATGAAGGCATTAGAAAAAGAATTTTTGGAACGGGTGCAGAAGCACAGGAGTGTACTTTTCAAAATTGCCAAGATGTATATGAATGACCCTGACGACCAAAAAGATCTGTTCCAAGAAATTACGTATCAGCTCTGGAAATCCTACCCAACTTTCCAAGAAAAGAGTTCTTTTTCCACGTGGATGTATCGCGTGGCTTTGAATACTGCCATCGTATTTTTGAAATCAGAAAAAAAACGAGGATTTATTTCCAATCACGAAAATTGGGAACAAATCAAAATTGTTGAGGAAGATTCCTCTGAAAAAGAACAACAAATAAAACAATTGTATGAAGCTATACAAAAACTAAATCCAATTGATAAAGCTCTTATTTTCTATTACTTAGAAGATTATTCTGGCAGAGAAATAGCAATGCAACTGGGGATTTCTGAAGGAAATGTCCGTGTGAAACTCAACCGAGCTAAGGCTAAACTTACCGAATTGGTCAATAAATCTTAATTAAATATCTAACACCTTTTAAAAATGAATATTGAAAACATTAAAAACCTTTGGAGCGAAGAAAAAGTAAGTCAAACTCCTGAAATTTCTATTGAAAAACAACAACAATTGCGTACACCTTTGGAGAAAATCCGAGCTAATATGGAAAAAGAATTTTGGTTTTCCGTATTCACATTAGCCGTAGTTGCAGGATTACTCTTCCTCTGTGAAACCTCAGAACAATTGTTCGTTTTTGGCGGATTGTATCTTATTTTAATATTAATTACAGCCTACTATTTCCGTAAGTTTTATTCGCTTTATAAAAGAATCAACACTCAGAGCTTCAGTACGTATCACAATTTATTGAACCTCAGATATGAATTGGTTTTAAACACGGAATTGTACAAATCGTACTACATTTCCTCTATCCCGATAGCTTTCTGTTTTTATTGGGCAATGAGTCCTACATTTTTAAATGGTAATATCCCTCATCTGATGTTGGTAGCTTGTTGTATGGTTGTTTTTGTTATAGCATTGTATATTATTGGAAAAATGTGGCTCAAGGAAATGTACGGAAAATACATTGTTGAAATTTCAGATTTAGTAACCTCAATGAGCGATGAAAATGATGAATTTCAATTCGGTAGAGACTCATTGAATTCCGAAATAAGTTATATTTGGTACACATTGAGCAGGGGGTATTTCGAAAAAAAATTTGGTAAGGCGGGGAAAATAATTAATGGTATCCTTTGGGTATCGCTAATCTTGTTAGCCTTATTTATCGCGAGCTTTTGCGTAGGTTTTATTATTGGTTTTGCAGTAGCCTGGTGGGAAGGATAGTCCCACCAAGCATCTCTCATATAATTATTTTTCCCAAGCAAATGGGAACAATGCTGAGCGTTGGTGAGCTTGTTCCATCATTTTAGCTATTTTTTTTACTATCCTTGGATGATTCTTAGCAATGTTATTTTTCTCTGAAGGGTCTTTTTCAAGATCGTACAGTTCAATAGAACCATTTTTGTCTTTATTCACATTCAAACGAACGCCTTTCCATTTTCCATAACGAACAGCTTGTCGCCCACCAAGTTCGTGAAATTCCCAGTAGAGATATTTATGTTGCTTTTGTTTTTTATCCTTTCCTAATAAGGTCGGCAAAATCGAAACTTCACTTCCAGTTTTAGTATATGGAACCCCCGCAATATCCGCAAAGGTAGGCATCAAATCCCAAAAAGCTCCCACAAAGTTGCTCGTAGTCTGTTGTTTAACTTTCCCTTTCCAATAAACAATAAATGGAGTGCGTATGCCACCTTCATATAAATCACGTTTTAAACCCCGCAAAATACCTGATGATTTGAAAAAATCAGGGTCGGCACCACCTTCAAAATGAGCTCCATTGTCACTGGCAAAAATGATTATTGTGTTATCATCTAAGTTTTTACGTTTCAGTAGTTTACGAACATCTCCCAGATACTTATCCAAGCGAGAAACCATAGCGGCATGTGTAGCATGAGCTTTAGGTTGGCTCATATATCCTCCAATAATTGTTTTCTCACCGTTGTAATCAATTCCTTTGTATGGCTTTTCAGGAAGATGTGAGTAAGACTCTAAGATGCTGTCCTGTGGCACTACGAGTTCGGCATGTGGCAAGGTGTAGGCAAGCATTGCAAAGAAAGGTTTCTCAGAGGATTGTTTTTCTAAGTAGTCTAGTGCCTTTTCATGTATAACATCTTCAGAATAAACGATTTGATTTTCGTAATTTCCATTTTCAGTAAGGTAATAACGTTCGTTGTCCTGCCACAAAAAAGGAGGGAATCGGCGATGGGCTCGAAGCTGGGAATTATATCCGAAAAAAGTATCAAAACCATGTAAGAGAGGGTTTCCTGTTGAGGCTACCGTACCTAATCCCCATTTTCCGAAAATAGCCGTGTTGTAACCCGCTGATTTTAGTATTTTGCCTATGGAACGTGAGTTTTCGGGAATAGGAGCTTGACCATCAATGGGTTCTGAAACTTCTTTGTTTCCACGAATATGTGTTACCCCTGTAGTTTCGCCAGTAATAATTGATGCTCTGGAGGGAGCGCACACAGATGCACCAGCATAGAATTGCGTGAACTTCATACCTTCCTCCGCCAATTTGTTCAGATGTGGCGTTTTGATGATTTGCTGTCCGTAAGGCTCGGTGTCGCCATAGCCTAAATCATCTGCCAAAATGAAGATAATGTTTGGTTTCTTCTCCATTTGTGCCACTGCTGGAATAGCACACAGAAGCAGTAAAAAACTAAAAATTTGTTTCATAAAATTAATTATTAAAATTTCATTCATACGGATTTTTAACTCAGAAGACAATTTAGAAATCACAAAATTATCAACTACATGTTTCGAGAAGTTGTGTTCTTGGCATTTCTAACCGATATTCGATATCTATATATCCTTACGGATGTCATAACTCTTAAGTTAAGTTCAAACCACGAAGGTACGACTTTATGAAGAACATTTCAATATGAAAAGTGAGCATATCAATTAAGTTTATTAGAATTCCAATTCGGTTTGTAGCCCATCCGATTCATCGGATGAGTCAGTGATTTCGTCATCGCCAAGTTCCTCTTCCAAGTTTTCTTCCATTTCGTTCTCCTGGTGTGGAGGGAGTGATTCTATGGTTATTATTTCTTTTACTTTTTCAGTAGAAAGCTGATTACCAAGGGCTTTTATGCCTTTTATAGATATGAATTCTTCCAGATTTACTATTAGATTCTCCTTCTCGGATTTTCCTTTTTCTTTGGCAAAAACTACTTCTGCCATTGGTCTCCAATCCGATGAAACGAACAATAGCTGTGACTTTGGATGTTCTGTAATCACAAGTTCTTCTTTGTTTTCGTTCTCAATGACAAAACGTTTTACGTAATAACGTTCTTTCTCGCCGTCATAATAAATCACAGAAATAGGCTTTTGAGGAATCCACTTTTCCATGATTAAGATATTGTTCTCGAAGTGTAAATTTAAGTCTGGAATTACAGTTTTTACGCTACCGTCTTTCGTGATCAATAACAATCGATCGTCGCCTTTGAATGCACCGAGTAGATTTCCTCTTTCGTCTGTATTTAAGCGTTTTACGATATCGTCAAACCAAATTTTTCGAGGTTTGAGAGTCGAAACGCCTTTTTCTTTAAGTTCAATGCGCTTAATAGCAAATTTTGACACTAAATTACCTTTGACTCCGCGTCCTTTTATAATGGTATCGGCAAAATCCACGTCCCATTTTAATTTACGAATGCTTCCTACTTGGCGTAAATTAATGGTTACTACTTCGGCTTCTCCATTTGGATTAGGGGTGAAATACAGTATTTTTGAGTCTTTATGTTTCGGTATCAGTTCGTATTCTTTGTCGCGGATAATTCCCGTGACGTTAAAGCGTTTGATGTAAGAAAAACCGGTATGTCCGTCCTTATAGATAACGTTGTAGATGGTACGTTTGTCATCTTTTTTAAAAACAGCTGCATGGATGATGTTTTTCTCGATATACGTTTTCTCGCTGACTTTTACCACTTTCATCATTCCACTTTCGGTGAAGACGATCACATCGTCAATATCACTACAATCGCCGATATATTCATCTTTTTTGAGTGATGTACCCACAAAACCTTCTCCTTTATTGACATATAATTTGATGTTCCTCACTACCACTTTTGTAGCCTCGATATTGTCAAACGGACGTATTTCAGTTTTGCGTTCTTTGCCTTTTCCGTAGGTCTCTTTCAAGCGTTTGAAATGATTTATGGCATAATCAATTAGGTTTGCTAAGTGATTTTTTATCTCTTCGATATCGGCTTCAATTTTGAGCAAATTTTCATCTGCCTTGAAAGTGTCGAACTTGGTGATACGAATCATCGGGATTTGCGTTAAGCGCTGCAGATGTTCGTCCGTAATTTCTTTGATAAGCTGTTCTTTGAAAGGCTCAAAGCGATCGCGTAAGTATTGGTAAAGAGTTTCTCTTTCCGAGTACAATTTAAAGTCAATATACATTTCTTCGCGAATAAATATCTTTTCCAAAGTAGAGAAGTGTTGTTTTTCTTCTAATTCGGCCAAGTCGTATTCCAATTCACTTTTGAGCAGCTGTACCGTGTTATCTGTAGATCGCCTTAGTATTTCCGATACGGTCAGAAAAAGAGGCGTATTGTTCTCAATGATACACGCCAGTGGAGCAATTGAAGTTTCACAAGCCGTAAAAGCGTAGAGAGCATCAATGGTTTTATCGGGCGATATTCCTGAAGGTAAATGTATTATAATATCTACATTTTCAGCGGTATTATCTTCTACTTTTTTGATTTTTATTTTTCCTTTTTCATTGGCTTTCAGTATGGATTCGATAAGTGAATCGGTGGTAGTTGAAAACGGGATTTCGGTAATGCGGAGCGTACTTTTATCCACTTGCGATATTTTAGCTCGTACACGAATGCGTCCGCCACGTTGTCCATCGTTGTAGTTGCTTGCATCCATTACTCCTGCCGTAGGAAAATCAGGGTATAACTCAAAGGGTTTTCCTTTCAGATGAGCGATTGATGCGTCGAGCAATTCCACGAAGTTATGAGGTAATATTTTGGTTGATAATCCCACTGCAATCCCTTCTGTGCCTTGAGCCAAGAGTAGCGGAAATTTTACGGGTAGGTGTACGGGTTCTTTCTTGCGTCCGTCATAGCTCATTTGCCACTGCGTTACCTTGGGGCTAAACACCACATCTAAAGCGAATTTCGAGAGTCGAGCCTCAATATAACGGGAGGCTGCTGCACGGTCACCCGTAAGAATGTTTCCCCAGTTTCCTTGCATATCGATGAGTAAATCTTTTTGTCCAATTTGTACAATGGCATCGGAAATACTCGCGTCTCCATGCGGATGATACTGCATCGTATGTCCCACAACGTTAGCAACTTTGTTGTATCTTCCGTCTTCCAATTCTTTGAGAGAGTGCATAATACGTCGTTGAACAGGTTTGAATCCATCTTCAATAACAGGGACGGCACGTTCCAGAATAACGTACGAGGCATAGTCCAAAAACCAGTTTTGGTACATTCCTGTAACTTTAATGATACTCTCGCCTGAGGGTTGCTCTTGTGGTGTGTTCTCTTCCATACGATAAATAGAGTTATGAATAGAAATTCAATGTCCGCAAATATAGAAAATATTTTTCAGTCGAAAGTCTCAACGAGTGATTTTTGTAGTTTCTTTTGTGAGGCTTTTTTTATTCGGTCGTGTTTTAAAAAGTATGATGGTATAAAAAATTGACAATCAGGGAATAAAGTTGTATTTTTGTTGAATGCTAATAACAATTAC
>NZ_CDOI01000158.1 GCF_000827555.1 Capnocytophaga canis
GTGTAGTCGTACCACCCGATACTACCGTTCCTAAATCATCATCATCGGCTACAATGCCGTTTTGAACCGTGATCGTTACCGTAGCATCATCGCAGTTATTAGGGGTCGCTCCATTCTCACAAATTTTATATGTCAACGTATAAACTCCGCTCGGTACATTATTACCAACACTAACTTTACCATTCGTAGTATCTATGGTAATACCCGTTGGGGTAATGATTGGTGTAAGGGTCACCTCGCCCGTACCTGCACCTATAACCACAGGCGTACCATTAAGCTTATCGTTACTAATAACCGTTTGCGTAGTGGTACCTCCCGATACTACCGGTCCTAAATTATCATCTTCGGCGACTATGCCGTTTTCAACCGTGATCGTTACCGTAGCATCATCACAATTATCAGGGATCGCTCCATTCTCACAAATTTTATAGGTCAACGTATAAACTCCACTCGAAACATTCGTTCCTACCGTTACTTTTCCGTTAGTAGCATCTATCGTAATGCCCGTTGGGGTAGTAAGCGGAGTGAGCGTTACCTGACCTACTCCTGTGCCTATAACCACAGACGTACCATTAAGCTTATCGTTACTAATAACCGTTTGCGTAGTCGTGCCGCCCGATACTACTGTACCCAAATTATCATCATCAGCAATTATGGAGTTTTTAACCCTAATAGTTACCGTAGCTTCATCGCATAAAGAATGTACTACTTTTGAACAAATTTCGTAATTAAAGCTATAATTACCACTTGGCGTTCCCGAAGCTACACGAACTATTCCTGTAATAGGGTCTAAACTTATCCCTGATGGTAACGTTCCTATTGGAGTTAAGGTTACACTCACCGTTGAAGACAAAAATTCTCCATCATATTTGTCATTGTTTAGCACACTACCCGTATTGCCTCCCGCCGACACCTCAAAATCATCATTATCAGCATTGATGTTTTTAACCGTTATGCTTACCGTTGCCGTGTCGCAAGGTGTACCATTTACTTTTTCGCAAATGGTGTAAGTAAGCGTATATACACCTGATGGTACGTTATTAGCCACACTCACTTTACCATCGGTGGTACTGATGGTAATCCCCGTGTGCGGACTAACCACGTTCTTAATATCTACATTAGCCATAGTTGCCGAAGCCGTTCCTAACTTATCGTTATCTAAAATACTTCCCGTAGTGGTTGTATTCGCTTCTACAATACCAAAATCATCCTCTACTGCATCAATGGTACACGTAGTATTAACCACAAAAGAGGTCGACTTAGTACAAGTTCCGTTGGAAACCGTCATCGTATATGTAGTTCCAAAAGCAAAACTTGTAATGGTTGCTCCTGTATGGGTTACTCCTGAACCACTAAACGTATAGGTAAGCGTAGAGTCATAATTAGCAATGATTGCTGAACCACTATTTCCGCAAGTGGCATTTACTACATTTATGGTTGGGGTTGGCAAATCGTTTACGGTAACGGTATAAACATTCCCCGTAGTGGGTGTTGTTGGACAACCCGAAGCATTAGACACTGAAACCACACGTAGCACTTGGGTGGTGGTGGCAGCACTTACCGTATGCGTATAAACGCCACTTGTAGGTAAAGTGATGGTTGAAGCTACTCCATTTACTGTATAATGCACTTCTTCATTGGATACTCCTACGAAAGTGAATTTCACGTCCTCACCACATTGAACTGATGATAAAGTAGTTACTGTTGGAACAGAAGCTATCATTCCTTTAACTTCTACCTTTACAATATTCGTATACATAGGTACGTTACAAACATTTTCGACGGTTACCTCCACGAAGTAGTATTTTGCACCCATACTTGCCGTAGATGGCGTATAGGTTGATACCTCTCCTCTATTGAGGGTTTGAGCGTGTACTTGGGTAGCTCCTATCGTTCCGTTGTAGGTGCTTTCAAACCATTTGTAAATCATCTTACCTGCGGTTGGTGGTGAGGTTGAAGCCCCTAAAGCCGTTAACACCACCTGCTCACCCGAACAAACGGTATGTGACACGGGTTGTGTAACAATATTAGTTTGATTGAAATTCAAGGTGATGTTTCTCCACGATGAAGGGCAACCACCATCTTCCATACGATAGCGATACACTTCGGAAGTGGTAAGAGCATAATTATCAGGCAATTCTGATGAAGTTTCTACACCGCCTACCATACGAATTAGATAAACCTTTGGAGTCGAACGATGTCCGAAAATTTGTTGTAGCCTTGCTCTTACATCTTGTACTGTTACTCCGTTGGCACAGGTTTGATAGTTTAAATCCACCAAACGCGGGTCATCAGAGCCATCAGGCATTTTGTAAGTTGATTTTACATCAATTCTAGCACGTGCGATACTTGAACAATACCCTGCTCTATTTATTTTGTAATAGATGATTTTAACCTTTTCAGTTGAAAAATCTAATTGATTAACAGGTGTATTGCCTTGTGGGTCGCTGAAAAACTCAATCACGTCAGTGGTTCGTCCCGCATTATGGTTTTTTACAAATTCCGCCAAAGCGTTAAAATTTGTAGCCTCAAAAGTTACCCAATTGGTCAAATCTGCATCACAAACACTAAAATATCTGAAAGCATTCGGAAGGTCTACGGGTGTGATGTTTCGCTTAATCGTTAAAGTAGCGGTTTTGGTAGCCTCTAACCCACAGGCGTTGGAAATCGTATAAGTAAAGGTAAAGGTGCGACCTTCTAATACGGGTATCATACCGCTGTGCAATGCCATAAGCCCGTTTTGTGAAACTGGGTACGCTCCTGAAACTTCACGGATAACGCCGTTGGTATAGCCCGAAGTTATCGCCTCATTATGCACCACTGAAAACAAATTAGTACGTATGTCGTAAGAGGATTTTCCGTTGAGTTCAGAAGCACATAACTCCACATCGGTAGCGTTCGCCGTTAGCACGGGAGCTACTGCGGTACTGCCCGTTAACTGCACTTCATATTCCGCAGGAATACACAAAGTGAAAGAAGCGTCTTTCGGAGCTATTTTTAATTTGTATTTATTGGTAAAATCAGCGGGTTGCAGATTGCTTAACTGCAAAGTGGGTGAAGTGGACAGAATGGTGCTTGGGTCATCTTCACGGAACCACTGGTAGTTATAAGCCAACGACAAATCGGGTGCGGAAAGGGTAGCCCAAGTGCCTTGGCAGTACGCGGTGCGGTCGGTGGTAAGGACAAAAGGTGTCAGATTTTGGATTTCTACATCTTTGGTCTCTTGATTGCAGACATCTTCCACCGCAAATTTGTACGAAGCCGAAGGACTGGTTTCGGCTATGGTAAACTTCCCTGTCGCATTGGTGATAGGCGTAAAAGAAGTATCTAACACTCCTCCTACACTTCTGCTCAACACCTTGTAAGTGAAAGGAGGCGTTCCACCACTGGCAACCACCATAATTTCATACTGATTTGCTCCACAAGTAGCCCCTACAATATCTACCAAAACAGGCAACTCCGAAGGGGCTTCGTATTCGCCTATCACTTTCGGACACGCAGAGAGAAGCCCCACCGTGCCGGTGAGTTCCACCACCCGATAACGGGTATAGCGTTTATAGTTGTTATGATTTAAAACCTTGATTATATTTTGCTTTTTATCTGAAATAGCATCTCCATACGGATTGTCATTAGGGGCAACCATATTTACCCAACGGGCTTGTGCCTCATCATAGCCTTGCAACCAATAGGAGCGTTGGTAACTATCATTGACCGCATCGTAAAGTTCAATGCGTACTTTACACCCTGTTATCGTTGAAAAACGTACCTTAGGGTCGGGCGTTGGAGGTTGTATAGTTACTACCTTATCAACCACATCTTGCTGACATTCAAAATCGATTGCCGATAGGGTATATGTACCAAAAGGTAGGCTGTGAAGTACGCGTCTTCCATTGACTATTGTTGTCCATTGGTCATAATCGTACTCTTGGGGAACGGCAAATGTACCCGAAGTGCCTGGTGCTGGGGTAAAGCCCGTGATACGGATTTTCTGGGGAGCTCCTGCACCACTTCCTTGTACAAATCCGATACCATAACTTTCATTTTCACAATAATAGGTGCTGTAAAAATTACTGCCATTGGGCACACCTGCTGGGTTTTGCAAATCGGTTACGGTAATTTGCTTTTGAAGTTCAAAGCCACATTGGGCGTGTATGTAGGTAAACTTGTAATTTCCTAACAACAAATGCGGATACGACACCAAAGAAAATTCAGAACCCGCATCAGTAACATATTTGTAGTATTTTCCGCCAAAACGGTGATTTTTAATAAACCCTGTGGCGATGGGGTCAAACCCTGCGGGTGCCTCTTCCAACACTACATACACAGGAACGTGAAACCATTGTACCCGTCCGTAAAGCTCTCTTTTTCCACAAGTATTATACCTTTGGGTAAGACTTGCGTACTGGTTAAACTCTTCTTCTTTTGTTTTTACTTTCTCGGTAAGAGGGGCTAAATTGTGCACCCCACAAGCGGTAGTAACTTGGATGTTATGCACCCAATCGCCTCCTTCATACAGAATTTGCACTCCATCACCAAAGAAATTTTGCTTATTTGGTATGTTATGATCAAAATAGATATTTGCTTTATTATCGTCATACCACGCATAAGTGGTTAATTCGGTTCTATTATTAAAGGTGCGTGTCATTGCATACGACGCCCCGCTGGGAGAAGTCAGCGTATAAGACACCGTCATCGGATACGGAATGGCATCGGTATGCCAATGTTCCTTTGTAATTCTTATCCCCCATCGTAGCCTAACAAACCCTCGCCCACACTCGCCTGTGGATTTTATAGAAGACTCTCGAATAGGTCCTATTTCGAAAATTTTATTATCAATTTTAAAACTTACGGTACGCCCCTGCCCGCAAGCGTCTTTTACGTACATTGTGTAATTCCCCGCAGGTAGGTTTTCAAACACATTGCTGGCTTGTTCGGATCGGGTTACAGGACCATTCGTAATCTGAAAAGTAAACGGGAATGCCACTCCTTGGGTAATATTCACGATAGCTCGACCCGTGTTAGCCCCACAAAGCAAAGGTTGTGCCGTGATGGTGTACTCAATCCCTGGTGGGTTAGGCACTTTTAAATTGCTTACGCTTATGGTTTTTTCATAAAACGTAGTGGGATTGGTTTTCAACTCCGCCCGAACGACGTAGGAGCGACCTCCTTGCAAGGTTTGTAGGTCATTTCTGTCTGCGGTAGCGGTTTGAAAAGCGGTTTGCGTGGACAGTTTGTGATAAAAATTGTAATTGTCGTTGCTATCGCCCATCATTTGATAGTAAATTCCCCCCGAATTATCGCAATACTCATCGCGTACGCGGGTTTGCAAATGTACCTCCGTGGTTGGTTTTACCTCAAAAGTAACATCATCTACTACCTTGAAACTACAACCACCTGCAATGGCGTGTACTTCAAAAGTGGTATTCTGAGTAAGAACCCCCACAGGAATGGTAACCATAAATAGCGTAGTATCATAACTACCTGCAAACCACATTCCTGTGGTTTTGTTTATGGCAAAATAGGTTACACCGGTAGCCATACGCGAGTTATCCAAATAGATAACGGCATTACTACCCGATTCAATGGGTGAAAACACACTTGCCTTAGTCTGTTTAATCAGCCCATCAAAATACGCATCACAATCTCCCGAAGGCGTTGGTAAGGTCGTCGGAGGATTTCCCTGAGCCCATAGCATTGGGCTCACCAAAAAGAAAAATAGTTTGAATAATATTCGCATTGAGTTTAAAAATTAGTCTATAATTATTTATATGTGTGAAAATGGATAACTTGTCAATCAAATTTGTTGGAATATCATTGTTTTTTTATAAATGCGTACTTCATCTATCAAAAACTAACATAAAATTCCTTAACATAGTTTTAAGGGAACAAAAATACATTTTTTTTGAAAAATAATGCAATTTTTTAACTATGCTGAACAAAAAAAATAGAATGAAGTTGAAAAAAGACTATTTTGTTTCATCATATCACACAAATTACAGAAAATGACAGCCTCGAAAACCTCTGTATAAACAAAACACACGAACATCTTATGAGGCTCTAAATATGTAAGAAATAGCGAAGCGTTGCGTTTAACTTCTCAATTCATATCCGATTTTCCAATGGAACAGAAGGTAATCTGCAAGAAAATACTTTTACAAATTGAATATAACCAACCTCACATAATTTATCTTTCATTTATGTTCTTTTTAAAGCAATTTTTCTCTTTTTACATATCAAAATATAGTAAAAACCACCGATTTTATGCTTTTGTACCCTTACAAAAATGCAAACCTACCCGATTTTATACTCTTATCAGAGTACAATAGTGCAAAACCTGCCGATTTTATGCTTTTGTACCCTTACAAAAACACAAACCTACCCGATTTTATACTCTTATCAGAGTACAATAGTGCAAAACCTGCCGATTTTATGCTTTTGTACCCTTACAAAAACACAGATCTTTCCGATTTTATAGATTTGTATCCTTATAAGAAGATAAAATTCAAGATTTAAAAAGATAGGGAGAGCTCAGTAGGTGATAATAAAACTTCAAAACTTTTAATTTCGACAGACTATGCTCCATGCATTGGCAAATTATGCTAAAAATCAATTCTCACACACTCTTCTTTGGCGGACTTTGTCTCCAAGGTCATAAACTCTCTCTTGAAAATAGCGACAATTTAAAATGAGTTAACTATATAAGAAATTAAAAAAGCTGTCCTTTCAATTTTGGACAGCTTTATATTTCAAGGTATCAAATTAAAATTCAGCATTTTGTGGCGTTCGTGGAAAAGGAATCACATCACGAATATTGCTCATCCCCGTAGCGAAAAGTACCAATCGCTCAAACCCAAGTCCAAAGCCACTATGCACTGCTGAACCGAATTTACGCAAATCCAAGTACCACCAAAGATCTTTCTCTTCAATGCCTACCGATTTTATTTTTTCTATCAACACATCATAACGCTCCTCACGCTGTGAACCTCCAACAATCTCGCCTATACCCGGGAAAAGAATATCCATAGCACGAACCGTTTTACCATCTTCGTTAAGTCGCATATAAAATGCTTTTATCTTAGCTGGGTAATCGTACAAAATCACCGGACACTCAAAGTGCTTTTCGACCAAATAACGCTCATGCTCACTTTGTAAATCAGCACCCCATTCGTCAATGATATACTGGAATTTTTTCTTCTTGTTGTGATTTGAATTTTTGAGAATGTCAATCGCTTCGGTATAGCTCACTCGTTTGAAATTATTGTTAATTACAAACTCTAATTTTTCAATAAGGGACATCGTACTACGCTCATTTTGAGGCTTTGTTTTTTCCTCTTCCAAAAATCGAGTATTCAAAAACTCAATATCTTCGCGACAACGCTCCAAGGTATATTTCAACACATACTTGATGAAATCCTCCGCCAAATCCATGTTTCCGTCTAAGTCGAGAAATGCCACTTCGGGTTCAATCATCCAAAACTCTGCCAAGTGACGCGACGTATTTGAATTTTCGGCACGGAAAGTAGGCCCAAAAGTATAGATTTTACCTAATGCCATTGCAAATGTTTCACCCTCAAGCTGTCCTGATACGGTCAAATTGGTTTCTCTTCCAAAGAAATCTTTTTTGTAATCGACTTTACCTTCTTCCGTAAGAGGCGGATTTTTAGCATCCAACGTTGTTACGCGGAACATTTCTCCCGCTCCTTCAGCATCGCTTCCCGTAATGATAGGCGTATGTACATAGAAAAATCCATTACGTTGGAAATAATCGTGTATGGCAAAAGAAAGCACTGAACGCACACGCATGATCGCCCCGAAAACATTGGTACGTACACGCAAGTGAGCATGTTCACGCAAAAACTCAAAGGAGTGTTTCTTAGGTTGTATAGGATAGGTTTCAGGATTTGAATCGCCTAAAACAATCACATTAGAAGCTTGGACTTCAATAGATTGCCCTTTTCCTTGACTTTCTACTACACTTCCGTGAATCTCTACTGCAGCTCCCGTGGTTATGCGTTTTAAAAGTTCTTCACTCGTATTTTCGAAATCCACAACAACTTGTACATTTTCAATCGTTGAACCATCGTTCAAAGCGATAAACCGATTACTTCTGAAGGTACGAACCCATCCTTTTAGGGTTACATCTTGTGCAATTTTACCTTCACTGAGTAGTTTTTTAACACTGATATACATATAGTTATATTCTTATTCGTTTTTGTTCGTCAAAATAAGTCTGCAAATATAAAGATTTTAAATGCGATTTAAAAATTTTATGAAAAACACGTTTTTCAAATCTATGCTGCTTAAAAATAACCTATACTCGAAGTACTTATGATTCGAAAATCTGTTCTAAAATTTTCAAGGTAATAAGATAGGTGGGTTTCACTCCCATAGCTCCCAAACCTCCTGAAGCTAAAGTACTTCCTGTTTCCAACGGGTTGTCAGAAGCATAGTACGCATAACGCACTTTTACATCCTCACGAATACTTTTCCTAATTTTTGAAGCTGATTGAATTGCCTTTTGATAGTGAACCCCTTCCATTTCAAGTCCGATAACGTTCCAAGTGGAACGTAAAAAATAATTTAACACATCCTTATTTTGCAGAGATGTTCCTAAAACGGTAATCATAGACCCTTCAAACACACGAAGCCCATTACCCTCAAAATCAGCCTTTTTCAATTCATTTTTAAACGGATAATTATCCGCTGTTCCTTCAAAAATATGTGCCGTTGGAATCATCAAATCGCCTTTTTCTCCTTCCAAAATCCCTGCTTTCCCCATGATGGAAATAGAAGCTACATTCATGAAATGAACTTCTGTTTCGGTTTTGTAGGGCTTCAAAAGTTCGTCGATGGTTTCATAAGCCTGTTCTCCAAAAGCATAATCCATTACAAAAATCACTGGCTTTTCAGCTTCTACCACCGAATAAGAGGTATTTGAAAAATCAATCTTCGCTGTGTCGAATATCTGAACATCAATATTTGTTCCCGAGGAATCATCCAATGAAATCATTCCGTTTTTGTGAGCGTAATCATTCACTTTCTGGCGTAACTCTTCATTTTCTTTTTGGCTTAATAACTCAAAAATTTCCATCGGTTTTTTGCCTTTCATCTCGTTTTTTAAGGCTTTTGTAGCAAAAAGACTATTCATAACGCTATGTTTATTGGCACTGATAATGTGCAACGGACGATTTAACAAGCCTTGTGTATGAAGTATTTTCTTGATGGCATCTGCCCAAATTTCACTGTACAGATGATGTCCCAAGCGTTCGCGAAGCACCGAACTAAAGGTAATCACTCGCTTGTCATCGTGCAAAATTTCATCTATTGCCAATTTCCCTAACCAATATATGATGTGTATGAAACGCTCGGGGTGTGTTTCTGTTGAAAAATAGGTGTACGTTTCCAGTACCTCCTCAAAGGTACGACCTAAGATATTTCCGATATGGATCAATGTGACTTCTCGTTCGGCCTGTGAAAGTTTTTGTTTGTTCACCGATTGTGCCAATTTTTCCCAATCGCGTGTCAGTTTCCCATCATCCAACAACACATTTCGAGCAATTTTATGAGACTCCACAAATAAAAACGTCAAATGGGTTAAGGCATCATAAATATCCGACCGTCCACGGGTAATTTCAATATTCATCTGTTGGTCGTCAATGCGATAACAATTACGTCTTCGCTTCGGAGGAATAATTGACTGAAAATGAGACTTTCGATAACCTTCATCTGCAATAAGATTTATATACTTGCACTGTTCAATACCTTCAGGAAGCCGGTCTAAAACGTACGAAAGCCCTGCTAATTCAGATTTGTTTTCGGCAATAGAACCATAGATTTCAGGACGTAGTAACAGAAGTGCTTCACGCAATGCTTCCCCTGAAATTCCCATAGGCTTATAGAACCCACGAGAGAATAAATGCCTCATTGTAACGTACATACGCTCAATAGCTCGTTTTGACTCCTGAGCTCTGGTTCGTTCTTTTACTTTCATAATATAATATATTTCGTTTTCTTAAATATGTTTACTTTCTCCAATCCTCTCTGGCACCAAAATAGTGGACATAAAAAGCAAATGATTGAAAAATAAAAATTTAACTTCACAATCCCCGAAACCTATGCTTCTGCACCTGACGAATAGTTTCGCTGTTCCACTGAATGCTCTCCACAAAAGGCTTCTTTCGTAAAGGACAATCCAAATCGCATATTTCACAGGAAAAAGATTTACAATCATCCATATGGAAATTAAAATCAATGGTTCGTTCAGTATTTTTTAGTAATACCTGAATCACTTTTTCCATTTCCTGATGAGCCTCTCGAAGTGAATAGTAGTAGGGTAAGGTAATGTGTGCATCAATATGCAAGTGAGAGCCAAATTGTTGTACTTTCATATTGTGGATATCAATCCATTCGGAATGGCGATTTTCCTGAAGAACCTTCACAATTTCGGTAATGAGGTACTCATCTTGCTCGTCCATAATACCACTGAGTGCCTTTCTGATGATTCTGTATCCAACGATGATGATATATCCTCCAAAGACAAGAGCTACAATGGCATCCAACCATAGCAAATGAGTGAAATAAACTAATACTAAACTGGCTACCACTCCAAGAGTCGAAATAGTATCACTTTTCAAGTGTTGCCCAGAACTCATCAGTACCATCGAATTTTCTCGCTTTCCTTTTTGGTAGGAAATATGTCCCAGCACATAGTTAGCAACAGCCGTTGTCCCTACTATGAAAATCCCCCAATCCAGCTGATGCAAAGCTACTCCCATTATGAGAGAATGTACTGATTGTGCAATGATTAAAATCCCAGCAATTACGATAAGCGTCCCCTCAATTCCCGAAGTGATAAATTCGACCTTTCCATGTCCGTAGGGGTGGTCATCATCACGAGGCTTTGCTCCCAAATAAAGTGAATATAATCCCATAAAGGCTGAGATTATATTCACTATACTTTCCATTGCGTCTGAAAAAACGGCATCTGAATTGGTTAATTGCCAAGCAATCAACTTGCCAATAAACAAAACAACGCCAACGATGGCAATCCCTTTTTGGAAGGATAAACTATTAGACATTAGATGGTCGCGATAACTTTTCTTTTGTTAAAATTTATCTTCAACTTCAGCCACATCCAATAAAAACTTGTGCATATCGGTGTTTCGCATAAAAGGCCTTAGTTTTTCACTTCCAGGCCCAAACATTGCCAACTCCACAAAATCAGAGGAATGATCCATACTAATCCACCCAACAGAAGTATGTGCTTTTTGGATTTCAGAAAATAATTTATACGGCAAGTGGTTGTAGTTGTAAATACCATCCTCTTGCCCTGCTTGAGCGTAATAAGTTAACAACTCTCTGGCCTGGTCATCAGTAATAGACATCTTCCCACAGTTATTGTACACGCTTTCTTTGACTTTAGCTATGCCGTCAGTAGGCTTTATGTTCTGCAATATCCAATCATTTGAATGTTTAAAGTCTTGAATTCGGTCAAAATTACCATTACATTGTTTCCCGTAAATCAACCCTGGATTTGCATTTCCATGGTCGGATGTTAGCACTACTAACGTATTTCCGTCTTTTTTAGCAAAATCAATGGCAACTTTTACGGCATCGTCAAATGCCACTTGGTCGTAAATCAGTCCTCCAAGGTCATTTCCATGAGCTGCCCAATCTACTTTTCCTGCTTCAACTTGAATTACAAACCCTTGAGGATGATTCTTCATAACGTCAATAGCTTTGGCTGTCATCTCAGCGAGTGTTGGAATTTCAGCTTTAAGTACTTCATCCTGCATGTGGTCGACAGTGTATGGCAAAGCTACATCGGCAAAAACTCCAAAAAGAGGCTTTTTAAGTGATGCTTTTTGCATATCTGCTCGATTTCGAACCACCGTGTATCCTTTTTGTTGCAGTATTGCATACACATCCTTCCCATCTTCACGTAAAGAAGGATTGAACACTTTGTTTCCACCTCCCATCATGACATCAAATCCTAATTCCGTATACTTCAACGCAATACCTTCCATATCATTACGTCTTTCCGACCAAACAGAGAATCCTGCAGGTGTAGCATGAGTTATTGGTACGGTGGTTACACAGCCTACCTTTTTTCCAGCTTTTTTAAACTTTTGTAGAATAGGTAAGTTTTCCTTTCCATCAGGACTTATATTCAGACTTCCATTATTCACACGAACTCCCCCACCCCACGAGGAACTTGCTGCAGCTGAATCAGTTACAATAGAACTTGCTGAAGCCATATCCATTAAACCTCGTTGTACTAAATTGGTCTCATAAAGCCCCATCCAATTGGACGGACGATCAAACTTTCGCCTGATGTATATGTCTGCCATAACAAGTGTTCCTACACTCATACCATCACTTACCATGAAGATGATATTTTTAGCTTTCTTTCCTCTATTTTCCTCTAAAATGGTATTCGCACGTAGGTCAAAAGAGGAAGTTAACATTCCCCCCAATGTGGCTAATGCCCCTTGTTTAAAAAACGACCTTCTTTTCATACTTCTTATCTTTAAACATTAATCTACTTAATCTCTCTAACCAGAATTTAGTTTGGTCTCATATTCCCAAAAAGACACCTAACTATTGAAAAATATACATTGAAAATGTTGCGAAAGTTACGTATTTTATCAGTAAAAACAAACATAATGAACAAAAAGTTTTTTTACATATCTATTCTATTTACTCATTCATCCTGTTTTTCAGTTTTTTGATACCAACGATGTCGTTTCAACATTCGAATAGTTGGAGTTAGAAAAAATAAAAAAAACAACGATGTCAAACTATTACTAATAGTAAATGCTATAGCAACTTGCAATGATGGGTTTTGACTGAAAGAAGTAGCTATGCTTTCTAAAAGCCCAAAAAATGGAAAAATAATCAACACCCCGACAATATTGAATACCGAAGCAGAAAGTGCTACCAAACGAGAGATTGGCGACATCCGAAGGCTGATAAGCAGTGCCGTTGAGGTTGTTCCAATATTTGCTCCAATAACTATGGGGATAGCAGAATCAATGGTAATAGTTCCCTGTGAAAGCAACACAATCACTAACCCCACTACTACTGAACTTGATTGAATGATAACAGTAATAAGAATTCCGTATAAAATTCCTAATAGCGGATTCGAGGCTTTGGAAAGTACCTGAATGAGCATTGGGTCTTTTTTTATAGGTTCCATAGCCTCACCAATGTAAGCCAAAGAGAAAAAGATGAAGCCAAAGTAAAATATTGATTTCCCAACAACGGACACTTTAGCAGGAATCATACTAATTAACGTTCCCAAAACGATAAACAGAGGGCCTAAAAACGTAGATTCCAAAGAAACAATCCAAGCTGTAGAAGTTGTCCCCACGTTTGTTCCAAGTAACACTAAAATACTATCTGTAAAGGTAATTGCTCCAGCATTTACTAGTGAAACAGTTATGGACGAAACCAATGTACTTGATTGAATAACAGCTGTGAACATGCCTCCAAGCAAAAAACCTCCTAACGGAAATGCTGTAATTCGACGAATCCAACGAGAAAGACGCTCTGTTCCCAAATTCTCGATTTCTTTACTAAAACTATGCAATCCGTAAACAAATAAAGTAATAGAAGCTATGATGACAATAATCGTTTGAAAATTCTCCAACATTTTTGTACAAAATTAACTTAGCAAAACTACTAAGATTTTCCAATTCAACGAACATTTTTATCATAATTAACAGTACTTTCTTCGAGTTGTTCAACATGTGCATGTATACTGTTTAAAAAAGTTTTTTAATTATGAAAAAATTCCTATTTTTGCGGTACGGTATGCTTTATCTCTTATTTTTCACCTGCATACAACTGATTTTAACCATACTAAAATATACATTTGAAGTAAACAAACTCCTTTCGAGGCACTAAATAACGAACCTATGCTACAACTAAACATAAAAAACGAAACCAGTCGACTAAAAGCCGTAATTTTAGGAACAGCCCAAAGCAACGGTCCTACACCTACGTTAGAGGAGGCATACGACCCTAAATCAGCAGAACATATCAAAGCTGGAACCTATCCGATTGAAAAAGATATGGTAAGCGAAATGGAAGCGTTTAACGCTGTCCTTAAAAAGCACGGTGTTACTGTATACAGACCTGAGTTAATCAAGGACTATAACCAAATTTTTTCACGAGACATCGGTTTTGTCATTGAGGACATTTTCATCAAAGCAAATATTTTACCCGACCGCGAACGTGAACTTGATGCCATTCAATACGTGATTGACCAAATTGATCCTACCAAAGTGGTTCGTCCCCCAGAAGAGGTACATATTGAAGGAGGTGACGTAATGCCATGGAATGACCATATTTTCATTGGAACATACAAAGGAGAGGATTATAAAAACTACATTACCGCTCGTACAAATACACAAGGGGTAGAATTCATCAAAAACCTTTTCCCTAACAAAATTGTAAAGGAATTTGACCTCGTAAAGTCAAAAATTGAACCAAGAGATAATGCTCTGCATTTGGACTGTTGTTTTCAGCCTGTGGGCAAAAATAAAGGGATTATTTACAAAAGTGGTTTCCGCGAAGAAGCAGATTACATGTATTTGGTGGAGCTTTTTGGCAAGGAGAATTTATTCCATATTACGCGAGAGGAAATGTACCACATGTTTAGTAATATATTTTCGATTGCACCCGATGTGGTGGTTTCAGAACAAAAATTTACACGTTTAAACAACTGGCTGAAAGACCATGGATTCACCGTTGAAGAAATTCCATATTATGAAATTTCCAAACAGGAAGGTCTGTTGCGTTGCTCAACCTTGCCCCTTATTCGTGAATAAACCCAGGTTTTAAAAGATACCTTTGGGGCTTACTAAACATCTTTCTGTTTTACGTGAATCATAATCCTCATTACAAACCAATGTTGAATGAAAAGGATAAGCGAATCACTTTCGAGAAGATATCAGTAAACTCTCTTTCTGCCAATTATATTAAAAAAGGAAGTGAATTAAAAATCGTACTCTACGACATTTTTTTTACAATTTTCTAAAAAAACAATAAGTTACAACAGATGCAATAGGTGTTTTTTTAAGTGAGTGACAACCATAACAAATATATTACCTACGGATTTGGCTTTACAAATGTGGCTTAAAGGAGATGACCCATCGGTTAAGTAACTAATAAGTAACTAATTTTTTTTAAAACCATAATATTTTAGTATACAAAAAAAATACAATGAAGAAGCAAATAACCAACACAATACTAATGATTCGTCCAGTTCGTTTTCGCATGAATGAAGAGACGGCTATCAACAACTATTTTCAAGAAGAAATAGAACTAAAAAACGAAGAAATTAACAACAAGGCACAACAAGAATTTGATGCTTTTGTACAAAAATTAGAAAACATAGGAGTAAATGTTATCGTAGTAGACGACATTTACGAACAAAACACCCCTGATTCCGTTTTTCCAAATAATTGGATAAGCTTTCACCAGAATGGGAACATTGCTCTATATCCAATGTTTGCGGAAAACCGTCGTCGTGAACGTCGTGATGATGTATTGGATTTGCTTGAAGAAAAAGGATTTTCAATTGAGAATGTGTACGACTATACCGATGCGGAAAAAGAAGAATTGTTTTTAGAAGGCACAGGCTCAATGATTTTAGATAGAGCGAATGAGGTAGCTTATTGTGCATTATCGCCCCGTGCTGATGAAGAACTATTCATCGAATTTTGTGAAGACTTTGAATATACTCCTGTGATTTTCAAAGCATACCAAACTGTAAATGGCAAACGAGCACTGATTTACCACACTAATGTGATGATGGCTTTAGGAGAAACTTTTGCTGTAGTTTGTTTGGATGCCGTTGACGACAAATCGGAACGAAAAGCCTTAACAGAAAGTTTAAAACGTACGGGGAAAGAAATTATTAGCATTACAGAGGAACAAATGCATCGTTTCGCAGGAAATATGCTTCAAGTACAGGGTTCAGACCACACTTATCTGGTGATGAGCCAAGCTGCTTATGATTCATTAACTGAAAAACAAATAAAAAACATTGAAAAGCATTGTAAAATCTTGTATTCCAACTTGGAAACTATCGAAACCTGTGGCGGTGGAAGTGCAAGATGCATGATGGCAGAAGTTTTTTTACCAACGAACTAAAATACGAACGCAAACAATGAAAACAAAGAAACGCAACAAAACCGCGGCTATTTCAGGTTCATTTTCAAGTCATAAAAAAGGAAATGCTACTCTGAATCTCTTAACCAGCATTCTTTTGATAGCTTATGGATACGTAACTGTATTGACTCCCAATTGGATGGCTTTTGACTCGAATGCTCCCAAATTCTACACTTTTGCCATATTGAACTTAGTGGTTGCTATTTTGGTGTTCTCAATTAAAGATTTCAGAGAGAAAAATAAAGTCCTTTTTGGTTTTTTCACCAATAAAATTGGAATTGCATACACCACCATCATCTTTTTTGCTTTGCTTTCATTTGCAAAAGTAATTAATGTTGAAGAGGCTGTTTTACATTTTTTCAAAGTCTTCACCGCATTTTCGGCAGCTTGGATGGTATCCGCTTTAGTGATTTATAATCCGAAAAGCATTACGGTTTTAGCCGTTTCAATGACCGCTTTATTGCTTTACGATTCGTTAGAAACATTTCGTGGGGTGTCAAAAATCATTAAGGGAACAGGCTCAGATATCGACATAAAGTCCTCCTATTCAAACAAAAACATTTTAGCTTCAGCAATGTTTATTAAAATTCCGTTTGCAATTTGGTTGTTCTTCTTCAAAAAGGATAAACTTCGCATTATTGGAGGTATCGGAACCCT
The DNA here is from genome assembly GCF_000827555.1 of Capnocytophaga canis. Lineage (GTDB taxonomy): Bacteria > Bacteroidota > Bacteroidia > Flavobacteriales > Flavobacteriaceae > Capnocytophaga > Capnocytophaga canis. The sequence goes on from NZ_CDOI01000158.1 coordinate 16,837, forward strand.
TGTGGGAACTCTTGCTATATTTTTCATGAGTGCACGTGCTTTCTACTTAGCTACATTCATCATCATGTTTGTACTCATTGGATATGGTATATTAAATTATTTCATTCTAAAAAATAAAAAAACTGCTGTTAGCGTTGGTGGACATACGCTATTTGTGTTAATCGCCTTTGGAATATTTTCCTTTGTGCAAGGAGTGATGTATCCAAAAGCTATTAAGGAAAGTACAAGTTTCACGGCTCGTTTGGCTACAATTGCAGATCAAGAGAACACAAGTAATAACCTTCGGAAAACAGCTTGGACAACAACCCTTACAGAGATGATTCCAAATGACCCTCTGTTGGGAGTAGGAATCGGGAACTGGAAGGTTCGCTATTTGGAATACGAAAACTCGTACAGCCCTCATTACATATATATGTACAAGGCTCACAACGACTTTCTTGAATTAACCTCAGAAGCTGGTATCTTTGCTGGGTTAGCTTTCTTGTCAATATTTTTATTGATAGCGTATTATTTCTTACGTGCTACTTACAAAAATAAAAATTCAGAATTAGAAAAATGGTTATTTTTACCTTTATTCGGACTTTTCGCCTACTCCTTCGATGCATTTTTTAACTTTCCCCAAGACAGACCTGAAATTCAGTCTCTATTTGCAATTTATGTTGGATTAGCTGTTGGATTATTGGTCGTTCATTTGAGTAAAAACAATCAAATTGAAGAAAGTGTAATAGCTGAAGAAAACACTGATAAAAAATCCGTTAAAGCAAATTCAGGAGCCATTATTGGAATGATAGCTATCGTTACTATCGTGGTAAATTTAGCAAACGTAGTAGTACAAAAAATGTACTTCGATTCATCAAAAATTCAGCGGATGGTCAAAGAAGAGCAACAAGGAGTTCGAAAAACAAAATCTACATCGGATTTTTTAATTCAAAACTATCCTAAAATCCCAAATTTGACAGCCGTTGCTGAACCAGTAGATGTGGAAAAAGCTCGTTATCTCATTGACGAAAAGAAATTTGACGAGGCTCGTAAAGTTTTACAATCCATTGAATATAATCCTTGGGACGGACGTGCTGACTACTTTACAGCTGTATCCTACTTCATGGAAGAAAACAAAAAGTACGACAGTATTTACAAATATGCTATCTGGGCAAAAGTAGCAAAACCCAATTTCTTCGGAAATGTAAATCTGGCAACTTATGGTTTGAATGGTATGGGGCGAGAAAATGAATCTATCGAGCTATGGAAAGATTTTCTGGAATTGAGTCCACCAGACACAACTTCAACAAAAAAACCTAAAAAATGGAAAAAAATACTAAAAGAAAGGTTTCATGTTGATGTGGACAGAGACGGAAGAAACGCTAAGCGTCAAGAAGCAAGTGCATGGAATGCTCTGGCCTATCTATTAGAAAAGAATGGCATGGTAGAAGAAGCAAAAGCAGTTTTGGATACAGCGATAAAATATGTGCCAAACGACAAAACTGTGGTTGATAATCAGATGAAAATCACATCTCGACTCCAAATGGAACAGTATTTACCCATCTATGGAAAGGCTTTACAATTACAACAACAACGAGACTACGTGGAGGCAGTTAAGCTACTATCTCAATTCTTAGAAAAAGTTCCAGCTCATGTTGATGCTTTAGGACAAAGAGCCATCTGTTATTATAACCTACAGCAATATCAAAACGCTATCAAAGATATCGTTCGGATGGAAGAATTGGGAGCTACTCCAAGTCCTGCCATGGATAATTATTATGCATCTTGTTACTACATGATTGGGGATCGTGCCAAAGCCAAAACACTTTTTGAAAGAGCCGTTCAGAAAGGAAATGCGGACGCGGTGAATAACCTAAACAAACTAAAATTCTAACGTATGAACCAAAAAGATACACATAAGAAGGAAATAGTATCTTCCTCTGAAATGAACGTAATTCTTAATCGACTGGCATGTCAACTTATAGAGCGACACGGCGATTTTTCAAATACAGCCTTAATCGGTATTCAACCTCGAGGAACATTTTTAGCCAAACGTTTAGTAACATTACTCAGCGAAAAATACAACATCAAAAACGTCCCTTTAGGATTGTTGGACATCACTTTTTTTCGTGACGATTTCAGAAGAAATAACAAACCATTAGAGGCAAATTCTACAGATATTAATTTCATTGTTGAGGATAAAAAAGTAGTATTTGTAGACGATGTACTTTACACTGGACGTAGCATCCGTTCGGCTCTGACAGCCATACAATCATTTGGCCGTCCATCAGAAATTGAACTTTTAGTATTCATCGACCGACGTTTTAGCAGACATCTGCCCATCCAACCCAACTACAAAGGGAGGCAAGTCGATGCCATCAATCAAGAGCGTGTGATAGTACACTGGAAGGAAAAAGACGGTGAAGATACCGTTTACATCATCAATAAAGACAAAATATAACATTCATCATGAGCGAATTAAGTGTAAATCACCTATTAGGAATAAAATACATCACCGAAAAGGATATCCAACTTATTTTTGAAACCGCTGACCATTTTAAAGAGGTTATTAACCGACCTATAAAAAAAGTACCATCATTACGGGATATTACTATTGCCAATTTATTTTTTGAAAACAGCACTCGAACTAAATTATCGTTTGAGTTAGCAGAAAAACGATTATCGGCGGATGTAATTAACTTTTCAGCATCACAATCGTCTGTAGCTAAAGGAGAAACTCTGATTGACACGGTAAATAACATTTTGGCAATGAAGGTAGACATGGTCGTGATGCGACATCCGAACCCTGGCGCATGTGTTTTTCTATCCAAACACGTAAATGCTTCCATCGTTAACGCGGGTGACGGAGCTCACGAACATCCTACACAAGCCTTGTTGGACTCCTATTCCATCCGCGAAAAGTTAGGTGACCTCGCAGGTAAAAAAGTAGTAATTGTGGGCGATATTCTACATTCACGTGTGGCTCTTTCCAACATATTTGCATTGCAATTGCAGGGAGCTCAAGTAAAAGTATGTGGCCCTAAGACATTAATTCCTAAATACATTCACACACTTGGTGTAGAAGTAGAACACAACCTAATCAAAGCTTTAGAATGGTGTGACGTTGCCAATATGCTACGTATTCAAAATGAGCGTTTGGATATCAGCTATTTCCCCACCACCCGTGAGTATGCACAACAATACGGTGTAACCAAATCTATTTTAGACAATCTACCAAAAGAAATCGTAATTATGCACCCCGGCCCTATCAATCGAGGGGTAGAAATCACCAGTGAAGTAGCTGACTCTAAACAATCCATAATCTTAGATCAAGTCGAAAATGGAGTTGCTATCCGCATGGCTGTGATTTATTTATTAGCCTCAAAAATAAATAGATAAAAGATGAGTACAAAAATCATAACAATAAAAAAATCAGAATTATCAGACTTTGTCAATACATTTAAAGATAAAGAAGAGTTGAAGTCTACGCATATTATCTTAGATTTATCAGAGATTAAGGATTTAGAAACCAAGGACTTAATTCCGTTTGTAGAAATTTCAAAATATCACACTAAGAAAAACAAAAAAAGCTTAGTCATTGTTAGTGAAGAGATTACATACGGAAATATCCCTAATGAAATCAATTTGACTCCTACCATTCAGGAAGCAAAAGATGTAATTGAAATTGAGGACATTCAACGTGATTTAGGATTTTAATGGAACTGACGATTTTAGGTTGCCATAGTGCCACTCCACGCCCGAACGCACGTCCTTCATCGCAGGTTTTGGAACTGCGAGGGCATCTATTTCTCATTGATTGTGGTGAAGGTTCACAAATGGCTCTACGAAATGCAAATGTTAAATTTTCAAGAATTAAGCACATATTTATCTCGCACCTACATGGCGACCATTTCTATGGGCTACCAGGTTTAATTTCCACTTTCCAACTTTTAGGAAGAGAAACAGAATTGCATATTTACGGCCCAAAAGGTATCAAAGAAGCTATATTGTTGCTACTCAAACTGGGAAATGCATGGACTGCTTTCCCTTTGATTTTTCACGAATTAACTTCCGAAGAGTCCGAAATATTATTAGACGACGAAAAGGTAAGTGTCCAAACTATTCCACTAAAACATCGAGTTTATACCAATGGTTTCATTTTCCGAGAGAAAATAGGTGATCGCCAACTAAATTTAGATGCAATCTACAACTATGGCATTGAAACATGTGATTATCAAAACATTAAAAACGGGAAAAACATCACCTTACCCCATGGCGAAGTAATAGCAAATGAGCTACTCAGCTTTGACCCGATTGAACCTCAGAGCTATGCCTATTGTAGTGATACAATTTATTTTGAAGAATTAGCATCTGAAATTAAAGGTGTTAGAACAATCTATCACGAATCCACATTTTTACAACAACATACGGAACTAGCAGAAAAAACAATGCATTCAACAGCTCTCCAAGCGGCATTGACTGCTAAAAATGCAGGAGCTGAGGTTCTTATTATAGGACATTATTCATCAAGATATTCCGACAAAAATCTTTTTCTAAAAGAAGCCCAAACGGTTTTTAAAAATACCCTACTATCCGAAGACGGAAAACGAATAAAGTTTTGAAACAACCATTATTTGTTTACAATAAAACAAATACGTCATTTAAAACTCTTCCATTCGAAAGAGAAAAACTATAAGTCGGAAAAATATTTATTACGGATAAAAAAATAATGATACAAACACAAATGAAATTGATATTTTTCATATATTTTCTATCAATCCCTTGGGTTTTCCCTCAGAATGACTCAATAAAACGTGAAAAAATTGCGAAAGTACGTTCATTTGCCGATGGAAAAAAAGAAGCCGAAAAGATTATCCTTTCGTTAATTCACAAAGGTACCGTACCTGGTGTTGCAATTACCATCACTAAAAAAAATAAAATACTTTGGCAACAAGGATATGGCTTTGCTGATTTACAACATAAAACTCCCGTATCACCACAAAAAACACTATTCCGAATAGCCAGTGTGTCAAAGCCTATGTCAGCAACCACCTTGGCTAAATTACAGGAAAAAAAGAAGTTCGACTGGAACAAATCAATTTACACCTATCTTCCCAACTATCCCAAGAAAAAACATGACTTCACCATCAAGCAATTGGGTGGACATCTCGCAGGAATTCGTTCCTACAAAGGAAGAGAACCGTTTAGCAACAAACCAATGACCATTGAACAGGGAATCAACATGTTTAAAAATGAATCCTTATTATCTGTTCCCGGAACACAATACTTATACAGTAGTTTCAACTGGAATTTAATTTCCTTAGCGATGCAAAAATATCTAAAAAAGAGCTTTGAAAATATTGTTTCCGATGAACTTTTAAAACCTTTACAGATGAAAAACACCCTTCCTGACAAAGGAAAAATCATCAAAAATCAAGCTATTCCTTACTCAAACAAAAATAAAGGTAAAGGTTTTGTACGTTCGCCCGATGTAAATAATTTCTATAAATTAGCTGGTGGAGGCTATCTGTCCACCTCAGAAGATGTTGCTAAATTTGGAAATGCCGTATTGTCTGACGGGTTCATCTCTCAAAAAATAAAAGAAGAAATGCTAATGCCTCAGCAAACCTCTGCCGGAAGTTCAACAGGTTGTGGCATTGGTTGGCAATCTACCAAGGATTGGGCTGGACGCACCTACTACGGACACTCTGGAAATGGCATCGGTGGTTATGCTTGGTTTTTTGTATATCCTGAAGAGCAGGTAGTTGTTGTAATGCTTTTTAACATGACCAATCCAAAAATAAGTCAACAACTTCGAGATATCATTGACTTTATTTTGGCTGGAAGTAAGTTTATTTATATGTAAAAGTTAACTAAATTGTGCTTATCGCACCCATTTTTCCATTTGTTGTTGTAATTTTTGGGCTTCTTCACGGGCTTTTTCCGCAAAATCAGTGCCGTTGGAGGCATAAATGATTCCTCTTGAAGAGTTTATCAGCAAACCATTATCTGCATTGAGTCCATACTCACAAACCTCGTCCAAACTACCGCCTTGAGCTCCTACACCGGGAACCAACAAAAAGTGATTCGGCACAATCTTACGAATTTCTTTCAGATATTCGGCTTTGGTAGCTCCTACTACGTACATCAAATTCTGACTATTTTCCCACGTTAAAGAAGTCTGCAACACTTTTTTATAAAGCTCCTCATTATTTACCATTTGTGTCTGAAAATCAAAAGCTCCCGCATTGGAAGTCAAAGCTAAAAGTATGGTAATTTTATCTTCAAAAGCTAAAAAGGGCTCTACCGAATCCTTTCCCATATATGGAGCTACCGTAACGCTATCGAACTGCAAATCATTGAAAAAAGCCTTAGCATACATTGCTGACGTATTACCAATATCACCACGTTTCGCATCGGCAATGGTAAATATATCAGAGTGATTTTCATTGATATATGCAATAGTTTTTGCCAATGATTGCCAACCTTTCACCCCATAAGCCTCATAAAATGCCGTATTGGGTTTGTAAGCCACCGCGAAAGAGTGTGTCGCATCGATAATGGCTTTATTGAACTCAAAAATAGGGTCTTCGGTTTGTAACAAATGTGAAGGAACTTTTGTCAAATCCACATCAAGTCCTACACATAAGAATGATTTCTTTTTCCGTATTTGATTTATTAGTTTTTGTAGTGTCATATACTGATACTTTTTATTTTTATGGTGTTATAATGCTGTAATTAAGATGATTTCTTCTTTAAAACAGAAAAAATTTTGCCTTTTAAGCTTCCAAAGATAGGTCTTTTTAGGTAGTTTTTTATACTTTTTTAAACAATTTCATTTTTTGTATATCTATTCTGACAAATTACATTTATCATCATATGATTTCATCTTGATATAAACTTTAAGTTGCTATATTTTAACTTCTTATCAATCAAATAATTCAAAAAACACAACACTCTCAAGAAAAATATATCCAACAAAGTAACAAAAGGAATAATACTATACAGATACCATAGATTAAAATATTTTGTTTTATCCGTTCTTTTTTTAATTTACTTCTGATAGCCAATTTTATATACTCTAATTCCTCTTCGGATATTTCTTTCTCTTCAGATATTTTACCATTTACTTCTGACTTCCACCGATTGTTAGTCATTTTATCTTTTTTGGCACGATATTTCTCACGCAAAGCATTGTTTGCATTTGTTCTTTTTATCATATCCAATACGTGTCCGCCAAAACTCATAATTGTACTTTGTTTTCCAATTGATTGCGTTAAAATAAATGATAGTTAATTAGTTAAAAGCTTGAACTTTTGTATTTACTTTGATGATATTCCTTGATTTTACTCAAAAAAATGCAATTTGATACAAGAAATAATCTATATTATGAAAAATAATACTTTTTTTGAGCGTCAGATAGAGCCAAGCTAAAGTCTATTTGTATTTAAACTTTGACTTGGATTAGTTTGATAGAAACTATTATCGTATTGCTCGTCCAAACATTTGTAAAAACTGAGGCTCATCGGCAAGAGCGTATTTTGCATAACTATAAAGTTCACGTGTCCATTTATCGAGAGCTTCAAAGGCTTTATTTTTGTCTTTAGTAGCTTGTTCGCTTTCATTTTTTTCCTGAGAATAAATGGCGTACAAATCTTTGGTCTGTGCGATTTCCGATTGTTTTTCAGTGATTATCTGTTGGGTGATTTTTACCCTTTCTAATGGAGTGCGTAGGGTTTCTTGCTCGGCTAAATTCTTGTAAAACAAGGTCATTTCTTCCAAAAGTGCGACGATAGACTTTGAAGGACTTCCCTTTAATGCTAATCTTACTTTTGCTTCTTCATTATTTTTAAAAATGAGCTTTGCTTTGTTGCGATGTTCGCGATAGGATTTAGAGGTTTCATCCATTTTTTGTTTGAAATTCAGATACGCAACACGTTCTTCTTCGGTTTCTTTTTTGTTAGAACCATACTGAGCTTGAGCCTTTTCGTAAAGTGCCTTTCCTTTAGCAATTTCCGATTCAGAATAGCCATAATCGTCTAATTTATCGGCAATTTTGCTATTATTTTCCAATGTTTCAAAAAGAACTTTAGCATTTTGAAGCATTTCTTCGTTTGTAAAATAGATTTTGGAAGCCATAATTTTATATTTTTTATAGTTAAATAATTGTATTTTTAATTTTTTATCAAGGATTTTTATTTTATCAAGTCACTTTTTTATTTTCCGTACTTACTTTTTAATTTTCTACTAAAATAAGTATTCATTCCGTACTTTCTTTTGTATTTTCCTCTGTAACTTTTGTATTTTCCGCTTTTACTTATTTATTTTTTACACTGACTTATTCTTTTTCCGCTATTGCTTTTATGTATTTTATAATGACTTTTAATTATTTCTAATTTACTACTTAGATTTTGTTACTTTTCCTTTTAACTTTATACTTTATCCTTTTAACTTTTAACTTGTGACTTGGATTTTGTTACTTTATTCTTTTAACTTTACACTTTATCCTTACCTCTTGTAATTTATCAGTTACTTTTGCTGTCAAAGTTAGATATTTAAGATTTATTTTCCTAATTTTTGGAAAAGATTTTTTATGGATTTTTAATTGACTATGAGAATTTTAAGAAGATGTTAGAATTTTTGCTTTTATTGAAAAAAGTATGAAATAGAAAAAATAAATAATTTTTGTGATAATAAATGAAGTTAGAGAAAAAAGTCTGTGTACTAAAGCCTTATGGTTAATGAGTTCTAACTACTTTAATCCTAATACTGAAAAGGTTTACTATTTTTCTATATCATTATTACTTTTTATCTTCAAAGAATTCAAACCAATTGCCGTCGGGGTCTTCAAAGGTAAGTAGTTTTCCGTAAGTTTCATATCGGATAGTACCAATAAAACGAATATTTTGGCTTTTTAGAGTTTCGTAAAGATTTTCCATATCGTCCACTTCAAACATAATCCTTGTTTTTTGCGGTTTGACTTTTCCTTTCTCGGCAGGACGTTTGAGAATGGCAAAAGAAGTCGCCCCTAAGTCAAATTCTACCCAATCTTCCTGCTGAAATTTCAGTACAAATCCCAATTGCTGAAAGAAGGCTTTAGAAACTTCCAAATCGCTCACATATACCCAACAGGCGTAGATTTTTTTGATGGTCATAATGATTAAAATATACTAAAAATATTCATTCAAACAGATAAAAGAGGCATGAAAAAAAATCATTCTAAATATTCTATGATTTCATGAGTTACAAAATCATCGAAATCTAAAATGATTTCTTCATTTTTATACATCTCTTCTACTTTTTGAACTGCTTCTTGTTCGTTTTCTGCCTCAACCGGAACTATTCTTGATAGAATTTCCTTTACTTCTATTTTATAAATATTCATTTTTTTATTCTAAATCCCCTATTTTGTACAATTCAAAACTCTTCGTATGCAAATCCGAAACAAAATCATAATCAATAAACTGTACTCTATTTTTTATTTGCTTAAATGCAGAATATGCTATTTTTTGTTCAAATTCTTTTTTTCTCTCACTTGCACTTAAAATATAAAATTTAGAATAAAAATCCTGTAAGTCATTAAATTTCAATAACGAATTTTGTATATCGGTAGAATGTTCAACTTCAAAAAAAGAATGTGGTAAATTTCTGTTATTGAACCATATCACATCTATTGTTTTAGCCCTATTAACGATATTTTGATAACTAAAATCAAATATTTTGTCTAAGGTAGAAATGCTCCTCAATGGTCTGTCTAAAAATAATTTATTTTTATCTTGTGCGGGAATAAAAGTGTTGTATCCTTTTAAATTTCCTATTTCGAGCAATAATCCCTGAAAATAAGTATGTGCAAATTCTTGTTCTTTCTTTGTAGATAATTGTATTTCGAACTTATTTAAAATTTCGTTCTGAAACTCTTTTAAAGCCCAAAGTCCTGGTTTTATTTTAAAGAAAAATCGTTCATCTTGTACAATCCTTCGTATGGAAGCAAAAGGAGTTTTTGTAGCCCAATCAGATACATCAACTTTATGATTGAGAAAACCGAGCGTTGCAAACCCTCCGTTTTCTCTCATAACTTGTATAACCTGTTCATATTGTTTCATATATCAGATTTTTCCCTTCTCGGATATCAATTGGGCTTTGTATCTTACTTCATTTCAAAAGACACCTCCATATTTTATACTTCTTCCTCCACCACAGTGTTCTTCAAGATCAATTTTAACGACACAAATCCGATAAGTCCTGCCATTAGAGACGACAGCAAAATAACTAACTTAGAGTTATTGATAACCATAATATCGTTATCGAAAGCTAAAAGAGTGATAAAAATTGACATAGTAAAACCAATCCCTGCCAAGAAACCTACTCCTAAAACAGATTTCCAATTAATATCGGAAGGCAGTTTGCAAAGCCCAAATGAAACAGCTAAGAAAGATAATAAGAAAATACCCAATGGTTTTCCAACAATCAAACCTAAAGCAATTCCCAAGCTATTGTTTTGTGTTAATATCTCGGAAATGTCTCCTTCAAAGAAAATAGCAGTATTTGCCAAAGCAAAAATCGGTAGAATTACGAAAGCTACGGGTTTATGCAAATAGTGTTGCAGTTTATAGGAAGTCGATTCCTCTCCTCCATCACCAAATGGAATTGCAAAAGCCAATAGCACCCCTGCTATGGTGGCATGTACGCCCGATACCAACATGAAATACCACATCGCAACTCCTCCTAACAAATAAGGAATGAGTGATTTAATTTTTAAACGATTTAAAACTAACAACACCGCGAATATCCCCAAAGCAATAAGAAGATTTGTCCAAAGCAACTCTTTAGTATAGAAGATTGCGATGATAATAATTGCTCCCAAATCGTCAATTACAGCTAAGGCAGTAAGAAACACTTTCAGCGAAACAGGAACGCGATTGCCTAATAATGAGAGTATTCCCAACGCAAAAGCGATGTCAGTTGCCATTGGGATTCCTGCTCCTGCTTGGGTTTTCGTTCCGAAATTAAGAGCTAAAAATATTCCCGCAGGAATTAACATACCTCCGATAGCTGCAAAAATAGGAAGTAATGCATCTTTCACATTTGAAAGTTCTCCTTTGTAAATTTCTCGTTCTAATTCCAAACCGATGAGTAAGAAGAAAATAGCCATCAGTCCATCGTTAATCCAATGTTCAATGCTCAAACCTGCAGTTTTGGTTTGAAAAAATTGAACATAACTTTCTCCAAACGAAGAGTTTGCTATCAGAAGAGATATAACAGTACAGGCTATTAAAATCAAACCTCCTGCTTTTTCACTTTCAAAAAATTCTTTAAATAATTTTGTTGCTTTCATGCTTTAATTTTTAATGATAGGATCTAAATAAATGTATCCAAGCACTTCTATTAAGAGATCCTTTGTGATTAATATAGATTTATTTGGCAATATCCTTAGACTTGCCGTTCGTTTACAGTAATTTTTAATGTATAAAAAATATAATTGAAAAGATTTAAGTTGATGGTGAACACTACTTTTTCAAGTTGGAATAGAAGTGTTCACCTCAGCAATGGATTGCATATAAACTTATCACTTAAAAAACGGTACATCCGCAATTTCTCAAAAAATTTAGCTAATACAGATATTCTTTTAATGTTGTTCAGTCTATCAAAATCTTTCGTACTAATTTTATGGGAGAAATACCAAGTAATTATTATTATTTATGAACTAAAAAATATCTCCTTCTTTGAGTTTTTCGGTATTTTCGGCAAGTTGTAGCTCGTCGATAAGGCGTTGTACATCACCGTTGATAACGTTTTGCAAATCGTAGAGTGTCAGCCCGATGCGGTGGTCAGTTACACGTCCTTGCGGATAGTTATACGTACGGATTTTAGCACTTCTGTCGCCACTGGAAACCATACTTTTACGTCGTGCCGAATCTTCTTCCATTTTTTTAGCCAATTCCATCTCGTACAAACGTGAACGCAACACTTTCAAAGCCTTATCCAAGTTTTTATGCTGTGATTTTTCGTCTTGGCAACGTACTTCAATCCCTGTGGGAATGTGTTGCAACTGAATGGCGGAATACGTGGTGTTCACCGACTGCCCTCCAGGTCCTGTTGAGGTCGTTCTGATGATTTTAACGTCTGCCATATCCAATTCCACGTCAAATTCTTCTGCTTCGGGCAATACCATCACAGTCGCCGCCGAAGTATGCACTCGCCCTTGCGTTTCCGTTTGCGGAACACGTTGCACTCGATGCACACCCGCCTCAAACTTGAGCGTTCCGTACACGTTATCGCCCGTAACTTCAAAGATGATTTCTTTATATCCGCCTGAAGTTCCTTCGTTGTAATCCATTACAGATGTGTTCCATCCTTTTGATTGACAATATTTTGTGTACATACGATACAAATCCCCTGCGAAAATAGAAGCCTCATCGCCTCCCGTTCCCGCACGGATTTCCATTACGGCATTTTTGGCATCTTCAGGGTCTTTCGGGATAAGCATAAAGCGGATTTCCTCCTCCAATTGCGGAAGTTTTTCTTTGGCTTCGTCCAATTGCATTTTTGCCATTTCCACCATTTCAGCATCGGTTTCATTGGCGATAATTTCCTCAGCCTCACTAATGTTTGAAGTTACAATGATGTATTCCTCTCGCTTATCAATAAGATCTTTGAGGTCTTTATATTCTTTGTTAAGCTGAATATAGCGTTTTTGATCGGAAATAACATCAGGTTGAATGATTAAATCCGAAACTTCGTCAAATCTTTGTTTTACAATGTTTAGTCTCTCAAGCATTTTGTTTTGAATATCTCTAATAAATATAGTAATTGGGTGCAAAAATAGTAAAAATGGTTTGAAATACAATTCGTTTTGAGAAATCTATATCCCTAAAAAGTCTTTTATAACCTTTTTTTGTGACTAACTAAGGAGTTACGCTCTGCTTGTATACTCTCTAAAGTTCCAGAGTAACAACCTTCTTCGTATAAGCTCCAAATACACCCAATCCTCCTTTTATATTTGAGTTAAGAATTACAGTCTCTGCAAAAGGACCTGCATCCTGTGCCTCATTCTGTGAAGACACACTACGTGCATACTCATAGAAATTGACATCGGCATTATAGAGCGTTACAATTACCTTTTTTACATACTGAGCTGAACCAAATTCTTTTTCCGAACGCACAGTGATTCTATGTCCATCGCGATTATTATCTGTAAAAAACTTAGCCTCTAATCTGCGATCGTAATTAGACAGTTCCTGACGAACCAAAATCACAGGAATGTAATAATTACGCTGGTTAGCTGTGTCCTGAAAGTCAAACGACACTTGGTAGGCATCACTACCTTCGCTTTTAGTATTAATAAGCTTTAGGTTTTGTACATCCCCTACAATATCATGAGGTACAGTACAATGAGCCGTTGCCTTATTACCTTTAGTATCCTGTACTTCTAAGTAATAGGTTTTTCCTGTTTCAATCGGGAAATTTGTGGTACTAATGATGTAATATCCTGAGTGAGTTTCATAGGGAATAGTAACACTTCCATATTGGTCGTTTCGCAAAGTTACCCGTGCATCACTCACCGAAGGCATTCCAGACTCTGATCGACTACCAAAAATTGGGTTCGATAGAGCTACTTTAACTTTCACATCGGGGCTACCCGCTGAAATATAACTATGTACCACCAATTGAGGATGGGTACTGATTTGCGGTGGGTCAACCTCGCTCTTGAAAAAGTTTTCACAGCTCATTAATAGAAATCCACCAAGAAGAAGTAATATGCTAAAATATTTTTTCATTACGATTTAGAATTTTAAATTATATGTAACAGAAGGAATTATTGGGAAAATAGAGTACTGCTCAAGTACATTCTTTCTGGCAGAACTACTTCCAGAGTACTCGCTTCTGATTGAATAGAAAAACGGATTTCTACGCGAATACGCGTTGTAAACCCCTATTTCCCAAGTACGTTTCATATTTTTACCTTTGTTTTTATGAAACTGAACAGCTAAATCCAATCGATGATAAGCTCGCATTCTGAAACTATTTTTCTCGTCATAGTTATATGCAGTGTATCCATCTATTGCTTCAGAGACATCTCCTTTGTCTACTTGGTAGGAAGATACAGGTAAGCTAATTGCATTGCCTGTCCCATAAACCCAAGTACCTGAAAGGGTTACCTTCTCCGATAGATTGTAGATTGCCACAAGAGAAACATCGTGTCGGCGGTCGTAACGAGGGAAAAACTTACGTCCTCCATTATCTCCATCAAATTGATGTTGCGTCCATGAGAGGGTATAGCCTAACCAACCCGACAGCTTTCCAACCTTCCGTTGTAACAACAATTCTGCTCCGTATGACCATCCCTGCCCTCGAATGATGCTCTCTTGCCAAGCATATTCCGAAACACTTTCAAAGTCTTCCAACAACAAGAAATTTGCTCCAGGAGCATACCCTATAATATTGTCCATTTTTTTATAATATCCTTCTACGGAAAGACTTAGATTTCTGTCTATAATATCTTTGGCTACTCCAAAAGCCACTTGTCTTGATTTTTGAGGTTTGACTTCATCAGTGGTTGGTATCCATAAATCCATTGGTAGTGAAATTCCCGAACTACTCAACAAATGTACGTACTGACTCATAGAAGTGTAAGAGGCTTTCACTGACCAATCGTTGGGCAGAGTATACCCTACTGAGAACCGAGGCTCAAGGTCTTGATATGAAGTTTTTTTGTGCAGATAGTGACTCAATCGAAGCCCTGCATTTAGTCGTAACTTTTCCTGTAACGTCAACTCATTTTCGATATAAATACCTGATTCTAATGTTTTTATATCTTGTATTTTGCGTTCAAATTGGTTAAAAGCTGGATCTTTAATAACAATAGCACTCGGTCTAAATCGGTGGAAAGTAGTAGCAAACCCTGTACGAATCAAATAGTTAGGATTCAGATTGATTTGCATATCATATTTCAGTCCAACATCCTTAATCCCTGAGTTGTACCGCATTTCGAAAACGTTATTTTTATGTGTATCTTCTTGGAATATTTCAAACAAATAATCACTAAAAATCAACGAAGTATTAGAAAATATTTTATCCGTAAATAGGTGATTCCAACGCAGTGTTGCCGTAGCATTACCCCAATGCAAACCTCCCTTAAACACCTCTCCACTACTCTCTTTATCTCTAAAATAGAATTTATCTCTGCCAAAATACCCACTTAAATATAGTTTATCTTTCTGACCAAAATCGTAGTTTATTTTCATGTTAAGATCATAAAAAAAGTAACCTAACTTTGCATTCTCAGGCATTAGTGGACGCGTCAACAGATCAATGTAAGTTCGTCTGCCTGAAATAATAAACGATGATTTGTCTTTAACGATAGGAGCTTCAAGCGTAAGCCTTGATGAGATAAGCCCAATCCCAATATCACCTGCGAATCGTTCTTTATTTCCATCTTTCATGCTCATATCTAATACTGACGAAAGCCTTCCTCCGTAACGAGCAGGAAATCCGCCTTTGGTAAGATTTACGTTTTTGATAGCATCTCCGTTAAAAATAGAGAAAAACCCAAACAGATGCGAAGCATTATAAACGGGAGCATCATCCAGAATGAGTAAATTCTGATCAGGCCCTCCTCCACGAACATACAAACCGCTACTTCCTTCCGAACCTGATTGTACTCCAGGTAGAAGTTGTAAAACTTTCAGTACGTCTTTCTCTCCCAATAAGGCAGGTATTTTCTGCACCTGAGCAATCGGAACTTGGATTGTACTCATCTGTGAACTCCGACTGAGCATGGGAGTTCTTTCCCCTGTAACAACCACTTCTTCAAGCAATTGAGCATCTTCCAACTCTACATTCAAAGACATATCTCCCGATAGCTCAATCTTTTGTGTAAAAAGTTGATACCCTACATAAGAAACATATAACTCATGCTCACCCTCAGGTAGAGAGATGGTATAGAACCCATAATTATTAGTTATTGTTCCGACTTTTAAATCAGGTATGTAAATATTCGCCCCAATAAGAAGTTCCTTACTTCCTTTTTCAGTAATATACCCACTAATCGTATATTTCTTTTGTCCCCAAACAACACTGCTAAACAGTCCCAAAACAAGGAACAAAATGAGATTAGATGTATTTGTTTTCATCATTTATAAGTTTAATCAATTAAAATAGTTCCGTCAGAAATCAAGGTTAATAAAATAGTGTTTTTATGACTTATGGCTTTAAATTTTGTAGTGATTATCAAATTTGAAGTAGTATAAAGTTTCACACTATACGATGAAACTGAAAACTTTTCTTTAAAAAAGTAAGTTTCTCCCACTGAAAGAGACTTATTGAACGTAGCACTTCCTATCTTTATAGAATCAATAGCTTCAAAATAATTATTTTTTACACCTATGTTGTAATTTTCTTGAAATATTTCTTCCTTTTTACAACTAATCATGAATGTAATTAACCATATTAACAGCATTGTTCCAAGAAAGCGTTTTGTAAAAATCATAAACCTCATTTGTGTTATCTATTTTGTTGGGAACAAAGATACTTACACCAGTACTTTTTTCCAAAGGAATTTTATTAAAAAAATAAGATGTATGGTCGTAACATACAATTAATTTCTCAAATTGTTTTGAAAGTTCTATTTCCGTTTGATTAGGTTGTAAATGGTTCAAAAAATCCCCCATATCAAACAGATAATCAGAGCCTTCTTGGTCATATTGCAACCATTTGGTTGTATCTATTTTTTCCGTTTGTTGTGATAGACATTTATTAAAAAGATAAGCAAAATTTTTTAATTCACTTGTTTTTATAGTAGTAACGGCAGCAGATTGTAAAATTCCTTGTTTTTGTTTAAAATGAGAAACATATTTTTTAGAAATATTGTTGTAATTCACTGTATTTTCAAGCATATCTATTAAAATATCTTTGTAAGGAAAACCTGTTGCTAAAACCTCTGTTGGCGAGGCAATGATATAATCAAAACTATTTTTAAGTTCATAAAAAACTTCTATGGATGCCATAAAACACGCATCAAACAACAAAAAATCAAAGTGATAATTTACTAATGATTTCGCTAATTTTCTGATGTCCATTTCAGAATTAATCGCCGTGTCTTCTGTCGCGGTTTGGTCAACTCCAAACGATTTTACGGCTGTGGCTCTGTTTGAAGCCAACAGAGAACTTTTAGGCAACCAAGCACTACCGTGCGACCAAAGTACCAAGCCACGAATCTTTTCATTTTTGGCGGTAGTCAAAGTAATTACCTTATTTAAAACCTCTTTAAAAACAACTTCATTTGAAGAATCTTTTTCAGGATAGACTTTTAAAATTTTTGAATTGATTTGAGCAGTAGTGTCAGCTGAAATTTGGTATAGTAGTGGATGAGCTGTTTTGCGGTTCTTGGCTCGGTCAATGTAGACATAAATACTCCCTTTATCTGGATTTTCGGCTATAAATGCTTCCATTTCGTTTATGTTAGCAGTGGCATAAAAATCCAAGTCATTATCGGCTATCATGTACACAAACAACGCCTTATCTTTCTGTAAAGATGTTAATCCTGTGATTTCATCTTTATTGCAACCCACTAAAACAAACACTTGTAGCAATGCCACAAGTGTTTTTATATAAAATCTACTCCCCATATTGTTCAAATATTTTACTTCCATAAAAACCTTGACGTGTATTTATAAACCATATTTGCCCTGAATT
>NZ_CDOI01000159.1 GCF_000827555.1 Capnocytophaga canis
TTAGCCATAGCCGTGATCGATACGAATATGCTTTCCATACCCCGAGGAAGCGTCATCGGCTCGTGTGATAACCCCATCGCCTGAGGCGTAAATAGGTGTGCCTGTGGGTGCTGTGAAATCTATTCCGTTATGAAATTTTTTCGCTTTCGTAAAAGGATCATTTCGCCACCCAAAGCCAGAAGCTATTCGTGTTAAATCTTTATTATCAACTGGTTGTATCGCAGGAATGGATGCTAAGAATTTCTCTTTCTCTTTAGAAAGCCCTGCAATTTCATCTAAGGATTTTGACTGAACTACTAATTGCTTTTGTAAAATTTCTAAACGTTTGGTGGTAGCAATAAGCAACTTAGAGTTGTCGAAATTTTCAAGGTGTTCATAGCGATTTATTCCTCCAAAACCACTTTTTCGTTGCTCTTCAGGAATAGGAGCTACATCAAAATACAAACGATACATATTGTTGTCTCTCTCCTGAATATTGGCTAACACCTCTTCCATTTGTTCCATTTTTTTATTTAGGATTTGGTATTGGGTTTCATATTGCTTTACTTCTCGTTGCAACGAAAGTTCTCGAGGAGTATAAAAAAAACGCATATTTATCATCAGAAACATCGTAATCCCTCCAAAGAGAGCCGAAGCTACCAAGAAAAGGATAATATTTCTAATCTTTGTTCGCTTTTTACTTGCAATACGCTTGTAAGAAAGCGTTTCTGGGTCGTAATAATATTTTACTTTTTTCATAGGATATTTTTATTCTCACACTGAGTTTGTAAAATAATTTGAATTACTAACAGATGATTCGTGTGAAAACCATTGCCAATAAGGGCAAAGATAAGAAAAAATACATATAGCTTTCTCTAATTTTGAAAAAAGTTATAAGGTGTTTTTTAAACAAATAAGCAAATTAGATCATTTAGCAATGATTGATGTTGAACATATATCCGAAATTTATAAAACAAAAACTTACTGAAATTCTAGAAAATCTAATTAAAATTGGTTGATTTATTACGTGTCTTTTTTCTATCTGACGACCTCTTGATTACAAAATAGCTAAGTCCTAAAACTCCAATCCAAACTGGAATCAATAGCACAGAAAGCAACATCCCCGTTAGGGTCATCACGCCTAAAATAGCTATCAAAAAAGCAATAGACACATAGTTAGAAAAAGGATATAAAATTGATGGGAATTTAACTTTTACTTGTTCTTGGTTTTTTACTTTTCGGAATTTTATATGGGTAAATGAAATCATCACCCAATTGATAATCAAGCATGAAACTACCAACGACATCAAAATATTAAATGCCTGTTCAGGTACAAATTTATTGATGATAACGCACAACGCTACGAAGCAACTCGATACTATGATAGCTCGGATCGGAACAGCGTTTTTACTCAGATGCTTCAAAAATTTTGGTGCATTGCCCTGTTCAGAAAGCCCGTAAAGCATACGACTGTTACTATAAACTGAAGAATTATAAACGGAAAGAGCAGCTGTTAAAACTATAATATTCAATGCATTAGCAATCAAATGAGTAACCGAATGTTCTTTCCCAAAAAGAGAGAAATTCAATCCTTTCAAATTATCAAAAACCGTCACAAAGGGACTTGTGTTCGTGGTAATAGTTTCCCACGGAGCTAATGAGAAAAGGATTATCAACGCTCCAATGTAAAAAATTAATATCCTGTAAATCACCTGATTGGTAGCTTTGGGAATATTCTTCTCTGGATTTTCGGCTTCAGCTGCAGTAATTCCGATGAGTTCCAACCCACCGAAGGAGAACATAATGATTGCCATCACAGCTAAAAGTCCTTGGTAGCCACTGTCAGTTTTTTCAAACCATCCTTTCGGAAAAAAACCACCGTTATTTACCAAATTTTCAACCGTAGCTTCTGCTCCACCTGTACCTGATAAAAGCAAGTATGTTCCAAATAGAATCATGGCAATGATCGCGATTACTTTCACAATAGCAAACCAAAATTCGGCCTCCCCAAATAATTTTACCGAACCTAAATTGAGTGCCGTTATGGCTAAGAAGAAAAATCCGCTTGATGCCCATAACGGAATTTCGGGCCACCAATAGCGGACGTAAACACCAATGGCAGTGAGTTCAGCCATGGAAACCAAAATGTACAACACCCAGTAATTCCATCCTGAGATATAACCTGCAAAATTTCCCCAGTATTTATAGGCAAAATAGGAGAACGATCCTGAAACTGGTTCTTCAACTACCATCTCCCCCAACTGTCGCATAATGAAAAAGGCTATAATGCCTGCCAAGGCATAGCCCAAAATAACGGAAGGCCCAGCCAGAACAGCGGCTGAACCAATACCTAAAAAAAGTCCTGTGCCAATAGCTCCTCCCAAAGCAATAAGCTGTATGTGTCTGTTGGACAGTCCCCTGCGTAGCTCTTGATTTTTATTTGTATCTTCCATAGTCATTTTTCAAGTAAGCAAAAATAGAAGAAAGATTCTTATCCGCAAAATAAAATGTTCTTACCTAAAAAAAATACAAATAACGTTTTTGTTTACTAAAATTTCTAAGAGATACAATCTTTCTACTCTGGGTAAGCGATTCGAACGTGATAAATGTTCGTTAATTTATTTTTAAAGACTTGCTTTACCTTTTCGATTTCTCTAAGTGTAATATCTGCGTTAGCAAACTGATTTTCATCCAATTGCTTTTTAATGATTTTATCTACAAACTCGTCTATCATTTGGTAAGTTGGATTTTTGAGACTTTTTGTAGCAGCCTCAACAGAATCTGCCATCATTAAAATAGCGGTTTCCTTTGAAAAAGGAGCGGGACCCGGATATCTAAAATCTGCTTCTTGACAATCTGGATTCAGTTCTTGTTCCTTTTTATAAAAATAGTACGTGAGTGTTGTTCCGTGGTGCGAACGTATGAAATCAATCACTCGCTTTGGTAGTTTATTTTTTCGGGCTAATTCCACACCATCAGTTACGTGATTAATAATAATTTTTGCACTTTGCAAAGGAGATAACTTATCATGTGGATTAATGCTTGTTTTTTGATTTTCAATAAAATAAATTGGATTTAGCATCTTTCCTATGTCATGATATAATGCTCCTACGCGAACCAATAGAGTGTTACCTCCAATCTTGGCTGCGGCGGCTTCAGCTAAATTGGCTACTTGCATCGAATGTTGAAAAGTTCCCGGTGCTTTGTCGGAAAGTTCTCGTAACAATTTGGAATTGGTGTCGCTCAACTCTAAGAGTGAAACATCGGACACTAATCCAAATACTTTTTCATAAATGTAGGTCAATGGTTGGGAAAAAAGAATTCCTATCCCATTGAGAATAAAGAGTGTAAGCAAAGAAATGTCTATATTCTGATAACTTCCTTCTGTGATAAAATGAAAAGCAATATAAGTTATCAAATAGGTTCCCGTTATGAGAGCTGCCGACACAAAACTATTCAATCGGTAATGTAGTCCTTTTGGGGTAATAATAATTGTTAATGCTGCAATAATCTGAATTACAATAAATTGGAAACTATTTGGAGCAACAAAGCCCAATAGTAAAACAGTAACTATAAAAACAAAAATAACCGTTCTCAAATCAAAAAATGACTTGAGAATCAGCACAATAATCCCTACAGGTACCAAATAAATGTAGTCTGGAAACCGATGAGCGATGAAACTTACCAACAAAATTATTGACAACACACTAAACAGAATTACTGAAATTTTAGTGTTGTTCTTGAATATTTTGCGTTCATAAATTCGCAAATACAATCCCATTAGAAATAGTACCATCCCAACCAAAACATAATAGCCAAGTAACGACCAATAGTAGTTGCTTTGATTCCAGTTTTCTGACTGATATTCAGCTTGTAACGAATTAAGAGCATTCAGTTTTTCACCCTCAATCATTTCTCCTTTGGCGATAATAAGTTGACCTTGTTTTATCCATCCACGTGTATAAACAATTTCTTTAAGGTTTTCCTCCAAGGCTTTTTGTGTGAAATTCTGATCAATTTTAATATCGGGTTGCAGAACTTCGAAAAATAAATCATAATACGCATCTGTAAAATTAGCGTATTCATTCTCTTCAAAAAAATCACGGATTTTGGTATTTAATTCATCTAAAAAGAATACCTGTTCAATCGGCAACTCACAAACTTCATTATTGTGCTGAATCATCGTTAGGTTGCTTCCTTTGACATATTCTGAAGAAATCATCACTCCATTTTGATATGCAAATTTCAAAAAATCCGCACCTTTGCTGAATAACTTCTCTTTTTTCTCTTGTGAAATATTCCGGAAGTACTGATTTTTTCTGTCATCAAATTTTACTTGTGAAATTTGGAAAACAGTGGTGTCCTTTTTATAGTAAACCACAGATTTCTCTTCTATTGCACGTTTTTCAGCTGTGATTTGTTCGTCCGATTTCTTCAAAGAGAAATCAAATGGAGCGTAGAGCGTTTCATGTTGCCATGGCTTACCTTTCTGGAATTCATATTTAAATTTAGCTTTTTTTGGAAACACTTGGACAATTAAAATTAAGGCCACCAAAAAGAGGAAAGTTTTAAATATAGTTGATTTCCGCAAGGATAATGCAAAACGAAACTGTTTCATAATGTAATGAAAAATAGAATTGTAATAGGCAAATATACGAAAAAAATGATAGATTTGCGAACTGTAAAAAAAATAATCACATCCAACTTTGGCATACCTATTGATACAACGATTTAAGAAAGAATTACTTAATACGTTGTGATATGAAAAAAATATTCATCATCCCTATTTTAATGTTACTAACTCTGTCAAGTTGCTCTGTGGACGACAAATACGACAATAGACTACATTTGCATGAGTTTTTACATTCATTTGATTTGTGGCATATTGATATTAATCAAACAATGGGTAATGCTCGTATTCCGATGCTTAGCCGTGCCTTTACAATGACATTTCATTACAACACGGAAGTGACAGCAAATAACAATTTGGTAGGATTAGGCACTATAGGGAACGGCTATGGTCTTAGGATTGGTCGTTACAATACTTCGGGTGATCATCTGACCATTTCGCACGACAGAGATGGTGTTTTCCACTTCAAAGTAGTACAAATATCTTCCAATGAAATTGATCTGATTGATTTGGATTCCGATGCAGTATATCGATTGATCGGCTACCGAAAAGCTAAATTTGACTACAATCAATTATTTTTCGATAATATCGCATATTTTCTGCAAGAGTATGAATTTTGGCAAAAATCACATACGAGTGTGCAAGGATTAGAAAATCCGTTTGATCAAGAAAACTTTTTATTCTTTTTTAATAATAAAGGAGCATATGCCTTTGAAACTAAACATTCGCTTTACAACAGTAACTTAATCGGATTTGGAACATACCGCATTGAAAGTACTAACTTTAAAGATGTTAAACGATTGATTTTGCTGTACGGTCGCGATACAGAGGTTTTTGAACTACGAGTAATTAATGACCAAACCATTGAGTTGTATCACCTAAAATCAAGAACTACATACGAATTTGTGGGAATGAGAAATATTGTTTTCCTAAAAGATAAAGATTCTCCTCAAAGAGAGAAAGTACAGTAAAAATTCTTCTCAGCGATGAGAAAACTCACTTATTTTCGGATTTTATTTGAAAGAAATCACTCATCACGACACTCCTACATCGGAGCAAATTTCCTTTGAAATAAAAAATATCACTTAGCATAAAGGTTTTCATTTAAAAGGAAATGACTTGAAAAGAATCCCAATAAAATCGCTATAATTTATTTATGTTTTTTGAAAACATAAATTCTTTTTGAAGAAGAATTTTATAGAATTGAGAAGTGTTCGCTGAAAAATGTCTTGCATAAGCCGAAAAACTATTTTTGGGATTGTAAGCATTATTAAAGAAGAGAAAAACGGGGTCACAAGACGTTGAAAGACACTGAAAAACGTTGGACATTATGTATGCGTATAGCCTATTTTAGGCTTAGTTTTGGAAGTTTACAACCTCTTTCAAAACAAGCAAATTACGTCCTTTTGAAAATAGTTTTTTAGACAAACACGCCTGTATTTCACACGAAAAAATAAAAAAAGCACTTACATTTTTGTAAGTGCTTGATTCTCTTTGCTCCCCCTACTGGACTTGAACCAGTGACCCTCTGATTAACAGTCAGATGCTCTAACCAACTGAGCTAAGGAGGAATTTGTTTTCATTTCTGATTTGCGATTGCAAAGGTACAACAAATTTTGATTTCTGCAACAAATAATCAAAAAAAATCAATCTTAAAAAGTGTTAATTTTTATAACTATCTGATTTACAAGTGTTTTTTTTGACGAAGTTCATAAACTTTTGAGTTGCTCCACTTTGATTTTGGATGTATGTTCTATTAATATTTCCTATCTCAGCTCGTGTAATGGGAGAATCAATTAGTGAGAATAATATCTTTTGGAGTTTTTCACTACTATCTACAGAAATGACTCCACCTTTTTCAACCAATTCTTTAGCTTCATTAAACTTTTCATAATTCTTCCCGATGATGACTGGAATTCCAAACACAGCAGGTTCTAAAACATTATGCAGACCACTGTTGCCCATACCTCCTCCCACATAAGCAATATCTGCATAGCTATATACCTTGGTTAGAATACCCACCGTATCTAGAATATACACTTGAAAATCAGATGTGTTAAAGTCTTTTTTCTCAGAGAACAAAACGCTTTTCAGGTGTATTTTTTCTCGTAAAGCATTAATTTTTTCAGTATGTATATCATGAGGTGCTATGATATATTTTACGTTTTCCTTGCCTGAGTTGATTATATCCACATAGATACTTTCGTCCTCTTCCCAAGAGCTACCAAATACCACGCAGAGAGAGTTACCTACAAATTTTTCAATGAAATCCAAGTGATTATCTCGATGTAGAATTTCAGTAACTCGGTCAAATCGTGTATCTCCACTAACTGTAATGTTTTCAAAACCAATCGATTGTAATAATTGTTTTGATTTTTGATTTTGTACAAAAAAATGGCTAAAGCAATGTAGTGCATTGCGCATCATGCCACCGTAAGGCTTGAAAAAAATCTGCTTTTCACGGAATATTCCTGACAATAAGAAAGTAGGTACATTCCTCTTTTTCAGAGTAATAAGATAGTGATACCAGAACTCATATTTCACGAAGACAGCCATCTTGGGCTGTATAATATCTATGAATTTTCTTGTATTCCGAGGTGTGTCCAATGGTAAATAGACAATCACATCAGCTTCAGGACTATTCTTCCGTACTTCATAACCTGAAGGAGAAAAGAAAGTCACCACAACCTTATAATGTTTTCTGAGTTCTTTAATCACAGGCAATCCTTGCTCAAACTCACCAAGAGAGGCAACATGAACCCATACATAATCCTGATTTTTAGCTATTTTTGACTGTAATATGTCAAAAACATCCTTTCTTCCACTGATAAAGAGGCGTATTTTGGGATTAAACAATGCTACTATATGCAAAATAAATCCTAAAAAGTAGATACTTATCGTATATAAAATAACCATGTTTTTTTAATATTTTACTTTTCCGGCTTTGAAAGGCTCATTTCTCCCAAAAGTATCCGATTATAAAAAAAAATAAATGCATAGATCAATTGCAGAAGGTAAGATAATCTTCAAGTCATTTTCCTTAGGCTGATTTATTTTTCTTTTTTGCATAGGTAACTTCCTCCGTTTTTATGATTACTCGTACAGAGTAATTGCTTGGCTCAATAGGAGTTCCGTACTGCTCGGAGTAGTTTTTCGTGAAAACAGCTCCAAAATAGAGAATCATTGCTGAGTAATAAACCCAAAGCAACAATACTAAAATTGAACCTGTAGCCCCGTAAACGTCTAATTTAGCTGTATTTACCAAATAATTTCCAATAATGAATTTACCCAACATAAACAAAACAGAAGTGAAAGCTGCGCCGATAAACGTATCTTTCCACTTTAGTTTTCCATCGGGGAGTGTTTTGAATATAAAGCTAAAGATGATTGTCACGATCAAAAATACGATACCAACATTAATTAGTTGAGCAATATAAACCGTATTTTCAGAAAATAATCTAACAAGTTGCCTAGATAGGAGGTCGATGACCGTATTGATAATCAAGCTCACTAATAGTACAAACCCTAAGGCTCCAATCATGGCAAAAGAAAGTAATCGATTGATAATGAATCTGATTATTCCTTTTTTAGGTTTAGCCTTTAGTTCCCAAATATAGTTGATAGAACTTTGAATTTCCGCAAAAACAGCTGATGCGGTAAACAACAGAGTTCCAATACT
The DNA here is from genome assembly GCF_000827555.1 of Capnocytophaga canis. Lineage (GTDB taxonomy): Bacteria > Bacteroidota > Bacteroidia > Flavobacteriales > Flavobacteriaceae > Capnocytophaga > Capnocytophaga canis. Next base: position 8,289 of record NZ_CDOI01000159.1, read on the forward strand.
TACCCAATAAGCAATTTGATTTGACCCATCAAAGTTCATGTTTAATATGACTTCTTGTATTTGCTCTGCCGATTTTTCGCCTACCAAATTGGCTATCTGTAGGAAGAATTCATCCGAAACCTCTCTGGAATCATGAAACAGTCCTACGGAAGAGATTAACAAAATAGCTAATGAGGGCAATGCAAATATGGTAGAATAGGACAGTGATGCACTCAATTTGAGGCAATTATCATCCATGAATTCCATTCCCGAAGTTTTTAATAGTTTAATAAAAGGATTATTAGTAATTCTATTTACAATTCTTTTTATCATTTTCTTACATTTTATGTATCCAAAATTCTGGATTTAAACGAGTTGTATTTTTATAAAGGAAAAATTTCATTTCCGTTTTTCCGTTTTTGTCGGTGAATATTTTTCCTAAAAAATCACGAGCTTTGACTTTATCTCCTTTTTTTACATATACATCAGTTAGGTTATAATAGATGGTAATATAATTTCCGTGTCGTACCTGTACCACTTTATTACTTCCTGGAATAGACTGAATAGCAGACACTTCACCTTCAAAGACAACCCTTGCTTCAGCCCCAGGTTCAGTAGCTATGGTTACCCCATTATTGTAGTGTTTCAAACTTGGGTACACAGGGTCGCTATACTCCCCGAAGCCTTGTGATTTATATCCTTTCACCACAGGCCAAATCAAATTTCCTTTATTAGCCTCAAAACTATCAGCAACTTTTTTTGATTCAGGTGTAAGCATAAAAACCGCGTTTTCTGATGAAGATTTCGCGTTTTTGTTGTTTTTTGCCAATCGCTCTCGCTCTTTTCGGTTTGCTTCGATAATGGCTAGGCGAATTAATCGTTGAATTTCTCGGTCAATTGCATCAGCTTGTTTTTGTTTTTCTCGGATTTGTTTTTCATAATCACGCTCTTTTTTGCGTATGGTTGTTGCTAACTCCTCTAGTTGTTTTTTTTCACCTTTAAGGGTTTGTTGTTCTTGCCGATTTTCCTCCAAAACTACCTTTTTCTCTTGGTGTTGCGAAACCAATTTTTGGTTTACTTCCTTGATTCTTTTCGACTTGTCTTGAATGAGAAAAACCTGTTTCTTCCGATAATCCACATATTGCTTCATGTAGGATAAACGTTTGTATCCCTGCCAAAAGCTTTCCGACGATAATAAAAACATCAATCGATTTTGAGAGGATTTGCTTTTGTACGATTGTTCGATGAGTTTAGCGTATTCTGATTTGTGAAAATCCAAATCTTTTTTGAGTGAGCCCAATTGTTTTTCGTTTTCATCAATTTCTTTCGACAGTAAATTTGCCTGTTGTTGTGTAATTTGAATAAGGCGTGAGCGCATCTGGATTTTTTCATTGGTTTCTTCAATCTGCAAAACGGTCGATTTATGCTGTTTTGCCTGTTGTGAACGCAGTACAGACATCTGTTTTATCTGTTCAATGAGTGCTTTTTTGCGTTCTTCCAACTCTTTCTGTTTATTTTGAGCCGTTCCTCCAAGTGAAAATAAAACGAAAAACAACAAAAAAAACACTTTTTGCAGAAGACGAACAAATAAGGTTGTATGTTTTTGAAGTGACATGGATTTGTATTCAGGAATAATTGTTAGTTGCAAAAATACAACAAAAAGTAAAACAAACACTATGAATCCTTATTTTTTGCGCCTATTTTTTGCATCACATCTTGTGTAATTTAAAAAAAAGGTGTACCTTGCGAAACTTATTTAGGTAGATTGATGAGAAAGTTTTTGATATTTGCCCTGTGTCTAACAGCCATGGTTAGCTGTGGAATTTACAATTTTACGGGAGGTAGTACTGGAAACGCGAAAACCTTTCAAGTGAATTTTTTTCGTAATGATGCTCCCATTGTAGAGCCTGGCTTAGATAGGGATTTCACTATTGCACTACAGGATTTGATTAACAATCAGACCAATTTGTCTTTGACCGATCGGAATGCTGATTTGGTTTACGAGGGCGAAATTATTGATTTCAGTATTGCCCCAATGACGGCAACAGCTCAACAAACAGCAGCCCAAAACCGATTGACAATTTCGGTTAATGTGCGTTTCACAAACAACACCGAAGAGAATAAAGATTTTGAAAAACGTTTTTCTCATTACTATGACTATCCAGGGAATAGTCAACTCAGTGCCGTAAAAGGAACAGCCATCCCTGAAATTTTTGAACGTATCACTCAGGATATCTTTAACGCCTCATTAGCAGATTGGTAACGCAATGACTGTCAAAGAGTTTGTTGAAATATTAAAAAATCCGCATACCATTAATGAACGGCAAGCACACGAGTTAGATAACATCGTGCAGGAATATCCATTTTTTCAAGCGGCTCGAATGTTGCAACTAAAGTTGTTGCATACACAAGGAGATTACCGTTATTCCAAAGCACTAAAATTAGCATCGGTTCACGTGTTGGACCGTTCCATTTTATATGATTTTATTCATTCAACAGACAAAAACACTCAAATTCAAGAATTTACAAGGCAATTGTTTGAACGTAGAATTGAGCAGCCACAATCGATAGTTAAGCCCTCACAACAAGAAATTCCGCTGTCTCAACCAGTGATTTTACCACAACAGCCACAGTCAATGAATCCTCCTCAGCGACAAGAAGGATTCTCACATGTGCCGAATTTTATGCCTCAAATTCCAAAAAATGAAAAGCAAGATGAAAATTTTGCAAATCCATTTGGGAAAACGGAAGATTTTAATCCAACCTTCGTCCCCAAGCAAGAGGCTAAAACAACTTCATCTCAAGAAGAACAAAACAAACAAACGGGCAAGCCATTTGAGTCTATTCCTAAGTGGATAGAGCAAATTTCCGAAGAAAACGAGGTTTTGCAACGAGATCATGACAAACAGATTGAAAATAAGGAAGATAAGATAGCAGAAAAATTTCGTCTCATTGACAAATTTTTGGAAAACAATCCTAAAATAGAGCCGTCAAAAGATTATGTATCAAACGTGAATTTAGCTGATGAAGTTAAGAGTGATCCACAGCAACTGATGACCGAAACATTAGCTCAGGTTTACGTAAATCAGCGAAAATTTAAATTAGCAATTCAGGCTTATGAAATATTAATTTTGAAAAATCCAGAAAAAAGTGCTTACTTTGCAACCCAAATACAAAAAATAAAAAATTTACAACAAAATAATTTATAAAAAATGACAGCATTCAACATTTTTTTAGTTCTTATTGTAGTAGTATGTTTGCTACTTGGATTGGTTATTATGGTTCAAAATCCAAAAGGAGGGGGACTTTCTTCAACATTTGGTGGTAACACACAAGTAGTTGGAGGAGTTAAAAAAACAGGTGACTTTTTAGAGCGTAGTACTTGGACTTTTGCAACGCTTTTGGCAGCTTTGATTTTGATTGCTAACACTTTGTTACAGTCCAAAACAGGAACAGATTCTGATTCAAGATTATTAGACGGAGCTCCGATTGAAAATAACATCTTGAATGCCCCTGCTAACAGCTCAGAGCAACCGGGAACTACTTCTGAAACAGCGAACTAAAAGAAGTATAAAAGTCTTATCTATTTTACAAGCACCTCGCATTTTTGTAAGGTGCTTTTCGGATTTTTCTCAGAATTTAAGGAAGTTGAATAAAATATCAAGAGAGGAATGTTTTGGGTAGTAAACTGACTTTATGTCAGTATATTTTAATTTGGCATACTTTCTGACTTTAAGCAAATAAAATTTAAACACAAAAATAATATAAAAATATGGCAAAAGTAAATATTCGACCGTTGGCTGACCGAGTTGTCATTGAACCAGCGGTAGCTGAGACCACTACGGCATCAGGTATTATCATTCCTGACACTGCAAAAGAAAAACCACAAAAAGGTACTGTGGTTGCGGTAGGAGCAGGAACAAAAGACAATCCTGTTACCTTGAAAGTAGGAGATGTAGTTCTTTATGGTAAATATGCAGGAACTGAACTTAAATTAGAAGGGAAAGATTATCTCATTATGAGAGAGAATGATGTTTTGGCAGTGATTTAAACATTGCTGTTAGCTGTTGGCTTTTAGCTATTAGCAAGAACCAAAATAAAATGAGAGATTTCAAAAAAATTGTAGTTTGGCAGTTAAGCCACAGCTTGGTTTTAAATATTTATCAAGTCACTAAAAACTTTCCAAAAGAAGAAATTTTTGGACTCACTTCACAAATAAGAAGATCTTTTGCATCCATTTCGTATAACATCTCGGAAGGAGCGGGCAGAGTTTCCGAAAAAGAATTCGCAAATTTTATCAATATTGCTCTTGGTTCATCAAATGAAGCTGAAAATCAATTGTTATTAGCAAAGGATTTGGGTTACATCAGCCAAGATGATTTTGAAATCTTGAATAATGACTTAATCTTAATCAAAAAACAATTAGTATCATTACGTAATAAATTAATAAAATAATCTGCGGAAAGCTAATGGCCAAAAGCTAACCGCTAAAAGCAAAGAAATAAAAATGGCAAAAGAAATAAAATTTGATATAGAAGCCCGCGAAGGCTTAAAACGTGGCGTTGATGCATTAGCAAACGCAGTAAAAGTTACTTTAGGTCCGAAAGGAAGAAACGTAATTATCAGTAAATCATTTGGTTCTCCTCATATTACCAAAGATGGTGTAACTGTAGCAAAAGAAGTTGAGTTAGAAGATGCTCTTGAAAATATGGGAGCTCAAATGGTGAAAGAAGTTGCTTCAAAAACCAATGATTTGGCTGGTGACGGAACTACTACTGCCACTGTTTTGGCTCAAGCCATCGTTAAAGAAGGTCTGAAAAACGTTGCTGCTGGTGCAAACCCGATGGATTTGAAACGCGGAATTGACAAAGCTGTTACAAAAATCGTTGAGAATTTAGCAAAACAAGCAAAAGAAGTTGGTTCTTCTTCTGAGAAAATCCGTCAAGTAGCTTCTATTTCAGCAAATAACGACGATACTATCGGTGAGTTGATTGCCGCTGCTTTCGAAAAAGTAGGAAAAGAAGGTGTTATCACTGTTGAAGAGGCTAAAGGTACTGACACTTACGTAGATGTGGTGGAGGGAATGCAGTTCGATAGAGGATATTTATCTCCTTACTTCGTGACAGATTCAGAGAAAATGGTTGCTGAATTGGACAGACCTTACATCTTATTGTACGATAAGAAAATCTCTACAATGAAAGACTTACTTCCTGTGTTAGAGCCTGTTGCTCAATCAGGTAAGCCGTTGTTAATCATTGCAGAAGACATTGACGGAGAGGCTTTAGCTACATTGGTGGTTAATAAATTGAGAGGAACACTTCGTATTGCAGCTGTAAAAGCTCCTGGATTTGGTGACAGAAGAAAAGCAATGTTGGAAGATATCGCAATCTTAACAGGAGGAACAGTTATCGCTGAAGAAAGAGGATTTACTCTTGAAAATGCAACTATCGATATGCTTGGTACAGCAGAAAAAGTTTCTATCGACAAGGATAATACAACTGTTGTAAATGGAGCTGGTGATGCTGAACAAATAAAAGCTCGTGTAAATCAGATTAAAGCTCAAATTGAAGTAACAACTTCTGATTATGACCGTGAAAAATTGCAAGAGCGTTTGGCAAAATTGTCTGGAGGTGTAGCTGTTCTTTACGTTGGTGCCGCTTCGGAAGTAGAGATGAAAGAGAAAAAAGACCGCGTTGATGATGCTCTTCACGCAACTCGTGCTGCTGTTGAAGAAGGTATCGTAGCTGGTGGAGGAATTGCTTTACTTCGTGCAAAATCTGTTTTAGCAAAACTTAAACCTGTGAATGCAGATGAAGCAACAGGAATCCAAATAGTAGCAAAATCACTGGAAGCTCCATTGAGAACGATTGTGGAAAATGCTGGTGTTGAAGGTTCAGTAGTTGTAGCTAAAGTGACGGAATCATCGCGTGACACATTTGGATATAATGCCAAAACAGATCAATACGCTGATATGTTCAAAGCAGGAATCATTGACCCTAAAAAAGTAACTCGCGTAGCGTTGGAAAATGCAGCTTCTGTAGCAGGAATGATTTTAACAACTGAATGTGCTTTGGTTGATATAAAAGATGAGAAAGCAGGAGCAGGAATGCCACCAATGGGCGGAGGAATGCCTGGAATGATGTAATCATTAGTTTGAAAGAATAATAAAAAAGGCTAACAACTTTTGTTTGTTGGCCTTTTTGTTTTGTTAGAAGCCTAATATACATTTTTAGAAATCAGCGAGGGTTTGCGAAGAAGTTTTCACTATCTTTGCACTCTACTATTTATCTACAAATGAAAGAATCTAAATCCATTATCGCAAATATAAAAAAAGGACAGATTGCCCCTATTTATTTCCTAATGGGAGATGAGCCCTATTTCATCGATGAAATTGCTAACTATATCGAAAACAACGTACTATCGGAAGATGAAAAGGGATTTAATCAAATGATACTCTATGGGCAAGATGTGTCGGTAAGCGATATTGTGAATAATTCCAAACGCTTCCCAATGATGGCTTCTCATCAGGTAATAATAGTTAAAGAAGCTCAAAATTTAGGGAATTCTATTGAAGATTTGGTTCCTTATGTTGAGAATTGTACACCTACTACGGTTTTAGTAATGTGCTACAAGTACAAAACTTTGGATAAACGCAAAAAACTTGTTAAGAGTTTAGCAAAAAACGGTGTGCTTCTTGAGAGTAAAAAACTTTATGAAAAAGACGTAATTCCTTGGATTTCAGAAGTGTTAAAAGAAAAAAAATACACAATACAACCCAAAGCAACTCAAATGTTGGTGGAATTTTTAGGAACCGATTTGAGTCGTATAGCTAATGAATTGGATAAGTTAGCTATCATTGTACCACAAAACTCAGAAATTACTCCTGAGATAATTGAAAAAAATATAGGAATCAGTAAGGATTTTAACAATTTTGAACTTCGTAGAGCTTTAGGTGAGCGTGATGAGTTGAAAACCATGCGTATTATTAACTACTTTGCTGATAATCCGAAAGATAACCCAATTGTGGTTACACTTGGAACACTCTATACTTTTTTTCAAGAATTACTAGCTTATCACGGACTTACGGATCAATCTGACCAAAATGTGGCAAAGGTTCTCGGTAAAAACCCATATTTTGTGAAAGAATATCACATTGCTGCTCGGAACTATCCAATGAAAACTGTCAGTGGAATCATTGAAAAGCTGCGAGAAATTGATATGAAAAGTAAAGGAGTTGGTTCGGTAAACATGTCACAATCTGATTTACTTAAAGAGCTTGTAATCAAAATTTTAAGATAACTTATTTAATATGATTTCTTAAATGAAGTAAGAAAATGTCAAAAATACATCAAAATAATAAACAAACTTTAATACAATTATATCAATTCGTAAAACCTTACCGTCTTACGTTTTTTCTTGTAGCTCTTTTTGCCATAATGGCATCAATACTTTCTGCATCCCAACCGTATATGATAAAAATAGCTATTGATGACTATATTACGGCTAAAAATTATGAAGGATTGTTGGTTGTTACTTATATTTTATTAGGACTACTACTTTTAGAGGTGTTCATTCAGTTTTTATTTTCTTATTTTGCTAATTGGACAGGACAATCCGTTATTCGTGATATTCGTAAAAAATTGTTTGCTCACTTGCTGGGTTTCAAAATGAAATACTATGATAAATCATCGGTAGGAGTGTTGGTTACTCGTACGGTGAATGACACGGAACGTATCGGTGAGGTTTTTAGCTCAGGGTTGTTTGAAATTGTGAGTGATCTGCTGAAAATGGTAGTGATTTCAGTAGTTATGTTTGTGATTGATTGGCGATTAGCACTCATATCTTTTGTTACAATGCCTTTCATTTTATACATGACACGTTGGTTTCAAAAATCGATGAAATCAGCCTTTGTGGAAGTGCGGAAAGAGGTGGCAAATCTGAATTCGTTCGTGCAGGAACGTATTTCAGGAATCAAAATATTGCAATTATTTTCCCAAGAAGGAGTCGAGTTAGACAAGTTCAAAGCCATCAACGAAAAACATAAAAAAGCGTGGTTACGAACCATTTGGTACAACTCTATTTTCTTTCCTGTTGGGGATTTGGCGGTATCCGTAACCATTGCTTTAATTGTATGGTATGGAGGTTATAACGCTGTTACTGAACGTACTTTTGATTTAGGGACTATTTTCTTATTCATTCAACTGACACAGATGCTTTTTCGTCCGTTGCGACATATTGCCGATAAGTTCAATACCTTGCAGATGGGAATCATAGCATCGCAACGTGTGTTTGCAATTTTGGAATCGACACAAGACAGTGAAGTTAATGGTACTACAATTCTTACAGAAGTTAAAGGGCAAATACGTTTTGAAGATGTATACTTTGAATATGTTGAAGGAGAGGAAATTTTGCATGGAATCAGTTTTGAGGTGCAACAAGGTGAAACCATTGCTATCGTCGGGGCTACGGGAGCAGGTAAAAGTACGATTATCAATCTGTTAAATCGATTTTATGATATTAAAGCAGGGGCAATCTATATTGATAATACAAACATAAAGGATGTTCAGTTAACATCGTTGCGTAGTCATATTGCAGTCGTACTACAAGATGTACTGCTATTTGCGGACAGTATTTTGAACAATATTACCCTCGGAAATACGAATATCACGGAAGCAGAAGTAATCGAAGCTGCAAAGAGCATTGGAGTACACGATTTCTTTATGCAATTGCCAAACGGTTACCACTATAACGTCAAAGAACGAGGTACCATGCTTTCGGCAGGACAGCGACAACTCATCGCCTTTCTTCGTGCTTATGTAAATAAACCTCAGATACTTATCCTTGATGAAGCCACCTCATCCGTCGATTCACATTCCGAAAGACTGATACAGGAGGCTACAGAAAAAATTACTCAAGGACGTACTTCCATCATCATCGCTCACCGATTGACAACAGTGAAAAAAGCAGACAAAATCATTGTACTCGATAAAGGAAAAATCGTAGAAATGGGTAAACATGACGAACTTTTGAAACTCGAAAACGGATACTACCGAAATTTGTACGAGGTACAGTTTCGCGATGCCCCAATAGAGAGTCAAAAGAGAAACTTTTTGCATTAGTTCGCTCACAAAATATCCGATTTTCAAACTCCCTTCTTTCACAAGATAAATATGCGTATCTTTCGTATCGGGCGTTTTTAAAAACGCTCCTCTTGGGATTACGATTTCCTTTCCCAAGGAAAAGTTTTCCGTAAAAATCGTATGGAGATTCATTTTTGATTAGCTGTTCTTAATTTGGATTTATTTTTATTTTTCCTTATACATTATTTTCTTATTGAACAATTTATAATTTAAAGGATTCCAATCTTTTTCTTGTGGCTGTTTCAGTTTGTTGGAAAAAAATAAAATTTCCTTTCCATCCCTAGAATCATATGCAGTGTGCTTAAATGAGTATTCTTTTTTTGAAAATTCTTTATAAAGCTCTTTAATCTCAGGTACATTATCGTAAGAAACAATCCAATGTATATTTTGAATATTTTTTATTTTTTCACTTACTTGTTTGTGATCTCCATATTGATAATGATTCATATACAATGTACGGGCTTTTAGGTAATAAGGAGGGTCAAAATAAAATATAGTATTATTATCTTTGGTTTCTTTCTGAATTTTATCGATGAGATTTACAGCATCTTCATTATACAGGCGAATATTTTTTTTCCTTTTTGCAATTTTTTTCACTCGATTAATAAGATCAACTTTATTAAACCTACAATCCATAAGGTAGTTTCCGTTTTGCCTTATTCCTCCTATGACTCCTGCATTAATTATCCCAGATCTATTGGTTCTGTTTAAATAAAAAGTAGAAAAACCTAGTTCTAATAAATCGGCTTTTTCTTTTCTACTTTGAATAGATTTCTGTTTTCTCCATTCTTCGATGGAGAATTCCGCTTGTTCAATTAAATAGCAAAGCTTTTCTGTATTATTCAAAACAGAATGCCAAAATGCATATATTGACCTATCTTTATCATTGATTGTTATTTTGGATACATATCCTTCCATTAATAAGAATAGAGCCACCGAGGCACCACCCGAATAGGGTTCCACGTAATGCCCATTAATATCATTATCGATACAGATTTTTGCTATAAATGCGGACAGCTTATTTTTTCCGCCAGGATATCTCAAAGGTGAATAATGCATCATTCATTATTTAAATTATCAGAAAGAGATACAAATAACGGTTCCAGAGTATTCCAAGCTCTTTTATTTACATTAAAATCAATAATGTAATCAATGTTGTGTACAGCTAAATCTAAGCCTTGTTTTACATTTTCAAGATAGTCACTGATACTTTTTAATTTACTAGTATCACAAATCAGTTTTGCTAAATGTTGTTTTTTTATATAATCTAACATTGTTTTTAAACTACTGTTTACATATCCTTTATTATCATTAAATTTGAGTATTTCCATTATTTTTTCAGTATCTATTTCTTCATTTATACTATATTCACCTTTTAAATATTTGGTAAGAGTATTAATTTTTGCTTCTGTATTTTTTCTTCTTTCTTCGATTATTTTTCTCTGAAAATCTTCAGTTAAATTCTTTTTTTCGATGTAATGGTATAGAACTTGCTCTAAATATGTTCTTAATAAAATAGCAAAAGAATATTCTCTTTCAATTGGCAAAGATTTTAATTCATAAAACAATGAATTCAATTTTTCATTTTCAAAATAAATATAGCAATCACGAGGAATAATGCGCTTTGGTGTATTGGAGCTTGTTCTAGTTTTTCGTCTTGGGTTGGTTTTCTTTTTTTCTTCCTCCAAGTTTTTTCTATTCTCGGATGTTTTACCTTTTTTTGTGTTTTGATTATTACCTACCCCAAAATCAAATAAAGGATTTTGTCTTAAACTTTCTATATATTCCTTTTTTTGACTTTCATTGTTAAATTCTCTTGAAAAACCAGCACTAGTTAATAACTCTTCAAAAATATATAATAGTCTCTTATTAAACTCTTCAACAGGAATTTTAATATTCAAACTTCCATCTTCTTCTGAAAAATCTATACCTAAAAATTCTTGACCTTCTTTATAATCATAAAATCTTTCAAGGTTAGTTATATCAAAATTTGAAATCTCTATAAACTCTCCATTTTCTTCTAAATATAATTGTTGAGCCTCAAAAAATAAATTATATGCTTTCAAATATTTTTTAACCCTACTAGGTGTCTCATTTAACAACTCGCATATGTCATTTAAACTTAATCCATCTTTATAATACATATCTGCGACAAAAGAATATTGATTTCCTGTCTTCCATTTCTTCAAGGTTTCTCCTCTATGTCGGCTATAAATAATTGGGTTAGCTAAAATTCTATTGGGGGCAATATAACATCTTTTTGAATTAACAGAAAAATTATTATCTGAGATATTTTTTAATAAAATATTTGCTTTTGTTTCTGGTAAATATTTTTTAGGATTCTGCAAAAGCTTTAACGCTGCTACCCTTCTATTTCCTTCTAGCACAATTTTCTTATCTCCCTCTATACATATTATTGGCTCTTCTCCAACATAATAACCTTCCTCTGAAATTTTTTTAGCTAATTCATAAACCCCTTCATTTTCTATAAGAAACTTCATAATCTGGTTTTGGTTTAGAGCTTTTCCGTAATAATTAATTCTAGGATTTTGTAAATCAAGATTTAAAGAACTTAATTTATATTCGAATGTTTCCCAGTTAGAATAATCTTGATACATAATTTGTATTTTATAAATTTTTGTTGAGTTAGTTCAAAAAACACGATACCAGCCACAAAATTATAATAATTTTCTGTATGTCAAATATTTCTGATTAAAAATATTTGCTTGTAAAAACCTTTTCAAATTTCCTTTTCATTAAAAAAATCCCGATTAAAACAAGGCTTTTACTTCTTCTAATAGCTGTATCTGTTGTTGCAGGGAGGCGGTTGGGTTGAGTTTTCGTTTGGCGGCGATGCCCTCGTCCAGAACTTTGATGGTGGCTTTGTTGGCTTCTGAACCTTTGTCGGAATACGGAGCCGCCGCTCTGA
>NZ_CDOI01000160.1 GCF_000827555.1 Capnocytophaga canis
CCCCCCCTTAATAAAAAGAAAAGGAAAGGCTATTTTATATAAATAAAATTCAATTAAATTGATAAAATATTAAAAAAATATTAATCATGAAATTTCGATATATTGTCGTTGAGGACGATACCAATGTTTGGGAAAATATCCGTATTCGTATGCAAAGCTATCCGCAATGGGAGGCCTTGGAGTTTTCATCGGAATTGACCGATGCGATTGAAAAAATTACGCAACATCTTCCAGAAATGATTTTTTCAGACTGGAGCATTCGTGGAGGTAATGCGTATCAGATTTTGAATTACATTTCAACAATTGAAAATTATAATCCTTATGTTATATTTTTTACAGGATATCAGTCAGAAAATCCTGAAATCCCTCAACGAATCATCAACGATTTTCCAATAGTTAATAAATACATCGTTAAACCCATATATGAAAACCTAACGAATCATCTACAAAGCTATGTTCGAGAAGCCGAAAAACAAGCTATCAAATCGGTTTCCAAAAAAGGAAGCTCAGCAGAAAGCAAAGAATCTGAGGGTATTTTGATAGACACATCTTTGGGAAAGGTACGTATTTTTATGTCGGAATTTATTGCCGTTTTACAACAGGAAGGAACACGTTTGAAAATGTTATATTTGAAGAATAATTGTTCGTACGAACTGAAACAAACTTGGGAAGAAATCTTTACTTTGTTAGAGGAATCTCAGATTGACTATTTCGTGGCTCATAATCGAAAATCTGTTATTAATAAAGTTTTTATTAAAACAATAGTAAAGCCCTATGTCTTTATGGAAAACGACTTATCCATTAAAGTTTCTCGAGAACAGTGGCGAAAATTAGAAACTTTTTCCTAAAAAATAACAAATCCCGAAGTTGGTTTTTCCAAAATCGGGATTTGATTATTTAAATAATACTCTTAAAATTTATTCTCTTGAAGCGGCTGCGATTTTCAAGGCCCAATAAACAAGCATAGCCAATGACCCTAAAGCAGCTACCAAGTAGGTTCTTGCAGCCCATTTTAAAGAGTCTTCAGCACCTGCATATTCTTGAGGGGCTAACATATTCTTGTTTTTCAGCCATGCCAAAGCTCGGTTACTCGCATCATATTCCACAGGAAGAGTGATGATCGTGAATAGCGTTGCCAGAGCTGACATAATCAGTCCAGCGATGGCAACATATATTCCAAAACTTGACATCGCAGACAAAATTAACCCTCCCATAATCAGGAAAGTAGAAAAGTTTGAAGAAACGCTTGCGATAGGGACTAATTTAGAACGCATCGTTAGCCATTTATATGCTTGAGCATGTTGTACAGCGTGTCCTACCTCGTGAGCAGCTACTGCTGCTGCTGCTGCATTGCGTTGATTGTAAACTCCTTCACTCAAATTTACAGTTTTGTTCATCGGATTGTAGTGGTCAGTAAGCATTCCAGGTGTTGAAATAACTTTCACATCATAAATCCCATTGTCGTGTAACATCTTTTCGGCAATTTCCGCACCTGACATGTTATTGCGTAAATGCACTTGGGAATAGTGCTTGAATTTACGTTTTAACTGCCAACTAACCAGCCAACTAACCAAAGTTAATGCTCCAATAATAAGGTAATATCCCATCATAGTGATTAAAAAAATTAAAAATTATCTTTTTTCTATACTCAAAATGTTTGCCAAAGTTCATTGGTCTTAGATTTGTCAGTTATTAGCTTGTTTTTTTTCGCATACGCATATTTAGAAACTCTACTCCTAAAGAGAATGCAATAGCGAAATATAGATATCCTTTTGGAACAGCTCCGATAGTTTCTCCTGCCAAAACAGCATCTGAAAGGTGCAAAGCTTCCGTGGTTAGCATGAATCCAATCAAAATTAGGAATGACAATGCTAAAATTTGGATTGATGGATTACGATTGACAAATTTACCCACAGGAACAGCAAAACTCATCATTACAATTACGGAAACAATTACTCCTGCAATCATGATGAATAACTCAGGACGCATTCCCCATATTTCAACTTCTGCAGGGTATAAACCATTAGTCATCCCCACGGCGGTCAAAATACTGTCCACAGAAAAAATAAGGTCAATCATTAAAATTTGAAAGATAACAGAGGAGAAAGATACAGAACGTTTTTGTCCTGCCCCTTTTGAGTCAGTAATGTGTTCAATATGATTTACTTTTTCATGGATTTCTTTGGTTGATTTGTAAATCAGGAAGATACCCCCACTGAGTAAAATTAATGCTTGTCCGTTAATGTGGGCAGTAAACCACCCCCAGTCAATGGTAAAAAGTGTACTTTTCATTTTGGTAAGCCATGTGATGGCAAACAGTAAGGCAATACGCATGAACATAGCCAAGAATAATCCGATTTGGGTAGCTCTTTTGCGTTTTTCTTCAGGTAATTTTCCCGTAACGATAGAGATAAAAATAACGTTATCAATTCCTAAAACAATTTCTAAGAATGTGAGGGTCAAAAATGCGATTAAGGCATCGGCGGTAAATAAAATTTCCATAGGTATGTGGTACTAATTTTTGGGCAAATTTAATTATTTTTCGGTATTTTCAATGCGATTGTCTTTTTTTGTTTTCATGGCCTTAAAAAAAGCGGCACGACTCAGAGGTTCATAGCTTTCTTTTTCTCCTAAAACAAATAGACCATCATTGTCAGTAGTTCGGAAACTAAAATGGGCTAAATTGCCTGTACGAGTACAAACAGCGTGTACTTTTGTAACATACTCAGCTGTAGCCATCAGTGCAGGCATTGGACCAAAAGGATTGCCTTTGAAATCCATGTCTAACCCTGCAACAATAACCCGTACTCCTCTGTTAGCTAGATCATTACATACATTTACTATTTCGTTGTCAAAAAATTGGGCTTCATCAATTCCCACTACATCACAACCATCAGCAAGTAGTAAAATATGAGTAGCTGTTGGTACAGGGGTCGAATGAATTTCGTTAGCGTTATGTGAAACGACCTTACTCTCGTCATAACGAGTGTCAAGAGCAGGTTTGAAAATCTCTACTTTTTGCTTAGCGAACTGAGCTCGTCGCAACCTACGGATGAGTTCTTCGGTTTTCCCCGAAAACATAGATCCACAGATGACCTCTATCCATCCGAATTTTTCTGAATGATTTGTGGTGTTTTCTAAAAACATGATTTTGAGTTAATACGTTTTTTTTAGAAAGTGTAAGAAAGTCCAGCAGCTAACATTTGTTTTAGTTGGGGTCTTGCTCCGTATTGATGGATAGCACCGTTAGCACCTTTATATGAATAGAATTTAATGTCATCATCATACTTCAAATGTATTCCAATACGCGCTTGAACATAGGTATTTACTTTCAAATTAAGGGTTGATTCCCAGTCTATGTCAATATTTCCTACATTTTTTAGATAGTCACCATAGAAATTGAAACGATTTTCCAACTGCATGTTTTTAGCAATTTCTTTTCTCCAATTCCCTGATACATAAAAACCTAACTGTGATTTAGTTTTTTTACCAGGCTTTATCATATTTCCATTGGCATCATATTCCGCTTCATCGACACCAAAGGCACCTTGATCAGCTAAGGTTTTATCTAAAACAAAAAGAGTTCGATGCGTTATCGGTGAAATGAATATATTAAAGCGTTTAGCATCGGGTACAAATTCCAATCCTATCCCCAGCGTAAAGTGAGCGGGAGCCATGAATTTAGAGATAGCAGTTTCCGTATTCGGATAGGCATATCCGTTGTAAATTTGCGTCAGAAATTGTGATTTAGCGGTGTAGTACCAACGTGATTTTGAATTTCCACGATAACCAAAGGAAGAGGTAATCGAAAATTTATCGTCCGTTTTCCGAGGCCCTCGACCTTTTTGAGCATTGGCTCCATAGTTGATCTCTAATTCATTATCCCAAAAATAGGTTGTTTCAGAAAAACGACGTCTGAACTGAGCATTTAATAAAGCTGTTACCGAATTGTCACCTCCTGCACTCCAATTTGAGAAAGCCATTTCACTGATACTTAAATTGATACGATTGAATTTAAACCATTTTTCTTGTTCTTTTTTAAAACGGTCAATAGCAAATTCAATAGCTCTTTGATTTTTAATAATCTGGATCGGATAAGTTTTTATAGGTTGAATCTCTCCTTTTGCCCTTCGGATTTGAGCAAAAGAGACAGCGTTTATAAGCAAAAGGGTAGTAAGTAAGATTTTTTTCATTTCTATATTGTACTTTTAATGGTTTTGTTTTTTAGTGATTACACATTTTTTTAGAAGAAGTTTGTACGTAGAATTTTGTGAATGTAACCAAATTGGTGGGGTTCATCTCCAATTTTACTGATTTTACAAAACACTTTCAACTATTTACTTACTTCCACAATGAACAATCCTTGGGAGAGGGAGTAGAGCAGAGCTTGTTTCTTACAAACTCCTGACTACAGTAGACTGAATTTTTCAGCCAAGGTGGAGGAATCCAAACCGACTATTTTTTGTAATCTCTCCACATTACCATGTGTTATGAAAATGTCAGGTAAACCTATGATTTTCAGCTTGTTTTTATAATTGTAAACGTTTGCAAATTCAGCAATGGAACTTCCAAACCCTCCTTTTTCGATTCCCTCTTCAACGGTAAAAATGATTGTATAGGTTGCAAAAATAGTGTGTAAAAGTGATTCATCCAAAGGTTTTAAGAAACCTATATCAAAATGAGCATACTCTTCACTATTTTTTAACAAATCCAATGCCTTTGTTACATTATCGGCAATGCTTCCGATACTTAAAACAGCGTATTTGGTTCCCGATTTGAGTTGTCTTCCTTTGCCGATTTCGACTTTTTGGAAAGGCTGTAGCCAATCAGTTTGAGAACATCTGCCTCGTGGATATCGAATTGCAAAGGGTTGTCCTACATTGAGTTGAGCGGTGTAAAGTAGGTTTCGAAGCTCTGTGGCATTTCGTGGAGAGGCGATTATCAGATTAGGAATAGACCGTAGAAAAGCCATGTCAAAAACACCGTGGTGGGTTGCCCCGTCTTCCCCCACTAATCCCGCTCTGTCGATACAGAAAATTATGGGTATATTTTGCAATGCCACATCATGAACTATTTGGTCATACGCTCGTTGCAAGAAAGTTGAATAGACCACACAAAACGGAATCATTCCTTGTAAGGATAATCCAGCAGAGAATGTAACAGCGTGTTGTTCAGCGATTCCTACATCAAAAACTCGATTTGGGAACGATTGTTGCATGTGGGTCAAAGAGCTTCCACTTGGCATTGCAGGAGTGATAGCTACAATTTTTGGATTCTGTTCGGCTAACTCTTTTAAAGTCAGTCCAAAAACATCTTGGTATTTAGCAGGAAGTTCCACACTTTCTGAATACTGTTCACCCGTGATTTTATCAAATTTTCGAGGAGAATGGTAGGTAATCTGGTCATTTTCAGCTTTTTCTAAACCTTTACCTTTGATTGTGGTTACGTGGAGTAGCTGGATACCTTTTTCCTTTTTCGCAGATTCAAAAGAGGTGATAAGTTCAGGGATATTATGTCCATCAATGATTCCTTTGTATTTGATATTCAGTGATTTAAAAAAAGACTCGTTTTTTCCTTTTTCCTTTTTCTGCTGTTCAAAATAGTTTTTTAAAGCTCCTATTGATGGGTCAATACCTATGTTATTGTCATTCAGTATGATAATAACATTTGCGTCGGTCGTAGAAGCATGATTCAAGGCTTCGAAAGCCATACCACTGACGATAGAGGCATCGCCAATTACGGCAATGTGTTGCCGGTCTCGATTTCCTTGTAAAACCGATGCTACAGCCATACCCAGCACCGCCGAAATAGAAGTTGAAGAATGTCCTGTGCCAAAAGCATCGAACACGCTTTCTTCAATTTTTGGAAATCCGCTGATACCACCAAATTGACGTATGTTTTCAAATGCTTCTTTTCTGTCGGTAAGTATTTTGTGGGGGTAACACTGATGTCCTACATCCCAAACAAGTTTGTCATCAGGAGTGTTAAATACATAGTGCAGAGCAATTGTTAGTTCTACTACTCCTAAACTAGCTCCCAAATGTCCTCCTTGTCGTGAAACCACATCAATAATGAGGTCACGTATTTCCTTCGCCAATAAAGAAAATTGTTCTCTCGGTAATTGACGTAGGTCATGGGGGGTATGTATGTTTGGTAAAATCATCGAACGAGGTCTTACGTCAAAGATGTTGACAGATGTAGTTTGTTAATCGAATAAATCAGTTGATTTTCAGTGAAAAACCGAATAAAAAGGCTTCCAATCATGGTATGAAAAGAAGCTAAATCCGAACTGCAAATATACGACAAGAAACAACATCCACAAATCCTATTTTTGTGGTTTTTCTATTTTTTTGTAGAGAACTCATCTAATTTTTTTGAAAACAAACAAGGAATTATGATTTTTGTGGAGTGGAGTTTCTTGTGAAAAAATCATAAAAAATGTTTTTTCGTTAAAAAAATATTCTTTATATTTGCTCCGAATTTTGTACTAACTCACAATGAAAATCACATCAAAAAACTTGCATAAAACGTTGAAATTCTGTATATTTGCATTGCAAATTCCAGACGCAACGCAACGCAACGCAACGCAACGCAACGCAACGCAACGCAACGCAACGCAACGCAACGCAACGCAACGCAACGC
>NZ_CDOI01000161.1 GCF_000827555.1 Capnocytophaga canis
CCCCGTACGCTATTGGCTACACGCCAATATGCTGACAATGAACGGGCAACGAATGAGCAAATCCACAGGAAATTACATTTTACCAATGCAGCTTATTTCAGGAGAAAATGACTTCTTCGAGAAACCCTTTAAGCCTTCGGTGGTGCGTTTCTGCTTTATGCAAGCCCATTACCGCAGCGTTTTGGATATTTCCAACGAGGCAATGCTCGCAGCCGAAAAGGGCTTTAACCGACTTATGGAGGCGGGGAAAATCCTTTCGTCCTTGCCAGTTTCGAAAAACTCTTCGTTCGATGTACAAAATTGGAAGCAGCAATGCTACAACGCAATGAATGATGACTTCAATAGCCCCATACTCATTGCTCAACTCTTTGAGGGCGTTCGCATTATAAACTTAGTGAAAGACGGCAAAGAAACCCTAACCGAAGCCGACCTTCGTGAGTTGGAAGCCTCTTTCAACGCCTTTGTTTTTGAGGTATTGGGACTAAAAGACGAACAACAAGCCACTGAAAACAATGATAAATTGGACGGCGTAATGCAGATGCTCATTCAGATGCGTATGGAAGCTCGTGCTAATAAAGACTGGACGTTGTCCGACAAAATCCGCGACGAACTGAAAGCCATCGGTATTCAACTCAAAGACGGAAAAGACGGAACGACGTATAGTTTGGAGTAAACAACATTGACAATAGGCTCAAAATAATCGTTCCATCACATGGTAAGTTTCAAAATGAGGCTACCTAATTACTAAAAAAGAAAACTACCTAAGGAAAAACCTTGTTCCTTGGTAGTTTTTATTTAGGAAATTACTAAAATTTTCGTGTTGGTTCTACGGAAAAGATACTGTATTTTTTGTACTCTTATCCTATTTTGAAGTATCGTAAACAAAAACTCAAGATTTGGTACGCCTTACTAAAAATTCAATATTGTAGATTTCGCTAAAAAATAACTTTCATACAATCAAATTTGAAGAGAAACAACAAATAAAAATAGGCTGTCTTCCCGACTGCCTATTTAATTTAGAGAGATGATAAAGCCCTCATACAGAGGGATATTTTAACGGATATTTTAGTTATCGAAAAAAATACTGTAAACCTACTCTTTCTTCACCTAAACTTTATCCGGTCTATTACTATTTTGTATAACAGAATTTTCAGACTTTTTTACTGTCTATCCTCCTAACGGATAACAAAATAAATGTTTTTTTTTGATATAAGCAAATTTTTTTCTTACTTTTATTTATTTGTTGTAAAAAAAACAATTTGTGACACATAAAATATTGATTTACAAAGAGTTAATTATTTTATGAAAAAAAAACACTTTCTTCACCATCTTATATTTCTAATAAAAACTTCACTCTTTTACTTTCCTGAATACTACGGCTTTATCCTTGTGCTACTTCTGTAGGAATGTGATGAAACACACAAAAAACAAACAATATGATCAATCCTATTCTTAGCGAATTTTCAAGCAAAAATTTGAGATAGTTGCATCAAATTTATTTGTTTAAATGCTTATTTTTTAGTATATTTGCCAATAAAAGATTAATTTACTATGGATATTTACGAAAAAATAAATGAAACGGCACGTATCATTCAATCGTATATTTCGGAACATACGCCTGAGTTTGCGATTATTTTAGGATCTGGTCTGAGCCGTTTGGAAAACGAAGTGGAGGTGATTTCTGAAATCAAATATTCAAACATTCCGAATTTTCCAAAATCAACAGTAAGTGGGCATAAAGGTAAGCTCATTTACGGGAAAATAGAAGGACGCTATGTTTTGATGATGGCAGGCAGAGCTCACTACTACGAGGGCTATTCGATGCAAGAGGTAACTTTCCCCATTCGAATTTTTAAGCAGTTAGGAATTAATCGGCTTATTGTATCGAATGCATCGGGAGGAGTGAATCCTAATTTTGAGATTGGCGATGTGATGATTATTCGCGATCACATTAACATGTTCCCCGAACATCCGTTACGAGGCAAGAACTTGGATCAGTTTGGAACACGTTTCCCTGATATGAGTAAACCATACTCGTCCGCAATGATTACCGAATTAGAGAATATAGCCAAAGAAAACAACATCAAGGTTCAAAAAGGAGTGTATGTTGGTTTGCAAGGTCCTTCTTTTGAAACACCTGCTGAATACGGTATGGTACGTATCTTAGGAGGCGACGCCGTTGGAATGAGTACGGTACCTGAAGTTATTGTAGCTCGACATCAGAACATGGAAGTGTGTGCACTTTCTGTAATCACTGATTTGGGAGGGCCAGAAATAGCTCCAAACGTGTCGCATGAAGAAGTTCTAAATGCTGCAAACAAAGCAATGCCAAACGTAATTTTATTGGTGAAAAACCTTATAAAACGATACCGATAATCAGAGAACTTGCCTGAGAAAGCTGTCTGAATAATGTTTTCAGACAGCTTTTTTGTTTTAACTACTTCTTAACAGAGTTCTATTTTATTTTTCTTACCTTTGCCTCAGAGATGATGATAAATGTGGTGATGAATCGAATAATATACTTTCTTTTTTTGATACTTTTGGTATCTTGTCATAACACTGAAAACCAGCAGTTAACCTACATAAAAGGCTTCTTACCTAACACTAAAGAAAAGGTGGTTGTTCTCTATGAAAATGACAAAGCTATTGACTCCATAACGCTTGATGAAAACAAAAAGTTTTTACTTGAAATGGATATTAAGGAAGAAACTTTGTACAATATTGAGATAGATCATCAGTATGTTTATGTCTACGTAGAGCCTAAAGATAGCTTAGTTTTTACGGGGAATATTTCTAACCTATCTGAAAGCTTATCCTTTTCAGGAAAAGGTGCTAATATCAATAATTTTATGCTTTCTCAATGGATTGAGAATGAAAAGGTAACTGCTTTTATCAAAAGAAATAATACTCTTGAACCAACCGAATTTAAGAAAAAAATAGATTCTATCTACGAACAAAAACTGCAACATTATCAACTTTTTGTAGAAGAAAACCCTTCATTGTCTAAAAATGCAAAAAAAATTGCATTGGTAAGTGCTACTTATCCTTTATTTCGTGAAGTGGAATCTTATCCTTTTATCTATCAACGAAATAGCAATAACTCGGTAGCAAACTCATTGCCCAAAGATTTTTACAATCACCGCGATTTTATTGAGTTTGACAACAGCTCATTGGAATATTACCGTCCCTATTACAGCTATATGGTGATGTTAATCAACAATTTAACTTTTAAAAAATACAATCTGACACACAACGCTCCCGATATTAACAAAGACGAAGAGTTTCACTTGAAAAAAATACAAATCATAGACAGTCTTTTCCCTTCAGGAATGATGCGCGATAATCTGTACAGAAATGCCGCGTATGCTTATATTTTTAACATACAGAATAAACAGGATTGTCAATGCTATATGGAAGAATTTTACAAATACAATGAAAAAAACATTCATAAAGCAGAGTTAGAACAAGTGTTCATCCGAACAATTGATCTACAAAAAGGACGCACTCCACCTGAATTTGAAATCATCGACTTGGACGGAAATTACTACAAATTATCAAATATTGTTCGACCTAAAGTGACCGTCGTTTATTTCTGGTCTGTAAACCAAAGAGAAATGTCAAACCTTATTTTCAACAGAATTTTACAATTGAAGGAATTATTCCCCAATGTGGAATTTATCGGCATTGATGTTGGACAAAATGTTTCTGAATGGTGTAATACGGTATTCACATCTTCAAATCGATTAGTAGGACAGCAATTCCATTCTACAAACTTCGATGATTTATCTCGAAAATTATTAATAAACAATATTAGTAAAACACTGATAATTAGTGAGGATTACAGCATCATATCTGCTTTCGAAAACATATTCAGTCCAAACGTGGAGCGATTTTTAGTCTTAGGAGAGTAAATCTATTCCGTAAATACTATTTTTTTCATATATTTGTCCCAACAACTAAAAACACAATTGTATATGAAACGAATAGTATTTTCTTTTGTAGTTGTTTTATTACATACGGTAATGCTTCAAGCGCAAAGCATTATGGGCAAGTGGAAAACAATTGATGATGAAACAGGAAATGAAAAGTCAATTGTTGAAATATTCGAGGAAAACGGAAAAGTTTACGGAAAAATTATTGAACTTTTCGAAGAGAAAAACAAAAATGCAATTTGTTCCAACTGTTTAGGTATCAATAAAAATAAACCTTATTTGGGATTGATTATTATCAATGACCTAAAAAAAGATGGTAATGAGTGGAATGGAGGAACTATTCTGGATCCAAAAACAGGTAAAGAATATAAATGCTTGATTGCATTAGAAAGTACTAACAGACTGAAAGTTAGGGGATATGTTGGCTTTTCCCTCATTGGAAGAACCCAATATTGGCAACGTATAAAATAAAGAATAATGACAAATACAGAACAAGTTAAGGATTTAGTGAATCGCCTGGGTGCGTTAAGGAGGTATCTTTGACGTAGATGGTAAACGCATCGAAATTGCGAATGAAGAAGAAAAAACATTCGCCCCCAATTTTTGGGACAACCCAAAGGAAGCTGAAAAAATAATCAAAGAACTTCGATCTAAAAAAAAATGGGTAGAGGATTATGAGGAGTCAGAATCATTAACCTCCGAGTTGGAGATTCTCTTAGAATTTCAAAAAGAAGGAATTGCCTCTGCTGATGAAGTAGATGAGCAGTACGCTAAAGCACTACATCATATTGAAAATTTGGAATTCCGGAATATGCTTTCTGATGAAGGTGACTCCATGAGTGCGGTTTTGCAAATCACTGCAGGAGCTGGAGGTACAGAGAGTTGTGACTGGGCTTCAATGCTATTGCGCATGTACACAATGTGGTGTAACAATCAGAAATACAGTGTAAAAACTTTAAACTTTCAAGAAGGGGATGTCGCTGGAATTAAAACAGTCACCATTGAAATTGAGGGAGAGTATGCTTTTGGGTATTTAAAAGGAGAAAATGGTGTACATCGATTGGTGCGTATTTCCCCTTTTGATAGCAATGCAAAACGACACACTTCGTTTGCTTCGGTATATGTGTATCCATTGGCAGATGATACTATCGAAATAGAAATAAACCCTTCGGATATCAGTTTTGAGACAATGCGTTCGAGTGGAGCGGGTGGACAAAATGTGAACAAAGTAGAAACCGCTGTTCGATTGCGACACCATCCCACTGGAATTATCATTGAAAATTCCGAAACGCGCAGTCAATTGGACAATAAAAACAAAGCTTTACAACTCTTAAAATCACAGCTTTACGAAATTGAATTAAAAAAACGCCAAGCAAAACGTGATGAAATCGAAGCAGGAAAAATGAAAATTGAATGGGGATCACAAATACGAAACTATGTGATGCATCCTTACAAATTGGTAAAGGACGTACGCACTGCTCACGAGTCTACGGATGTTGATAGTGTCATGAATGGAGAAATAGACGCTTTTTTAAAGGCTTATTTGATGTTGATGGGACAATCGGAAGAATCTAATTAGTTGGCGACGGAGTTAATTTGTATGTATTCTGAAAAATATCAAAGAGTTTTATTAAAAGAGAACTCTTGTAAATACAAACTACAGGAGAAGAAATAGAACTGAAAATGAAGTTACATTCTGTAATTTATCTAAAAAATCAATTGTAAAAAGTTTTATAACTTGAAAGTTTTTAAAAATTAGAACGAAAGAATGTATAAAAATTTTATAGAACAAATCGTTAAAAATCAGGTCGTTTTCACCTTAAAGAATAAAAAAGAGGTTGCTGTATGTCCCTCTGCGGAGTTTTTTGTTGAGGAAACGGGTGAGGCGATTGCTGTTTTCCCATTTTGGTCAGAAGAAACGATGGCTAAAAGTTGTCAAGAAGACGAATGGAGCGATTATCAAATAGAAAAAATTAAACTATCCGAATTCATGGAATTTTGGTGTTTGGGAATGTATGAAGATAGCGTTGCTGTAGGGATTAATTTTGACGCTAATTTGTCTGGAGCCGAAGAAACCCCAGACCAATTGTTAAAGGACATTATCAAAGAGATAGAAAGAACGAATACACAAATAAAATTTCAAAATTTTGTATCGTTAAATCA
This sequence comes from Capnocytophaga canis, assembly GCF_000827555.1. GTDB lineage: Bacteria > Bacteroidota > Bacteroidia > Flavobacteriales > Flavobacteriaceae > Capnocytophaga > Capnocytophaga canis. The sequence goes on from NZ_CDOI01000161.1 coordinate 6,096, forward strand.
ATTACGAAATTTTTTCTTATAGTACAAAAAATAGCGATTTATATCAATATAAAAACAAAAAGGTTGTACGAAAAGTTGAATACTTATTAGTTTGAACCTACAAAAATCTTGAAGTAATTCATAGATTTACACATGTTCCTTTCGTACACTTACTATACCAAATATACAATGTTATGAAATTATTAGACGGAAAAAAAACATCAGAACAAATCAAGCAAGAAATTGCTGAAGAAGTAAAACAAATCAAAGCTAAAGGTGGTAAAGTTCCTCATTTAGCAGCGATTTTGGTAGGCAACGATGGTGCGAGTTTAACGTATGTTGGAAGCAAAGTTAAAGCTTGTGAGCAAGTCGGTTTTGAATCTACTCTAATAACCCTTCCTGCAGAAATCACTGAGGTGGAGTTATTACAAAAAATCAACGAATTAAACAAAAATCCTGAAATTGACGGATATATCGTTCAGTTACCATTACCGAAACACATCGACAGTCAAAAAATATTGTTAGCCGTTGACCCTGAGAAAGATGTTGATGGATTTCACCCTGCAAACTTCGGAAAAATAGCTTTAGATATGGAGGCTTTCATCCCTGCGACACCTTTTGGAATTATGGAACTACTCAAACGCTACAACGTAGAAACCAAAGGAAAGCATGTGGTAGTGGTTGGACGTTCACACATTGTTGGTCGTCCAATGAGTATTTTGCTTAGTCAAAAAGGAAATCCAGGAAATGCAACTGTTACTCTAACGCATAGTTATACTCCTAATATCAAGGAAATTACAAAACAAGCTGACATTATTGTAATGGCATTAGGCATTCCTGAATTTTTAAAAGGAGATATGGTTAAAGAGGGCGTGACTGTTATTGATGTAGGAATTACTCGCCTTGAAGATGCAAACGCTCCAAAAGGGTATCGTATTGTAGGAGATGTTGATTTTGAACAAGTTAAAGACAAGGCGGACTACATTACCCCAGTTCCAGGAGGTGTAGGCCCAATGACAATTGCTATGTTATTGAAAAACACGCTTTTAGCAAGAAAATGGAAGGATAAATAATTAATAAACGAATGATATATAAATTTAGAATTATACTTGATGTAAAAGAAGATGTTTTTCGAGACATCGCCATTGAAGGAGATGCCACACTGGAGGATCTTCACAACATTATCGTGCAGTCTTTTGGATTTGCAGGAGATGAGATGGCTTCGTTTTACTTGACTGATGAGGACTGGAATCAAGGTGAAGAAATTACTCTTTTTGACCTTTCAGAAAGCGGAGAAATTCGTCTGATGGAGGAAACCTCTATTGATTCTGTAGTGAGCGAAGAAGAACCTAAGTTACTCTATGTATATGACTTTTTCTCAATGTGGACATTCTTCGTAGAACTGGTTGAAATTGCGGATGAGTATGAAAATGGAGTGTCATATCCTGCATTGCTTTTCTCTCATGGAACAATTCCTGCAGAAGCTCCTGAAAAATTATTTGAAGCTGAGAATTTTAATGAATTCGATGATGAATTCAACGATTTTGATATGGATGAGGAGGATTATGAAAACTTCAGAGAGGAAGATTATTATTGATCATTGCTTCTAAACTAAAAAATAAAGCAATATTTAGCTATTTTATAACCAAATATTAATCAAAAAATCTGTTTTGTTTCAGAAAAGTATTAAAAATTTATGCTAAATCTTTACACCACTCACATTGACAGCCTTTCTATACATCGCGTTGGAAATCAAAGCAAAAATGAACCGCTATTTTTATCGGAACAACCTTATTCATTGAATGACGAAATCATCGGGTTATTAAAGGAATATTTTTTCAAGCCTTTCCGTGAGAAAGAGGAAAATTACTTCCGATTTTCACATGAAGCGGACGTGGAATTTAATGAATTGTTCCAACTTGTATCCAAAATTTTTGACAATGAAAATACAATACACCAAGTATCTAAAGAGATAGCTCAGCATTTATACAGACAATCAAGTCATCCGCATATTAAAAGCGGTGAGTTGTATGTATCTTTACTACATGACATCTATCTGGATAACCAAAAGGTAACCGCTGTTGGGATTTTCAAATCGGAGATGAAACATAGCTTTTTACAGTTTGAAGAAAATCAGAACCAATTGGATATTATTATCCAAGAGGGGGTAAATATCCACAAGTTGGATAAAGGTTGTATCATTTTCAACGTCAACAAAGAGGAAGGATATAAGGTACTTTCGGTGGATAGCAATCGTTATGACACCAAGTATTGGCTGGAAAATTTCTTAGGGGTAGATGCTCTTATCGATGAAAATTTTTACACCAAAAAATATTTGAAATTCAGCCAAGATTTTGCTAAAGATGTAATACTACCTGCCGAAGACAAGCAACAAGAGGTACTTTTCATGAATAGAGCCATCAACTATTTCGCAAAAAATGACGAGTTTGAAGAAACTGCTTTTATGAACGAAGTTCTTGACAATCCTGAGTTTATACCCGAATTTAAACATTATAAGGTGGAAAAAGGACCAAAATACAATATCGAAGACGTATCCAACTTTCCTATTGCGAATAAAGCCGTTACAGAAGCACGGAAAAAAATTAAAAACGTAATTGATCTGGATACCAACATTCAAATTCGTATGGATTTTGTGAATCCTGAATCGGCTGAAAGGTTTATCGAAAAGGGCTGGGACGAGGAAAAACAAATGTATTACTATTTGGTTTATTTTAATAAGGAGCAGAAAAATTAATTACAAACAAAGGTTATACGAGAATTCTGTATAACCTTTGTTTAATTTCATAAAATATTTTTTCAATCTGTTGATGAAGCAACAATGCCTATATAGATATTTTGAATTGGGTTGTAAACGGTATAAAAAAACGTTCTCCACCATTCTTTTCCTGCATCAAAAAAATTGGAAGTATCATCACTCCATTGATAAATTTCCAGTCTTTCTATATCTGTGAACAAAGTTTGACAGAAATCTAAAAAGTAACTTCCTTTCTCAAAAATATTTTTCCCTACTTGAAGAGAATGTGGCGGATTCAAAACCGCATAAGCAAAACCATCAGGTAAGTGAGTAAAAGTTTTAACGATATTTTCACTCGATTCTACAGTGTCATGAAAAAAATAATTATTTAAGAAATACTTTTGACCTCTTACAAGTAATTTTTGCGTGGTTATGTCATATTGCCTTCCCATGAACTCAGCTGGAGTTATTGGGCTCCCTGAATGCTCAAGTCTTTGTAAATCAATCGTAATTTCAAAAAAAATCAGAGCGTTGCCCTCCTTTTTCTAAAGCCTTTTTTTCGTAATACACATCTGATTCTTTCTTAACTTCCAAAAGAGTATGCCGAGCTACTTCCAAATGTTTTTTGTATTTCGAATAAGTAGGCATATCCACCAAAAAGATCTTGCAGATCACTACCCCAACAGTATGTAAGTGTTTTGTTTTCTGAGTCAAAATAGAATCCGTTATAAGTTGAATATCTGCATCCATTATTTTCTTTTTTATTAATTTTGAGGAAAATAAAAAACCAAGTAGATATGTATTTCATTACTTGGCTTTCTATTGTTTTATTATCCTAAATATGTTTTTAATATTTTACTTCTTGAAGTATGTTTGAGTCGCCGTATAGCTTTTTCTTTAATTTGTCGTACACGTTCTCGGGTGAGTTCAAAGGTTTCACCAATTTCTTCCAAAGTCATTGCATGTTGGTCTCCCAAACCAAAATAAAGACGAATAACATCTGCCTCACGAGGTGTTAATGTTTCCAATGCGCGTTCAATTTCGGTACGTAACGAATCCAAAATAAGCTCTCTATCCGGATTTGGAGACTCATTGCTTCGCAATACATCGTACAAATTTGAGTCCTCCCCTTCAACCAAAGGAGCATCCATAGAAATGTGGCGACCTGCATTTTTCATTGATTCTTTCACATCATTCACCGACATATCCAATTCTTTGGCAATTTCCTCAGCCGATGGCACTCGCTCATGAGCTTGTTCCAAATAGGCATACATCTTATTGATTTTATTTATAGACCCTATCTTGTTCAACGGTAATCGAACGATTCTGGACTGCTCTGCCAAGGCTTGTAATATAGATTGACGAATCCACCAAACGGCATAGGAAATAAATTTAAAACCACGTGTTTCATCAAAACGTTGCGCTGCTTTAATGAGTCCCAAATTTCCCTCGTTAATCAAATCGGGAAGTGTAAGCCCTTGATTTTGATATTGTTTAGCTACAGAAACAACAAAACGCAAGTTTGCTTTGGTCAGTTTCTCCAAAGCAATTGTATCGCCTGCTTTAATGCGCTGTGCCAACTCTACTTCTTCATCGGCTGTAATCAAATCTACTTTTCCAATTTCTTGAAGATATTTATCAAGAGAGGCTGTCTCTCTATTGGTTACCTGCTTGGTGATTTTTAACTGTCTCATTTTGATTAGGGTTTAAAAAAACATATCCATTTACTTCGTTATACGTAACTTCTTTTCAATAAGTTACAACTTTAACTAACTTTAACTTTCGTATACTCCTACCCTAGCCTTTTCTTCCAAAATCAGCAGGAATTTCTCCCCAAAATTTAGTTTCCCATTTCAGGATAGGATTTAGATAGGTATTTTGTTCCAACCAACATTCAGCTCGATCAATAAGTTCAAAAATCTTTTCATTTTTTGGAGTTTCTTTGAGTTTTGTTTTACATTTTTTTTGGTGAATCCATTTAATTGCTATCTGACTATCAGTGTAGATAGGCATTGTTTGATTATTTTTCTTCATCAATGCCAATGCGTGAACTATAGCGAGGAATTCTCCAATATTGTTAGTTCCGTCTTCCATTGGTGGCAATCTAAAAATTTCTTCTTTTGTAGCTGTATGAACTCCTCGGTATTCCATCACTCCTGGATTGCCACTACAGGCAGCATCCACTGAAATGGAAGGAAGTTTCGGCTTTCCAACATTTGCCATCGCTACCTGGGATACAGTTGATTTTGCCAATGTACTTTTCTTATACACTTGATACCCCATAAGAAAGGCTTGTTGAGCTAACTCTTTGGTTACAAATCCTTTATATTTAGCTTTTGGATAGTTCTCTACCGCTTTTTTACATTTATCCCATGAAGAAAAAATACCCTTCTCTCTACCTTCCCAAACTACATAAAATTTATTTTTCGACATATTACTTCTCTCTTAAATCTCAGTGTATGAATCATAATTTCCTACAAATTGGTAATATTTCATCTTTCACAATGCGATATTTTTCAATTTCGGACATACTCAATCGTTGGGCGTATCTATTTTCCTCAACCTGAAAACCAATTTTTCGCAACGTATCAAAATAATCTATGCCATAGATTCGAACATGGTCATACTGCCCAAAAATACGTGTACGTTCAACAGGATCCGTAATGCTATCATCCTGAAATGTAAGAGTTCTGTTTACATCCAACGGAATCTGAAAAATTCCCATTCCCCCTTTTTTCATTATTCTAAACAATTCATTCATAGCCTTTATGTCATCAGGAATATGCTCCAAAACATGATTACACAAAACCAAATCAAACGAATTGTCTTCAAAAGGTAAATTGCATAAATCTGCTTTCACATCAGCAAGAGGCGAGTACAAATCAGTAGTTACATAATCCCAATGTGGATTTTTTTTAAATCGTCTATAAAAAGCTTGTTCAGGAGCTACATGCAAAACTCTGATTTTCTGCTCTAAAAGATTTGTTTCATTGGTCAAATAGAGCCACAACAACCGATGTCGCTCCAATGAAAGTGTTGATGGCGAGAGCACATTAGGTCGCTGAATGCCGTAACCATAAGGTAAAAATTTACGAAATCTTTTACCGTCGATAGGATCTTTGTACCGATTGCCTCGATACCATAAACTCAAAAAAGGACGTACCCAATAACTCATTTTGATGAGCCACGGACGAGGAATTGTATTTAATATCCAAGAAATCAAAATAGTAGTTTTTTTAAATCTCTAACAAAATTATAAAAGATATTGGTTTTCACTATAAGACACTTTCTCCATTCAAATCAGTGGTTAACACTTCACTCATATAGTCAAACCACGGACGCATTGCCAAAAAAGTATCTATTACTTCGTTTAAAAAATATTCATTTTCAACATCTTCATCTGAAAAATTTCGTTTTACCACCCAATGTTTCATCCTAATAAGATCAATTGCTGGGAGGTCTTTCTCAAAACCTTTGGGAGCTGTTTTTAGAGTGTCAAAAGCTTGAATATTACCAAAATATTTTTGAAACTTCATGTCTGCTATTATTTCACGAATGGGTTGGTCATCCATCTCAAATTCCTTACGAATGCGAAAAGTATCTTCTTTATTCGGATTCCAAAATCCACCTCCTACAAATGAGTTATTAGGCTCTATATGAATATAATAACCACCTCTAAGTTCAGGCTTTCTTCGAGTAAATGAAGCTCCAAAATTAGTTTTATAAGGTGATTTATCTTTTGAAAAACGTACATCTTTGTAAATTCGGAAAATATGCATATCCGTAATGTCATCATGCTGTCGCAATCGTTGTAAAATCTCTTGAAAAAAGATTTTATTATCCTTAGCAATAGCATCGTATTCCGATTTATGTTCAGCAAACCACTCTCGATTGTTATTCCTTGATAAATCTTTTAAAAATTGTATTTTAACATTTTCATTCATTTAATTTTCAGTTTTTTATATTCTAATTTCATATGACCTACGATTGTATTTGCTACCAAACTGTAAAATTCAGCTTTTGCCCTACTCTTTTTCTGTAAAAGGAATTGATATATCGAAAATCTCAGCTAATAAAGCTTCTGTATATTCTTTGTAACTGTCTAATATAAAAGAGTTTATATTATAATCTTTCACATATGTTCTTCCTACTTTTTCTTTAGTATGGAACTTTATCAACCCCATATTGAGCCTTTTAAAAGAGATATTTCCTACAATCATACATTCCTGATAACCAAAACGTTGCTGATACATGTATGCATAACTCAATAACTGAAATGCTTTGCTATACTTGAAATCAGTTACTAGCAAATGCCAATCAGCAATTCCTACAGCGTTTTCTTCTACTATACCTGTCTTATAATCAATAATATGCAACACGCCATCACGCATATCAATACGGTCAATAATTCCTTTTATATAAACAGGGAAAGGTAATTTATCACTCACAAAAGGCACTCTGATTTTTTCTTCCAAATGCAAAACAACCAATTCGGTACCTTTCTCAACTTCTTGCTGTTCAAGATCTAAAAACCGTTTCAAATAACTATGTATTACATTGAAAATCAATAAGTTTTTACCTAATTTAAAATCTTCATTTTTGTAATATTTGACGAATTTCTCTTCGATTAGAGCCTCCAATTTCGATTGCATTTCAATATAATGATGCTGTTTAAGAGGTGTATTTAAAAAAGGGTTGTACAGCGTTTCTAAAACTTCGTGAACAATATCCCCAAAAGTTCGAGCTTCAATAGTTTCTTCTACATCACGCTCTTCATAAACTTGCAGTACATTTTGTTGGTAAAATACTCGTGGGTTTAATATATAATTTGTTATAGCTGAAGGAGATAACCCTTTATCAGCCATTTCCCTCAACCGCTGAAAAACAGCTTCAGTTTTCGGTATCTGTAACATAGAACCTTTTGCGGGATACACCTCAGGAGCCTTCACCTGATATTGAATCCTGTGGTTAGGATTCCTTTCTGACAACAATTGCAGGATAAATCGGCTTTTTTCTTTACTTTTCAAACTACCATTTTCAGTGTCATAAATTAAATATATGTTTTTGGCACTCTGTAACATACGATAAAAATTATAACTATAAATAGCATCCTTATCTTTGTAGGTAGGCATCTCTAAATGAAATTTTACGTCATAAGGAATTAAGGAATTCCCACTCTTTCCCATTGGCATAACCCCTTCATTTACAGATGTTATTATAATATTATCGAAATCCAAACTACGACTTTCCAATACCCCCATCACTTGTAAACCTTCCAATGGTTCTCCTTCAAAATTTAAGGAACTTTTTTGCAATATGTCCAAATAGAAATGATACAAGGTTTTTACAGAATCTATATAGCCATATTTCCCTTGTAAAGTCTGTAACTGATTGAATAACTGATAAAAACGATAGGCGTATTCCAAACCAAGTATATTCTCATTCTTATCAGATTCTACAGCTTTCTTAATTCTGTATATTATATTTAAAGCACTGTTTATCAAATCAGTAACATAATCATCGGTTTTCTCTGGAAAAAGAACTTCCATAATTTCCTTGTCTTCATCAGGAGTGATTTCCATTAATTTTGCTTTCGACAAATATGTCAGATTTTTTTCCTTGATATGTTGAATAATTTTAGAAATTCCTTTGCCTGAAAACACTTCTTGAAGAAATGGTTGTGTAAGTAGATGTAATACATCTCTGTAACGGTAACTTTTCGATAGGTGTAGCCTGAAAAAAGCAACAAACAAATCATTCAACGGTGTTTGTTGCAAGGGGTATCCCATCGTTACGTTCACTGGAATATCCGAACTAATAGACTGTAGTACAGGGATTAATAAATGTTCATCTCCAATGACTAAAGCTGTTCGTTCCATATTACTGTGAGGTATTTCTCGTAGTAATCCAGCTACCGTATGAGCCTGATTAACACTCTTAGGAACTCCTATAATTTCAATATTTTTAGACTCTTCATAACTGCTAGTGAGCCATTTAAACTCTTTCTTTCTTTGATTATAATACCTCCAGTTGTTCTTATATTTACGAATGAAATATCCTGCATCATGGTGAACATTATCCATGAAGTACTTGTCTATGTCCCAATATATCTCAGATTCGGTATCCATTAAAATGGATTGGACTACTTGCTGTTCTGCTTTTGAAAGAGCATTAAATCCAACGAAAATATGTATTTTATGGCTGTTTTCTTGTATGTATTTAGGTAATTTTTCGACTGCTTTTTTTGCAACAAAACCTGCATATCCGTGATTTCTATCGTTTAATTTTTCATTAAAAGCGAAATAATAATCGCCAAGTGTATTCCAAAAATCCAAATATTTTTGTTGCATTTCGGTTTGTTTTTCAAAACCAGACCAATGTTCTGCTTCTTTCAAAGCATGAATATATGGGAAAATTTTCTCGGATTGTACCAAATAATGGTCAATATCACTAAAATCTTTCAATAGTATTTGTCCCCACCCTATAAAGGTTTCAAAATCATCGAGAGTTGTTTGACAGGTATTTCGGTATGTTTCATAAAGCTCAAACAAAAGTTGCTGATTACCAACCTCTTGAACTCCTGAAATTTGCTGTAACAATTCAGCAATACTGATAAATTCTGGAGCTATTGAGACCTTTGTGGTTTGTTCAGCAAAATATTTTTTTAGAAATAATGCCGGACGCTTACCAGATGTGACGAAAATAATTCGCTCTGTCACTGTTGCATATTGCTCCAAAACATCAGTAATTACATTTTTTAAAAACATAGTTCCGTTGTAGTTAATTAAAATACATCAAAATAGTTCGAATTTATCAAACCTAAATGATTCCCTCTTGAATCAGATTATGTAAATGCACTACACCTATATATATATTACCTTCCGTAACTAACAATTGTGTGATTTTATTGGACTCCATAATCTCAAGAGCATCAATGGCTAAAGTATCAGCTTGAATTGTTTTTGGATTCAAAGTCATGACATCCTGAGCTGTAAGTCCGCTTACCGTATCAGTTTTGCTGAGCATTCGGCGTATATCCCCATCGGTAACTATTCCCATAATTCGCTCATTTTCAACAACTGCAGTGACACCTAACATTTTTTCGGATATTTCAACAATCACTTTTTTGATGTCAGTAGTTGGTGACACCTGCGGTTTTTGATTGTTAACCACAATATCGGATACTTTCAAATAGAGTCGTTTGCCTAAAGCTCCACCAGGATGATATTTAGCAAAATCACTACTACCAAAGTTTTTCATTTTTAATAAACATACAGCCAAAGCATCTCCTAAAACCAATTGAGCAGTGGTACTAGTTGTAGGAGCCAAATTGTTCGGACACGCCTCTTTTTCAACATGAGCATACAAAATAGCATCTGCTTGTTGAGCTAAAATGGAAGTTTTATTTGAAGTAATCGCTATGAGTTTATTTTTCCCTCGCTTAAGCAAAGGTACAAGCACTTTGATTTCGGGTGTATTTCCACTTTTTGAAATACATATAACCACGTCATCCTCCTGAATGATTCCCAGGTCACCATGAATGGCATCGGCAGCATGCATGAATATGGCGGGAGTTCCTGTTGAGTTCATTGTTGCTACAATTTTACTGGCAATAATAGCACTTTTACCTATTCCTGTAACAACAACCCGTCCCTTTGATTTTAATATATAATCGACCGATTTTACAAAATTTTCATCTACAAAATCATATAATTTTAGAATAGATTTCGCCTCTTCTTCAATTGTTACTCGAGCGATTTCAATAATTTTATCTGTATCCATTAATTTTTTTCGTTTTTTTATTGTCAATTAAAAAAAAAGTTGTACTTTTATGTTTGCAAAGTTAGATAAAATATAGATACGATTAAATGGAATTAGCTAAAAATGATTTACAGAGTGCTCTAAAGCATTATTTTGGGTTTGATAGTTTTAAAGGACATCAACAAGAAATAATACAAAGTGTCATCAACAAAGAAAATACTTTCGTTATTATGCCCACCGGTGGTGGGAAATCTTTGTGTTATCAACTTCCTGCCTTGGTTTTAGAAGGTACAGCTATCGTAATTTCTCCTTTGATTGCATTGATGAAAAACCAAGTAGATGCCATTCGTGGAGTTTCGTCGACCGATAGTGTGGCTCACGTTCTAAATTCATCTTTAACAAAAGGCGAAATCCGAGAAGTTATGGACGACATCAGTAGCAAAAAAACTAAATTACTTTATGTTGCTCCAGAATCATTAATCAAAGACGAATATGCTAACTTCTTAAAAACCATACCAATATCTTTTGTTGCCGTGGACGAGGCTCATTGTATCTCAGAATGGGGACATGATTTCAGACCTGAATATAGAAACATACGAACCATCATTGACCGTTTAGGAAATGGCATCCCTGTAGTAGCTCTGACAGCCACCGCAACACCTAAAGTTCAGGAAGATATCTTGAAAAACTTGGGTATGTCCGAGGCAAATGTGTTTAAATCATCTTTCAACCGACCCAATTTATATTACGAAGTACGCCCAAAAACCAAAAATGTAGATACGGATATCATACGTTTTGTAAAACAAAACAGTAAAAAATCGGGAATTATTTACTGTTTAAGCAGAAAAAAAGTGGAAGAACTGGCTCAAATGTTACAAGTAAATGGCATTACCGCTGTTCCATATCACGCAGGATTAGATGCTAAAACACGAGCGAAACATCAGGACATGTTTTTAATGGAAGAAGTAGAAGTAGTCGTAGCAACCATCGCCTTCGGTATGGGAATCGACAAACCTGATGTTCGTTTTGTAATTCATCATGACATTCCGAAAAGCATCGAAAGTTACTACCAAGAAACGGGACGTGCGGGACGTGATGGGGGCGAAGGGCATTGCTTAGCTTTTTATTCCTACAAAGATGTTGAAAAATTAGAAAAATTTATGGTCGGTAAACCCATTGCTGAACAAGAAATTGGACAGGCTTTGCTGCAAGATATCGTTGCTTATGCCGAAACCTCAAGCTCAAGACGTAAATTCATACTCCATTATTTTGGGGAAGAATTTGACGAAGTAAATGGTGAAGGTGCTAATATGGATGATAACGTCCGCTATCCAAAGACTAAAATTGAGGCCAAAGATGATGTGGTTAAATTACTAAATATTATCCTTTCTACCAAACAAAAATTCAAGGCTAAAGAATTGGTTAATGTCCTAGTTGGGAAAGTAAGCGCATTGATTAAATCTCATAAAATTGATGAACAGGCATTCTTTGGTATTGGAAAAGAAAAAGATGATCTCTACTGGATGGCTTTATTGCGACAGGTTATGGTTAATGGACTTATATACAAGGATATAGAAAGCTATGGAGTCATGTTTGTCACTGAAAAAGGAAAAGATTTTTTAAAAAACGTTCCTTCATTTATGATGACAGAAGACCATGTTTACGAGGAAGAACCTGAGGAAAATAACAATTCGAGTAGCGGAGTAGCTGACGAAGTGCTTCTGGGTATGCTCAAAGATTTACGCAAAAAAGTAGCTAAGAAGAAAGGAGTACCTCCTTTTGTAGTGTTCCAAGATCCTTCGTTAGAGGATATGGCGTTGAAATACCCTATCACAATCTCAGAACTTACTAACGTTCACGGTGTTGGAGATGGAAAAGCCAAAAAATACGGTGCTGAATTTGTAGAACTTATCGCCAGATATGTCGATGATAACGACATCTTACGAGCTGATGACCTGATCGTTCGTACAACAGGTTCCAATTCATCGCTAAAACTGTATATCATCCAAAATGTTGACCGAAAACTACCATTACCCGACATTGCAAAGGCAAAGGGCTTGGAGATGGACGAATTCCTGAAAGAATTAGAACAAATCGTTTACAGTGGCACGAAACTGGACATCAACTATTGGGTTGACGAAATCTTTGATGAAGAACAGCAAGAAGAGTTGCACGACTATTTCATGGAGGCGGAATCGGATAAAATTTCGATCGCATCGAAAGAATTTGACGGTGATTATGAAGATGACGAACTACGAATCTATCGAATTAAATTTATTAGTGAAGTAGCCAATTAGTTCAGGCATGTGATTAACCCTCAATGTCGAATTACAAAAGCTATCATAAAGTTTTTTTGATGTAATTTTGCTAAAAGTTCCTGAAACTCGATATTTTTAAATTCAAATACAAAATATTTCACGGAACTTTTTACTTTTTAAAAAGATTACACAAATCCAATTTATAAAACTAAAAGCTGAATGAAAATATCAGTAGTTATTAACACATACAATGCTGAAAAACACTTACAAGCAGTTCTTGAAACTGTAAAAGATTTTGATGAAATTGTAGTTTGTGATATGTATAGTACGGACAAAACTATCGATATCGCAACAAAATATAATTGTAAAATTGTTTATCACCAAAACACAGGTTATGCTGAACCTGCTCGGAATTTTGCTATTGGTCAAGCTAAAAACGAATGGATTTTGGTAATTGATGCTGATGAAACTGTTCCTCCTAAATTAAAGGAATATTTATACAATATCATTGAAATGCCAGATTTAGGAGGGGTTTATATTCCGTTTAAAAATTATTTCATAAACAAGTGGATAAGATCGGCTTATCCTGACTATAAGTTACGCTTCTTTCGCAAAGAAGGTGCTTTTTGGCCACCTGAAGTTCATTCAACCGTAAAGGTACAAGGAAAAATTATAAAAGTACCAAGAAACCAAACTAATTTAGCTTCAGAACATTTAGCAAATGATTCGATAACGACCATTTTACAAAAAAACAACACATATAGTACAGCCGAGATAGTACGCAAAAAAGATAAAAAAATAACTTGGTTTTTACTAATATGTTCTCCCTTATTTTGGTTTATTAAATTTTATTTTATTAAAAAAGGATTTTTAGACGGAAAAAGAGGATTTATATTTGCCGTACTGAAATCACAATATAAATTTTCATGCTTAGCAAAAGTATATGAATATCAAAAAAATAACGAGTAAAGTAACATCAAACAACTTTGCTCTTTACACAAATGTTTTTCTGCTGTTAGGAGCTTTTATTTATTATTTTATTCCTTCAGAATTTAATTTATATGCATCAGAAAAGACGTTAAATATTTTTTTTAAAATAGCTTTAGTAGGTATTGTGCTTGTTACTTTTGCAGATATTTGGCTCAAAAGAAAGGTTTTATTTAAAAATATTGATAAAATAAGAGTTTTTTTCTTGCTGTTTGCTTCGACTATTGTAATGATTTACCCTTACAAACACAAAATGGTCTTAGGTTTGAGCATTGTTCTTTTCTCATTAATGTTAGTATATGGACTCCACAAAAGACAATACATTGGATTTCACATTATTATGAAATCGTTGCTTATTTTTATTCTTTTTGTCTTTGCAAGTATTTTTTGGGCGACCAACACATCTGAAGCATTTAAACACATTGATTATTTTGTGCTATTTTTAGCTGTTCCATTGTTAAGTTGTTTTTACCGATGGAAAAAAGAAGAGATTTATATATTCATTTATCCTGTATTCACAGCCTTCCTAAGTCTACTTTCTTTAAATGTAATAGCTTATGTGTGTTTAGTGAAATATCACCAAAAACCTCTTTTTTCTTTTTTATCTTTTTCAAAAAGCTACTTAGCTCCTGCCACAAATCACTATGAAATTCTCAGATGGAGCGAGACCTTCCATCAAAGCATCATCGGTTGGGGGCTTTTCATTGTAGGAGTTTTAGGCTATTGGCTGTACAAAGAAAAAAAACAAAAACTCATTTCTATAGAACACATTAGCTTATACGCTGTTTTACTCGCTTGTGTTTCTTTTATGATACAAGCACGTGTAGCAATGATTGGTATTGTCTTTTTTACAGGATTATTCATTTGGGTTGAATTAGTGAAAAAAATTAATTCCCGAGGACGAATTTTTATTTACACAACCATAATCACCATTTTAGGAATATTGGGTTGTTATTGGATTTTTACTGAAACTCCTTATTTTAACGATGAGATAAGGCATACTATGAACAATGCTGCTATACAATTCTTCCCACAACATTTTTGGATAGGGGGTGGTGCTAACTATGAAATTGAAGTAATACAAAGCGTCAATTATGAATTTAATAAACTCCATAATATATTTTTGTCAGCAATGGTAAATCAAGGAATCATTGGCTTAATTTTGTTGTTATTATTTCATTTTTATGCAATATACACAGGGATTAAGTACGAGCATTTACTCGGAATATACGTCTTTCTAGCCTTTCTAATTTTTAATTTAACCGAAGACGTTTTAGGGTATCCCATCTGCGGGTTATTCTTCTTATTTACTTTAATCCCATTTGAAAAGGAACAAATAAATCAAATTCAAAAATAGATAAATATGACAAACAAAACCATCATTTTCGGAGCTCCTGCTGATTTTTTCAATCAGAAAATCATCGATAATTTGATTTTTTTAGGTTTTGAGGTTATAGATGTATCTATTTCTCTAAACTATAAATACAGTTCATTAAAAGATAGATTAAAAAATACTTTTAGAAAGGCATTTTTTAATGACAATTCTCACAAAAAAAGAGTCCGTTTTGCTTTAATTGAACAAGAAATAAATGAAAAAATTAACACTTTACATAGAAAAGCCGATTATGTGCTTTTGATTCGTCCAGATATCTACCCAGAACATTTTTTGCAAAATCTGAAAACCAAATCCAAAAAAATGGTTGCTTATCAATGGGACGGATTAAATGTTTTTCCCGATGTAAGAAAAGTGGTAAAATATTTTGATCGATTTTTTATTTTTGATCCTAAGGACGTTGCAGAATCTTTTTTACCTACAACTAATTTCTATTTTGATATTCCAGAACAATCTTTGGAAGTTCCAAAAGATGAAAAACGAATATTTTTTATTGGTACTTGGAAAAAAGAACGTATGAAGCCGACTGAAAAAATTGTCGCAAAAATCAAAAAAAATTACATTCCTGACATTTCTTTATATACTACAAAAAAAAGTGTTTTAAGAAAGTATAAGAACTCACTTGTAAACATAACTGATAAAAAAATATCGTTAGAAGATAATCATAAAAAGATTCGTGAATCAGCTGTTTTAGTTGATATACTAAACACGGTGCATAATGGTTTATCATTCCGAGTGTTTGAATCGATAAAGTATAAAAAAAAGCTTATCACGAATAATTCGCATATAAAGAAGTATGATTTCTTTGATAAAAACAACATACTTGTTATAGAAAAAGATTCTGATTATGAGCTAATACCTTCATTTTTAGAATTACCATATCTTGATTTACCACAAGTCATATATGAAAAATATGCTTTTACAAATTGGATAAAATATGTCTTAGATATACCTACATATCAGCCTATTGAATTACCTAAAGCAAATAAATTACCTTAAAAACCTGCTTTTTATAAAAAAACAACCCTATCTATAACAAAAATTTGCACTAACAATCACAAAATTCACCTACATTGATTGATGTAATATAAAAAATCAGATTTGCTAATAAGTAATAACTTTTAAATTTAAAGATTTTTAGGTTTTTATTTAATCCTTTCGGTACATAAAAATGCATCTAGTAATGGAGGCAGCAATACTTTTTTTATGTTTTATTTTGAAACAAAATAGATTTTTCTCATCTTTGCAAATGTTTTCGATTAGTGGGATTTTATTATCTCTTTTTGAGAGAAAACATTTGGAAAAATAACATCACATTTTAATAAATAACAAATGAAAAAAATTGACAAAGATGTGTACCTGAAATGGTATGAAGAGATGCTTTTTTGGAGAAAATTTGAGGACAAACTTGCCGCTGTTTATATCCAACAAAAAGTAAGAGGTTTTTTACATTTATACAATGGACAAGAGGCAATTGTTGCAGGGTGTATGCACGTGATTGACCCAACGAAAGATAAAATGATTACCACGTACAGAAATCACATCCAACCAATTGCTTTAGGGGTTGATCCACGTCGTGTTATGGCGGAGCTTTTTGGAAAGGCTACTGGAACCTCGCAAGGGTTGGGTGGCTCAATGCACATTTTTTCAAAAGAACACCGTTTCTACGGTGGACATGGAATCGTTGGAGGACAAATTCCTTTAGGAGCAGGTTTAGCTTTCGCCGATAAGTACTTCAACAGAGATGCCGTTACCTTAACTTTTATGGGAGACGGAGCGGTACGTCAAGGTGCTTTGCACGAGACTTTCAATTTAGCAATGCTTTGGAAACTTCCTGTGGTATTTATCGTTGAAAACAACCAATATGCGATGGGAACATCAGTAGAAAGAACTGCTAACCACACAGACATCTGGAAACTTGGATTAGGCTATGAGATGCCATGTGCTCCAGTTGACGGAATGGATCCCGTGAAGGTTGCGGAGGCTGTTTACGAAGCAGTAGAAAGAGCCAGAAGAGGCGATGGACCTACACTACTCGACATTAGAACATACCGCTATAGAGGTCACTCTATGTCCGATGCTCAGTTATATCGCACTAAGGATGAAGTGGAAGAATACAAAAAATTGGATCCGATTACGCAGGTCTTAAACGTCATCAAAGAAAATAATTATGCAACGGAGGCTGAAATTGAGGCTATCAATGAGCGTGTTGCTAAATTAGTGGCTGAATGCGAAAAATTTGCAGATGAATCACCATTTCCTGAGAAAGAAGTTCTATATGACGTGGTGTACGAACAAGAAAACTATCCTTTTTTACCTCATAAATTATAAAAAAAATGGCAGAAATCATTAACATGCCACGTTTGAGCGACACTATGGAAGAAGGTGTTGTTGCAAAATGGCTTAAAAAAGTTGGCGATAAAGTACAAGAAGGTGATATTTTAGCTGAAATCGAAACTGATAAGGCTACTATGGAATTTGAATCGTTCCATGCAGGTACGTTGCTTTACATAGGACTACAAGAAGGTGAAACCGCTAAAGTAGACACACTTCTGGCTGTTATTGGAAAAGAGGGCGAAGACATTTCGGCTTTAATTTCTCAAGATGTAGCTTCTGCACAACCCGTAGCAGAAAGCAAACCAGAACCAATCGAAACATCAGAACCTTTAGCTTCGATTCCTGCAGGAGTTGAAATTGTTACAATGCCTCGTTTGAGCGATACCATGACCGAAGGAACCGTAGCTACATGGTTGAAAAAAGTTGGCGACAAAGTACAGGAAGGTGATATTTTAGCTGAAATTGAAACTGACAAAGCTACAATGGAGTTTGAATCGTTCTATTCAGGAACGCTTTTGCATATAGGTATAAAAGAAGGTGAATCAGCTTCTGTTGATGCTCTCTTAGCGATCATTGGGCCAGCTGGCACCGATGTAAGTGCTGTGATTGCAGGAGGAGGCTCTGCCAAACCAGCTTCAACACCTACAAAATCTGAAGTAAAAAAAGAACAAGAAAAACCAGTGGTCAGCACCCCTGTTGTTACAACTGCTGATAATAATAGCGATCGTGTATTCGCATCTCCTTTAGCCAAGAAAATTGCACAGGATAAAGGTATAAATCTTTCGCAAGTGAAAGGTTCAGGCGAAAACGGACGTATTGTAAAGAAAGATGTAGAAAACTTCACTCCATCTGTTCAATCACAAAATGCAGAAAAACCAACTGCTACATCGGTGACTTCGTTCGTACCTGCAGGTGTGGAAAATGTTGAAGAAGTGAAAAATTCACAAATGCGTAAAACAATTGCTAAACGTTTATCCGAATCGAAATTCACAGCTCCACATTACTACCTGACTATCGAAATTGATATGGAAAATGCTATAAACTCACGCTCAGAAATTAACAAATTGCCTGACACGAAAGTATCGTTTAACGATATGGTTGTGAAAGCGTGTGCAATGGCATTGAAAAAACATCCACAGGTAAACACATCATGGAAAGGCGATGTAACGGTTTACAACCAACACGTACATATAGGAGTTGCCGTAGCTGTAGAAGACGGTTTAGTCGTTCCTGTATTAAAATTCACAGATAGTCTGTCGCTTACTCAAATAGGCGGACAGGTAAAAGATTTGGCAGGACGCGCCAGAAATAAAAAATTGACTCCTGCTGAGATGGAAGGAAGTACCTTCACGGTATCAAACTTAGGTATGTTCGGCATTGAAGAGTTTACTTCAATTATCAATCAACCGAACTCAGCAATTCTGTCAGTAGGAGCTATTGTGGAAAAACCTGTGGTGAAAAACGGACAAATTGTTGTGGGTAACACAATGAAAGTAACCTTAGCTTGTGACCACCGTACTATCGACGGAGCTACGGGAGCTCAGTTTTTACAAACATTGAAAACTTATATCGAAAATCCTGTTACGATGTTAGCGTAAGACGAGGACTTTAGGTAAACGATCTTTTTTTAAAATGCAAATCTCTATCTATGGAGGTTTGCATTTTCTTTTTTTGTCAAACTAATAATTCTATTTGCAATTTAATCAATGATAAGAATTAATAATAAAGTTAGTAAATCCAAAAAATGAATGATTTTTATCGGAAAACTACGAAATTCTTAATATTTACCCCGTTTTTTGATGTTGCGAAGTGAAAAAAAAATAGTACATTTGTGGGTTGTAATTTGTCAAAAGAAGATAATTTTAGGAATATGCTAAAAAAATACGGATATTTCATTGTTTTAATCATCTCATTATCAATATTTTTACGTTGTGCTAGACGAGGTTCACCTACAGGAGGCCCAAAAGATGAAACACCTCCAGTTTTATTACAGGTAACGCCACCCTCTGCAACAACTGGATTTGATAAGAAAAAAATACGTCTGGTTTTTGATGAGCTTGTTACAATAAAGGATTTGCGTAAACAGCTCATAGTTTCTCCTCCTATGGAAAATTTTCCCATAGTCAGTCCTATGAACGCTTCAAGAAATTTGGAAATCAGTATTTTAGATACACTTAAACCAAACACAACCTATGTTTTTAATTTTGGAAATAGTATTCAAGATTATAACGAAGGAAATGTTTATAAAGATTTTAAATATGTATTCTCAACAGGAAAATTTATTGATTCATTAAAAGTCACAGGAAAAATAAAAGATGCTTTAAAATCAAAACCTGATAAATCAATTGTGGTGATGCTTTATGAATATAATGAGTCCTATAAAGATTCCGTAGTTTATAAAAATAAGCCTTTATATATCGGATACGCGAACGACAGTCTTAACACTTTCGAAATCAACCATATAAGAAAAGGAAAATATATGCTGATGGCAATGCAAGATAAGAATAACAACTATCTTTTCAATCAAAAAGAAGATAAAATTGCATTTCTTGAGCAACCTATTTTTGTGAAAGGAGATACTGTTATTTCATATGAACTTACGCTTTTTAAAGAGAAGTGGAACTACAAAGCGGCTCGTCCAATACAAGCGTCTGAAAATCGATTCATATTCGGATTTGAAGGAGATACGGATAATGTAAAAATCGAACCTATATCAAAACAAACTAATGATTTTAAGTACGTTATATCCAAAGAACCTAAAAAGGACACTCTTAATTTTTGGTTTTCTCCCAAACAAGATTCTTTGAGATTTACAATTACAAAAGGTGAAAAGATAGACACTTTCACCACACGTTTGCGAAAAATGAAGCCCGATAGTTTGCAAATTTCAAATCTATTTTCAGGAGATCTTCCAAAAGGAAAATATTTCGGATGGAAGTCAAATATCCCAATAATGAAAACGGACACTACAAAGGTACAAGTATTTGAAAAGGACTCTATTAGAATTCCCTTCAAAACAAAATTAAGTGAGGATAGATTGGAATATTTGATTGTTTTCGACGCGAAATACGGTGAATCATACCGAGTAAAAGCATTTCCCGATGCGATGATTGATTTTTTTGGAAAAACAAATGATACCCTGGAAGTGAAACTAAGAACCAAAAAACAGGACGAGTATTCCGTATTGAAACTTACACTAAAAGGCGAAGTGGATTATCCTATACTAATTCAACTTACAGATGAGAAAGGAGATATTCATCGTGAACTATACACTGAAAAACCTGAAAATCAATATATTTTTGAAGCTGTGCCTCCTAAAAAATATCGTTTGCGTATCATAGAAGACAAGAATGGTAATAAAAAATGGGATACTGGTAACTTTCTAAAACGCCAACAAGCTGAAAAAATTATTCATCATCCAAAAGAAATTGAGCTACGAGCCAATTGGGACATTGAAGAAACATTTAGTTGGTAGATTTAAAACACACATTCAGATAATTATGACTAAAAAACCATTGATTTTAATCACAAATGATGACGGAATTACAGCTCCAGGAATACGCTGCTTAATAAAAATAATGAACGAAATCGGAGATGTGGTGGTGGTTGCTCCTGATTCTCCACAAAGTGGTATGGGACACGCCGTTACACTCAATTCAACCCTGTACTGCGAACCAATACACATCGATGATGGAGTCCAAAAAGAATACACATGTAGTGGTACACCCGCAGATTGTGTAAAAATAGCCAAGTACGAAGTATTAAAACGTAAACCTGACTTATGTGTTAGTGGTATCAACCATGGCTCAAATTCATCCATAAATGTAATTTATTCAGGAACGATGAGTGCTGCAGTTGAAGCGGGTATTGAAGGGATTCCTGCCATAGGTTTTTCATTACTTGATTTCAGTTGGGACGCAAACTTTGAGGAAGCTCGCGATTTTGTTAAGCAAATAGCAATCAATGTATTAAAAAATGGATTACCAAAAGGAGTAGTCCTAAATGTAAATATTCCTAAATTGAAAAAGGAAGCCATCAAAGGTATCAAAATATGTAGACAAGCCCAAGCTCGTTGGATTGAAGAATTTGACAAACGAACAAATCCACAAGGACGGAATTACTATTGGATGACTGGTAAGTTCGTGAATGAAGACGGAGGAGACGATTCGGACGAATGGGCATTGGCAAACGGATATATCTCCGTAGTTCCTATTCAATTTGATTTGACTGCATATCACGTCATTCCTCATTTAGAGAAGTGGAAAATGAAGTAAATTCTGTTAGGACGGAGAAAATATCTTGTCTAATGTACACCAGTATGGTCAACGAAATCATATAGTAGTGAGGGAACTCTTTTTTATTTCAAAAAAAAGTAGTACATTTGCACGCAACAAAATTTCAAGTTGCTTTATGAATTTTCAAGAAAAAATAGTAGGAGAAGGATTGACCTACGATGATGTACTACTCATTCCGAACTATTCCGAAGTACTTCCGCGAGAAGTGGTTATCTCAACCAAATTCACAAAAAATATTACGCTAAACGTTCCTATCATTTCGGCTGCGATGGATACAGTTACAGAAGCTGCGATGGCTATTGCAATGGCTCGTGAAGGTGGCATTGGTGTACTTCATAAGAATATGACGATTGAAGAACAAGCTAAGCAAATTCGCAAAGTGAAAAGAGCGGAAAGCGGAATGATTATCGACCCTGTAACGCTTAATTTAGAAGCAAAAGTATCTGATGCTCAAAGGAGTATGAAAGAAAACAGCATTGGAGGAATCCCGATTGTTGATACGGATGGTACGCTCAAAGGTATTGTTACAAATCGTGATTTACGCTTTGAACAAAACGGCAATCGCCCCATTGTAGAGGTAATGACTTCTGAAAATCTTATTACAGCAGCGGAAGGTACTTCAATGAAAGAAGCCGAAAAGATATTACAAAAACATAAAATTGAAAAACTTCCTGTTGTAGACAAAAACAACAAACTTGTAGGACTTATCACTTTCCGTGACATCGCTAACCTGCAAGAGAAATCCATATCAAACAAAGATCTATTTGGTAGATTACGTGTGGCTGCCGCATTAGGAGTTACTTCGGATGCCGTAGAACGTGCTGAAGCATTGGTCTATGCAGGAGTAGACGCAGTTATCATCGAC
>NZ_CDOI01000162.1 GCF_000827555.1 Capnocytophaga canis
TCCAGTACTAGTATGGCCCGGGGGATCCTTATCTGTCAAAACCGCTAATGTCCGTTCTAAGACCGTCTGGAGAACACTTGCCCATCAGTGCTTTTGAACCTTTTTTTCACAGGTCCCTTCCGATTACACTGAGAAGCTGACCACACCTGCTAGAAGATGGAGGTATGCAGCCCGTTAGTAGGAGTAATACTACCCAGCTTATAACCCTCAAACGTAGGGCAGATGGCGGCCGCGATATCCTGCAGATGCATCCAGTACTAGTA
>NZ_CDOI01000163.1 GCF_000827555.1 Capnocytophaga canis
GTGTAATTGTTATTAGCATTCAACAAAAATACAACTTTATTCCCTGATTGTCAAATTTTTATACCATCATACTTTTTAAAACACGAATAGAAATTTCAAATACTAACTACTTTATTTTCCAGATGGCTCCATTTTTCGTTTCTAATTTACTTAGAATGCCCTGTTGAGTAAGGTCATTTAGTAACTGTTCACTGTCTTTACGAGGCATACCTGATAATTCTGTAAATTCACGAGCGGTCAAACTAGGGTAATAATTAAAAAGGGACTTCCAATCTTTGTGATATTCCTGTTTTGTAGCATCAGGAAGGAGTTTAAGCACGGCCATTTCAAATAAAGCATAGGGTCTCGCTCCGTAGACAATTTCTTGCTTGTTTCCACTTATGAAAATTACAGTAGGAAATCCGCGAATGCCTATTTTTCTTGCTAATTCTAAATCTTTTTGAAACTCTTTCCGCCCTTGATTTTCATAATCTGATTTCAGCTTTGAAATATCAAGTCCTGCTTGTTGAGCTGCTGTGGCAATATGTTCCCATTGAGTGATATTTTTCTTTTCTAAGAAAACCATTTCACGCAATTCACGCAGAAAAATTACAGCTTTGTCATTATCTTGTAATTGAGCAGCCTTGAAAGCAATGGAAGGAGGATAAGAAGAATCTAATGGATTTTCAAGCCAAATATCACCGTCTATAGGCATATCGTAGTATGGGCTTACTTCATCCCAGTGATGGGCTACGTCAGAAGGTTTGCTTATACCGCCACTGTTATAACTCCAATCTGAGAGTAAACCACCCATATGGTAATTTATAACTATTTCATTTCCGTATTCGAGTTTTAGTTTTCTTAATTGGGGTTCAATCCCCCAGCAGGAAGAGCAAATCGGGTCGGTATAATAGATGATTTCTATTTTCTTTGAGTGATTTTGTAGGTTTCTCTCTGATTTTTGGTTGGATTGTGAAGTCTCACAGACACCTGTTTTTGGGTCGCACAGTAGTGGATTAGTATTTTGTCCCATAGTTATTGTAGCTTTTAGAGTTATTAAAAAAAGAATCCATGTTTTCATTGTCAAAAAATTGCTATAATACCTTATTTAAACACATATACTTACCTAGATTTTTGGTGTCACATAACACTGTTTTTAGGCTTACAAAGATATGAAATTAGATGTGAAAGGAACTCAATAATAGTATTTGTTTGGAATTTAGTCATTCCTCCAATCTATCTACTTTCACAGCCCACTAAAAGCCTACCTTTAGATCATCGTAAAAGCGCGAGTATTTTCCAACTGCGATGTTGATTTGTAACCCAAAAGTTATTCCTTTAAAATAGTTTTCTTGGTGTATTGGGATAGCGTAACCTGTATTCAATTTTATTAAGTTTAATACGTTTATTATAAATTGAGGTTCAATAGCATAGGGGGTAATAGAAACTCCTCCGTTAAGGAAATTTCCACATTCGATGTTGATTTGAGGTAATATTTTAGCTTTTCTTTTTACTGTGGTATAAAAAGCTTTCGCTCCTATATTCAATACCGCTTCATCTTTATTCGAAGCACGATATTCTAGACCTAATCCTGCTATATTTCGTCCTAAATATCGATATTCGGCACTTACTGCTAATTTATCAAGGAACTGTGCTTGTACTTTAGTCCAAGAGCATATTATTATCAAGATGAGTGTTATTTTCATGTCTTTATTTAAAAGATGCTTTGTTATCAAAATATGTCAGATTTCTGAATATAAAAATAGCAATCAGGATAAAGTTATAACTTTATTGAATGTTAAAAAATATAACACGCCATTATCCTGATTCTTAGAATACAAAAATAGTAAAAAATGAAAGAATTATATGTAAAATAATGTTGTCTTTTTAGTGATTCCTAAATACAAATTCGTAACGAGTTAAAAAACTATTGCTACATTCAACTTACAAAGGTTCATTTTATGAGTTTTTCGTATAAAAAAAGCAGTATCTTTGTAGCGAGAGATTAACCAATTAAAAATAACAAAAAGAAATCGCAATGGAACATTCACATGAAGGACACAGCCATAGCGTGGCGAGTTTGGAGAGCATCAACCGAGCTTTTTATATAGGTATCGGGTTGAATTTAGTGTACACGATTATTGAATTCGTCGTGGGGTTCCGAATCAATTCCTTGGCGCTTATTTCGGACGCAAGTCATAACCTGAGCGATGTTGCCAGTTTGGTCATTTCACTTCTCGGACTGAAACTTACTCAGAAAGCAGCTACGTATTCATTTACTTACGGTTACAAAAAAGCTTCTATTTTAGCTTCGTTTATCAATGCGGTACTGTTGGTGTATATTGCCGTGAAAATTATCCTTGAGGCTATCGAACGTTTTGACGCTCCCCCCGAAATGGCGGGTAGTATGATCATCATAACGGCGACTATTGGAGTTATTATCAATGCTTTATCTGCTTTTCTTTTCTACAAAGGGCAAAAACAGGATGTCAATGTAAAAGGGGCTTTTCTGCATTTGTTGGTAGACGCTCTGGTATCCGTAGGGGTGATTGTATCGGGAGTAATTATCCATTTTACGGGATGGTACACTGCCGACGTGCTGACCAGTTTGGTGGTTGCAGTGGTGATTTTGGTTTCCACCTGGAATCTGCTTACCGAAAGTGTAAAACTCATCCTTGATGGTGTGCCTCAAAGTATAAAAGTGGATAAAATAAGGCAAATTATGGAGTCGCATCCCAAGGTTTGTTCGGTGCATCACATTCATATTTGGGCATTGAGCAGCCAGGAAAACGCACTTACAGCTCATTTGGTAATAGAAGACAGTAGCACTTTTGAAGAAATTGACCAACTTAAAAAAGAAATAAGACATACTCTCCAACATGAACATATTCAGCATACTACATTTGAAGTGGAACTTTCAAAAATGAAATGTAAGTGTGATGATTGTCATTGATAGAGTGAACATAAAATTCGAAGTGCTAAAAGGAAAGGCTAAGAAGTTTTTAATAGAACCAAATCATTTGTTTCTTCCTATTTTTTTAATCATCTATCTAATCAAATTTTATTTCTTTCATTTGTAGCTTATTATAAAAAAACTATATTTGTGGTTCGTAAATCAATTTCAAAAATGGCAAAACGAATCAAACCCATCAAATGTCCGCAGTGTGGCAGCACACAAGCGACCGAAACCAAAACCGATTATTACCGCTGTAAGAGCTGTAAATCAGAGTTTTTTATTGATAATGATGATATTAACATCAATCATCGGCACAGTTATGATACGCCTCAGCTTTCCGCAAAACATCTAAAAGCACTCAAATTTTTAGGGCTTGCGATGGCGGTGTTTGTGATGATGATGGTGGTAATTTCGTTGCTGCCGTCCAAATCAACCTACACCCCCACCACGGCTGCGGTTCAAGAAAACAAGCCCTATTGGAATATTCAAGAAATTATACCCACAGCCGATAAAGACGGCGAACCCATTGCCATAGTGGTGGGCTCTATTGTTTCTGGAAATCATCCTAACCAAACTTACAAACCCACTTTTGGCTTTTTTCACGCCCAAACTTTTAAAGAAATCGCTGCGGTACCAATTAATGTAGAAGGTTTTTACCCTATTATTAAATGGAAAAAAATGGACGAAGGCAAAACCTATATCGTCATCAATAAAAATCGCCTGTTTTTATTAGACGAGAACACATTGAGCATCAGTGAAGTAACACCGCAAACCATCGGACTGCCTGAATTTGAAAAAGGCTTTGCCGAAATAGACACAAACAGTGCCTATGAAAATTCACTTGAAATAACCAATAATTTAGGCAAAGAGTATTATTATTTTCCCAAGCTTAATCAGGCGATTTTATATGGAAATCGTAAAGAAATGGATCAGCTGATTGCCCAAAATCCGATTGCTCCACAAGGAGTAACTCGATTTGAATTTTCAAGAAAAGATAAAGATAAACTACCTGAGCTTTTTAAAGTAAAAACACAAGGACAAGCGGGGTATCCATATAAGAGGTATTTTTTTCGCTGGTTCAAAGGTGAGTTATATATAGACAAAGAGTCTCAAGTTGTATCTTATGAGAATTTTACCCCTGAACGATTTTATTTTAAACCTGAAGTATTGCACTATGATGACAAAGAAGTGTTTATCTATTTTAAGCACGAATGGGCAGAAAGTAGTCCCTACTTTTTTCAAGTGCTTGATGCTCAGACAGGCGAGATAAAACTTAGCTTACAAAGTCATAAAGATATGCACTATCTAAGCGATGACTTTGTTGCTAAAATAAAAGACGGTTATTTAATAAGCAACTATGATTCTTTTATTCTCAATACCAAAGAAGGTAAATTAGAGAAACTTGAACTTAGAGAAAAATTAACCCAACGATAAAATCAAAAAAAGATGAGCATACTCAACATTTTTAGCAATCAACTTTCCGCCGTCATCGAGTGGAAAAATCCTAAAGCCAATGTAATTTGGTGGAAATATCCATCAAAACGCGATGAAATCATCAATGCCAGCAAACTCATTGTCGCTCCCTCGCAGGGTTGTGCTTTGGTGTATGAAGGGTCGTTGGTAGAAATCATCGAAGAGGAAGGGATTTATAACCTTAAAACCGATAACCATCCGTTTATCACCACGCTTGTCAATCTGCGTCAGAATTTTGACAGTGAGCATAAACTCAAAATTTATTTCTTCCGCAAAGCTCAGATTCTCAATCAGCGTTGGGGAACGCCAAATCCCATCAAATTCATTGATGCTACTTATAAAATCCCTGTGGAATTGGGGCTAAACGGAAATTTTTCGTACAGAATTGCCAATCCTAAGTATTTTTATACCGAAATTATTGGCGAAACCGATGAATTTGAAGCAGAAGCGATGAGCAAAACGGTTGCCGAGCGTATTCCACAGCTTATTGCCCAAAACATTCACGAAAAAAAATATTCCTACATTGAAATAGATGGTAAAATTCACGACATCGCTCAAGAAATCAAGGGTGAAATCAATAGCGAATATCAAAATTTGGGGCTCGAACTCACCGATTTTCGTATCGTAGGAACGCAATTTGACGAGGCTACTCAAGAGCGTATCGGTCGTGTTGCCGATATCAGTGCCGATGTACAAGCCGCCAAAGAAGCAGGATTGGATTATGTGGAACTTGAAAAACTGCGTGCTTTACGCGATGCGGCGCGTAACGAGGGCGGACTTGCCGGGGCAGGGCTTCAATTTGGCGTGGGTATGGAAATCGGTAAGAAATTCAACGAGCAATCCGACACCATTCTTGCCAAAGGAAGTGCCGATGCCGCCGAACAGCTTCGCAAACTCAAAATCCTACTTGATGAAAACATCATCACGGCGGAAGATTTTGAACTTAAAAAGCAAGAAATTTTGAGAAAAATGTAATTTATAAACTTTTACTTCATCTTTTAAATCTAAGAAAATGAAATACATTATAGGAATTATCATTGTACTGATTGTCTTGTCGGTAGGTGCTTATTTTTTAGCGGATTTGTGGGAATATGATACGCTAATTACCCCCGAGCAACTTAGAAAAAGTGCCGTTACTGTGATGATAGTAGGCACGATTTCCGTTTTACTGCTCATTTTTGTTCCGTTTTTTTTCAAAGATCACGCGAAAGGTTACGACAAAAACCACAACGGCATTGCACAACCGAAAAAAAAACACATTAAAAAAGAAAGAAACAGCGAAAAGTAGTCATTACCAAAAGTGAAAAACTTTTGTTGTAAAGAGAAACTGAGATTTATTGACAAACGTTTTGTTATTTTCAATTTCAAATTACTTTAAAAAACACACCTCACAATGAATCTCCATACGATTTTTACAGAAAACTTTTCCTTGGAAAAAGAAATCGTAATCCCAAGAGGAGCGTTTTTAAAAACGCCCGATACGAAAGACACGCATATTTATCTTGTGAAAGAAGGGAGTTTGAAAATCGGATTTTTTACCGAAAATGAAGACAAAATACTGAGGTTCGGGTACGAGAATGATGTAATCACGGCATTGGATTCTTTTATCACAGAACAGAAATCCAAATTGTATATTCAGGCAATCAAAAAGTGTCGTTTGGCGGTGGTTTCTAAGTCGGATTTTATGGCATTTGCACAAAAATCTTCCGAAAACTTGTGGATTTATACCAAAATTTTAGAAAAACTGCTTGTTGACCAATTGGAACGCGAACAAGATTTGCTCTTATCCTCGCCCAGAGAACGCTACCAGCGAATTTTGAAACGCAATCCTAAACTTTTTCAGCAAATTCCGCACAGGCATATCGCCGTGTATTTGGGAATGACCGAAGAGACGCTTTCCAGACTCAAAAAAACATTGACGCCAATCAAGATTTAGCACCTCCATTTTGCTGACCTTTGCCCCAAAAAAGATGGACAGAAAACAATTGTTAGACACGCTTACCCAAATAACGCTTGAAAATAAAACCTTTGCAGAAGCACTGCTACTAAAATCCGAAACAGAACTCAACCATAGCCCCAGTGATGATAGTTGGAGTATTTTGGAATGTATCGAACACCTGAATTTGTACGGAAATTTTTATCTGCCCGAAATAGCTTCGTGTATAGCAAAAGCTGATGAAAGCAACCGTAATCTGTTCAAAAGCGGATTTTTAGGCAATTATTTTGTGAAACTTATTCAGCCCAAACCTCGGCTCAACAAAATGAAAACCGCCACTAAAATGAATCCTAAAGGGCGTAGGCTTACAAAGAATTGTTTGCAAGTTTTTATCCGTCAGCAAAACCAACTCCTTGATTTACTACAAAAAGCCCACACTACGGATTTGACTCAATTAAAAACCAAAATTTCCATTTCCAGATTCCTGCGTCTTCGATTGGGCGATACTTTGCAGTTTGTGGTTTACCACAATCAGCGACATATGGAGCAAGTAAGGCGTATTCTTCAAGAAAAAAAACGTGACTGTTTGTAGAAAATTGCTACTAAAAAAGGATGCAGTTTTTTATAAAATTTTCTACATCTATTCAGAGGTATTATTTTTTTAATACCTCTACTTTACCATCTTGGAAAATCACGATGGTTTCTCCAGAAAATGGACTTACCACGGAAATGTTCCAAAAATGCGGATTTGTATTGAACTTCGGAATGATTTTTTTGTTTGCAATCGTCGTTCCTTTTTTGGTTTCGGTTATTAGTTTTTGAGATGAGTTTTTTTTGCTAAAATGATATAAATCATATAAATATCTTTTTATAGATTCATCTTTTGGTAGTTCAAAACTATCTTTTTGACCTATTATTTTATCCGAAAAATAGACATAGCCCCACAATTCAGGTTCATGCATACTAATTTTCCATTGTGGAGACCATACCCAGTTGTACTCAGGTAAATATTTTCCGTAGGCGTCTTTCTTTTTATCATATCGTCCATTCGTAAGGTCAAAATCCCATTGTACACGAGAAAAATTCACTCTCCAAAACTTGTTTGTAGGGATATTGTTTTGCTTGTGAGCTTCTCGCATTGCTGCCCACGGGATGGCGATTTCTACACTCCAGAAAGTATCTATATCTGAGGGATTATTCAGTGTACCATTCACGTACACAGCGGATTTTAATCCATTGATATCCCAGCCATCCAGTACTTTATTAGTTTCGCGATACGGTTTGGTAAGGAATAAATCCCAAACAGTATTAAGTGCGTTAACTTCAAATTCATAGTAGTTATGTGAATCATTGTCAGGATCTAAGAAAATTTCAAAATCATTATTATGAAAAATAACTGTATCACGCTCTTTGAGAGTTGCCCAAATATGAGGCTCTTCCATCTTTGCGAAGAAATAGAAATAATCATCATCATAGAGCATTTTCACGTTGGTTTTGAAATGTGGAATTTTAACTTCCTCAATATCAATAAAATCATCGGTGTATTCCGATTTTTGCCATGATAATTCACTGTCCTTACCATCGATTTCTATTTTTTCGGTTACGCGGTAGGCAATATATGTTTTTGGATCAGGCTTTGATTGAGCTGACAATGTCGTCATACTGAATACGAATACAGTAGATAGAAATTGGAAAAAGAGTCTCATAATCATATGTTTTTTTTCAAGAGCAAAAATACTAAAATAATTCCAATTTCTAATCTATTGAATTATTTTCATACATTTCGCAGGTTGAATACAACGTTCTTTTTTCGTGTCTTTTTTAAATACAATCCTATTCCTAAGTACATTAGTAAAGGAATAAGTCCGAAAATAAGTGAAATTATTGGAGATTTGTCCAGATTTTAATCCTTTTAACTTTGAAATCTTATAAGTTATGTTCTTTCTAAACCAAAAACGCCCCAATTAAGGAGCGTTTTTGTGTCTTTTACGGTGTATACAATCAATTTATGGATTACAATTCCCGTTTTTAAAATAAAATTGACTATTATTCAGGTTCTGTGTAGGTTACTATATCAATACCGATGCCGTTGGGGTCTTTAATGGCGAAATGGCGATCGCCCCAAGGTTCGTTTCTCAGCTCAATCTCGATAGGAATGTTTCTGTTTTTCAATTCTTTATAAACTTCATCTACATTTTCTACTTCAATAGTGAGGTAAACACCTTGATTTTGAAAAGGTTTCTGAAAAATAGGTTGTTGGCTCGGGTGATTGGGAAGCAAAAAACTGATTTCTGCCTCTTGATTAGGAGTGTGGAGCAAAAGGTAAAATTCGTTTTCGAAGCTCACGCCAAAGTTTAAAATTTCGGTATAAAAGGCTTTGGTCTCTGCTAATTTTTCGGTGATAATTCCTGCATTCAATTTCATTTTTTCTGAATTCTAATTTTTGGCAAAATTATCAAGAGAGATGAAACTGAAATAGGAAAAAAGGGACAGAATTATTTATACATCAAATTTTCTTGTGGCTCGTTTTATAATCCATTGGGTATGC
The DNA here is from genome assembly GCF_000827555.1 of Capnocytophaga canis. Classification (GTDB taxonomy): domain Bacteria; phylum Bacteroidota; class Bacteroidia; order Flavobacteriales; family Flavobacteriaceae; genus Capnocytophaga; species Capnocytophaga canis. Next base: position 8,893 of record NZ_CDOI01000163.1, read on the forward strand.
GGATTTTCGAAAGTTTTCCAGCGGTGGATGAGAGGCAAAACAGCTTCTTTATTCACTTTAAGCCAGTCGGTTAGGTGATTGGCAACGGATTTCTTTACAAACATAATTTCATCATCTTTTAGGAGTTCCAAAATTTGAAAAACAGGAGCAGGATTTTCTACAAAAGTATCTAATTTACTCGCCCAAGGAAGCTTGGGTCTCAGTCCCTCACTTGCTAACCTACGTAAGTGAAAATTAGGAGATTTTGCCCATTTTTCAATGATTTCTAGTGATTTTTCAGGGTATTTTCTGATAAATGGACGTACAGCGTATTCGCCTGTATTTCTCTTAGTTATCTCCTCTATAGCGTTCATCGAAAGCGTAAAATGATTAATACCATAACGTTCTACAAATTTTCCAATAGGCAAAATCCAATAATAATGTGTGAACATTCCTGTTTGATTGGGATTTTCTTCGCCCAAAATAGAGAGTAATACACGCAGAGCTTCTTTGTAGTCTGCTGAAAGATAGTTTTTTAACAAATCTGCAATAGTGATTATTCTCTGTGTGTAAGTTTGTCCAATAACCTTATTTCCTGTGTCTTTTATGAAATTTTTACTGTTAAAATCAGGATAAACCCTATTAATTTTTTTAGCTAACAATTCGGCAAGATTTGTACCAAATTTTTCGGTAATGCTGTAATTCGTTCCCATCTTCGTGAATTTTAGGCAAAAATAGAAATGTTTTTTAATAATAAAATAGGAAAAAGGGGACAAATTATTTGTAATAAACCTCCCTCGGCGTTACCCCACAAAAAGTTTTAAACTCTTTGATGAAATGCGATTGGTCGTAATAACCCATATCGTAAAATGATGGATTATCATTATTTTGATTGGAAATTTTAGCATTCAAAAAAGACTGAAAACGAACTACTTGACTAAAAGTTTTTGCGGTATCACCAATGTAAAATTCAAACAATCGGCGTAGATGACGAGGGCTAATTCCCGTATCTAAATCGCTCACTATCCGTGCATTTCCTTTTGATTTTAAGATGATTTCCAAAGCTTTATAGAATCGGTTATCTATACTAAAATCAATCTTTTTCAAATGTTTACTAAAAAATGTATCCAACTCATTTTTAATCTGTTGCAAACCTTGCAAACTACTGAATTTATGAGCAATGAATGTTGCCAAATCGGAAGAAACTAAATTCAAAAGAATATCATTATTGCTCAATTCTTTGGCGTCTTGTTTGAAAATCAACGGAAAAGCAGAAGGTAAAAATCGTATTCCCACATAGTTAAACTCTTTCCCCAAAGGAAATTCCGTATAACTTCGGCAAAACCCCATAAGATAACTTTCATCGGGATTATCCAACTCAAAAAACACATCAATACAACCATCGGAAATCACTCTATATGTATAGTTTTCAGTAAGTTGTGTTTTTGTTTTAAGTTGCCAATAGCAATAGATGAAAGGCAATAATTTTTTGTCAGGAAAGATTTCTGTATAAAACACATTTTTAGTTGATTGAATAATCGTTGGCTGAATAGGTTTGTAGTAATTTCGTATGTTCAAAGAGGATTGCAAGAAGTATGATATTAAAGTAAAAAATTACAGGTGTTTCATCGTTTTTCAAGAATTCCATATGCACTCATTTCTAATATTTTATGTCTCTAAGGAATACAATACGTTGCTTATCAGAAATTTGTCTTCAAACTCTCTAAAAGCATTTTTCCATCGAAAAAACTTCAGTTTATATCCTTATATTATATAGCAAAAGAGGTTTTATAAACATATGTTGTATTCTCTTTAAGACTCAAAATCAGGAAAGCATTCAGATTCAATAGCACTCAGCTCTTAATTTAAAAGACGAAAGAGGCGTATTCCTTTTCAAATAACGCCTCTTTCATTCATATCAACAGAATCTATTTTTTAGCATTTGAAGCAATCAAGTTCAAGGCACTTCCGGCTTTAAACCACTCAATTTGACTTTCGTTATAGGTATGGTTCGCTACTATGATATCTTTTGAACCGTCGGCATGAACAAACTCCAACTGCAACGGTTTGTTAGGAGCAAAGTCAACTAAGTCTAAGAAATTTACAGTGTCGTCTTCTTTAATCTTGTCGTAGTCAGCTTCGTTAGCGAATGTAAGTGCCAACATACCTTGTTTTTTTAGGTTTGTTTCGTGAATACGAGCAAATGATTTAACTAAAACTGCTTTTACTCCTAAATGGCGAGGTTCCATGGCAGCATGTTCACGTGAAGACCCTTCTCCATAGTTCTGATCGCCCACTACGATTGACGGTACTCCTTCAGCTTTGTACTGACGTTGTACTGCAGGGACTTCCTCATAAGCTCCTGTAAATTGGTTTTTTACCGCATTGGTTTTCCCATTGAAAGCATTCACAGCTCCTATGAGCATATTGTTTGAAATATTGTCCAAATGTCCGCGGTAACGCAACCAAGGGCCCGCCATCGAAATATGGTCAGTAGTACATTTTCCTTCTGCTTTAATAAGTAATTTCGCTCCCGTAATATTTTTACCGTCCCATGGTTCAAACGGGGCTAATAATTGTAAACGTTGTGAGTCGGGACGTACAACCACTTCTACGCCCGATCCGTCTGCTGCAGGAGCTTGGTAGCCAGGGTCGTCTACATCAAATCCTTTTACGGGAAGTTCGTCGCCATATGGAGGTTTGAACATAACCTCTTCGCCTTTATCATTTAGTAGCTTATCCGTTATTGGGTTGAAATCTAAACGACCTGAGATAGCTAGAGCAGCGACCATTTCAGGCGAAGTTACGAAAGCGTGTGTATTTGGATTTCCATCAGCACGTTTTGAAAAGTTACGGTTGAAAGAGTGAATAATGGTGTTTTTTTCTTGTTTGTCAGCACCCTCTCTATCCCATTGACCGATACAAGGTCCACAAGCATTAGTAAATACTTTTGTTCCTAGTTTTTCAAAAACTTCAATCATTCCATCGCGTTCTATCGTGTACTTAATCTGCTGAGAACCAGGGTTGATTCCAAATTCAGCTTTAGGGGTAATGCCTAAATCCAATGCTTGTTTTACGATGGATACAGCTCTTGACATATCCTCATAGGAAGAGTTTGTACAAGAACCTATTAGTCCCCACTCTACTTTTAGAGGCCATCCGTTTTCTCTAGCTACTTCTTTCATTTTTGAGACTGGAGTTCCTCGGTCAGGAGTGAAAGGTCCGTTAATATAAGGTTCTAATTCTGAAAGGTTTATTTCAATAAGTTGGTCGAAATATTTTTCTGGATTAGCATATACTTCTGGGTCAGCTGTTAAATATTTTGCGACCTTGTCGGCAGCTTCCACCACATCCTGACGACCTGTTGCCTTTAAATATCTACGCATTGAATCGTCATATCCAAAAGTTGAGGTTGTAGCTCCGATTTCAGCTCCCATATTGCAGATAGTTCCCTTACCTGTACAAGAAATAGACTCTGCTCCTTCACCAAAATACTCTACGATAGCTCCCGTTCCGCCTTTTACAGTTAAGATATCCGCCACGCGTAGGATGATGTCTTTCGGAGCAGTCCATCCGTTTAGTTTCCCCGTGAGTTTTACCCCGATTAGCTTGGGGAATTTTAATTCCCATGCCATTCCTGCCATAACATCCACAGCATCAGCACCTCCCACACCGATGGCAAGCATACCAAGTCCACCAGCGTTCACAGTGTGTGAGTCTGTCCCAATCATCATACCTCCAGGAAATGCGTAATTTTCCAATACTGTTTGGTGGATAATTCCAGCACCTGGCTTCCAGAATCCGATGCCGTATTTATTTGAAACAGATGAAAGAAAATCAAAGACTTCTTTTGATTGCTCGTTTGCCACAGAAAGATCCTTTTCAGCTCCTACTTTGGCTTGGATGAGGTGGTCGCAGTGCACTGTTGTAGGCACTGCAACTTTTGATTTTCCTGCGTGCATAAATTGTAACAATGCCATTTGAGCAGTTGCGTCTTGACATGCCACACGATCGGGTGCAAAATCAACATAGTCTTTTCCTCGCGTGTAAGCCTGTGAAGGTTGCCCGTCCCACAGGTGAGCATATAGAATTTTTTCAGAAAGTGTCAGCGGACGCCCAACCAATTCACGTGCTTTGTCCACACGCGAAGGTATATTTTCGTACACCGCCTTAATCATTTCAATATCGAAAGCCATAATTATGTGTTTTTATATTCATTTCCTAATACGCAAATATATGGTCTTTTTTTTAATTGATAAAATATATCTAATAAAACATTTTTTTGTTGTTTTACTATAAATATGTTTTTTTGATTGCTATAAGCGAGAAATATTTATAAAATAGTAAATTATTTATTTAAAAATAATCATTGTCATATATAAATTGCAAATAAATTGCTTTTTTGAGAATGTAATATTTTCAATAAAATATTCTTATTTATATTAATTCTATTTTGATAAGACTAAGAAAAATGTTTTTTTGATGCGATGCTAAGAAAGGGAATTTAAATTCTATTTTGCACATTCACATGGACATATTTCCCAGAAATAATATTATTTTTCTTACCTTTGCCACTATGTTGTTTACTGAGAATAATATACTAAAATAATAATTTATGAAACTACATAAGATTGTTTTGTCAGCATTCTGTCTGTCGGCAACTGTGTTAACAGCACAAACCCCAGCGGACTATGTAAATCCGTTTATCGGAACCTCTAACTATGGGGCGACTCATCCAGGGGCAATTGCTCCCCGCGGAATGTTGAGTATTTCACCCTTTAACGTTGCATTTGACACTAAGGGAATTAAAGATCCATTGGAAAAAGACAGTCGTTGGCTATCGAATCCTTACGTAAATGAAAATAGATTTTTAACAGGTTTTACGCACGTTAACTTGAGTGGTGTAGGTTGTCCAGAGTTGGGGGTTATCATCACTATGCCGACTACGGGGGAGTTAAAAACGAATCATTTGGACTATGGAACTACTTATTCGAACGAAAAGGCTTCGGCAGGATATTACAGTACGCATTTGACAAAGTATAACGTGAAAGCCGAGATGACAGCTTCAACAAGAGCCGGGGTGAGTCGTTATCATTTTCCGAAAGGGGAAGCAAACATTTTGCTCAATTTGGGTTTAGGACTAACCAATGAGCAAGGAGCGATGGTCAAAATCGTTTCGCCAACCGAGGTGGAGGGAATGCGGATGGTGGGGTCATTCTGCTACAATAGTCCGGAGTTGGCTTATCCCGTTTATTTTGTTGCAAAACTCTCAAAACCTGCAATGAACTACGGCGTTTGGCATAAACCAGAAACGTACAAGGGAGTGGAAGCCGAGTGGATGTGGTACAATGGCGATGTGCGTTTGAAAGAGGGTTTTTCCAGAGAAGTGGTGGGGGATAGCATTGGAGCGTATTTCCGATATAAGTTTGATAAGGAAGAAATAGTAGAGGTGAAAGTAGGTATTTCCTACGTAAGTATTGCTAATGCTCGGGAAAATTTAGAGAAAGAAATTGGCGTAAAAACCTTTGCGGATGTCTACCAACAAACTAAAAACGAATGGAATAAACAACTTCACGCACGTGTTGAAGGAGGTACAGACGACCAAAAAACAATTTTTTATACAGGGTTGTATCATGCTTCAATACATCCCAACGTATTAAATGATGTGAATGGTGATTATCCTCAGAGCAAAACTAACAAAATAGGAAAGTCTAACAACCGATACACCGTTTTTTCTTTGTGGGATACTTATCGTAACTATCACCAATTGATGACCTTACTCTATCCTGAACAGCAATTAGGCATGATAAAGTCAATGTTAGATATCTATGACGAGAGCGGTTGGTTACCCAAATGGGAACTTAATTCCACGGAAACGTTTACTATGGTTGGAGATCCTGCAAGTATCGTTCTGGCGGACACATACTTACGAGGATTGACAAATTTTGATGTCGAAAAAGCGTTTCAAGCAATGCTGAAGGGAGCAAATACCTTAGAGAAAAATCCAATACGTCCGGGTGTAGCCGAATACTGGAAATTAGGCTATCTGAGTGTGGACGGCGGTGTAGCAGGACCTGTTTCTACCACACAGGAATATAACATTGCAGATTTTGCAATTGCTCAATTGGCGAAAAAAATAGGTAAAAAATCTGATTATGAGCGTTTTAATAAACAAGCGTATTCTTACAGAAAGTTGTTTGATAGTCAAACTAAATTACTTCGACCCAAGTATAGCAATGGCAAATGGTATGAACCTTTTAATCCTGCAAGTGGAGCAAATTTTGAGAAAAACGTAGGCTACATTGAAGGAAATGCGTGGCAATATGTATACATGGTAACTCACGATGTGAAAGGAATGATAAAAATGATGGGGGGTGAGAGAGCTTTTGAAAAACAGCTGGATCATATCTTTGATTCCAAGCAATATGACATGGCAAATGAACCTGATATTGCTTATCCTTACTTGTATAACTACGTTCGAGGAAGCGAATGGAAAACTCAAAAAAGAGTACACGACCTCATTGAAGAGTACTTTCAGAATAAACCCGCAGGATTACCAGGTAATGAAGACACAGGGGTAATGTCAGCTTGGTTGATTTACGGAATGATGGGATTCTATCCAGTAAGCCCTGCAGAGCCAATATACACTTTTACAGCTCCAAAATTTAATAAAATCATCCTTTCATTGGATAAAAAATATTATCCAAATGGTGAATTGATTATCGAATCAAACGCTTCTCCTGAAAATTTGTATATAAAACGTATTCTTATTGATGGGAAACCTTACAAATCGTATTTTATAACTCATGAAGAGCTAAAAAAAGCTAAAAACATACGATTTGAATTGGATAGAAAGCCTTTGAATACAAAAAAATAATGCAAACAAGTTCTAAATAGGCTGCTTAAATAATCATACAGAACAAAAATTACGACGTATATAATATTTTTAACGAATAACTAAGGACAAACAGATAAAACAAATGACTTTTTTAAAAAATGTATTAGCGACCATTCTCGGATTTTTTATATCCTTGGGGATATTTTTCATTATTTTTCTCATATTTATGTCAGTAATGATGTCATCGATAGGGTCGACAGACAGTGCTGCGGTGATTGTGAAAGACAATTCAGTGTTAGAATTGGAGTTCAAAATGCCTTTAAGAGATTATGGTGAAAAGGTTTATCTTGAAGATTTTGATTATACCATTGAAGAATACAACGGCTTGAACAGTATTCTTAAAGCAATTAAACATGCCTCAACTGACAGTAAAATTAAGGGTATTCTTTTGAAAAGTTCAGGTAATCTATCGGGATTGGCTTTAGTTCGGGAATTACGTGTTGCTTTGGAGGATTTTAAAACTTCAGGTAAATTTATCTATGCCTACAATGATGTAATTCCACAGTCAGATTACTACTTGCAAACGGTAGCCGATAAGATTTATGTAAGTCCGTTAGGAAAATTGAATTTCAGAGGGCTGTCATCTGAAGTGCTATTTTTAAAAGATTTACAGGATAACACAGGAGTGTCAATGGAAGTAATTCGTCATGGAAAATACAAAAGTGCTGTAGAACCGTTCTTAGACAATAAAATGAGTGATGAAAATCGACTCCAAATCAAAGAGTTATTGAGTTCAGTTTGGGATATTATTGTTCAAGATATTGCCGAAAGTAGAGCCATTACAGTAGAAGATCTGAACGCCATTGCTACAAATTTAGAAGCAAGAACTCCACAGTTGGCCTTGAAAAACAAAATGGTAGACGGAGTGCTTTTCCAAGATGAGTTTGAGAACATACTTTGTGAGGCAATGAATGTCTCTAAAATTGAAGATGTTAATTACATAAACATAGAAGAGTATACCGAAAGTGTTTCTAAAAAATATTCTAAAAAAGCAAAGGATAAAATTGCGGTAATCTATGCCGAAGGTGAAATCATGTATGGGAGTGGTAACTCCAGAATCGTAGGCGATAAAACTATAGTAGAATCATTGCGCAAGGCTGTGAAAAATGATGATGTAAAGGCTATCGTTTTGCGCATCAACTCCCCGGGAGGAAGTGTGTTAGCTTCGGAATTGATTCACAGAGAAATAGCTGTTACAAAACAGCATAAAAATGTATACGTTTCAATGGGAAATTACGCAGCTTCAGGTGGATACTACATTGCTTGTCATGCTGATAAGATTTTTGCCGAAGCCGGAACTATTACAGGTTCGATAGGTGTTTTTGGAGCTGTGCCAAATGTTAGCAAATTAGCAGAAAAATGGGGAGTCAATGCTGAACAGGTGACAACTCATTCTAACGCGTTGGAATACAGTCTTTTTGAAAAGCCGTCTAAAAGTTTCATTGATGAGAATACGGAATCTGTTGAACAGATTTATGAACTCTTTTTGGAACGCGTGGCAGAAGGTCGTGGCATGACAACTGAACAAGTCAATGAAATTGCACAAGGGCGAGTGTGGAGTGGTAAAGACGCATTGAGGTTGGGTTTGGTGGATCAAATTGGGACATTGGATAATGTATTGGAATTTGTCGCTAATGAAAAAGGTTTGGAGTCGTACAGTGTAGTGTCTTACCCTTTGTTTAAGACCAGCTTGAAAGAAATGTTCGGCACTTATGCGATGTCCTTAAAATCTCATTCGTTACAAGAAGAGTTAGGTAAAGAGGCATATCAAATGTACGAGAAAATCAAATTGTTATCGCAACAAGAAGGAATTCAAGCACGGATGCTTTTTGATGTTAGCTTAGATTGATTCTAAGTTTTACCAAAACTTTAACTTTTTATTTTGTTTTGTTTCTGTTTTCTTTCGTATCTTTGTGAAAAGAAAACGTCAAAACATTAATACTATGAAAAGACCGATGGTTGAGTATGCTAAGTTAATTCTGTCAAAAGTAAGTTTTAATTCAGAGCTCTTCTGTAAGGAACTCAACAAAGCCTTAGACAAATTACTACCTTACGAACAAGAGGAGTTGAAAGTGTGGTTAGATAACTACACCAAAGACAAACCAGAATTGATTGATTGTGTGGTTTCTATAAATAAAAAGTAGAATTTTAATTGTTAATCAGAAAAGGCTGTCCGAGAACTATCAGACAGCCTTTTCGTTTTTATTTTTCCAGATTTTCAATAGCTTCGGAAAGTCGATTCGTGATTTCTTCGATACTTCCTATTCCATTGATGGCGTGGTATTTACCTTGCTTTTTGTAGAATTCAATCAGAGGAGCCGTTTTTTGATTGTACTCTACAAATCGATTTCTGATTTTACTTTCATCTTGATCATCGGTACGTCCGCTCACCTTTCCTCGCTCAACAAGGCGTTGGATAAGAATTTCGTCATCTGCTTCTAATGCTAATGTTCCATGAATTTTAATTCCTTTGGAAGTTAAGAATGCATCTAAAGCCTCTGCTTGTGCAATGGTGCGGGGAAATCCGTCAAAAATAAAACCTTTCGCATCTGGATTGCTATCAATTTCTTGTTGTAACATCTGTATGGTTACCTCGTCGGGTACTAAATCTCCCTTGTCCATATACGATTGTGCTAGTTTGCCCAGTGGAGTTTCGTTTTTGATGTTGTATCGGAACAAGTCTCCAGTAGAGATGTGTACCAAATTGTATTTTTCTTTCAGGAAAGTAGCTTGTGTACCTTTTCCTGCTCCTGGTTTTCCAAATAAAACTAAATTTGTCATTGTCAAAGATGTGTTTAATTGATATACATGAGGTAAATTTCGTCCTAATTCGTCATAGTCAAGTCCGTAGCCAACGATAAATCGGTTGGGAATAGGCATACCAACGTAGTCTATTTTCAAGTTCTTTTTGTAGGCATCAGGTTTGAAGAAAAGTGTTGCAATGCGCAAAGATTTCACGCCTTTATTGTGGAAAATACGATAGATTTCTTCGAGTGTATTTCCTGTGTCGATAATATCTTCCAATACTACCACATCGCGTCCTTCGACTGAAATATCCAAACCGATGAGTTCACGTACTTTCTCAGTAGAGTGCATTCCCTCGTAGGACGATAGTTTTACAAACGTTATTTCGCAATCTGCTTTGTAGTTACGTACAAAATCGGATGCAAACATAAATGCCCCGTTAAGCACAGAGACAAATACAGGAGTTGTATCTTCCATGTCTCGAGCTACTTCTGAAGTCATTCGTTGAATAATTTGCTGTATTTGAGCCGCATCAATGTAAGGTTCAAATGATTTGTCGTGTATTTTTATGATTTCCATAGAAAATAAATAAAAAACAAAAGTACGAATTTTTCTCAAAAAAACAATCGTTTTTAATCTTATCGCTGATTTTTTACATTAAGGGACTTGTTGTTAAAAGGTATTTCATATTTCCGACTCTGTGTGTCTGTTTTTTTAGTTTTGTATGCTCTGTTTATTATGATAGTTATTGCGTTTTTCTGTCAGCATCGAACCTGAGCTGTTGTATTTCGTTTTTACCGTCCAAGCTCACGAAAGCAAAATTAAAATGCCATTTCACTAAACGAACTTCTGGAGTTGAGAAATGCCCGATAGGGAGTTTCAATAGTATCTTGTTCCAACCTTTCTTAAGGATTACGGGAATAGGAGGGCGTACCTCAAAATTCTCGTTTCTCAATGGCGTTTCATTAGATTTTTGGGTGTGTGATGACTGCCAATTAGGTGGGTGTATTTCAGAATTGTTTATCCAAACACGACTTTCTTTGTAGTCCCATTTTCCTTGTGGTGGAGGTAAATCTTTTTCTGACCTACTGTAATTCTGAGTGCTTATCCAAAGTCCCACTTTTTGTCTTTTAGGAGAGTATACGTGCGTATAGGCATATGCCGTATGATTCGGTAGAGGATTTTCGTACAATGACTTTACGATTTTTCCCCAAACATGTCTTAAGTAGATGCCTCCGCCGATTGTTTTTTGTGTGTAATAGGTTTTGCCTTGATGGGTATAGCTATTCGACAGTTCTTTTTCAGGAGGAAAAGACCTTGTTAAATCACCTTCGTTTGGGAAAGGATCTGTGATGGTCCATTCCATGTGGGTTTGTTTTACGTAAGCAAAGGGTAGGTTGTTAAAATAGTTATTTTTATGCCACAGCATTCGGCGTTCGAAATCTGCAAAGGCTATGAAATTGAGATCTTTTTTTGATGATAGGATTGTACCTTTGTTGTCAAAATATTCTGTGCCACCGCCTAACCAGGAGCGTTCTGCCAAGGCTAACATTGATGGGTAAAAATTGTTTTGAATCAGTATTTCCCGTTCATTAGGAATAAAGCGATCGTTCCATACAGCAAGTATACATCCTGCGTAGTTGTCACTTCCTTGGGTAACGTTTAGAATACGGCTGTTGTACAAAGCGATTATATCACCAAAAGCATCGAAGTGATTGAGATAGTGAAATCGAGAGTCAATCGCAGGGATGTCTTTTTGTACTTTTCCACGGTAGCTCCACAATTGAGTCATGTCAATATTGCCTGCTTTGTAGTTCCAACCAGGATTCCATGAGATTACTTTTTTACCTCGTTCACGAATGAATTGCACCATGTTGGGAACAAAGTTTGGATTTGTGAATTCCACCTCATCTGTGCCAATGTGAAAGTACGGCACATCGAAATAAGGTAGCATTTCATCCAAAAGTTCTTTCAAAATTTTCGTGCCTTCTTCTGATTGCATATCGTGGTTAAATGCTTTACGAAAGGCCAAACTATGCCCAGGCATGTCAATTTCAGGGATCAGTATCATATTGTGTTGTTTGCAAAATTCAACCAATTCTTTAGCTTCATCAAGAGTGTAAAACTGCCCGTGCGAACGCTCATAGCTGGAAAGATGGTTTAGAATGGGGTGTTTTTTACTTTCTAATCGCCACCCTTGGTTCTCAGTTAGGTGCCAGTGGAAAACGTTGATTTTGTATTGTGAAAGTATGGAAATTTCTTTTTTTAATTCTTCCAAAGAGATAAAAGTTCGCCCTACGTCTTGCATAAATCCACGAAAACGAAAAGCAGGGAAATCTAGTATATAGCAACCTTGAAATTCAGTTATATCTCCTTTATTTGTTGCCAGTTGTCGTAGAGTTTGCATAGCCCAGTACACCCCTTTTTCCGTGGTCGATTCGATTAGTATTTTGTCTTTGGAGATCGATAATGTATAAGCCTCTTCTTTGTTGACTCTAGCTTGAGGGATATCATTGACAAGCTTTACTTCAATGAGTTTGTTAGCCTTATCGGATGTAGTTCCTCCCATTTGTTTGATGAAATTTTGCCACTGTGTTTGCAAAACGGGTGTAGAAAGTCGTACTTTATGCAAAGAAAAAGATGAATTGTTAATCTCTATTAGCTGAGGCTTAGGTAGTAAGTGGTTAACACCCGAAATAGCATAGGAATAAAAAGTTAATAAGCAAATCAGGGATGTAAACATAAACTTCATAACATGGATTTTACAGGTACTTTATTATTTGATTACAAAGATACATTTTTTAAAATTAAAAAAAGTTGAATTTTACCGTCTAATTCATATTTTCCTAAAAATTATTGCTTATTATTTGAAAACATTCTACTTTTGCGGATAGTTTTATTGATTTATTATTATAACATAAACATGAAAGATAACAGAAAAAAACAAGAGGCGTTGGACTATCATCAGTTCCCCAAACCTGGAAAAATAGCCATTGTACCTACTAAAAAATATGCTTCGCAACACGATTTGTCATTAGCATATTCCCCAGGTGTAGCAGAACCTTGTTTGGAAATTGCTAAGGATAAACAAAACGTATATAAATATACTTCAAAAAGTAATTTAGTTGCCGTGATTTCCAATGGAACTGCTGTGTTAGGTCTGGGGGACATTGGCCCTGAGGCCTCCAAACCTGTAATGGAAGGTAAAGGTTTGTTATTCAAGATTTTTGCTGACATTGATGTATTTGACATAGAAGTAGATGCTACTGATATTGACAAATTCGTGGAAACGGTCAAAGCCATTGCCCCTACGTTTGGAGGTATTAATTTGGAGGATATTAAAGCTCCTGAGGCTTTCGAAATTGAACGCCGACTGAAAGAGGAACTTGATATTCCGGTAATGCACGACGACCAACATGGAACAGCTATCATATCTGCAGCAGCCTTAAAAAACGCTTTAGAAATTGTTAAAAAAGATATTCATCAAGTAAAGATTGTAGTCAATGGAGCGGGAGCAGCAGCCATTTCGTGTACCAGACTTTACATTGCTTTAGGAGCAAATCCTAAAAACATTGTGATGTGTGACAGTAAAGGTGTTATCCGTAAGGATAGTCCTAATCTGACAGAGCAAAAGGCAGAATTTGCTACGGATAGAAATATCCACACCTTGGAAGAAGCAATGAAAGATTCAGACGTATTTATCGGATTATCAAAAGGAAATGTAGTGAGTCCAGAAATGTTGTTGTCAATGGCAAAAGATCCTATTGTATTTGCCATGGCGAATCCTGTTCCTGAAATTGACTATCAATTAGCAGTGAATACGCGTCAAGACATTCTGATGGCAACGGGACGCTCTGACTTTCCCAACCAAGTGAATAATGTGTTAGGATTTCCGTTTATTTTCAGAGGGGCTTTGGACGTACGTGCCACCAAAATCAACGAGGAAATGAAATTGGCGGCTGTTCATGCTCTGGCAGATATGGCAAAGAAAACGGTTCCCGATCAAGTGTCGCTAGTTTATGGCAATGAAAACCTTTCTTTTGGACGTAATTATATCATTCCTAAGCCTTTCGATTATCGATTGATTTACGAAATTCCACCAGCGGTGGCTAAAGCGGCAATCGAATCAGGAGTGGCACTAAAACCAATTACGGACTGGGATGCTTATCGTGAGGAACTTATCGAACGTTCAGGTAAAGGTAGTAAGGAAATCAGATTATTACAAGACCGAGCCAAACGAAATCCAAAACGAGTGGTATTTCCTGAAGCCGACCATATTGAAGTGTTGAAAACTGCCCAACGGTTGTATGAAGACGGCATTGGAATTCCGATTCTTTTAGGAAGAAAAGAAATCATTACCGAACTCAAAGAAGAAGTTGGCTTTACTGCTGATGTAATGATTATTGACCCTAAAACAGATACTGAAAAATCAAGGAGAGAGGCCTTTTCAGAAGTCTATTGGCAAAAACATCAGCGACGTGGCGTTACTTTGGTTAGTGCAGAACGATTAATGCGTGAACGCAACTACTTTGGTGCAATGATGGTCAATACAGGGGAGGCTGACGCAATGATAACGGGCTATTCTCGATCGTATCCATCGGCTATTCGTCCAATTTTAGAACTTGTAGAGAAAGAGGAAGGAGTGAAACGCATTGCTGCAACCAGTATTATGATGACTCAACAAGGGCCTTTGTTTATTTCTGATGCAACTATTAATGTTGATCCTTCCGCTGAAGACTTGGCCAATATCACTTTAATGACTGCAAAGGCTGTGAAAATGTTTGGTATAGAGCCTTCAATCGCTATGCTTTCTTATTCAAATTTCGGATCTGCCAGTTCAAAAAGTACACAAAAAGTACGTGAGGCAGTAGCTTATTTACATAAAAATCATCCCGATTTGGTTGTTGATGGAGAAATTCAGGCCGATTTTGCTATCAATCCAGAGAAGTTAGCTAAATCGTTCCCCTTTTCAAAACTAAACAATGGAAAAGGAGCTAACGTGTTGATATTCCCAAACTTGGAGTCAGCTAATATTGTTTATAAAATGCTGAAAGAAATACAACGGTTGGATACCGTTGGGCCTATCGTTTTAGGTCTTAGTAAACCGATTCACGTAACTACTTTGGGCTCAAGCGTTGATGAAATGGTCAATTTAGCAACTTTGGCCGTGGTTGATGCACAAGAACGAGAACTCCGAAAGAAATAATTTCTCACATATAAGACTTGAAGCTGTCCGAAAAGGGTTGTTTTTAGCAAAATATTAAAAATAAAATACTTATTTTCAATGGATTAAGTTTTGTGAAATTGCTAAAATTTGACTTTTTGGACAGCCTCAGTTTTTTTGAGTAAAAATCTATGTGTCAATAGGATTCCAGTTCCCGCAGTCAAAAGATGAGTTTAAATAAATACTTGATTAAAGTAAATTAGCACAAAGATTAGTTATCAACATGAAAAGGAAAAGTTGAATCTGATTATATCGTAAGACGCTCAGATGTGTGATTCTACGAAATATTGAAAACTCAAGAACCAAACAAATCAGATAAATCGTTCTTCAGTCCAGAATCAATCTTAGCGAGAATTACTCATCCCATTTTTCCAAACGCAAACTATTTCCATCAAATACAGCATAAGTGAAGTGATGAATCCAATCACCTGTGTTGACGTAAGTTGCTTTATCATTAAGATGAATTTGCATAGGTAAGTGGCGATGTCCGAAAAGAAAATAGTCGTAGTCTTGGGTTTCTAATTTACGTTTGCAGTATAACACCAGCCATTCTCTGTCTTCTCCTAAAAATTTGACATCTTCATTCCCCGAAATTAATTTATTTTTAACAGACATATGCTGAGCTAATCGCACTCCAAAATCAGGGTGTAACCATCGGAAAAACCACTTGGCAACAGGATTCGTGAACACTTTTTTCATACGTTTGAATCCCTTGTCTCCAGGTCCCAATCCATCACCATGTCCTACAAAAAAACGTTTCCCATTGGCGGTAAAACTTAAAGGTTTGTGAAAGACAGGTATTCCTAATTCATTTTGAAAATAATCTTCCATCCAAAGGTCATGATTGCCCACGAAAAAATAAATAGGAATGCCACTGTCACTTAACTCGGCTAATTTCCCCAAAGTACGGACGAATCCCTTTGGAACCACTGTTTCATATTCAAACCAAAAATCAAAAAGGTCTCCCAAGAGAAAGATAGCTCCTGCATCGGTTTTGATTCGGTCAAGCCATTGGACGAAACGTTTTTCACGTGGACGACTTGCTACAAAATTAGGTGCTCCTAAGTGATTATCCGATGCAAAGTATATTTTTTTATCACCTGCTAATGAGATTTCCATAGCGAAGAAATTTTACAAATTGTCGTTAGCAAACCATTCAGCATACGAACTCTCCGTTTCCTGTAAACGCAACGAAAACAGCGTAACATTACTTGGCAAATGTTTTTTGATACGTTCTGCAAAATCGACAACCAAATTTTCACTTGTAGGTTGATAATCTACAGTTATTATATGGTGTTCTTTATCTATAAGTTCTTGAGCAAGAGTTAAATGAGGAGAATTTCCATTAAAAACCATGGCGTGATCAAATACATCGATAATCTCTCGTTTTACAATTTTTTTCAAATCGCCAAAGTCAATAACCATTCCAAATTTCACATCGGATGGATTAGTAATAGGTTCTCCAATAACAGTAACGTGGAGTTTGTAGCTATGTCCATGCAGGTTTTTACATTTGCCATCATAGCCATAAAGAGCATGTCCAGCTTCAAAGTCAAACTTTTTGGTGATTCGTATTTTTGCCATTATTTGATTAATTTTAGTACGCAAAAATACGCAAGTTTTAGCGATATACAATCAAATTTGCTGTAAAATGTAATATCAATTCAGTATCCGTTCAAGCAATCAAATGCAGTTTTTGGAATCATTGAAAAGTATCTAGTATCTTTACATTTCTTTTTGTAAATGAATTACGCGTTGATAAAGTGTTGGATGTGAATAATTTAAAAACACGTTCCATGAATGTGGAGTCAGATTACTAAGGCTGTTACGAGACAATTTTTTCAAAGCAGTGACCAAGTGCTCTGCCGTACCCATAGTCGTTTTGGCGTATTCATCTGCTTGATATTCGAATTTTCGAGATATGTAGTTAGAAATCAAACCCGTAACTGTTGAAATAGGGCTGTAAAGCAATCCAAAAGCTAACAAACCGACATGGAAACTATGCGTTTGCACTCCTAAAGCTTCCGAAAAAATAGAATTTTCAATAGCTAAAGACAACACGTAAAGCGTTACCCCTGTTAGAATTGTCGATTCTAATATATTGAAAAGAATGTGTTTATGTTTGTAATGTCCAACTTCATGAGCTAAAACAGCAACAATTTCATCTGTAGTAAGGTCTTTGATGAGAGTGTCGTAAAGAGTGATTTGTTTTGTCTTTCCGAACCCTGAGAAATAAGCATTTGCTTTGGTCGAACGTTTTGAACCGTCAATCACATAGATGCTTTTCAGCTGAAAACCAACCTTTTTTGCATATTCTTCAATGGCATCACGCAATTCACCCGCCTCCAAGGGGGTCTGTTTGTTGAACAAAGGGACTATCAATCGAGTATATAGAAACGCCATCGCTACCGAAAAACCACTGACTAACAACCAAGTATAAATCCAAAAATATGTACCCACCCAAAGGTAAAACCACACCACTAAAGCCAATATCCCTCCGCCAATAAATAGAGTCAGAGCCTGTCCCTTCAAAAAGTCCGTAAAAAATAAGGTACGTGTGCTTTTATTAAAGCCATACTTTTCTTCAATAACAAAGGTAGCATAATACTCAAATGGCAAAGCTATTAAGTTGCTAATCAGCATCAGTATTCCGAAAAACAATAAAGAAATAACTATTTCATTTTCAAAATATTGACGTAGAAAACCATCTAAAAAGGCAAAACCATCAAGACTCAAAACCACCAAAGTCAGAGCAAACGACAACCACGAGGAAAAGGTTGAAAAACGATGTCCCTCAAACTTGTAGTTTTGCGATTTTTCGTATGATTTAGTGTCATAAACATCCGCTAACACCTCTGGAATCGGATCTCTAAATTTTCGAGCATTTAATGTTGAAATCCATTCGTCTAACAAATGTTCGGCAATAAATATAGCCAGTATTAGATAAAATAAGGTTGTAGCGTCCATTTTTGATATATTTTGAGGAGCAAAAGTACGGATTTTCTCCGAATAAGTTCTATTTGAAAGAAATGTCTAACTTATTAACCCCAAAATTAAATCATTCTCTCGGATATTTCGCCATAAATTCTTCGGCTTTTTCAACCATATTCACCGAGCCACAAAAAAATGGCACTCGCTGATGTAAGTGGTCTGCTTGAATGTCCATAATGCGTCGATACCCATCAGAAGCTTTGCCTCCTGCTTGTTCGGTAAGGAAAGCGATAGGGTTACATTCGTAAAGTAATCGCAATTTTCCGTGAGGAGTACGTGTTCCCGACGGATAGATATAGATTCCACCTTTAAGCATGTTTCTGTGAAAGTCAGAAACTAACGAACCTATGTAACGAGAGGTATAAGGTCGGTCACCTTCCAATTCTTGGCAATATTTTATATAGTCTTTAACTCCCTGAGGAAAATGTACATAGTTCCCTTCATTAATGGAATAAATAGATCCATCTTTAGGGAATTGCATATTTGGATGCGAAAGATAGTACGTTCCGATGGAAGGATCGAGTGTAAAACCATTAACTCCTCTACCAGTTGTGTACACCATCATTGTAGAAAGTCCATAAATGATATAACCTGCGGCTACTTGTCTATTTCCTGGTTGCAAAAAATCTTCCAACTGCACAGGCGTACCTTCAGGAGTCACACGACGATAAATAGAAAATATCGTTCCGACAGTTACGTTCACATCAGAGTTACTGGAGCCATCAAGAGGGTCAATCAGCACTACATATTTACTCAAATGGCTGTTTTGAGAGGGTTCTACTGAAATAAAAAATTCGTTTTCTTCCGAAGCAATTCCACAAACTACTTCACGCTGTGTTAGGGCTTTGATAAAAATTTCGTTGGCAAATACATCTAGTTTTTTTTGTACTTCGCCTTGTATATTTTCCTCACCCATGTCGCCCAAAATATCCTCCACCAAACCTGCTTTGTTCACCTCACGATTCACAACTTTTGAAGCCAAGCGGATGGAACTCAAAAGTCGAGTCAACTCTCCTGTAGAATATTGAAAATCTTTTTGATTTTGGATGATGAATTCACCCATTGTTTGATATGTTTTAGCCATGTCTTTAAAGTTTTGAGTTTTATGGTATCAAAGTTAGCAAAAAAACATAAAGAATACAAAAATGTTTATCCATTATTTTCTACATTTTTTTCGTAACTTCGCGTTTTGTAAAACAATCGTGCATCACAAAATGTCCTTAGAAGATCGTATTTTTTCTATCAATAACGAGATAGATTTCGAAAATATAAGCTTGGAAGTCTTTGAGTATCAGTTTAATCACAACTTAGTATATCAAGATTTTTGCACCTATTTAAAAAAAACACCTAAAAATGTACGCTCTCTATTTGAAATTCCTTTCTTGCCGATAGAGTTTTTTAAATCACATCGTGTTTTTTGCGGACAAGATTCTGAACAACAGATTTTTACAAGTAGTGGCACCACAGGGATGCTAACATCAAAACATTATGTAAAAAAATTGAGCGTTTACGAAAAAAGTTTCCGAAAGGGGTTTGAGTTGTTTTATGGTAATCCATCCGAGTATGTGATTTTGGCTTTGCTTCCTTCGTACTTAGAACGAACTGGTTCTTCTCTCATTTACATGGTAGAAGATTTAATTCAGCAATCAAACAATCCTAACAGTGGTTTCTATTTGAATGAGTTACAATCTTTAGCTAACCTGCTAAAAGCATTGGATGAGGCAGGAAAAAAAATATTACTCATCGGAGTATCCTTTGCGCTACTGGATATGGTCGAAAAACATTCGTTTTCATTAAAAAATACCATCATTATGGAAACGGGAGGCATGAAAGGGCGTCGTAAAGAGTTGATAAGGGAGGAACTACATCATATTTTATGTAATGGATTTGGTGTTCAAGCTATTCATTCAGAATATGGTATGACGGAATTACTTTCACAAGGTTATTCCTACGGGAATGGCATTTTTAAAACCGTACCTTGGATGAAGATTTTAATTCGAGATACTAACGATGCTCTTTCTTTTCAACCTAATAAAAAAACGGGTGGGATTAATGTAATTGATTTAGCAAATTTACAATCGTGTAGTTTTATTGCTACACAGGATTTAGGCAGACGCCTTTCTGACACAGATTTTGAAGTGTTGGGAAGGTTCGATAATTCAGATATTAGGGGGTGTAATTTATTAGTTTTGTGATAAAAATCCGAAAAGTTTTGTTTTAGACAGATTCGGCACTGAAATACTTCGTATTCTTCGAAAGTGACACACTAATCGTGATGAACAAACAAAACTTTTCGGGTGGTGTATATTTACTTCTTTAGTCGGATTTTATTCGAACACATGAAAACTCTCTAACACGATGAGGGATAAAAACCCAGCAATAAAACCTAAGAAAGCCAACCACAGGATGTTTTTCAAGTACCAAAAAAAGTCTATTTTTTCCATTCCCATAGCAGCCACTCCTGCCGCCGATCCGATTATGAGTAAACTTCCTCCTGTTCCAGCTGCAAAAGCAATAAAATGCCACAAAGCACTATCCACAGGCTCTTGGAACATCCCAATACTTGCTGCTACTAACGGTACGTTGTCAATCACTGATGATCCCATTCCAAGAAGAGCCACTACAATATTCTGATTTGGAACCGCTTCGTTTAATACATTTGCAAAGTTGAATAAAATACCCACGGATTCCAAAGCGGCAACTCCTAATAAAATACCTAAGAAAAATAAAATACTTGATATTTCAATACGCGACAAAGCTCTGTGTGTTGAAAATGAAACAGCTGCATCTTCGTTTAATTCTTTAATAGGTTTCAACAGCTCGGAGAAAAACCACATGGTTGCTAAAGCAAAAAGCATCCCGATGTAAGGAGGTAGACCCGTAACGGATTTGAATACAGGTACAAAAATAATGGACGCAAAACCAATAATCAACACTGGAGTACTACTTTTAAAAGCCTGTGTCTTGTCAGACCGCGGAATGTCCAATCGCCCTTGGAAAACGGGTAAGAATGATGCGATAGCAAAAGGGACAACAAAGCATATAATAGAGGGAAGTAACACATATTCTGTGAGTTTAGCTGCAGTCACTTTATTTGCCATCCAAAGCATCGTCGTAGTTACATCTCCTATAGGTGACCATGCTCCTCCTGCATTAGCAGCAATCACAATGAGTGAAATGTACCAAATGCGTTCAGTTTTGAATGGTACTAATTTACGCATAATTGTAACCAAAACGATGACTGTTGTCAAATTATCAATCAATGCGGAAAGGAAAAAAGCGATAATCCCGACAATCCAAAGTAAGCGTTTTTTTCTACGTGTTTTGATGATTTTTTTTATAATTTCAAAGCCTCGGTGCATATCGATTACCTCAACGATAGTCATTGCTCCGATAAGAAAAAAGAGAATTTCAGCTATTTTTCCCAAATGATGTAACAAAATGTTGTCAATAGCTAAGTCGTTGTTTGTAGGGTTAATAGCGTGAAGGGCTTGATCTTCGATTTCATAGACAGTGAGTCCTCCCATTTTTAAAATAGCCCAACAAATCGATGCCATCCCTAGAGCTGAGATGGTTTTGTCAATCTTCACCTGATGCTCAATAGTGATAAAAAAATAGCCGATAAAAAACACAGCAATCAACAAAATTTCCATAGAATGTATTGATTTTATTATAGATGTAAAATTGGCGACAAAGATAAAAAAATACTCATGAATCCCATATAAAAACTAAAATCTTTTCCTTAAGAAAATCATCTGCTATTTGTATTCTTGATTATCAAAAATAATTTCGTACCTTTGGAACTCATTAATTTTATATTATTTTTAACCAAATAAATAGCTATATATTATGAGTTTTCCAACGGATTTAGAAATTGCACAAAATGCAAAAATGCTTCCTATTAAAGAAGTTGCCAAAAAATTAAATGTTAGTGAAGATGACTTGGAACTGTACGGAAAGTACAAAGCTAAGTTACCTCTACATCTAATTGATAATGAAAAACTTAAGAAGAATAAATTAGTGTTAGTAACGGCTATCACTCCAACACCTGCAGGTGAAGGGAAAACTACTACTAGCATCGGTCTTACTGAAGGGTTGAACAAAATCGGTAAAAAAGCCATTGCAGTGCTTCGTGAACCTTCTTTAGGGCCTGTTTTTGGAATTAAAGGAGGTGCCGCAGGAGGAGGGTATTCACAAGTAGTGCCAATGGAGGATATCAATCTGCATTTCACAGGCGACTTTTCAGCAATTGAAAAAGCAAATAATTTGCTTTCAGCAGTGATTGATAATAATATACAAAGTAAAACACATTCCATTGGTATTGATCCACGTACAGTTGTTTGGAAGCGTGTGATGGATATGAACGACCGTGCATTACGTCAGGTTGTCATCGGCTTGGGAGGTAGTGCCAACGGAGTGCCTCGTGAAGATGGGTTTAACATCACTCCTGCCTCTGAGATAATGGCAATCCTTTGTTTGTCAGAAAGTTTTTCGGATTTAAAGAAGCGTATTGGAAACATCTACATCGGTAAAAAAATCGATGGCACACCTGTTTTTGCTCGTGATTTGAAAGTAGTAGGAGCTATGGCATTACTGTTGAAAGATGCGATAAAACCTAATTTAGTTCAAACTTTAGAAAATAATCCTGCCATTTTGCATGGAGGACCTTTCGCAAGTATTGCTCAAGGAACCAATACAGTATTAGCTACCAAAATGGGAATGTCCTTAGCTGAATATACTATAACGGAAGCCGGTTTTGGAGCTGATTTAGGAGCAGAGAAATTCATGAATATCAAATGTGTGTCTGCTGGACTTGCTCCTGATGCAGCTGTTATTGTTGCAACTGTTAGGGCGTTACGCCATCATGGAGGAGCAATGAAAGAAGAATATACCACAGCAAGTCTTGAAAAAGTAAAAAAAGGTATCGGAAACTTAGAAAAGCACATTGAAAACGTGCAAAAATTTGGATTGAAAGCTGTTGTAGCAATTAATTTCTTCCCTAATGACAGTGATGAAGAAATTCAATTCATCAGACAAGTGTGTGAACAAAAAGGAGTGAAAGCAATTGTTTGTAAAGGATTTGCTGAAGGAGGTAATGGGGCAAAAGAACTGGCACAAGCGGTAGTGGAGATTGTAGAAAGTGGTGAAAGTAAATTTAAACCGCTTTACGACCATGCGATTTCCATTGAAGATAAAATTGTTAAAATTGCAACCGAAATTTATGGAGCTAAAAGCGTGAATTTTACTTCAAAGGCACGTACGCAACTCAATAATATTAACAAATTAGGCTTCGACAAAATGCCTGTTTGTATGGTAAAAACTCCGAAATCATTGAGTGATAATGATAAGAAATTAGCACGTCCAACGGATTTCGAGGTTACGGTTCGGGAGTTTGAATTTGCTTCAGGGGCAGGATTTGTGATTCCTATTTTGGGCGATACAATGCGTATGCCAGGGCTACCAAGCGTTCCTGCGGCAGAAGGTATGGACATAGACGACAATGGAATCATTACAGGACTTTCATAGTTTTTTAGTTCAGTAGGACTTTCTAGTACTACTGGATGACTGATAAAAAAGAGGAGAGAAGCTGTCCGAAAAAGACGGCTTCTTTTTTTTGTGATTAAAGGAAGAAAATTTCGCTCTTTTTTCTTTTAAAATTTGTCTATTCAAAAAAACATATTACTTTTGTAATAAAATATAACAATGGTTATATAATATATGTTATAAAATAATATTATGCCTAAAACAACGACAATAACAAAAGAAATTATCATTGAAACAGCCTTTGAAATGGTTCGAAAAGAAGGGTTTGCTGTGCTTTCTGCCCGAAACATTGCCAAGCAAATTGGTTGTTCAACACCATCGTATTTTTGCCAACGAAACAGTAAAAATTCCTTTTTCAAAAGGCTACGGTCTTGATATGTAGCCCACAACAAAATAGTAACAATCTAAAAATCAGAATAAAATGAACAACAAAAAAATCGCAGAGATTTTGGCTTCGCAGTATAAAGCAAGCCTTGGAATGCTACGTAAAACTTTGGAAAAAGTTCCTGAAGACCAATGGAATACGGATGAGTACAACAATCCGAATTGGCAAATTGCCTATCATTGCATTGCCGCAATACAATATTATTTAGGGGCAAATGACGCCAGTTTTGTACCCTTTGAAAAAGCCATCAGAGGGGCAGAGAGTCTTGGAGGTTCGCAAGAATGGGAAAATCCTGATGCAGGTGTGGTGGTAGAGGGATTTCATACCAAAGAAGAATTGTTTTCGTTTATTGATGAGCTGAATGAAAACTTGCTACAACGGATTGAAGCTCTGCCTTTTGAAGCGGATTCGGGATATGAATGGTATCCAGTTTCGCGTTTTGAATTGCATCTGAACTGCATCCGGCATACCCAACACCATACAGCAGAAATCATTGAGCGATTGAAAATAAAAGGTATTAGCGGTTTCCGTTGGTGGGTAAACGAACACGAACCGGAAGAATGGGAGGGATAAGTCTAAATGCTAAATGGTTAATATAAGAAGGTATATTTCTTAAATTCCATTAGTAAGTGCAATTTTGATGATTAATTTTCTCTCTTTTGAATGGAGCGTAGCGAAATGAAAATGGATAATATACCGCCCAACGGTTTGGGGCTTGGCGTTGGGTTTTGGAGCATAAATATCCAATTTTGAACTTTCAACCCCGCTATTGCAAAACCGATGTTAGCGGTTCGGGCTTTTTGTCGTCCGTCGTTATGTCGGTCAATTGTCTGCACGCTTGTAATGAAGTTGAGTTAGTCCTTTGTCAAATTGTTTTGTTGAGATGAGTTCCAATTTTTGTTCAGGTCGTCCGTCTTTGAAGAGTTTTGTCCCGCTACCAACTAAAATTGGAATAATGGAAATGATAAATTCGTCAATTAAATTTTCTTTTAAAAGTTCGTTTACGATTTCCGCTCCACCGTCAATGAAAATGTTTTTTCCCTGCTCACTTTTTAGCCTTAAAATGAGGTCTTTCAGATTGTCCGTGTAAAAGCTTGTCTTACCAACACTTGGTCTTGATGTCCGTGTTATGATAAAGGAATTTTTGTCAGCGTGAGGAAACTCGGGAACTTGTGTCATTACCCAGTCGTAAGTCTTTCTCCCAAGTATTACTGTGTCTACCGATTTCACAAAGTCTGCATAACCGTAATCTTCACCGTCCTGTTGAACGATTGATAAAAAACTAAGGCCGTCATTTGGTTTTGCAATGTAACCGTCTAAACTTGATGCGATGTATAAAATTACTTTTCTGTCTGTTACCATATTTTAATTGTCGTTTTACAATGCCCGCTAACGGGAAACGGCTTTGCGAAGGAGCGGAAATAGAAGCACAAAAGTTCAGTTTAGCACTACCGTAGCGTAAGCCATTTTCTATTTGCTAAATTACAAAAAAAGGAAATAAAAATGGCTTATGCGGTGATATAATTACTGTCGTTGAATTTTGCACTTAACCCGCTCTTTTGCAAAACCGATGTTACCTGCTGGCGTTCTTTCGGTTTCATTTCGCCAATTTCAATATCCTATACGCTCCTCTTGCCACAACTACAAATACAATAGCTCCGATAATCAAATCGGGATAACTCGAGTTTAACCAATTGACCAAAATTCCCGCAACGATAACTCCCGAATTGATTATAACATCGTTTGACGTGAAAATCATCGAAGCCTGCATATGTGCTTCTTTGCTTTTGTTCTTTTGCAACAGGTAAAGACAAAGTACGTTTGCTATCAATGCCAAAACAGAAACAAAAATCATTGTTTTGAAATCGGGCATCGCTTCTATTCCGATAAAACGTCTGATAACTTCAACAAAACCGATAACGGCTAACAGGATTTGAAAGTAACCTGCAAATTTGGCGATGTTATTTTTTCTTGCAATCGTACCCCCAACAGCAAACAATGCCAAAGCATAAACAATACTGTCCGCAAGCATATCCAAGCTATCCGCTACCAATCCCATTGAGTTGGAAAAAATACCGAACAACATTTCTAATCCAAAGAAAACGAAATTGATAATCAATACCGTCCATAGTAGTTTACGTTGGCTATTGCTTGTATCTGTTTCAACAACTATGTTAGTTTCTTCGGTTGAAATCAACGTTGTATTTAGGTTCAAGGTTTCCAAAGCCGAAAAAATCGGCTCTGGGGTTCCACTATGATAAACATTCAATTTTCTATTGGGAATATCAAACTCCAATGACTTTACCGTATCGAAGTCTTGCAATTTCATACGGATTAATTGCTCCTCACTTGGGCAATCCATTTTTGTTATATTGAATATGGTTTTATTCATCTTCTTAAAGTCTAAATTTTATTCCACCGTTAATTACAAATCCGTCCAATGGTGCATAAATATCTCTAAAAACAGGGTTGGTTATTGTGCCTGTATAAATGTTGTCAAAACGTGTCTGTCTTGTATCAAGGAAGTTTTCAAAGTTGATGTACAAAGAAAACCGTTCCCAAATTTTTTCAGCCATAAAGCCACATATAACATAGTCTTTTCCTGTTGTTCCGTCATTAAGTTTTTGCTGACTAAAATAATAGGCTTCCAAACCGATTTTCCATTTATCCTCTATTTCATACATAAGTACAGAGTTAATGCGATGTTTTGGTGTTAGTGGATTTTCGGTATTTGTTCCGTTTTCAATCAATCGGGTATCGGTAAAGGTGTAGCCCAAAAACAATTTAAAATCATCATAACCGATTTTGATATTTGTTTCTGTTCCTCTTGTATCAATGTGTCCTGTCGAATTGATAAATTGGTATAATCCGCCTGTTTGAGATTCAAGCAACAAAGGGTTATTCAAATAGGTATAGAAAAAAAGTTGGTTGATACTGAACGTTACTTTTTCGCCAAATACGGTGCGATAATTAAAATCAAAATTTCCTCCGTAACTGCGTTCCAATTTGTTGATGTTTTTATCAATGGGCATTACATTTTGGTATTGTATGCGTTCGCTTTCCTCTGTAAATATGGTTGGCGTTTTATAGCCAAAGCCACCGCCAAGCCGTGAAGAAAATTTGTCGGTTATTTTGAATAATGCTGAAACTCTTGGCAGCAAGGCAATACCATAATCAATAACATAGTCGGCTCTGAAACCTGTTTCAAGATTGAGCCACTTGGTTGCTTTCCACGAATTTTGAGCAAATGCACCAAAAGTAATTTGGTCGTAATTTCTCAACGGAAAAGTGTCTGTCTGCTTTTCCTGAAAGTTATCCGACCAAAGATTTACACCTGCAACCCATTCTGTTTTTTCCCGAACATTGGTATAGCTTGCTTCGCTGAATGTGGCTGTTTGTGTGCCGTCAAAGCTATAATTCGGAATATTGATTATCCTGTTAAAATAACTTACGCTGTTTTTAAAATTGAAGAAACTTTTGTCATTAAATTTATGGTCAAAAGACAATTGCGTGGAATAGCGTTGTGTTTTGTTTTCTTCAAAATAGCTGTGGATAGTGTCTCCTTTTCCTTGTATAAAATGTATGTCGCCACCGATACGGTTTTCAATAGCTGTGTTTATTCCAACATTCAGTTTTGTTTTGTCGCTGAAATAAACAAATAACTTGGGATTGAAAACATACCTGTCAAATTTTGGAATTGCTGTAAAATCAATATTGGCAGGGTTGTAAGCCCAATTGCGGTTGTGTGCTGCAAATATTGTTGTTCCAATTTTGTTAAATCGCTGTCCGTAAAAACCGTTAATGTCAAAACCTCTGCCCGAACTTCCGTTTAAATGAAAACGTAATTCTTTTTCATCTGTCGGTGTTTTGGAAATAAGGTTTACCAATCCTGCTATCGCTCCTCCTCCGTAAAGTGTAGATGAAGAACCTTTAATAATTTCTACTTGCTTTAAGTCAAGCGGTGGCGTTTGCAAAAGTCCTAAACCGCTTGCTGCTCCTGCATATAGTGGAAATCCGTCTTTAAGAATTTGAGTATATCGTCCGTCAAGTCCCTGAATACGAATAGAAGCATTGGCAGATGTTGCGGAAGTTTGCTGCGTTTGTATGCCTGTGCTTTCACTTAAAAGCATACGAATATCCCCTGCTTTCATATTGCCTTTTTCGTCTAATTCTTCCCCTCCAATAAATTCAATTCTTGTCGGAATGTCCTTTATGGTTCTGGAACTTCGGGTAGATGAAATCACAATTTCGTCCAATTCGTTTGCATTTGATTTGAGAAAAATCTCTATCAGGTTTGATGTTGTCAACGGAAAATCAAACGTGTCTTTTCTTGTTTCATAACCGATGTAACGAAATTCAATTATCTGCTTTCCGTTTGGGATATTGGTTAAGGTTATCATTCCGTTAATGTCTGCGGTTGCTCCTGTTGCCGTTTCTGATAAAATAGCTGTCGCACCGATTAACGGTTCTTTTGTTTCGCTGTCTTTTATGACCGCTTTAAATGTATTCTGTCCGAATACGGTATTTATGTTGAATGCTACCATTAGTAGCAAAATGATTTTAAACTTCATTGCCTAAATGATTATTAATGTTTGAAAAATAAGAATTGACGATGCGTAGCACCCCAATTTGTTATTGTGCCGAAGGCACGGAAACATTAACTAATCTTGGGCGGTTTCCAAATGGAAGAGAAAAAGTCAGACGTTGTATTTTCCTTGTAAATAGAAACTTTTTTGTCTGAATAAGTGAGGATAGAGTGTATTGAAAATTTTGCTATTGGAAAAGTAAAACCCAAACAGGTATTGCAACTCATAAATGGTGAACAACAATCGCTACAATCTTTGTCACTTTGATTGTCTTGTGATTGTTCGGTTGTTTGCTCCTGAAAACAATTGTCCTCCACCAAGTTTGGTGCTGCTGTCAGCAACAAAACATAAAGGGCTAATATGAAGGAGAAATATTTCACGCTGCAAAGTTAGTATAATTCATTATTTTATTGTCCAATCGTCATTATCATTTTCATTAACGGTTATCTTACTGATAACAGCGTTTGCCCCTGAGTCTGTGTAAGTTCCATACCCATTGACAAATACGCCTTTAGCTCCGTCTTTTTGATTTGTCATTGCGTATAAAATGGCTTCGTCTTCCAAGTCGTTTTGTCCTGTAAAACGATATATTTTGTCAATAACGATGTCGTTCAAATCAACTTTTTCGCCTCCTTTTTTGTAAGATATGTTTTCTTCCAACAAGTTAAAGTCTTCTGTATAACCACGTTGTCTTAGTATTTCTATTACTTCTGATAATGTTTTCTCTGTTGATAGCATAGTGTTCTCTATATAGATGTTTATAAATGCAAAGTTAAAAAAGCGTTGGGAAAAAATGGCTCTTTGGATTTTGCCGAAGCGTGGGCTTTTGTGTGTCGGGGCAAAAGCCAATGTGCCATTGTGCGGTGGCAAAAAATTGAATAAAAAAATGTGCGGTAGGGAAAAGAAAAAATACAGAAGGGTCGGCAAGGTGTGTCGGCTTAGTTCTTGTCCGTTTGTAATATGGTCTGTATGTCTTTGTTTATCTGTCAAAATGGTTTACGCTTCTCTTGTTTGTCTGACCGTTACTGTCAGGGTTGCACGGTCTGTCTTTACGCTTGCAGGTAACACGCAAATATACGCAATTTCGTTTATTCTACACATATAATATTCGTATATCGTTTTATTTTTTTATCCATAATTCTTTTATATATCAATAAATCAACAAGATACAACAACTAGAAACATTTGTATTTCCGAATGTTTTTACTGTCTTTGCAAAAAGAAAACAGAGCAAAGATATGGCTTACATTATTCCCCAAAAAGGATAGGTTTGTGGGTTATGCACTTTCTGTTTTTTCAGATTATCGTATTCGTTTCAAAGGAATTACTATTTTTGTCCTTGCGAAGTAACACCTATGATGCACAACAAGACAAAAACTGCGTTTTTCAACCGTTGGTGGGTAAACGAAAACGAACCAGAAGAATGGGAGGGATAATTCTCAATGCTAAATGGTTAATATAAGGAGGTATAATTCTTCCTTGTTTTTCGTAATTTGTGAAAAATAAATAAAATCTCCTATTTTTGCCAAAAAAATAAAAAATGACACGAAAAAGAACCAAAAAAGAAAACTCAAAAATCAGTGTGATAGAGCGTTGGGACAAGCCTTTTGAGTATTTTGGATTTTTGAATTTGGTGTTGATGGCATTTTATTACGGAAGTTTGTGGTTTTCCGCCACGCCTTTGGACGCTGATAAAGTATTTAAATTCAGTCTTTTAATGGCATTTGAGTTTATAATGGTACATTCAGGTGTGTTTATGGTGGCGTTTTCTGCACGCATCAGTTTGTTTATATTTTTCCCTGTATATGGCTTGTTTGCCTATTCTTTTCAGAGTATTATGGGGTTTTCGGATTGGACGATTACTACGCTTTATTGCGTTACCGTGTTTAACCGAATGCGTTTTGCATTTTTTAACACCAGTGAAGCTGTACAACAAAGAGTAATGGCTCAATCTGTCGTCGCAGTAATGCTGTATTTTTTTCTTGCGATGTTTGTCGCTTTTGGGCAAAATATTGTCCCAGAATTTGCCTTAGATGAAGGATTTCGCAAATCCCAAAGTTACTTAGATGCCAAAAAACACGGTGGACTTTTTTTAGATTTTCCTCATACAGCGATTGCATTGGGAACACTGTATTTCAGCTTTTTAGCTCTTTTTGATTTGAGTTTAATCCGAAAGATGAAGTGAGGCATTTGATAAGATTTTGCATTTTTCAAGAAAGTTTAAAGGTCAGTCGTCAAAAAGGAGGTATTACTATTGATGAAGTAGAATAACGTTTGGTAGATACGCTTCACAGCTTAACACCACCAAAGGTATATTGTCCAAGTCCAAAACAATAATAAAATTTATTATTAAGTTTGTCTTTCCTAAAAAAACACGATGAAAAAACAAAATCAAACGTTGCTTATCATACTGGAAGAAAGTGCTTTTTTTAGCCCAGAATATTATCAAATAATGACACATCAAAATGTCAAATATTTGAAAATCAATTGTTATTCAGTGATTGAAGTCGAAAATGTAGATGAGGTTTATAAAGAACTGAAAAACAAAAGCGTTCCTATTGAAATGGAGCTACGAAATGAGCCTTGGGGCGACCGCCATTTCGCTATCAAAGACCCCAATGGCATCGGTATTGATATAGTAACCTACACAGAACCTGAATGATAATCAATTTTCTTGTAAAAACCAATATCGTGTAATTTAGGAATTTATTAGATAATTAAAAAAGATATAAAAACGCTCCAATCGGGGCGTTTTTTGGTTTAGAGATAACATAACTTATAAGATTTCAAGATTAAAGGAACGAGTAATTTCGTTCCTTTTTCTTTTAAAATTTGTCTATTCAAAAAAACATATTACCTTTGCAATAAAATATAACA
Source organism: Capnocytophaga canis (assembly GCF_000827555.1). Lineage (GTDB taxonomy): Bacteria > Bacteroidota > Bacteroidia > Flavobacteriales > Flavobacteriaceae > Capnocytophaga > Capnocytophaga canis. Next base: position 40,122 of record NZ_CDOI01000163.1, read on the forward strand.
ATAGTTATATAATGTATGTTATAAAATAATATTATGCCTAAAACAACGACAATAACGAAAGAAATTATCATTGAAACTGCCTTTGAAATGGTTCGAAAAGAAGGGTTTGAGGTGCTTTCTGCCCGAAACATTGCCAAAAAAATCGGTTGTTCAACACAGCCCATTTATTGGACATACAAAAATATGGACGACCTCAAAGCCGAAGTCTGCCAAAAAGCTCTTATTCACTTACAAAACACAATGTTAGGCTATTCAAAAACAGGAAACTCTTTCCTTGATTTAGGATTGGGATATGTGCAAATGGCTCATATAGAACCTGCTTTATTTAAGGCTTTCTATATGGATAATATTATGAATATAAAACTTACAGATATTTTTCCGGAAAGTCAGCAAGTAGTGGACATAATGAAAAATTCAGAAGAATACCGACAATTATCCGACGAAGGCGTGAAGAACATTATCGCTAAATCGTGGATGTTGGCTCACGGTATAGCTTCACTGGTAGCAGTTGGAATGTTTGTTTATGATGAGGAGAAAATTTTGGATATTTTAAAATAATATCATTTCTATACCTAAAATGAAATATCATTCAAAAAACAATGTAACACTTTAACAATATGAACACCAAATCAAAAACTTTCAGAAATGTTGCCCTATTCAGCTTGGTGGCTATCACTTGCGGTTGGGTGGGTGTAGGGGTGGATAAGTTACTTGGTCAGCCCTCGAATTTGGAATCGCTCGGAGCATTGATTTTTATCGCCACACCACTTTTGTGTATGCTTTTGCTTCGCCTCTTCGGTGGAGATGGCTGGAAAGACATTCCCCTGAAACCGAATTTCAAGCAAAACGCTCGTTGGTATTTATTTGCCTTTGCAGTTTATCCGTTGGTTATCGGTATAACGCTTTGTATAGGGCAAATGCTGGGCTGGGCAGATGTGGGCAAGTTTAGTTTTACAGCCTATTTACCGATATTGGCAACCGTTTTTCTGCCCGAATTTATCAAAAATATCTTTGAAGAATCGGTTTGGCGAGGCTATCTCACCCTAAAAATGGAGCAACTTACCAAAAACGAATGGTTGATTTATCTGGTGGTAGCGTTGGTTTGGCAGACTTGGCACGCTCCTTATTATCTGGTGTTTTTGGAAGACGGCTATCTGGCTCAATTTTTCCCTTATGGTGGACTTTGGCTTTTTATTTATGGCTTTGTGGTAGTGGGTGTTTGGACGATTATGTACACCGAAGTCTTTTTCCTTTCGCGTTCGCTGTGGGTGGTCATTTTAATGCACACGATGGAAGACGCACTCAATCCGCTAATTTCCGAAGGATTCGCAACAATTCCACCCGACAAAACGCTACTCATTTCGCCAACATTTGGAGTAGTTCCATTACTGATATATCTGTGTATCGGATTGTATTTGAGAAAAATACGAAAAAGAAAGAATTAAATGATTTTAAATGAATTAATTATAAAACTAAAATTTCAGCAATATGAACACAAACAAAAAAACATCCATATGCGATAATTGTTGGGACAAAATTTTCCCGAAAAGTGATAAAGTAGAACATAAAAAAGTAACGTTCAGAAATCGCTACGGCATAGTTCTTGTCGGCGATTTGTACTTTCCGAAAAACAGCGAGAACACGAAACTTGCAGCTCTTGCCGTTTGCGGTGGATTCGGAGCGGTAAAGGAGCAAGCCTCCGGATTTTACGCCCAGATGATGGCGGAAAGAGGTTTTGTAACCTTGGCTTTTGACCCTTCTTATACAGGCGAAAGCGGTGGCGAACCTCGCAATGTAGCCTCACCCGACATCAATACCGAAGACTTTTCGGCTGCGGTCGATTGCTTGGGGCTTCAACCCTTTGTGGACAGAGAAAAAATAGGGCTTATTGGCATCTGCGGTTGGGGCGGATTTGCCCTGAACGCTACGGCTATCGACACGCGAATAAAGGCGGTGGCGACGATGGTAATGTACGATATGTCTCGCGTCTTTAGCAAAGGATATTTCGACAGTAACACACCCGAAATGCGTCTAGAAATGAAGCGTTCGCTCAATGCGCTTCGTTGGACGGATGCCGAAACGGGAATGCCTGCTCCTGGCTATCCGATGCCAGACGCTCCTTCCGATAAAGTTCCTCAGTTCCTGAACGAT
>NZ_CDOI01000164.1 GCF_000827555.1 Capnocytophaga canis
CTCAGCTAAATTAAGTTGAGCATCTACATTTTCTTGTTCAGCGGCTTTTCTGTACCATTTTACTGCTTCATTGTAATCTTTTGAAATTCCAATTCCACTATAATACGCTTGTCCTAAATCATATTGTGCTCCAGAATGACCTTTGTTAGCTGATTCAAGAAATAGCTCAAAAGCCTTTTCGTGTTCATTTTTAAGTGAATGTAACACAGCTTGTTCGTATAGAGCTTGTGTATCATAAGCCTTTTCGTGTTCATTTTTATGTGAATGTGACACAGGTTGTTCGTATAGAGCCTCTGCATCAGTATCATAAGTCTTTTCGTGTTCGTTTTTATATGAATGTGACACAGCTTGTTCGTATAGAGCCTCTGCTTCATAAGCCCATTCATAAATTTTGTTTCCAAAAACATACATCAAAATTAAAGAAACTGCCGCTACTAACCAACCTTTATATTTTCGTTTTTTAGGTGGTGTTGGTGGCACCGGTGGCGGCGGTATTGAAATTGGTGGTTCTATTGGCTTGTTAGTAATTGATTTTTTATTAAAATCCACGGAAATAATTTCCTGTGTTGGAAAAAGTACTGTTTTGATATAGTCTTCTAACACTCCATATTCCAATGGTTTTTGGTGTAAACCTTCAAATGAAAAAGCTGAGATAAAACAATTTTTAGTTTTTGATTCATCTAATTGCAAAAGATATTTAGGCACTTGTTTTCGAGTTTCAGCAGCAAGAAAATCACTTGATTTTAGATGATCCATAAAATATCTAAGCTGTCCCATAAAAATCAACAACTCCAAAACATTGATTGTATCTCCTTTTAGATAATCTCTCACCAATGGAAACGAATAGCCAAACGTGTCTTTATACCAAAAAGATGCTATAGCATTTTTGTAATTTCTATTAATCGTACCTAAAAAGTGATGATCTGCCATCGGTAAAATATCCAATGAAACAACACTATCTAAATCTATTAGATAATACCCTCCTTCATCTCCCACAAAAATATTTTTTTCAACAAAATCACTAAACCAATAACCTTGCTGTCTAATAACTTCAAATCCTTCATAAATATCTCTCAAAAACCGTTGAATATCTAATTTTAGCACATCGTGTTTCATTACCTCTTCAAGGGTTCTACCTGAAATGGCTTCTTGAAAAAGGTAATAAACCGTTTTGTCATTTTCACGCGTTTCAACGAGGTCATAAATCATTGGCAATGAATGAAATTTCTTTCCTTTCACTTTTTGTAGAAAGCCAAACCCTGAAATATATTTCGAAGGACTTTCCATTCTTTTTATAAAAACTTTAGTTGCTCCAAATGATTGAAATTTATAAGCATCTACGTTTTGTTTTTTCCAACCATTATTGGATTTGTTGAATGGATCAAAATCAGAATGATATTCAAATGTATGGTTATTAATATTTACATTCATAATATTACTTTACTGTTTTATTAAAATTCGTTTTTTTTTAAAATCTATCCAAATAGTTTTATGCGATGGAAAAAGTACTGTTTCATTGTAGTTTTCTAACACTTTAAATTGTAATGGTTTTTGTTGATGTAAAGCTTTAAATGAAAAGGCAGACAAAAAACAATTTTTAGTATATAATTGATTCAACACCAAAAGATATTTGGGAACTTGTTTTCGTGATTGAGCACAAAGAAATTCACTTGATTCTAAATGATCTATAAAATATCTAAGTTGTCCCATAAAAATAAACAACTCCAACGCATTGATGGTATCTCCCTTTAAATGTTCCTTCACAATCGGGAATGGATAACCAAAAGTATCTTTATACCAGAGAGAGGCAATTGCATTTTTATAATTCCGATTGATCGTTCCTAAAAAATGGTGATCTTCCATCGGTAAAATATCCAATGAAACAACACTATCTAAATCTATCAAGTAATACCATCCATTATTCCCTATAAAAATATTTTTCTCAACAAAATCACTAAACCAATACCCCTGTTTCCAAATGACTTCCAAGCCTCCATAAATATCCCGCAAAAACCGTTGAATATTTAATTTAAAAACCTTGTATTTCATCACCTCTTCAAGAGTTTGACCTGAAATAGCCTCTTGAAAGAGGTAATAAACTGTTTGGTTATTTTCTCGAGTTTCAACAAGGTCATAAATCATTGGCAATGAATGAAATTTCTTTCCTTTCACTTTTTGTAGAAAGCCAAACCCTGAAATATATTTTGAGGGGCTTTCCATTCGCTTGATAAACACATTAGTAGCTCCAAATTTTTGAAACTTATAGGCATCGACATTTTGCTTTCTCCAACTATTATTTGATTTGTTAAACGAATCATAGTCAGAGTGAAATTCAAAACGTTTATTATCAATATTTACCCACATAAATGATTAACGAAATATTTTTCTTTCTAACACTATTAAAGATTTATCGTCAAACGATTTTTGTTCTCTATTTGAAACATTTGCTATTTCAAGTTTAGGGTTTTCGACTATAAAATTTTCTGATGCTGACACTCCATCAGAGTATGCAACTAAATAATTGATTTTCTCTTTGCTGAAAAATGAAATTCTTTCTTGGTAATTGCTTGCCTGCAAACTCCATCCTTTTTCCTCTTTTTTAAGCATCAAAAACAATCTGCTTGGTTTTTCGTTTTTGTCTTTTGAAGTTGAGACAATCTCTCCATTTTTTAATTCAAACGCATTTACGGTTGAATCTCCGAGGTAGAAATAGTTTAATTTTCCATTTTTTGACAAAAATCCAAAACAAACGGTCGTTGAACAATATAAACGAACGTTCTTTTGTTCATTTTCAAAAATTGATTGTCTCACTTCACTTGGAGCGTCATTGATGTTTTGTGTAAATTCAACTTTAACCTGCGACACCGCTCTGTCAAACACTTCTTTTAGCAATTCATCTGACATATTTAAACACTCACTATACTTACTAATTTTCAAAATAGATGCAATCGTATGGCTCATCTTTTGAGCTAAAACCCTACTCGAAAAAATATGTTTTTTCTCCCAAATTAAGTTTGGTGAATCACTTGTGCCATCAAAAATCCAGAAATAGGTTCCTGTGGGTGTATTATATACCCCCGAAGCATCCTCTCCTAATTCGCTATCACTTTCTTTGTCTTTTCTTGGTCCTGCCGTTACTAAAATATCAGCATTTATAAAAGTGCCATTTAACGATTCAGCAGTCAAAACGGGTGAAGCATTAACTTCTTCTAATTGCCTTGTCAGCTCTGCGTTCTTTAAAGCAATTTCTCGTAGTTTTTTTTTAGCTTCATCAGCATCGTTTTTTGAAAATAATGAATCATATTTTTGTTTATTACTTTCATAAAGACCTTCCAAGTTTGCAGTTTGCCTTACTATTTCTCTTAATTTAAATTTCATTTTTTCTGAAAATTCATCAAGATTTTTAGCCGTAAAGTTATCTCCATAATGAATTGACTGATTTTGATCAAGCACCTTTAAAATAGCATTAAATTTTTGTATCAATTCATCGAAATCTTCATTAAAACTTATATTCAGTTTATTAATAGTTTCAACAATATGTTTATGATCAGCCTGAACTTTTGATTTATCCATTTTGATTTGTTTTTTTTGTTTAAAGATGAATGCAATACTCCCCAAAAGCCCTATTCCCAGAATAGCACTGATGATTATTAAGATTATTTTTAGTATCTCTAATATCTCTAATATCTCTAATATCTCTTGTTTTGAGGTTAAGATTTTTTGTTCTAGTGCACCTAATATTTGGGTATTGAGTTTTTTAAGATAAACTTCTAAATCACCTTTTTTATGATTAACGTCTGGATATTTTTGGGTTTCGGATGCTGTACCTCCTTTAGAAGGCTTCCCCCCTCCTTCTGATGTCTGAGTAACAGTTAATGATGTAATTCCATCATTTGTGCTTACTACCGTTGTTTCTATTGCAAACCCATAAAAGCTCAATAAACTAAACAATGTGAGTATGGTTATTTTTTTCATTATTTGATTTATTTATGATTAATACATTTATTACAAAACTCTATTCTACAAGGATAAAATAAACGAAAAGCAAGATTATTAAAATCCTCTACACTATAATTATCAAAATCAATTACTTGTATTTCGTTATGCACAAAACAATCTCCTGACATTTCTTTCAATTGAGAATACCCCCAATCTTTATTTTTCCTGATGTAAACTGTAATTAACAGATTTAACATTTCTTTATATACATAACTATTAAATAGGTTTATTATTTTCTCTTTGCATTTCCCATCTGAAAATAATACACAAAAAAATCAGGAAATTGAGCATCATCTCCAGTTTCAAAATTCAATTGAGTTGACACATTAAGTGAATTTTCTTCTAATATTTTTTGAATCTTTGGAAAAACATATTGCAATGCCTGATTAATACTTGATTTCCATTTCTTGATAAATTGCTTTCTCAAGTTCATCAACATTATTGAAATTTGAAAATATTTGACTTACTTTCAAACAATCAATCCAAGCCTTTCCTTATTGTCTAAAAAAACAAACTGAATAATTTAAGAATATATAAACATTATACCATTTTACTACAAATTTTGCAATCCATCTTGCCTTGATAATTTAGAATCTTCAAAAGGTCTTTCTTCAAACATTGAATCAGAACAATCTATGAGAAAAAAACGAACACTTTCCATCTTTTACTTTATTTTATAGAATATCTTTTCATTTACTGAATAGGGTCTTTAGTGATATATGCACTTAGACATTTTTCACAAAGCCCACCTGGACCACTACTCATCCTGAAGAGATTTCTCATTCGTTTAGTGTCACTTGCTTTACTGAAATGGAAAAATTGTGTTTCTCCGTGAACTGGACAAGTTCCCATAATGGATTTCAATTGCAAATATCCCGTGTCACTTTCCGGTCCGTGAAACGCTCCCATCAATATATTGATTTTTTCACCTTTATACTCAAAATTGTTAAACGGATTTTCTTTTAAAACATTCTCTTTTGCATTTTGTGAAACATAATGTTGCCCATCGGTAAATATCAAACAACGAACATTAGGAACGGTGAAGTCATTCCCTGTTTCAAAATTAAGCATACTCATTTCCATTGGTGTCACTTTTCCTATTGAACCAAGATTTCCATTTATGAAGTTTTGAGCTGCATTAAATGCTCCTTTCAATGCCTTGTTTATGTCCGTTGCTCCTTTCATTGTTTCCATTTCTTTATACAAAGCAGCCTCTAAACTTTTAACATCTTTATATTTATCCAAAACGTTTTGAACATTCATAAAATTGATAAAAGGTTTTAGCGTATGGTCAAACAACATAACCAAAAAATAAGCATCTTCTTTTTGGTTAAGAGTTGTTGTTTCCCATATAGCACTTGCCACTTGTGCAGAAACCATTTTTGCTCTACTCATCGGCACCCCCGGAAAAACATTATCCATAAACATTGAGCCTGAACTATCAATCAACATAATGTACAAACCAACTCCTTTTATATGAAGTTTTTCAGGATTAACTGGATTATTGTCCGGTTGAGGTTTTGGTTTAACTTTTGATTCATCTTTTTCCATCAAAATTCCCTCTAATGGAGGACATTTACTACACCATAAATCTGCTGTTGGTGTGTCATAAACGTGCGATTCATTCAATGCGCAAACCCATTTCTTTGCCATATTTATTCTATTTTTATTGTTAATAATTAATGATTAAACATAATTTGACCTTTTTAATAAATCATCTACATCTTTAAAATGTTGCACAAGTTTATCTGTACACATCAGAAAGGAATCTACCAATGAAATCATATCATCTATGTGTCTTTTAAAAAACTCTGAACACTTATCATCTTTCCATTTGCTTTTTGTTTCATAGAGATAATTTTTTAATGATTTAAATTCGCTCTCTTTTTGTTTTTGAATATTATAATCTAACCACATCTAAATTTTGTTTTTTATTGTTAGTTTTTTACGATTTTTCTGCTTCTTAATCTTATTCATCTGCAGAAACTATAGCGGGTATTTCCATTGCTAAATACTCTTTAAGAAATAATGCCATTTGTTCTAATCCTATAAAGCCTATTTTATTTTGCTTGTCAAAAATTTTTTGTAATGCTTCTTCTGTTCTATATGTGCCCATTGTGCCAAACCTTCCTCTAAAAATGGCATCCCCCACATCTGTCAGTCCAACATTTCGCACTGTTTTTATCTCATCACAATGATTATTCAATGAAACTTTAAAATCATAGCTTCTACTCATAGCCTCTCTTAAACGATAAATTTCATTTTGCATTCTTTGGTATGCTTCAGGTTCTTGTCCTGACATCTGACTTTCAATAGCACTTATCCTATGTCTCATTGCTTTAATATAATTCTCAAGCCCTCGAACTCTATCCTCTATTTTACGAATATATTGCTGAATTTCATCTTCTGTATTGAACATAAATGCACAGAAATCAATTTGATAATTTCGAAGTACCGTTGCTAACTCCAAAAACCTATCCGGAGTATCTATGATTGCTTTACTCATAGCTCAATGTTGTTATATGATTTTATAAGTTCACTTAGCTCTTCCACATAGCTCCTAAAAACCTCCATAATATTAGATATGTCACTGATTTTATCTTTGTTTTCTTCAAATACCTTATATAATTTCTCAAAATTTCTATCTTGAAATCCTTGTTCATTGAGTGTAATTATACTTTCTTCCATTTCTTTGGTAGTGGAAAGTATATTTTCCTTACACTCATCAAGTGCTTTGATATGTTCATCTAATATTTTGAAATCATTGTGAACATTTTGATTTCGCCTTGCACTCATTTTGAAATTTTATTTAGGTAAATTTTTATTTTCCAAATGTTTTCGTATGAAAGGTACCCATTTAATTTGCATTGTTTTTTCCATCTGCTCTAATTCTTGTCCTAAAGGTTCTAAAAGTTTGATATATTTATCAAAGGCTACCTTATATTCTGAAAATTTTTCATCTTTCCAACCGTCTCTTTCTAATCTGTTTAGAGCCTGATTAATTTCTGAAGAATATTCATACAATGCTTTTTTGAATTGAATTAATTTTTTGTTAAACTCAAGCAAAGCATCAAGATTCACGTGAGATCCAGTTCTTGTTTTTATTTTAATACTTGCCATAATTTTATTATCTTACTGTAATATTACTTTTCTTAAATGGGTCTCCTTCTATTAATTCCCTTATATTTTCTTCAATAAATTTCAAATATTTTGAAAAATCTAACATTACTTTATCCAACTCTTCCAAATGTTTCTTATTTTCAGTAATTACCTGATAAAGCCTATCAAAGTTGGCATCTTGAAAGCCATTATTATTTAATTGTTCTGTTGAATTGATTAATTCTTTTGAAGTTTTTCTTAAATCATCTGCTAATTTATCGGTAGATTTTCTCATTTTTAAAACCTCATCAGGTTCAACTACCGCTCCGTTTCTCATTAAATGTGACATAACATAATTATATTAGTTCGTATTTTCATTTCTATTTTGTTGTTTCTGTTGATGTGAAATCATTAAAAAAATCATCAATATCAATCACTTCATCCTCTTCATCCAATTCTTTCAGTTGTTGTGATAATTTTTCTAACTCTGCTAAATTTTCATCATTCACATTCTTTGATTTTTCATAAGAATTTATTCTATTGAAAAAATCATCAATATCAATCACTTCATCTTCAGTGTCTTCAGAATTTTGTGACAATTGCATTAGATAATCTATTTCGGCTAAATTTTCATTTGATACAGAAAACTCTAATTTTTTATTTTCTACTTCTTTTTCCTCTGCCTTAATTTCTTCATTTGAAGATTCTACTCTTTTATGTATAACATCAATAATGGGTGTGTTATTCAAATATTCCTTTCCAAAATTTTTTGGGGTAAAATCATCTGAATTAATTAAATCAATGTAAGGTTTAATTTTTGGTAAAACACCTTCAAAATTAGAATTGAAATAAACAGCTCTGAACTTAGTGTGTGGCTCATCTGCTTTATATAAATGTGCCGCTTTATTATTCCCTAAAACTCCTCTTGATTCATCAGAGCTTCCTAAGTGAAAGATAATTCTATGTACAAAATTTCCGATTAAATCATTTCTTGAAATACGTCCTAAAAAACTTGGTTGCATTACCTCAACAATAGAATGCATATTATAATTATTCCCTTCCGACAATATTTTCTTAAACATTTCTGCCTGTTCTGTTTCATCATATCCCACTTTCTGCATTTTACGAGCTTTTTCTAAACCTACATAGAATACAAAAATTCTTTTTGCTTGGGTGTTATTTTGCTGACTTCTTCGTTCAACTTCGGTGTGTAAAATTTTCAACTCTTGTTCATAGTTTTCTAAATCACAAAACTTATAATCAAACGCTACAGACAATTGATTAAGTAAATGAAGTTGTAATTCCGTATTTTCTTCTTCACTCAAAAATGAAATAATCCTAATAGCAATTTCACCACTTGCAAAAGCATAACTCAAACTGGAAAGTATATTATACATTGCATTGATAGATACCGACTTATCTTTACCTGTGATTAAAATATTTTCATTGAAATTTCGTTCCAAATCCATTTTGAAATGTGTTTTGGAAATCGTTGTTGGTTCTCCTAACCAAATCGGAATTTTCCTACGAGTAATTACCTTTGTAATAGTTCTATCATTTTCATCAATAAATGTTTCCACCCTTTTTTGCTGGAATATTTCAGCATTTTTACTAAAATCTGCATTAGAAATATTATCATATACCATCTGTTGATTTTTGGCAAAGCCTCTTCGTTCTGATTCCTTGTTGATGTTTGTTAAAATAATTTCTAAATCATCATTTTCTAAAAGATAACCTTTAAAAAACTCATTATCTGATTCTGAAAGTTTAATACCTGCTTTGTAGTTCAACACACCATCTCCAATAGTTTCTACATATTTCATGGCATCGTTACCTCCACCTAAAAGATAGCTCGCAGCATCTTGACTGGATTTCAGTACAATCCGTACTGGAATTTCACTAAATAAGCTTGAAAAACTTTGTGTTCTACCGAAATTTTGTGTTGAGAAAAATAAATTGATACCCACCGCTCTGGCTTTTCTTACCAATGGTGAAATTTTAGCTACAATTTCTCTTGCCGTATCGTCGTCATCTTCAAACACAGAAGCAAATTCATCTACAATCAAAAGCGTTCGTTTGATTTTGTTGTTTGGATTTCGTTTATTATACTCCACAATATCATCGACACCAGCTTGAGTTAATAAATTCAAACGGTGGTTCATCTCATCATTTAACTCTTGTAATAAATTGAGTATCAATTCATTTTCAGCACCCATCGCAAAAAGTTTCACTTGTGGTAGTTGATACTTTCTGAATGCGTCAAAACCGACTCCATTTTTTAAATCTACTAAATAAAACTCTATCTCTTCGGGTGAATAATGCAATGCTGCTGATGTGATAAAGGTTTTTAAAAAATTGGTTTTCCCTGAACCTGTTCCACCTGACAACATCAAATGCGATTGAAAATCTTTTGTTTTCAATATGATAGTTTGTTCTCCTCGATGTGATTTGCTTTTACCTATCGGTACAGATATCAATTCAGAAGCATCACAATTAAACCATAAATTTTTATCCGTTGGAACTGTGTTTATAAATCGTTCTTTTACAATGTTTTTACTAAACTCACTATGCTTAATATTTAATGAATATACTAATTCGTGTAATTTTTTTTCATCAATTACATTGGGTACTAATTCGTGTTTTATACTCAAATAATTGGATAAATTTCCAACAAAATCTATAGTCAATACATTCGCATTTTTAGCTATACTTTCTATCCATTTTTCACTTTTCTCATTTTCATCGTTTTTGTTCCAAGTGATAATAAAATTAGTTCCATTCTTAATTCCGTTATTTATCAATCGATTAAGTTCTCTAATTTGTTGTTCATTTGTGTCATAGGATAAATTATGCACCACTTGAATATGATGAGGAGCTAATTCTTCTGCTTTATTATGTGTAATTTGGTGGTAATTATACTCACCAAGACTTAAAAAATTAGAGTTTTTAGAACTACTTGTATATTTACTAAAAACAGTGTGTAACCTATTATTACAATCGTCTAACTCCTTTTTGAAATTTGCTGAACCATGAGCTTCTTTTAAAATTTCGTGGGTAAGTGGAATTAATTCTCTAAAAATCTGCCCTAGGTCTTTTAAATCGCTTAATATCAATTGTATTTTCCCAACCTCTGTTGAAAGCAACACTCTGGAAAGCAAGTTTACTAATATATTTTTAACTTTATTTTCAGTTTTATCATCAAAAATTATTAACAGACTTTTGCTGTCGATAAAAGGTATCAAAACTTTTATTTCTCTTGAAATTTTCTCTACTACATCAGTTTCAACTCTAAATGATCCAATCTCTAACAAAGGCGAATAATTTTTACTGTCAAAAATTGAGATATTATTATATAGCTTTTCAATATTGGAAGAAATGGTCTGCCTATCAAAAAAGGCTTCTTGTTCATTCAACGATTCCTTTTCAAACTCCACTTTAACATCATCTCTCAGATTAGCACTATTATTTCTATAATTGTTGATAATTTCATTTTTTTTATTTTGAAATTCTTCCTTGATTTCAATGATTTTATCACTTGTTGTTTGTTCTAGAATATCAAGTTTAATATCTATCAAATCCTTGATTGCTTGCTTTAACTCATCAACACGCAATTGAATTTCATCCGTCATTTTACCATATTTGGTATCTCCTTTTTGAAAAATTGTTTCATACCTAAAAACTTCTGCTTGGAGTTTTTTCAACTTCAAATCTAAATCCTGTCGTTCTTGCAAATAGTTTGACTTAATCTTATTCAAAACTGTTATTTTTTCAGTATCACAAGCAGCATCTTTAACTTGAAAATCATTTTTTAATGTTTCATATTTAGCATTATACTCTTTACCTTTCTCAATCAAATCTGAAATGTCATCGTAATATCTTTCATAATTCTCTATAAAACCGGAAAAAGAAACTGGTGCTATTGTTATTTTCTTATCCATAATCTGAGTTTTTTCTTTATTTCAAACTTTCGTATTTTTTTAACTAATTATCTTTATTTTTAATTAAAAGAATAAAATTCATCCAATAGTTATTATTAGATTTATCAATTGTATTTTAAATATTTTGCTATGTCTTGACACTTACAAATACACGCATTATCAATGAGTCAGCTGAATTTTTCATAATATTTCATTCAAAAAGTTAGTTGATTAATTTACACTTCTTTGGTACAGGTCTATTAGCAAAGATTTATTATCCTCCCATCATACGGAACAAAGATAATTAAAATGTTTGGAAAACAAAAACAGTATTTTAATTAAAAAATCGGAATAACTCTTAAAAAATACGCGAACGGTCAAAAAAAGGACTTGAGTGGTAAATATTTTAATATTTATTTAACAAAATAATTTTTCTTAATACGATTAATATCGAAATTTATCTTTTAAGTCAAACACATGTTTTTTTATTTTGCACCATGGATTGATTACATATTTTTCAAGTATTGCGGACTATCGAATGATCAATAAGTGCTACCATTTACTTTCGGACATTTTATTAATAGACTTGTTTTCTTATTTAACGTGAGTTCGATATAAGAAAAATGTATAATGCATTGTTTATTAGAGTGTTTCGTTTTTAAGCAGTTTTTTTTCAGACATCTATATTTACTTTCAAAAGACTTTTTACTTGTATCTGAATCCTAATAGCTTAGAAGTTGATTATTTTTCGCAATTATATGTAGATAGAATATACAAAACACCTTTATTTACAACTCTTTATCTGTTTTATGGTGTATCTACTTAAATCGAACTCACGTTATTTAACCCAAATTATGTGATAGGATTTTTTTTCAAATCAATCGGATTATCCCATAAACCAATTTCTACGTTGTTTTGTCAAAAGCTATTCGGAGTTGATTTTAAGCGTATTATCTACTTTTTCAAAGTAGGCTCCTATGGCAAATGTTCTATATCGTAATGTTGATAATGATTTTTGAGTTTTTTCTTGCAAAACGAATATTCTAAAAATAGACATCAGATTATAAGAAATCATTTCACAGCCGTCCGAAAGTTTTTTGAAAACGACATAAAACCCCTTGTCAACCCTTTATTTACAAGGGCAGACTTGTTTGTTGTGCGGAATTATCTCTGTCAAAGAGTGTGTTTTCAGGTGGTTTTTTCACTTTTTTTACGATAGGTTTCAGTTCGTTGCAGACATAACTCAGCGTCAGATAGTGCATAAGACACACCCTTATTTTCTCGCAAAAATTACTAAATGCCGTATTTTTATCGCTATAAAATCGCTTTATCAACTCCAACAGAAGATAGCAAATCAAAGCTACATAAATCTGTGATTTCACCGCATTTTCACTCGTGCCAAGAAAAGTTTTTATCTGTAA
>NZ_CDOI01000165.1 GCF_000827555.1 Capnocytophaga canis
GGAAAATCCATTACACATACCCAAACTATTACGATAAAAGACGATGTAAAACCTGTGTTTTCAGGAACTTTACCTGCTGATATTTCTGTGGAAGAAAGCAAAGTTCCAACACAAGAAACGTTAACTGCTATGGACAATTGTTCTGCTGTTCAAGTTACCAAGAGCCAAGAAAACAAGGAAGAGGACGGAAATAGAGTAATCATTTATAAATGGGAGGCATCTGATGAATGTGGAAATAAAGTTACTCACGAACAGAAAGTTACCATTAAAAAGTCTTCAAAACCTACACCTCCTATGGGTGGAGTACAACCACCTACAGGAATAGAACCAACGAAAGAAATGATTGTTTACAATGGCGTTTCTACCGAGTCAGGTTCGGAGAATTACTTGAAATTTGAGCCTATTGAGAATTATAAAAATCTTCAAATTGAGATTTTTAACGAATTGGGTCAGAAAGTATATGAATCGAAAAACTATCAAAAAAATGGAGAAGTTTTCCGAGGATATGCCAACGTGAAAGGAGTTTTCCGAAAAGGCAAACGTCTTCCTACAGGGACGTATTTCTATGTACTCAAATATCAAAATATTACAGGAAAATCAAACACAAAACAAGGCTATTTGTTTGTAAGATAATTGTTAAAATTTCCTTTGTAAAACTTTTACAAAGGGAGTTTTAGTTTTCAAAGAAAATTGAAAAATCTCATTCTAAAAAATATTATTTGATGAAATACTATATCTATCTCATTTTTAGTTTCATCAGTTTTGGGCAAGTGGCTTTTGCACAAGAAACGATTAAAACTTCAATAAAAGCCATTGATGTAATTCATTTATTTTCAGTAGGAAATAAGATAGAATGGGCAGTGCCTATATCTGAAAATGAGAAAATTTTATTGCAGTGGGAAGAACGTAACACTTCATTTACTGAAAAGGAAGGTATCCGTACTTTTGTGGGCTACAACAATGACGAGTTTGTTGCTACACTTTCGATTTCAAAAGATCAAAAAATATTAGGTAATTTTGAATGGAAGCAAACTCAATGGGATATCAAAACCTCTGATGATGGCTATATTATCCTTTTCAGCGAAGAAAAGGGCGAAAAATGTGGACTATGTTCAGACGGAAATTGCCACGTACACCACCCAAAAACCCCGCAACAAACACCTTTTTCTCGACCAGCAACCGAAAAAAATACATATCACATACATTCCGATGAAATTTTACGTGTATATCGATTGGCAGTATTGGTGGATTGGTACTATTACAGCAGAGAAGGAAGTATAGAGGCGGTTAAAAAATATTGGAGTTCGCTAGAAGCTACACTCAATGAAATTTATATGCGAGATATAGGAATAAAGTTTGAAATTGTAAATGATGAAAAACTTATTTTTAACACAAGTGATAAACAGACTTTTGATAATAAAACCTCTCGCTATATTATTAATAATTCGACTCTTAAAATCAATCAGCTTATAGGTGAAGACAATTACGATGTGGGTATTGTTATTGCTAAATCCAGAAGTAGAAATAACGGATTAGCAGTACTCGGAGGTGCTTTTGACGCGTCAAAAAAAGCAGCGGCTGTGGCTATAAAAAGTTATGCGACTATCGGTCACGAACTTGGGCATATGTTTGGTTCGTTACATACCTTTACAACAGGAGGAGATTCAACCATCAAAACCGAACCAGAGAACGGGACTTCTATAATGAGTTATGGCTCTCCTCGTGATTTCTTTTCTTTGCCAAGTATTTATTTCATTCGAAGAAGAATTTTGGGAGATGGAGCTTATTATCAAGACCGAGCCAGAACCATACTCAAAAAAGAATGGCTCAAAGGAGAAAATCCTGTTTTCGGGATAGACACTAAAAATCAAGCTCCTATAATAGATGTTTCAAAACTTGAATCAGAATATAGACTTCCAAAGGAAACGTTTTTTCAATTCACCATTAATGCTACTGACCCTGATAATGACCCTCTTCTGTACGCCATTCATCAAGCAGATATAAAAAATGACGAAACATCTTCTGTTGCTGAATTTGTAACCGAAAAATCTTCATCTGTAAACACAAAAGCATACTATACGCATTGGGTGACAGAAAACGGCTTTCTTAGGAAACAATATGATTTAAAAGTAGGAAAAGAATATACTTTTTGGTTAGGGGTAAATGATACTAAAAACACCCTTAACGAAAGAAGTAATCACGCTACTCGATACGATATGCACGAAGCTAAGGTGAAATTTGTAGAAGGAAAACCTTTCAAAATTACTAAGTTTGAAAGGAAAGAATACAAAATGGGTGAAAAGGTAACCCTTACTTGGGACGTAGACCAAACTCTTTTTCAAAATACCAAAGTACGTATATTACTTTCTGATGATTTTGGGAAAACCTTTAAGCATATCTTAGTGCCAGAAACAGAAAATGATGGAAGTTGCGAAATCGTAATGCCTAATATTGCCATAGGAAGAAAAGTTTATTATACAGACCAAAACGGAAGACCTATATTTCATTCAGGCTTAGGACTTATCAAGGTTGAAGTTCTTGACCATATCGCTTTTGCTTTGACGGATAATGATATAACAACAGGTGAGGGAGGTTTTGAGATTGAAAAATCGGTAATTACTTTAAATAATCTTCCTGAAAAATATGTTGTTGTAAATCAAGAATCTGAAATTCCTCTGAAAGCGAATGTAACAGCCACTTCTACTTGCGGTTCGAACCCTGTAACAATTGTCAATAAGGAAGAAAAAAACGGAAATATTACAACCCGAACTTGGACAGCTACAGATGATTGTAACAATCAAACAAGTTTTGTTCAATATATTGAAGTAAAACTTTTACCAGAATCTGTAGAGCCTTTACAATTTGTAGGAACACTTCCGAAAGATTTTGTAACTTATTGTCATAATGCTTATACAGAAAATGAAGCTCCTCAGTTGCAGGTTATTGGCGGAAAATCTCCAAAAGTATATCTCACGGAAAACAAACAATTGTTTGGTGATCAAAAGGGGTTTCAAATCAAAAGAGTTTGGGTTGCCGTAGATGAGGTAGCCAAAACCATTTCTCACACACAATATATCGTAGTTCGAGATATTGAAAAACCTAAACTATCAGCTTATCCGCAAGATATGGTGGTTAAAAGTAGGAGTGAAGTACCACAAAGAGCAGAATTGACAGCAACCGATTGTGGCAATAAAATTGAAGTAAAATCTTCCACAGATAACAGAACCAATGGTCAAGGAAAAGAAGTGGTTATTTATAGTTGGTTGGCTACCGATTCGTACGGAAATGAAGAATACCACGAACAAACCATAACAATAGACCCTGATGCAACGCCACCTCCTCCTATTGATTTGAAATTCATTACAACACCACCAGCAAGTATTTCAGCTACTTGCAATGCTGTTCTGAGTGCTGATTATTCGCAGTTTGCAACTGATGGCTGTCCTTTTGTAAATATCACTCATACTGATACAAAAATAAACGGAAGTTGTGCTAATACGTATACTATCAAACGTTTTTATACAGCAACAGGTTGCGACCAATCCGTTAGTTTTGAACAAATTATTTCTGTAACAGATGATAAAGCTCCTACATTTAATGAGTCTTTACCTATCGATATTTCTGTGGAGGAAAACAATATTCCAACACAAATTGATTTAACCGCTACGGATAATTGTTCTGAAAATATTCAAGTGACAAAGAATCAAGAAGAAAAGCAAGAAAACGGAAATAAAGTAATTATTTACCGATGGACAGCAACAGACGCTTGTGGAAACGAAACAAAACACAGCCAAACCATTACCATTACTCCTGCACCGGAAATAACTTTTATAAATTTCCCCGCGGATGTGAATTTGTCTTGCGGAAAAGATAAACCCCAAGCAGAAAGCAAATTACAGATTTCCAATTGTGATGGAACTACTGAAATTTCAGTAACCCATACCGACACAGAAACAGGCGATTGCAAAACAGGTAAAACGATTGTA
>NZ_CDOI01000166.1 GCF_000827555.1 Capnocytophaga canis
TAAGCTATACGCCATAAGCTAATAGCTAACTGCCTTCCAAAGCGGGTGCAAAAGTAATACTTTTTTATAAAACACCAAAAGTTTTGTAAAGTTTTTTCCAAAAAAAATCACTCTCGTCCCAAAGTTAGCATATAAATTATTGATTATGTTACTGATTATGAAACCATTAAACAAAAATAAAAACTGCTATAAATGACAGTCTTTTAACCTTACTCTGTAAATTCAATAACTTCTGCTGTTACAACGATTGTATAAGTTTCCAAAATAAACATATAAGAACGATGTACTTCAATTCGTTCATTGATAACAACTCTTGCTGATCCTTCTAAATTTGCTTGATTTAACATATTTCGTCTTGCTTCTGCTAAAACTGATTTTTTCAAGCCCCAAAAACCAAAAATTTTATTATCGGAAGCTTCTCCTTTTATAGTTGTGATTTGTAATGAAAAAATAACCAAAACTGATAACACTTTTATATCTCAACATAAGTTTAAAGCTATCAGCGAATAATACCTAAGTAAAAAGTTTTAATATTTAAAAATACTGCTATTTTTCACGACAATGAAGCAAAATTTACAGATAAAAACTTTTCTTGGCACCACTCCTGTCCGAAAGTTTTAAATGTCTTAGATTCATCTACAGGTTAATAATTTTAGTTAATTGATTTCCTATATTGTTGAAAAAAAATTACACTATTTCAAAAACAAAAACTTTGGAATAGAGAGAGTCCCGATTCCAAAGTTTTTCTTTTAAATTAATTTTTTACTTACTTTTTCCTTGGTTTGCAACGCTGTTAATGGCAGCTGCAATAGCCTCTTGGTCGCCCAAGTAGTAGCTTTTTATAGGTTTTAAATCAGCATCTAACTCGTAAACCAATGGCACTCCTGTAGGAATATTTAGTTTCAAAATAGCTTCTTCACTAAGTCCGTCCAAATATTGAACCAATGAACGCAAACTGTTTCCGTGTGCTGCAATAATTACGCTTTTCCCTGATTTAATAGCAGGAGCTATTTCACTGAACCAGAAAGGCAACATACGATCGTAAGTATCTTTCAAACTTTCGCCACCTGTTTTTTCTTCGGGTTGCAAGTCAGCATAACGGCGATCGTGTGAAGGATGACGTTCATCTGTTTCTTCAATGAGTGGAGGTTTCACATCGTACGAACGTCTCCATAAAAGCACTTGATCCTCACCATATTTTTCGGCTGTCTCCGCTTTGTTTAAACCTTGTAATGCTCCATAGCTCTTCTCGTTTAAACGCCAATGCTTGTGAGTAGGCACCCATAAATCGCCCATCTCTTCTAAAGCATAGTTTAAGGTTTTGATAGCTCTTTTCAACACCGAAGTAAAAGCTATGTCAAACTTAAACCCTTCTTTTTTGAGGATTCGTCCTGCTTCACGAGCTTCTTCAATACCTTGTTCTGTTAAATCAACATCTTGCCAACCTGTAAATAGGTTTAGTTTGTTCCATTCACTCAATCCGTGACGTAGTAATACAATTTTGTACATATATCTTTATCTTTTTAATTATTAGCTACTACAAAATACTCGACAAATATACCTTTTTTTTTCGAAATCACCTAAGCTAAGAAACATTTTTTGCACCAATATGCAATCTAAGTATGAAATTGATAGTTGCTACTGATTTAAGCTAAACTTATTTTTTTTGTTGAGCCTTGCGTTGAGCTTCGGCTTGTTCCATCATTTCACGCATTTTACGTTGGAAATTACTTTCCTTTTTAGGTTGTTTTTTATTTTCTTCAATACGTGCATGGATTTTTTTCTCATCAATAATCCAGTATTTGATTGCCAACATGATCAAAATAGTCAGCAAGTTAGATACAAAATAGTACAAACTCAATCCACTCGCGTAGTTGTTAAAGAAAAATAACATCATTATAGGCGACAAATAAATCAAAAATTTCATATTAGGCATCCCTGGTTGTTGCTGTTGCATACTTTGCGACATTGTCATTAAAGAATAAATCAAAATAGCAACCGATGCCAAAATTGGAAATAAACTAATATGGCTTCCATAGAAAGGAATTGAAAACGGAAGTTCCATAACAGCATCATAGGATGAAAGGTCATCTGCCCATAGGAAGCTGTGTTGTCTCAACCCAAATGCTGTTGGAAAGAAATTGAACAACGCCAAGAAAACAGGTAACTGCAATAACGCAGGAATACAACCACTTAACGGATTTACACCTGCTTTACGATATAAATCCATCGTTTCTTGCTGACGTTTCATCGATTCTTTAAATTTCTCGTTAATTTCATTGATTTCAGGGCGTAGTACCTTCATCTTTGCCTGTGATATGTACGATTTATACACCATTGGCGATAGAAGAACACGTACAATGATGGTCATTAAAATAATAGCAATTCCTACGGAAAAATAATTAGTAAGCAAATTAAACAACGGAATAAACAAAAATTTATTGAGCCATCCGAAGATTCCCCAACCTAATGGAATTAAATCTGTAAGGTCATGATTTTCATATTGCTTTAAAACATTGTAATCACTCGGGCCAAAATAGAAATGCAATGATTCACCGAGTTCACCTCCTTTAAGTGTCAATGGTAAAGAGGCTACGTAATCCTTAGTAAATTGAACATCTACTCCTTCATCTTTGACCAGATTTTTGGAAACAAATTTTCCCTCCGCTAAAGGAGTATCAGAGATTAAAATCGATGAAAACAAGTGCTGTTTAAATGCAACCCAGTTAACATTTTTCAATTGCTCATCATCATCTCCACTTTCACTCATGCGGTCTATTTTGTCACCCTCATGCTGAACGGTCATCTGTGTGTAACGGTTTTCATACGTTACGCTTTTTTCCATACGGCGTGATTTCATAGCCCACTGTAATGCCACAGGTTTTGCACCGTTTAGTACTTCTGATAAACCTTGTGAACGCACTGAAAAATCGACCATATATCCTTCGGATTTCAACTCGTAGACATACTCTAAAAACTGATTTTCAGACACTTTCAATTTCATGGAAACTACTTTTTTACCATCTTTTTCGGTAGTAGTCGGTTCAAAATAAAGGTCCTTAGTGTCTAGGTTTTGATTTTGAGTTGTAGTGAAATTCAATGAAAATGAGGCGTTGTCATCTTGAATTAAATATAAAGGCTGTGCATCATAAGTTGTAAACTCTTTCAAGAACAACTGTTTCACTTGTCCTCCTTTGTTACTGATAACCAATTTAATATCCTTATTCTCCAAAACGGTTACCCCTTCAGATGCCGATGGCAACGAAGCTGAATAAGCAAATGCTCCCAAGGTTGACTTATACTGAGCCAAAGCTACCGAATCAGTTGGAATAGTGGCTGGTTTTGTTTGAGTTGAAGTTAGTTGATTTTGACTATTTCGTTCAGCTTCCAAGCGCTCCTTTTCAGCCTGTCGTTTGGCCAATTCCTCTGCTGTAGGTTGGTTATTATAGCTCATCCACAGGAGCAACAAAAATATAATTCCAAACCCAAGAATTGTTTTAAAATCTATCTTTTTTTCTTCCATCTTTTGATTATTATCTGCTTAAAAAATTATTATTTAAAGGTTTAGCTACAAAAACTGATACAAAATGTAATTTTCAAATAGCTCTTCTTTTGGTATCTTATTCACATACGGAACGCATCCTAAGTAAGATTCCCTAAAATGAGTGTCGAGGCTCTCGACTGATTTTATTTTCCAAAGATGCTTTTACGAAAGCTATAAACAACGGATGTGGATTAGCAACCGTACTTTTGTATTCAGGGTGATATTGAACCCCCACAAACCATGGATGCTCTTCTTTTTTAAGTTCAATAACTTCCACCAAATTAGTTTCGGGATTCACGCCTGAACATTGCAATCCTGCGTTTTCCAATTGCTCCTTATAATCATTATTAAATTCATAGCGATGGCGATGGCGTTCTGAAATAGCTTCCTTTTTATAGGCTTCATAAATCAATGTACCTTTTTTAAGTTTACAGTCCCAGGCTCCCAAACGCATAGTCCCCCCTTTTTGAGTTATTTCTTTTTGGCTTTCCATCAAATTAATTACAGGATAGTCAGCTTCAGGGTTCATCTCAGTAGAGTTAGCATTAATCAAATTAGCCTTGTGACGAGCATACTCTATCACAGCCATTTGCATACCCAAGCAAATTCCTAAGAATGGAATTTTGTTTTCTCGAACATATTTTATCGCGATGATTTTCCCTTCGATGCCTCGACCTCCAAAACCTGGAGCTACCAAAACACCATCTAAATGACCTATTTTTTCGTGTACATTATCTTGATCAATATACTCAGAATGAATACTTTCCACATCCACACGAACTTCATTTTCTGCACCCGCATGGATAAATGATTCCAAAATTGATTTATATGAATCCTGCAACTCAACGTATTTACCAACCAAACCAATTTTGATGCGGTGCTTTGGATTTTTATGGCGTTGCAAAAACGCATTCCACTGCACTAAATTAGGTTCATTACGTGCTGGTAAATCTAACTTTTTCAATGCTACCTTATCCAACCCTTCTAAAAGCATCATGTTCGGCACATCATAAATGGTTGAAGCATCGATTGATTGGATAACGGCCTCTCGTTTTACATTGCAGAACAGAGCTAATTTATAGCGTAAATCGTCAGAAAGTTCATGCTCTGTGCGACAAACCAATATATCAGCTTTGATACCACTTTCCATCAGGGTTTTAACACTGTGTTGTGTAGGTTTAGTCTTCAATTCACCCGCTGCAGCCAAAAATGGAACTAAGGTCAAGTGTACCACAATTCCGTTATTCTCTCCCAAATCCCATAACAGTTGTCGTACCGACTCAATGTAAGGTAAAGATTCAATATCACCAACCGTACCACCAATTTCGGTAATGACAATGTCAAAATCGCCCGTTTTTCCCAGAAGTTGCATTCGTTCTTTGATTTCGTTGGTAATATGTGGAATCACCTGAACTGTTTTGCCTAAAAATTCCCCACGACGTTCTTTTTCAATGACACTTTGGTAAACACGACCTGTTGTAACATTGTTTGCTTGAGAGGTAGGTACGTTCAAAAAACGTTCGTAATGTCCTAAGTCTAAGTCAGTTTCTGCACCATCTTCGGTAACGAAGCACTCTCCATGTTCATACGGGTTGAGTGTTCCAGGATCTACATTGATATAAGGGTCAAACTTTTGAATCGTAACCCGATAGCCACGTGCTTGTAACAATTTAGCCAACGATGCTGCGATGATTCCCTTTCCTAAAGAAGACGTTACGCCTCCTGTAACAAAAATATATTTGGTCTTAGCCATAGCTTATTAGTTATTTCAAATTCCAACGGGCAAAAGTACGATTTTTATTTGGAAATAAAAAACAACAAAAATAGGATTCCTCCAAGCAGATTCCGCATTAAGTGTAGCTACTAAAAAAATAGGTCGTGTTTTAAAAAGTATGATGGTATAAAAATTTGACAATCAGGGAATAAAGTTGTATTTTTGTTGAATGCTAATAACAATTAC
>NZ_CDOI01000167.1 GCF_000827555.1 Capnocytophaga canis
TAAGTAACTTTGTACAAATTTTTCTGCAGATTCGGACTTAACATAATTCATCCGAAAGGTCTAATCTATCGGAAAAAAGCAAATAATTACAATACATCCACTTGATTTGTTTATGCTTCGAATTTTTCACTTGTCCATTCACAAAAAAAAATGAAAAATTGAAAAAACAACGCACTTTAAATTGTTAAATCTACAAATTCCAATAAGAGCTATTTTATACGGTAAACAGCTATATGTTAGCTCCTTAAAATAATTAAAACTTAAAACCTACGATTAATTAATTCTTAATGAAACTCTTAAAATTTTGTAATTAATTTTATTTAACAGATATAAATACATACTTTTGTATCGAAAAAAACAAATTACATTAGAATATGAAAAAACTTTACGCTTTAGTAGTTGGGCTTTTTTTGATACAAATATCATTCGCTCAAACTACAGTAACTACAGGGACATCGACACAAACCGTCCCCTCAAACATTGAACTAAAGACTGAAAAAGAAGCCTTAAAAGCAGAACAAAGAGCTCAAAAAGCCCAAAAGGAGGTGCTCATAGCAGAAGAAAAAGCAAGAAGAGCAGAGGAAAAAGCTCAAATCCAAGCTAAAAAAGCTGAAGAAAAAGCAAAACGGGCTGAAGAAAAGGCTAAAAAAGCTCAGGAAAAAGCTGAAAAAGCAGAGGAACGAGCAAAAAAAGAAGCTGAGAAAAAACAAAAAAATTTAGCTAAAGCTCAACAGCAAGTTCTAAAAATTGAAGCTCAAGTTAAAATGAAGCAAAACGAATTGGCTCAAGAGCAAAATAAATTTGAAAGTAAAAAAGCAAAAGGAAATCTTTCTTCATCAGACGAATTGAAATACAAAAATCGAATTCTGAAAAAAGAACAAGAAATTAACAAATTGAATCTCAAAGCAATAAAAGCAAAAGAGCAAGTTAATAAATATTCAAAATAAGCATTTATCTAATATAGCATAACTTACATCTGAGGCTGTCCCGAAAGGCAGCCTCTCTTTTTACCATTGTATCTCTCCTTTTCCAACAGATACTAAGTACTGATTTGCCCTACTAAAGTGCTTATTACCAAACCAATACCCTCGATTCGCACTCAATGGCGACGGATGCCCAGAAGTCAAAATATAATGTTTGGAAGCATCTATTAAACTAGCTTTCTTTTTAGCGTAACCACCCCAAAGCATAAACACCACCTGTTGTTTTTGTTCAGAGACCAAACGTATTACAGCATCTGTAAAAGTTTCCCATCCTTGGTTTTGGTGGCTTCCTGCTTGGTTAACTCGAACTGTCAACGTAGCATTGAGCAACAGTACTCCTTGCTTTGCCCAACGTTCCAAATTACCACTTGAAGGATAAGGTATTCCCAAATCCTGTTGCAATTCCTTAAAAATATTTATCAACGATGGAGGATGATCGACACCGTCTTGTACTGAAAAACACAGCCCATTAGCCTGATTTACACCATGATAAGGATCCTGACCTATAATAACCACTTTCACATTTTCAAACGGGCAATAATCAAAAGCTGCGAATATCTGTTGCCCTCTCGGATAACATACCCCTTGTGTATATTCATGTTTAATGAAGCTCACTAATTTCTGAAAATAATCTTGTTGAAATTCGCTAATTAAATAAGGTTTCCATGAAGAATGAATGTTTACTTCCATTTTTTTAATATTTTTGCACGTCAAAATGAAGAACAAAAATAACAATTAATTTTGAAACTTGAATTTTTCCGAATAAGAATTCAGAAGTACCACTTGCAAGAGAAGTATCCAAAAAAATAGCTTTTAATATGTGTGAATACCTAGTTTATAGCAGATAAGAAACCTAAAAGTAAGCTGAATTTCAAACAGATGCAGTTAAAAACAAAACTTTCGAACAACCTCAACATATAGAAAAGACGTACACGATACGCCTCACAAAAACATATATATTTGTACCTTAAATGATTCACAATAAAACACTTGAAGATTTAGAATTCGGAACTGTTCTCACACATATTTCTGAAATATGTCACACCGAATTAGGGAAAAAATATGCCTTGCGTTTGCAACCCTTTGAGGATAAGGAAACTTTACTCTTTGCATTGCAACAAACTAATGAATATTTAGCTTCATTTCAAAATAACAATACTATCCCAGGACATAGTTGTGAGAAAATTAGTTCAGAAATACGGCTATTACAAGTAGAAAACACAACGCTCGAACTCTCTGCTATACGAAAACTCTATTTGATATCGCAAACCGTGAATACGCATATTCAGTTTTTTCGTAAATTTAAAGAACTATATTCCATTTTACACGAAACAGCAGAAAGCATCCATTACACTACCGATATTACCGAAGCTATTGATAAAATCGTTGACAAATTTGGCGAAATCAAAAACGACGCTTCCCAAACCTTGGGAAATATACGTAAGGAAATCAGCATTTTAAAAGGAAAAATCAATGAAAGTTTTAACCGAACCTTAGCTGAGTACAATGCTTCGGACTATTTGGATGACATCCGAGAGACCGTGGTGGATAATCGTCGGGTACTTGCTGTCAAAGCAATGTATCGCAGAAAAGTTCTCGGAACAGTGCTGGGTAGTTCCAAAACGGGAAGCATCGTATATATCGAGCCGAGACAAACAGAAATGTACTCACGAGAATTGACCAATTTAATATACGATGAAAAAGAAGAAATTCAACGTATTTTGAAACAACTCACAACCTATTTGAGTCAATATGTAGTTCTTTTCAAAGATTACCAACGCTACATCACAGCCATTGACATCATTTATGCGAAAGCAAAATATGCGTTAAGCATGAATGGGCTACTTCCTGAAATCACAGAAGAAAGGGTGCTATTTTTGCAGGAAGCCTATCACCCACTCTTGTTTTTGAACAATCAAAAAAAAGGTAAACCAACCTATCCACAAAATATTGAACTCACAGATGATTCACGCATCATCGTGATTTCAGGCCCTAATGCAGGAGGAAAAAGTATCACATTAAAAACCATTGGATTACTACAACTGATGCTACAAAGTGGTATGCTCGTTCCTGTACATCATCGCAGTCGAATGTGTTTATTCGAACGGATTTTAACTGACATAGGCGACAACCAATCTATTGAAAACCATTTGAGTACATACAGCTACCGCTTGAAGAATATGAACTATTTTTTACGAAAATGCAATGAACGTACGCTATTCCTAATTGATGAATTTGGAACTGGTAGTGATCCCGAGCTTGGAGGCGCGTTAGCCGAAACCTTTTTGGAAGAGTTCTACCACCGGAAAGCATTTGGAGTAATTACCACCCACTATGCTAATTTAAAAATATTAGCCAATGAATTGCCTCATGCTACCAACGCTAATATGTTGTTCAATGATAAAACCTTAGAACCTATTTACAAACTTATCGTAGGAGAAGCGGGAAGTTCATTCACCTTTGAAGTCGCTCAAAAAAATGGAATTCCTTTTGGACTGATAAACCGTGCTAAAAAGAAAATTGAAAAAGGAAAAGTTCGTTTTGACGCTACCATTGCGAAGCTTCAAAAAGAAAGAAGCAAAATGGAAAAAACCGCTGAAAATCTGAAAGATGAAGAAGCTAAAGCACGTGAAGAAGCCAAACGCTTGGAAGAGTTAAACGAACGCATAAAGTCTAAACTGGTAAATTATCAAGAGCTTTACGATCATAATCAACGTATGATTTACTTAGGAAATAAAATTGACGAAGTAGCAGAGCGTTATTTTTATGACGGCAAACGACGTTCATTAGTATCTGACATATTGCGAATTATTGAGAGTGAAAACGCTAAACGAAAGCAACTCTCCAAAGTTGAAAAAACACAAAAAAAAGAACAAAAAAAGACCATAGAGACTGAAGTTAATAAAGAAATTGAAGCTATCAGAATTCAGAAAAAAGCTGAAAAAAAGGCAAAAATCACTCAGGAGGAAGCCGCCAAAGAACGAATGCAACGCATGTTAAAAATCAATGACCGAGTACGCATCAAAGATAGTCGTAGCGTTGGTGTCATCGATAAAATTGAGAAGGGAAAAGCTATTGTGAATTACGGCATGTTTACCACCACTGTAGCTATTTCAGAATTAGAATTGGTTGAAAAAGTAAAAAACTAAAAATCAGAACATTACAAAAATACAAAAGTTAAAAAAAGTTAATTAACATTTAATGAATTTGTAAATATTTACATTTTATTATAACTTGCCCACATCAAAGTTTTTTTCTATCAAACTCATTTAGGCTTGATTACTGATTTGCAATGTAATAGACATAAAATGACAATGTTTTTCTATGACAGGATAATGTGGCAACTTAGTCAAAAAAAGGAATAGAAAATCTCACAACAGATGTGCTTTAAAAAATTAAGGTCGGAAAGATGAAAAACAACAGCGACGAAACAAAAACAAACACAAACTCTCTTAAAGAAACTGAAGGCGGAGCTAAGAAAAATTGCGTTGTCCGCCCTACGCCTATTAATGAAGAGGTACAGTGGGATAAATCAAAAACTTTGATGAGCCGAACCGATAAATTTGGAAATATTGAGTACGCCAATGATGATTTCATTGATGTTTCTGGCTATGAAGCCTACGAATTGATGTCGCAACCACATAGCATAATTCGTCACCCAGACATGCCGAAAGTTGTATTTAAAATCCTTTGGGACAACTTAAAAACTCGTGAAAACTTCCACGCCATCATCAAAAACATGTCAAAAAGTGGGAAATACTATTGGGTGATTACGAACTTTGAAATCAAAAAAGACGCTGAAGATAAAATTATTGGATTTGTATCCTATCGCAAAGCATTGCCCAAGAGCATCATTGAAGAGTCCATTGAACCGCTATACAGACGTTTGCTAAAAATTGAGCAAGTTAATGGTTTGGAGGTTAGCGAGAAATATTTTATGGGGTATTTGGAAGATATGGGAGTTTCATATTACGAATTTGTAGCAAACTTACTAAAAACCTATAAGGAAGAAATTGAAAGCGTTATTTCAAAAGAGGTAAGTAAGGAAGCTGAAGACGATAAATCTGCTGAAAAAGGTGGTTTTTTGTCTAAAATCGTGTCATAAAAAGTTTTTTCATGCTATATTAGATTTTAATTAATTATTGAAAAAGGCCGTCGTGAGACAGCCTTTTTCGTTTGCTAACTTTTAATTTTTTAAAACCAAGGTTTACGCCCTTGTTGATAAATCTTATAGAACTCCTCATCAGACTTAGTTAAGTAAATGATGCCTTCTATAAGAGGCACTAAAGAAGCTATCCCACAAGTAACGACTGTCAATACAATCTGTATAATTCCTTCTTTCGTATATCCTAAAAAGAATTTATGAACTCCTATTGAGCCTAATACCAAGGCCAAAACCCCTGCAAGTACTTTCTTATTTTCTTGCTTAGAGATAGTACTGTTGTTTAATTCTGTACTCATAACTTTTATTTTTTACTTAATTCATAGGCAAAAGTAAGGATTTTTTTCATAACACAAAAGAAAAAGGTAAAATTCTAAACACATCAAAATGTTAAAATTAAACATGAGGCAAAGCAATAGAAAAGCTAAAATTATTTTAAAAATGCTAAAATACGTTAATTAACATTTTATTAAATAACATGTAAAGGTATTATTGGTAGTTTTGCCTGAATTTCAAATAAAACTTAAACACAAACATTTAACATGAAAAAAATCGTATTAGGATTAGGAGTAATTGCTTCATTGATCGCCGTAAGCTGTAAAAGTGACGCAAAGAAAAGCGAAACTCAAACAGAACAAACAGAAGTTGTTTCAACAGAAAAACCAGTTGGCTCTGTGGCTTATACAGTAGCTCCAAGCTCTGTAATTGAATGGGTTGGATCAAAACCTGCAGGAAAACACAATGGAACTGTGAACGTTTCAGAAGGTACAGTAAACGTTGAAAATAAATCAATCGTATCAGGAGAGTTTGTTTTAGACATGAACTCTATCGTTGTTTTAGACTTAGCTGCTGGAGATGGAAAAGAAGACTTAGAAGGCCACTTAAAAGGAACTGGTAAAGAAGATGCTGAAGATCACTTCTTTAACGTAAAAAAATTCCCTACTGCTAAATTTGTTTTCAAATCATTTGACGGAACAAACGTAACAGGAGATCTTACTGTGAAAGAAATTACAAAAGAAGTAACTTTCCCTGCAACAGTTTCTGTAACAGACTCAGAAGTAGTTATTGACTCTCAATCTTTTACAATTAACCGTACTGATTTCGGTGTAAATTACGCTTCAAAATCAATTTTCGACAACCTTAAAGACAAATTCATTAACGACGATATCGAATTAGTTGTTAAAGTAAAAGCTACAAAATAATCTAATTTTTTATTAGTAGTCCTAATAAAAGAGACCGATTGGGAAACCCAGTCGGTCTTTTTTATTTATTTTATGGCTAAAGTAATGATTTGCAAATGGAGTACGAGAGAAGTAAACAGCTATAAGAATACTGTCTAAAATTGCTGTACCTTTTGAACCTGAAATCGTTTATAATAACTGGTAATATGAAAAAGATCCTAAAACAATAGCTTTTACAACTCTCTTCGAAGTCTTGCAACTGGAATATCGAGCTGTTCACGGTATTTAGCAATCGTTCGCCTTGCGATTGGATATCCCTCTTCTTTAAGCAATTGTGCCAAATCGTCATCAGGATAAGGTTTGCTTTTATCCTCTTTAGCGATGATGCGCTGTAGTATTTGCTTAATTTCATGTGTAGAAACGTCTTCTCCTTGATCATTTTTCATTGATTCGGAAAAAAAGTCTTTAATCAATCTGGTACCATAAGGTGTGGTTACATACTTACTACTCGCTACTCTTGAAACGGTAGAGATGTCCATTCCTATTTTATCAGCTATATCCTTTAAAATCAACGGTTTTATTTTCAGTTCATCTCCTGTAAGAAAATACTCGCGTTGGTGTTGCATGATAGCGTCCATGGTAACTAGAAGTGTTTGCTGACGCTGTTTGATGGCATCAATAAACCATTTAGCAGAATCTAACTTCTGTTTAATAAAGAAAACAGCTTCCTTCTGTGAAGAAGTCTTTTCTTTGGCTTTTTTGTAGGTATCAAGCATTTCGGAATACTCTCGCGAAACATGCAATTCAGGAGCATTTCGCCCATTAAGACTGAGTTCCAAATCACTATCATTCACTCGGATGGTAAAATCAGGAATAATCTGCTCTACTTGAACATTACTCCCCGAATACGAACTTCCTGGTTTAGGGTTTAAACGTTCAATTTCTTGTATAGCTTCTTTGAGTTCATCTTCTGAGATAGAAAACTTTTGTTGCAGTTTAGCATAATGCTTTTTAGTGAATAGCTCAAATGCCTTTTCGATAATTTCTATAGCCAAATCGACAGATGGAGTCGTTTTTTTACGGCGAAGTTGTATCAAAAGACACTCTTGTAAGTCAAATGCACCCACACCCGCAGGATCTAACTGAAAGATAATCTGTTCACGGATTTGTTTTACCTTATCTTCTTCTGTATAAATATTTTGTGTAAAAGCCAAGTCATCAGTTAAATCCTGGATAGAGCGACGGATATACCCACTATCGTCAATACTCCCTACCAAAAATTCAGCAATGAAATAGTCTTCGTCGGAAAGAGTAAACGTATTCAATTGATTTAAAAGTGATTGATGAAAAGACACTTCGGCACTAAAAGGAATTTCTTTTTCCTCATCATCATCGCTGTAGTTATTGGTATGTAATCGATATTCGGGAATTTCATCATCACTGAGGTATTCATCAATATTAATATCCTCCATATCAATCACTTCACTATCGTTATATTCGTCTGAAGAGTTATCAAATTCATCTGCAAATTCGTCATATTCACTTTCTTCACGCCCCGACTCCAAAGCAGGGTTTTCTTCCAATTCTTGTTTGATGCGTTGTTCAAAAGCCAACGTAGGCAATTGCACCAACTTCATCAATTGAATTTGTTGAGGTGATAATTTTTGCGAAAGTTTCAGTTGTAAATTTTGCTTTAACATATTGTATATTGAATGAATTTAGGGGCAAAAATACGCAAAAAAAGGAAGAAAAAAAATGAATATAACAGTATTATTCAGTAAAAATCAAAAGAAACTTAACCTTGATTATTAACTCAATAAATGAGAAAAACAAAGATTAATATCTCTAAAATATACTTTTTAATTTAGCATTTAACAAACATTTCGCACACAAGCAGATATAAAAAAATACGACTTTTTGTTTCGTATAATAAATCTAACTATCCTCGATAAATTTCTCTAAAAAACAGAACACAGGAGCAACTTTCATATATATGCGATAATTCCTTAAATTCGATATAGACTTGAGAGTTAGAGTAATCAAATAAAAAAACTCCGAGATTAAAATTTAACCTCGGAGTTTCATTAGTTTTATTAGGACTTTCTTTTAAAAATCAGATTCACTAAGAATAAGATAATAATGGCTCCTAAGGCTCCTGTAAGGATTGAACCAACCCAACCTTCGCCCAAAGAAGCTCCAAAATGACCGAGTACCCAAGAGCCGACTGCTCCTCCGAGAATACCAACAACGATATTCCCCAAAAGCCCCAGACCGCTTCCTTTGTAAATCAATCCTCCTAACCAGCCAGCGATGGCTCCAATAATAATTGCTCCTAAAATAGTCATAGATATTAAATATTTATTTGTTCATCTCTGACAAAGATAGCACAAATACATTTAAAACACAAATTATTTTACATTTATTTTTCATTTTTATTGAAATATAAAGCAGACACAACAGATTTTAGTAACATTTTAAACACGCTACCTTCTTACTAATTTACAAACAGATAGAAATCATATAACACTCCTTCAAGAAGAAAATATTGCGTAAAAAGCAAAATAAATTATTTTTATTTATAATTAATCCAATTAAAATGTATATATTTGCGCCTCGAAAAAAAATAGAAACACTATCATTTAATAATATGTTTAAATCATTACATCGCTATTTATTTATTTTCGCAGGATGCTCAACTCCGCTGTGGGGACAAGATACCGAAACGACTAAAGACACAACAGTCCACACACTAAGCGAAGTAGTTGTTTCGGCAACTCGTACATTACGTCAGCTATCGTCATTACCTTTGCAAGTGCAATTGGTAAAGGAAAAAGAAATCCGCAGTATTAATTCATCTCGCTTATCTGATATTTTAGCCGAACAAAACGGATTGGTAACCATCCCAGGACATGGGCGAGCAGGTAGGGAAGGCTTACAAATGCAGGGATTAGGAGCCGAATATACGCTTATTCTGATTGACGAAATGCCTTTGATCGGAAGGTTTGTAGGGCAGATTGACCTAAATCGCGTTAGTATTGGAAATGTAAAACAAGTTGAAATTGTAAAAGGTGCTTCTTCAAGTTTATACGGAAGTGAGGCTCTAGCTGGGGTTATCAACATCATTACTCAAATACCTGAAGATGGTCTGAGAGCTAACGTAGGTTACAAGAAGAGCTCCTTTGCCACACATGATGCCTCTATGAATGTGGGATATCGTAACAAAAAGTGGGATATATCATCATTCTTCAATTTGTATGGAAGTGATGGATACAGCTTATCTGACCCTAAAACCCCCACTGTTCCGCCCTATTATAATACCACCGCACGAACCAAAGTCGGCTATCGTTTCAACGATAAAACCAATTTAAACATCTCAGGGAGGTATTTTCTTCAAGATCAGCAATTACACTCGGGAAATTTCAAAGGTGTAAGCAACATTACCGAATGGAATTTCCATTCTAAACTAAATAATAGGTATAACAACAAATGGAGTAGTTACTTTGAATTCTACCTAACCAACTACAAAACGGCTGAATACATCCCAAACAGACCCGATATCGCTAACAGAAGATTCGACCAAATTTTCCTACGTCCAGAAGTACGAGGTAAGTACTCACCAAAAAAAAACACAGATATTATTATGGGTGTGGGGGCAAATCTGGAAAGAGCTAAAAATACGATTTTTATTTCCGACCCTCGGATGGAGTCATATTATACTTATGGTCAATTAGATACGTATTTAACTCCAAAAATGAACTTGATTGGAGGTTTTCGTTACGACTTACACAGTGAATACACCTCACAATTTAGTCCGAAAATCGCCTTAAAATACGATTTCACGGACAGAATAAGCTCTAAAATCTCTGTTGGATACGGATACAAGGCTCCTGACTTCGAGAAATTGTACTACAACTTCACCAATTCCAATGCAGGATATTCGGTCTTAGGATATAACGCTGTAATAACAAGGCTCATGGAAATGGAGAAAAATGGCGAAATATCAACTATTTACATTGACAAAGACAACTTTTTAAAATCAAAATTAGCTCCTGAAAGTTCTTTAAGTTTTAATTTTGGAATTGATTTAAAGCCCTTTTCAAATCTAAAATTACAGATGAATTTATTCCGAAACGACATAAAAAACTTGATAGAAACCCGTATGATTGCTCTAAAAAAATCCGGACAAGGGGTATACAGCTTTCACAATGTAGAAAAAGTTTATACACAGGGACTTGAAGCAAATGTATTATACTACCCTATTAACAATTTAAGTCTTTCGGTAGGATATCAGTTATTATACGCTAAGAATAAAACAGCTGAACGCCAGTTTGAAGAGAAAAAAGTATACGCGAAAAATGCTTCAGGAGAGGTTTTTCAGCTCCAAACAGACGACTATTTCGGTTTGTTTAATCGGTCAAGACATTCGGCAAACGTAAAGATTTTTTACCAAGTACCACGTTGGGATACTGACTTTAACATACGTGCCATCTATCGTGGAAAATACGGTGTTGTAGACACTAATTCTAATAAATATTTAGACTCTTATGATGAATTTGTAGAAGGTTACACAATGCTGAATATTGCTGCAAACAAACATTTTGGAGAGCGATACAGCATAGGGATAGGGGTTAATAACGCCTTAGATTATACCAATCCAAAGTATATTAGCAACATATCGGGACGTATTACGTATGCAAGTATGAATATTAATTTTTAATTTTATATAAACCATGAAAAAAATGTTTTTATTGGCAGGAATTCTTGCCACAGTTATGTTCGTTTCTTGTTCTAAAGATGAGAAAAAGGAGGAGGCTCCAGCTACTTCGTATCAGTTCAAAAGTACTGAAAAAATCGAAGCTAAAAATATTGAAGCTGGAAAAGGAAGAAAAAAAGGCGAAAGAGGTACTGCTTTTGAAGACTTTTTAAAGTTCAACTTCTCCGAGAATAAAATTGTTGAAGGTGACAATTGGGATATTGCTTTCAAAGGAACTACGATTATCGTAAACGGAGGCACACCTTCTGACCCTAAAATAAAAATTACAGGAAAAGGAGCTCTTTATGTGACCGATGGCACTTTGGAAAGCGTAACTTCTGCAGAATTTGAAAAACTCAAACAAAACTCCTTGAATAATTTCAAAGAATGGGCAACATACACAGGCCATCCTACACATTTAATTAAAGCTACGCCTGGAAAGATTCTTGTGATAAGAACTCATGATGAAAAATTTGTAAAACTTCGTATAGACAGTTATTACCAAAACAAAGCAGACTTAGAATCTGAAGCAAGTCATTTAACAACTAAAGATAAAGACGGATATTTTACTTTTACCTTTATTAAAGGTTAATAATTCGGTTTTCTTAGTACAAATAAAGGGTAGTCCAAGTTTTTAGGACTGCCCTTTTTGTTATAAGAATAAAAAAATCAATGGATTAACCTGTAGCACATCTCTAAAAACAGACCTGTTATAAAATAATTAAAAAAATAAAAAATACACTCAAAATTAATAGCAAACACACGAACACAAAACATATACTCAAAGGTCTAACGAAATAGTTCTAACACCTCATTTCAAAACGATAGAGTATCTACACGGAGCTTTAAAGAACACAAAAAATAATGTAATAATTTTGTTTAACAAAAGATGTATTTGAGAATTAAATCCGCTTTGAAAAAAAACTTAGTAAGATATTTTTATAATTCCACAGAAAGTATTAACTTCGCCGATTGATTATTAATACTAAATTAGACATAACAAAAATGGCAATTCTTGAAAAAATTAGAAACCGTACCGTATTTCTTATTGCGATTATAGGGTTAGCTCTTTTCGCTTTCGTAATCTCTGACTTCATTGGTTCAGGACGATTCGGTAATTGGCAAACTACTGAAATTGGAACTGTGAACGGAGAAGATGTTTCCATTGATGCTTTCCGCTTTCAGGTGGAAAACGCCGTTCAAGGAGCAGGTGGACAAGCAAGTAGCCTTGAAGCTGCAAAATACGTATGGGAACAAAACGTTCGTAGCATCCTTTTAAAACAACAATTTGAAAAATTGGGATTAAGCATTGAAAAAGATCAAATTTTGTCAGTGTTAGCTAAGAGTCCTTTGGCTCAAAGCCCTGAATTTACGAATGATCTTGGTGTATTTGATCCTTCAAAATTTATCAGCTATTTAGCCACACTGAAAGCAAGTAACCCGCAAGCTTACCAAGAATGGAAAATGCAAGAAAATGCACTTGTTGAAACTGCGAAGCAACAAATGTACTTCAACTTAATCCGTGCTGGATTAGGAGTTACAAACGCTGAAGCTGAAATCGCTTATCACCAAGAACAAGACAAAGCCGACATAAAATTCGTAGCCTTGCAGTACAGTTCAATCCCTGACAGCACTGTATCGGTGAGTGACAGCGACATCAAAGCATACATCAGCAAAAACAAAAAACAATTCGAGCAAGAGGCTTTCAGAAACATCCAGTACATTGTAGTGAACGAAAAAGCTTCTGCTGAGGATATTGAAGCTGACAAAGCATCCTTATTACGTTTATTGGAGCCACAAGTGGTATACAACAACAACACAAACTCAAATGACACCATTGGAGGATTTGCCAACGTAAAAAACATCCGTGAGTTTATTGAGAAAAATTCTGATTCTCCTTATGACTCGCTATACGTAACTAAGTCAGAATTACCAACTGTATATGCTGACACCTTATTTGCTCTACCAGTAGGAAAAACTTTTGGACCTTACGATGATAACGGAGTGCTGAAACTATCACGCATGGTTGACAAAGAAACCAACGGTGCTGTAAAGGCAAGTCATATATTGATAGCTTACGCAGGAAGTCGTGCAGCAAATGAGAATACAACACGCACCAAAGAAGAGGCTCTTGCAAAAGCTAACGAAATTTTAGCAAAGGCTCGGAAGGAAGGAGCTGATTTTGCTGAGTTGGCAAGAGAAAACTCAGAAGAACCAGGAGCAAATTACAGTGGTGGTGATTTAGGTTTCTTTACCCGCGGACGCATGGTTAAGCCTTTTGAAGATTTCGTATTTACAAATAAGGTTGGACACATTGGAGTAGTTGAAACAGATTTCGGATTCCACGTTGTACGAGTTACTGAAAAAGCAAATGCCGTACAAATAGCAACCATCACAAGAAATATTGAACCGTCAGAAACAACACTAAACGATTTGTTCACAAAGGTTTCTAAGTTTGAAATGGACGCTTTAGCAGATGTTAAAAACTTTGGTGAAGTAGCTAAAAAATCAGACTTAACAGTGCTTCGTGCTGACAACCTAAAACAAAATGACGAATACATCATTGGATTAGGCAACAACCGACAAATTGTACAGTGGCTTTTCCAAGAAGACACTAAAGTGGGTGACATCCGTAAATTCACTGCAGGAGGAAGCTACATCGTAGCTCAATTGACAAAAAAAGGAGAGAAAGGCGTTTCTTCTGTCCAAGATGCGGCTCCATTTGTAAAACCAATTCTTATACGTGAGAAAAAAGCTGAAATATTAGCTGAAAAAGCAAAAGGAGCTTCCTTAGATGCAATTGCTTCTGCAAATAATGCCGAAGTAAGAACTGCTACAGGTCTGTCAATGAATAATCCAACTATCATCGGTGAAGGTCGTGAACCAAAAGTAGTAGGGACAGTGTTTGCTTTGAAACAAGGACAAACCTCCAAACCTATTGAGGGTGAGAATGCTGTGTACGTAGTAGAAGTTACTGCAATCTCTCCTGCTCAAGCTCCAAGTGATTTAAACTCACAACGCAAAAGTTTAGAGACACTAAAAGTGAGTCGTGCATCACAAGAGGTGTACAACGCACTTAAAAACGCAGCTGAAATCAAAGAAAATCTAAGTAGTTTCTATTAATATTTTTGGAGATTTACAGAAAAACGAGGACTTGCTAATACTGATATTAACAAGTCCTTGTTTTTTATGCTTTAGCAAAAGAGTAGTGATTAACAACTAACAATTGACAATTAACAAAAAATGAAAATCATATCTTACAATGTAAACGGCGTACGTGCCGCAATGACTAAAGGTCTTATCGAATGGCTACAGAGTGCAAATCCCGACGTACTTTGCTTACAAGAAATCAAAGCTTTAGAGTCTCAAATTGAAAAAGAAGCCTTTGAGGCTTTGGGTTATAAATACCAATATTGGCATAGTGCCGAAAAAAAGGGATATAGTGGCGTAGCTATTCTTTCTAAGACGAAACCTATTCATGTAGAGATTGGAAGTGGTTTGGATTACATGGACAAAGAAGGGCGTATCCTCCGTGCTGATTATGGCAGTCTTTCGGTGATGAGCTTATATTTACCTTCGGGGACGAACATTGATCGTTTGGACTTCAAACTCACTTTTATGGCCGATTTTCAGAAATATATAGACAATCTAAAAGTGTCTTTCCCTAATTTGATTATCTGCGGAGATTATAATATCTGCCATCAAGCGATTGATATTCACGACCCTATCCGAAATGCCAATGTATCTGGATTTTTACCTGTAGAACGGGAATGGTTGGATGGATTTATGAAAAGTGGGTTCATTGATAGTTTCCGATATTTTAATAACGCGCCACACAATTATTCGTGGTGGTCGTACCGAGCCAACGCTCGTAACAATAACAAAGGGTGGCGTATTGATTATAATTTAGTTGCTCAACCTCTTGAAAATCGTTTGCTACGGGCTACCATACTACCCGAAGCAAAACATAGTGACCACTGCCCTATCTTAGTTGAAGTCGCAGATTAACAATCGATTTCAATTACTACATACAACATTAAAAGACTATCAAAAAGAACAGTGAGCAATCATTCCAAAGGACAAGAATGACTACTCACTGTTCGTTGTTTATCGGAATCTTCTATACTTCACAGAAGAATACAAATAGCATACAGGAATTATCTATTTTTGATTATTAAACTGATATTTCAGAGAAAAACCTACATATGGGCGATATGTCATTTTAGTTTGTTTTGAAAAATTCTCACCAACATTAGTTTTGGTATATCGATACGAATCAAAGACATTACTTCCAAACAAACTCAAACTCCATCGGTTGTCCTTCCACGTTTTTGTAAAGGAGGCATTGGTCAGGAATATTGCTTCTACATTGTTTTGCAAGTCTTTTGTTGGCGACTGATATCCCATATTCACACGGAGTAAAAAATTACGCGGTAACCGCAGCGTATGGTTGAGTTTAGCATTGAATCGCCATTGCTCAATAGGGTAGGAGTTTGCGTCTACTTCAAGATCTTGACGGTAATGATAGGCGGTAAACGAAGCGTTGACATTCCACCATTTAAAAACATCAACTCCTGCCATAAGCTCTATTCCTGTAGCCCACGAAGAGCCTACGTTCTCTCGTGTGATGAGCAGCATATTATCTCGATACACTCGACTGTAGGGGCTCATTATATCGTGTTGATTACGAGTAAACATTTCTATGGAAACGAAATCCTTCCCCCATGAATTTTTATACGCTAATTCATAGGAATCCGTGTAACTGGGCAACAGACGACTATTCCCAGTTAAGAACGAATATCTATCATTCCAAACAAAAGCTGGTACCAATACCCAATACTCTGGACGACTGATTCTACGACTGTAATTTCCACTAATTTGACTATTCTGAGAAAAACTATACAGCAAATGCACTGATGGAAACCAATCCGTAAAATTCTTTTTAAAACGATCATTTTTCCTTACCCCTTGCTGATTATCAAAAGAATATATTATATCTCGAGCTGTATGTTCCGAACGTAGACCTAATTTATATTCAAATTTGCCGAACGAACTCTTAAAGCTAAAATACCCTGCATAGATATTCTCCTTGTAGTTAATAACTTGGTTTTCAGAAACATCTTTCGAAGTTTCTACTATACGATCTCCTTTAAAAAACCCGCTTTCAGTAGTAATTTCTGGAATATGATCGGTTTCGATATCTACCCCAGCTTCAATACTTGTAGCGTCAGTTAGTGGTAGCTCGTATTCCAAAATACTTTTCGTGAAAATTTCATTTTTTTCTGAACTTTTATTTCCAAAAACCGTATTTTCCTTTGGGCTAATGACATGACCTTTAGTAAAATCATCACTACTTCCAATAAAAAAGGTATATCCTGAATTTAACTTCAAAAAATGGGATTTATCCTTATTAAAAAAATGCGAATATTCTAAATTAGCACCCCAATTTTGATATAAAAATTGATTATCAACATCCATAAGAAAATCCTTTGACGAAAGTAAATTACCCTCTTTATCAAATGTATTTTCAGAAATTTGTGTTTTATCTATCTTTTTTTCTTTCTTTCTAAAAGGAACATAGTCTATTGAAACATCGATAAAATCGCGATCGGTGATGTCATAATTAAATCCAAAATCAATGAAGGAATTATTCATATTGGCTTTGTATTCACTATTGAATAAAGTTTCAAAACGCTTCCCATCGGGAGCATACACATTGCTTATTCCTTGTGAACGAGAATCTCCCCAATGGTGATCGGCAATATTTCCCGAAACATGCCAACCTCCTTTTTTGCCCTTTTTATCAATGGAATAAGAAAAGCTTTTTCTTTCCAATGTATTAAATTCAGCTGAAAGATTGATAGCATACCCTTCCAATTTATTCTTTTTCAGCACAACACGTATGATTCCTGCCGTTCCCGAAGCACTGTATTTAGCAGACGGATTGGTAATAATATCTATTTTCTCAATCTGTGAGGCGTCGAGCGTTCGTAGACGTTCCTGCCCGTCTTTGGCGATGATTCCATTAATATATACAGTAAAAGTTCCTCCCTCACGATACGTAATCCTACCATCTACACTTACGTTCAATGAAGGCACATTGGTAAGCAAATCTATTGCTGTATTCGCCTCTGGAAAAGCCGAGGCATTGATAGTTTTACGATCTACTTGATACGAGAAAGCTGCTTTTCGACCTTCTACCACCACTTCTTCAATTTGTTGAACGGAAAGATGCAATAAAACATCACCCAAATTTGTTTTTGAAACATTGATTGACAAAGGTTTAGTAACATCTTCATATCCAACAAAACTGATTTTCAATGTATATTCTCCGAAAGGAATGTTTTTTAATAAAAATTTTCCGTTTTCATCAGAAATAACTCCAAAATTTCGGTTTTTATTATCAGAGGAGAAAAGCGAAACTTCTGTGTATGGCAATACTTCTTTACTTTCAGCATCTACAATTCGTCCTGAAACTGTACCAGTCTGAGCAAAAACAACAGTCGTAAAAAGAAAGAAAATCAAAAATGTTAATCGGTTCATTTTCATATATGTTAGTTGTTAATTATTAATTATTTAATGGTTAATTCATAATTCCTTTTTTACAAAGATGCAAAAACAAACGAATTGTTACATTTCACAGATTTATTTTTTTTAGTAATAAAAAAACTTGACCAAAACCACCCATACACAGGTGACTTTGGCCAAGTTTCACACTTATTTTTACTCTGAGAATCTACCTATTTCCACAAACGGCATCGTCAACAAAACCTAATTTCATGCCTTTAGGAGTGTCGATAAAAAACAACGCCTTAGGTCGTTCATATTTGTCCATCACATACATAACGATAATCTTAGCATCTTTATAGGGAAGCACCACTTTTTCAATCTCATTTGTTTGTTGACTGAAGTATTCGGGCAGCTCTTTCACCAAATGGAGATAAGCTGTTCTTCCTTGGTTGAAATCAAGTTCACAAGGGTCTTGATTAACATCCATTACGGAAAGTGTAGATTCTCCTTGACTGGTCGGTTCAAACTCAAAATCATCGAAATCCATAAATCCATAATTTTCATCTTTCCCTGACAAATAAACCATCGCCCCCGGCAAATGATAACGGCGCAAACCGATAGCAGGATCCATAAATTCCTTTAGATTCTCATGTTCATCTCGAATATAGGTATTCAGATTTCTTTCGTAGTAACATTTATTAAGAAAATCAAAACCTACGTCATTTATAAAGGAAATAAGCAAGGCGTCATCCAAGGCTTCTTGGTTTTGCTGTGTAATATTTTCAACGCTCGATTTAACATTCGTTGTAACTGGCTTTTGTTTCTTTTCAGAACAGGACGCCAACCCGATTCCAATAGCAAGATAAAAAAGACATTTTTTCATACGTTTTATTTTTATTGTTTCTTTCTACTTCATTTATGATTATCCGTTTTGCACAATAAAAGCAATTACAATCTGTACGTTTCTCTAAAAATAAGAAAAAGCTACATAAAGCATTAAAAACAACCCATGCGGAAACATATAAAAAGCGATACTCTTACGTGATTATTGTATTTTTTTCTTCACTTCACATGAATTAGCGGTTACGGACAATCATAATTTCATTTCTTTTATCAAGTAAAGATAGACGGGAAAGTGGTCTGAATATCCC
The DNA here is from genome assembly GCF_000827555.1 of Capnocytophaga canis. Classification (GTDB taxonomy): domain Bacteria; phylum Bacteroidota; class Bacteroidia; order Flavobacteriales; family Flavobacteriaceae; genus Capnocytophaga; species Capnocytophaga canis. The sequence goes on from NZ_CDOI01000167.1 coordinate 18,741, forward strand.
CAAGTATAATTCCCATTGGACATACTTCGGAACGGATAACCTTTAAACTTCCCTTTAGGATTGGCCAAATAAGGTTTATTAAAAACTCCCGCTTTCCAGTAGCGATAAGTTGATTTATCTTCTTCTAATAATTCTTGTGTAAAATATATCTGGTCAAATAGATTCCATGCATCTTGGTAAGCAAGTGATCCGATACCTTTTTTGAGCATCTCTTCCATAGGATTGTATAAACCTCCTGCCTTAACTTTATTCTTTTTACCTTCGGTTTTTAAAATCTTTTTAAAACTCGCATTAGTAGGATCGTCATTAAAATCCCCCATACTAAAAATTTTAGCTTTCGGATCTTTTGCGAGTAACGAATCTATGATTTTTTTATTCAATGCAGCAGCTGCCTCTCGTTTTGGACGGCTTGCTGCCTCACCTCCACTACGCGAAGGCCAGTGATTGACAATAAAATGCATCATTTCACCATCAAACATACCGCTGACCAATAATTGGTCGCGCGTGTAACGACGCTTTCCATTGGGTTCGAAAATTTTCAAAACATGTTTGGATGTTGAAATGGGACGAAACACCCCTTTTTTATAAATCAACGCTACATCAACGCCTCTACTATCTGGGGAGTCGTAATGCACAATACCATAATTGTACTTTTTCAGGTAATCGGTATTGATTAAATCAACGATAACATCCTCATTTTCAATTTCACAAAGCCCAACAATATCTGGTGCTTGTTTGGACACGTCGCTACCTATGTCTGCAATTACCTTAGCTATCTTCTGCACATGGTCGTTGTAAACCTTGGATGTCCAGCGGTCAGCACCCTGTGGAGTTCGATCGTCATCAAAAGTCCTTGGATCATTGATAGTATCAAATAAATTTTCTACATTGTAAAAAGCAATTGTTCTGACCATGTATTTCTTTTCTTGTGCGTAAAACGATAATTGCCAAAAGACAAGTATCCATAGTATAAAATATTTATGTTTCATGGAAGTGAGATTTAAAGGATATTTTATTTAATGATTAATTATAAATTACGAATTACGGGATTGGATAATTTCGTAATTAGAAATTCGTAATTCGTAATTGAATACCGTAATTAGAAATTCGTAATTAAATATCGTAATTCGTAATTGAATACCGTAATTCGTAATTGAATATCGTAATTCGTAATTATTAATTATTCGTTGTCAAAACTCCAATTTCATTTGAACCGGCAATAGCTGAAACGATTTTCGGTGGTAGGGAGTAATCCCGTACTCTTGTATTGCTCTGCGATGTTCTACTGTGGGATAACCTTTATTTTTTTTCCATTGATACATGGGATATTCATCTGCAATCCGCTCCATATATGCATCTCGATAGGTTTTCGCTAACACAGAGGCCGCCGCAATGGTCTGTATTTTGGCATCACCTTTGACAATACAAGCATGAGGAATAGTACCGTATTTCACAAATTTATTCCCATCAACAGCAATAAAATCAGGAGTTTGTGATAACTGTTCTAAAGCCCTATGCATTGCCAAAATGGAAGCCCTCAAAATATTCAATTCGTCAATTTCAACGGGAAAAACATGTGCCACAGCAAAAGCTACAGCCTGTTGTTCAATGACAGTTCGCAAAATCAAGCGTTGTTTTTCCGTGAGTTGCTTGGAATCCGTGAGCAGTTCATTCTTAAAATTTTCGGGCAAGATTACCGCAGCAGCCGTCACAGGCCCCGCCAAACACCCTCGACCTGCTTCATCCGTTCCCGCTTCTTTATGTGTATGATAAAATAACTGCATGTTTGATTTCCTGTTGCAAAGATACGCATTTATATGCAAAAAATCACCTTTCTTCCAACACCTTTTTCATGGCATTAGCCTTAACAAGGCATTCTTCATATTCTTTTTCAGGGTCAGAAACAGCTGTGATAGCACTCCCCACAGAAAAAGATACATACTTTTTTTTCTGATTATAAAAAATACTGCGAATGACCACATTAAAATCAAAATCGGCAGTAGGGGTGAAATAACCAATTGCTCCACTGTAAATACATCGTTTTGAAGCCTCTAATTTTTCAATAATTTGCATTGCCGATAGTTTAGGAGCTCCTGTCATACTTCCCATCGGGAAAGTACTCTTCAGCACATCAACGGCATGTGTACCGTCTTTTATCTTCGTTGCTATGGTGGATATGAGTTGATGTACTTGCTTAAAGGTGTAGGGCTTACAAAGCTCTCTAACCTCCACACTTCCTTTTTGTGCGTACATAGATAAATCATTGCGAACCAAGTCTACAATCATCACATTTTCAGAGCGTTCTTTTGGATTTTGTTCCAACTCATCACGCAATTTCCGATCCGTTTCAGCATCTGACGATCGCCTTGCTGTACCCTTGATAGGCTGTGAAATGACCGTTTCTCCCGTTCGCTGTAAATATCGTTCTGGTGATGCCGACATTACAAAACAATCATCAAACCTTAAATAACACGCAAAGGGAGGCGTTGATATAGAATTTAATCGAAAATAGGTGGAAATAGGGTCTATTTGAACATCTTCTACATAAAATTCCTGGCAGAAATTCGCTTCATAGATATCACCTCGGGCAATATGCTCCTGCATTTTCCTTACCCTGTCCATATAATCCGCTTTGGACAATCGGGCAGTAATCGCATTTGGTTCTGAATCCTCTGAAAAAGGAAACATCTCCGCCGTAAGCATGGCTTTCCAATCAGCTTCTATTTCAGATGAAACCGAGCTCAAATAGCTAAACATAACCATATTTTCTCTAAAGAAAAGTAACTTTTGAGGTTGAAAAAAGTAAAGCTCAGGAAATTGTAATCCATCGAAATTATTAGATTTCAAAGATGCTACATCATTCTTCAGATCATAGGACAGATAACCAAAAATCCAATCACGGGTCTTATCCACGAATGATTGTAGAGCATCAAAAGCTCCCAAAGGAGTATCAAGCCTCAGAATTGCATTAGGAGCAAATGCCAAAACAGCATCGAATTTATGATAAACATCAGCATACGCATTGGAATCCAACCAAATCATGGTTTCTCCTTGGTTATTTGCCCAATGGACAATCTGCTGTTTTATATTTCCAGTGATATGAAAAGACTTCTCTATTCGCATAAAATTACGATTAAAAATAAATTACAAAAATAATTACGAATTACGGGAATTAATGATTAATTATAAATTATAAATTACGAATTACAGGAATTAATGAATAATTACAAATTATAAATTACGAATTACGGGAATTAATGATTAATTATAAATTATAAATTACGAATTACGGAGTTGGATAATTTCGTAATTGGAAATTCGTAATTCGTAATTTTCTTTGAAATTCGTAATTAAATATCGTAATTTGAAATTAATCTGTTTTCATTTTCAGGGTAACGTTTCCAATGTTGTACACATAAACCGAAGCGGGTACAAAAGTAAAGTACAAATCTTCTATTTCCTTGGTTCCAGTTTTGTCGATTGAAGTAACCAAAGCACTTTTAAACCCGTTGGACTTACAAAATTGAATTAGACTTTGTAACTCTTGTGGTTTCTCGAAATAGCGGTTGCTCCATTTGATTTCCACTCCCCAAATGGGTTTGAATCGCACATCATCTACCAATACCAAATCTACCTCGCCTTCTTTTCTGCCGTCTTTCCAACGAGCATAAGTCAGGGCTAAATTTTCTCTGTGCATCCACTGTGACAAAACAGCAGTCTCTACCATATTTCCCATTTCGTCATCCACGGCTTTTATGGGGGAAAATAGAGCCGTACGAAGCGACGGATTGGTCAGATAAATCTTAAAACTCGTTATCCGTTTCAATCTCTTGGCATTGATATCCACCTTATTAAGTACCTTGATAAGAAAAGCCGCTTCGAGGTATTCCAAATATCTTTTGAGTGTTTCTTTCTGTATGCCACTTTCTTTGGACATTTTTTCGAAAGAAAATTCGTTGCCCGTGTTGTACGCAATGTAGGTAAAAAATCGGTTCAGCTCCTGAACATCCTTGATGCCGTACAAACTCGGCAAGTCTCTCAACAACACCTTATCCACAATATCGTTTTTCACATACCGTCCCATATCTTTCTGAATCTTTTCAGAGAGAACCACTTCAGGATAACCACCAAAATTGAGATACTGTTGGAATTCTTCATTCAGTTCATTTATATCCAAAGGCAGATGATACGGTATTGATTGTCCGCCGTATTGAATAACATCTTCTCGGATAAGATGATTTTTATTTTTTAAGTGAATAAACTCTTGAAATGTGAGCGGAGGCAACATAAAATCGGTAAATCTTCCTGCTCCACTCTCTGTGCTGTGCCAACGGAGTGCTGCTGCCGCCGAACCAGAAACGACAAATTTAGTTTCGGGATAAGTGTCAACCAACACTTTAAGATGGCGTTCCCAATCTTTTAGGTATTGAATTTCATCGAAAAACACATAGCAACCTCTCAGATACTCTATTTTTAAAGCCTCTTTGCATAACTCCAAAATGTCTTGTAATCCCAAATGTAAGTAAATAGGATTGTCTATTCCAACAAAAAATATCTTTTGCGGATTTATCCCCTCTTCAATCAGTTGGTCTATGGCGTGGTACATCATCACGGTTTTTCCTACCCTACGGGGGCCCATAAGCACTACCGCACGGCGAAATCCTGCTCTGTTACAAAGGGATAAAACAAATCGAAATACAACCTTTTCGACATATTTTTGTACAAATCGGGAATCCTTTGGCTCGACCACCAAGGGTTTTCGTACTGCAACCGCTCTATAATTCTCGGCGTAGGAATAAGCCCTGACTTTTTCATTTTTACACTTATTTATTTTACTTTTGTAAAAATAAACATATTTAAACATATTTATTTTTACAATTCAACACCTTTTAAACACACAAACCCTAAAAAAACTTTATTTCGCAAAGTTATAACATTTCGGGAATAATTTTAAATTACAAATTACGAGAATAATTTTAAATTACGAATTTCAAATTACCAATTACAAAGAAAATTACAAATTACAAAGAAAATTACGAATTACGAATTTCCAATTACGAAATTATCCAGCCCCGTAATTCGTAATTTATAATTTATAATTAATCATTAACTATCGTAATTCGTAATTAGCTCCCGTAATTCGTAATTAAATATCGTAATTATAAAAAAAAGCCGTCTTTTCAGACAGCTTTTTATTTTTATAGATTTTGTTATTTATTAGAATAACACGAAACCAATTTTAATGGTTGGTGCACCAAAGAAACTCAGGTTGTAATGATCCGCTGAGCGGTTGGCTAACCCAGGTTGTGGTTTGATTGATGACACTGCGTAGGTGTAAGAAATTCCTTCGATTTGTGCTCCAACAAAGAAGCGATCACTAAAGTAATAGTCAGCACCTGCAACGGCTGCAATGCGGTAGTTCCATGTTCTTGCTACAGATGAACCAAACTCTATTTTTTCAGCATAGTTGTAACGCTTAGAGTTTTGAGTGTATGCCAATCCCATACGACCTCCTGCAAACCATGAAAGTTTTGTACCTTCAATATTGAAGTAACGATCACCTCCAATGCTCATCGCATACGACAAGTTGTGTTGTACAGGGATGGTTTCATACGCAGGAACAAATACTTCATAGCTTTCACCTGTCTTCTCATCACCCGTAACTCCAGGAACTTCGTAGTAGCCAGGATATGCCGAATAACTCAAACCAAAAGAACCCACAAAACGCCAATCATCATTTAAAAACCAACCTGCTTCGAAACCTACCATTGACCCCTTGTTTGTCCAACTTGTAGCGTGTTGCACTGGAGAGAACGATTTTCCCAATCCTTTGGGTGCGTCAGCGCTTTCATAGTTGTTGTAGCCCAAGGTAGCGGCAAAGGTGAACTTATTGCTTTTTGAAGCTTGTTCTTCCTGAGCGTTCGCTGTTATCCAAAGCGTAGGAACGGTGAAGGCGATTAATAATAATTTTTTTATTTTCATATAACAATTATTTTAGAAAAAGGTTGCCCAAAGGGCTTTAGGCAACCTTTCCTTGTTATTAATTTGTTTTGTGCTTTAAAAGCCTGAGAGATTACTCAGATAATTTGATAGCTTCCAATTGCTTTTTGTAAGCTGCTAACAATGCCTCTTGGTGAGCTTTATCTCTTTTATACTTAGCTAACTCTTCTTTTGCCATATTCAATTTATCTTGAATAGTATCAATTTTTTTGTATTCAGCTATAGCAACCTCTGCCTTTTCAATATTCTCGTAAGCTTCTTTGTATTGATCATCAAATTTCTCGTACCCTGTAAGTATAGATTTAAACACCATTTTAATCTTAGAGAAATTGTCTTTTTGGTCTTTCAATCTTTGCTCAACAAAATAACGATCCGCTGCCTTTTGAACTGCCTCATTGTATTTCGCAACAACCTCATCAAATGCTTTTCTATCTTCATTTGTAGATGAACCTACAAAGAAAGACTTAACTCGAGCAAACTCCTTAACAACTCCTGTAACCTCTGCTCTTAACTTAGCTTTTAGTTTATTATCTCTTATCGCTTCTTCATAAGCGTGAGCTGCATTAGCAACTGCTTGTCTTCGTGTATTTATCACAGCTTCACCCAAGTTGTTTTCTATTGCTTGGTTAAGGGCCTCTTTTGCGTCAGCTAATTTTTTAGCAAAGTTAGCTATGGTACCTGGTTTATTCTCATCTTGCTCGTTATACAAAGCGATAGCGTTGTCATACTGAAGAGCCAACTGCGGTAGATATTCAATATTTTTTTGCAAATCTGCCAAAATAGAGGTAGTATTAACTTTATCTGCTTTCACCTCTATTTTAAACAAAGAAGTTGTTATTCCTTCATATTTAGAAGTAACATCTGACGCTGTCAAAGCTTGTAAATTTTGAACTTCTATAACATCTGTAACATCCACAGCAAGAGGAAACTGAGTGTACAAAATCTCTCCATCATTTACTTTTTCTTGGAAATCTTGAAGCAATCTGCTTATCTCAAGTTGTTCCGCTTGTTCCGATACTTTTTCGGCTGCTTTCTCAAGATCTTCTAATTCGTTGGTTGAAGAGGCTGTATTGTAAGCCAACTCAGCTCCATGCTCTTTTGCTTCATACTCTTTTACTTTAGCAGCATACTCCTCAGTTGAACCATTTTTAAGCCCATCCAATGCCGCAAGAAGTGCTTTGTTTTTAGCGATAATATCTTGTTGCTCTTTGATATCTCTTGCTTTCACAGCCTCAAGTGTTGTAGCACTTTGTGTCAAACCTGCAATCTCGGTTTCTTTTTTGATTATATGACCTGTAAGTTTTACAACCTCTCCCGCAGCGTCGTTCATCTGTTTCTCAATGAAAGTGTATTTTTCCAATTTCTTTCTAAACAACTCGTTTTGAGCGTCTAACAAGTTAGCTTCTGCTTCAGCTAATGCTTTCAATGCGTTAGCTTGTTCAGCTTTCAACTGATCATCAGCAGCTTTTGCTTTCGCTAAAGCACGCTCTGACTCAAGTCTTGCTTTTTCAGCATCGAGCTTCAACTTAGCTATGTCATTGTCACTCTGAGCCTCGTTAACAGCATGTTGCAACTGTTTGATAGCAAGGTCAAGCTCTGCATTCTTAACAGAAACAAGCTCCTTGGCTAAAAATGCCTCTCTAATTTTAACCTCCACTCCGTAAGCAGCCGTTTCCGCTACTTGTTGAGCTGTTTTCGCTTTTGTATTTTCCGCATTAGCGTTTAGTTCATTCGCCTTTGCGTTACGCAGATCTCTCACTGAGTCTGATTCGTTGTCTTTCACGCAGGATGTTAAACCTGTGGCTAACACCGCTGAAAGAATCGCTGGAATAATAATTCTTTTTTTCATCGTCTTAAAAAAAAATTAAAGTTAATAATTAATTTGTTTACTATAATAATTTTACGGCACTACTGCCATTTGATTTTACTCAACTATTCTGAACTACTCGCAATAGCTACGCCACTACTTTCATTGCACGTGACAAAGGTAAATAAATTTTTTTTATACACAAAAAAAAGTTTTAAAAAATTTTCTTAATCGCTAACCATCAATTGTTGATCTTTAATTGCCTATACAATAATAATTCGTAACAATCAACTCTTAATACGTAACTATTGTTTGGGGCAAAGATATATAAAAAAAACTCTTTTCAAACTTTTTTAACTTAACTATAACAACATCCGCACGAACGGTCAAAAACATGCCTTGAACCGTTAATTTTTTAGAATAAAATTAACAAATGCAGCGTAAGAGATTTGGAATTGTTAAAAGGTTCAAGAGTTCAAGGTTTAAAGTTAATTACGCTGTTGGCTATTGGCTGTTGTTTGTTGCTTTTAAAATACTTAATTGTAACCATATTTTGTTCTTCTGAAATCTCATAGTACAAAGAGAATTTTCCTTTAAAAAAATACGTCTGTATAAATTGAGGTCGCCTATGTAATGTGCTAAAAAATAAGGGGTTTCAGAAATGGATTGTTCAATAGAATTCACTTGCTCAACTATTTTCAAAGAATAGGTATTGGACTTGTTTCTATCTATCCAATATTCTAAATTTGAGAAATAAGCTGTTTCTGCGGTAGGTGTCCAAACTGTTTTGTACATAATTTCAAGGCTCTGTTTCTAACTTCTTCACTTGAAATTAATAGACCTTGTTTAGCCTCTTCATTAGATTTTGCTATATTTTCTAAATCTTGTTTATCCAATGCAAAAGAGTCTATCTTACGCTCTATTTCAATTCCCATTTCATCTAATATTTGCGTTAAAAGCTGATACTCTTGAAAACTAAGATTTCTCTTTAATGTGATCGTATTCATAACTTCTGTTTCCTGCAAAGGTAAGAAAAATAAATTACGAATGATTAATTATTAATTACGAATTACGATAGTTAATTACGAATTACGATAGTTAATTACGAATTACGATGGGTAATGAAAAATTACAAATTACGAATTACGGGAATGGATAATTCCGTAATTGGTAATTTGAAATTCGTAATTTCGTAATTCATAATTTCGTAATTCGTAATTCGTAATTTCGTAATTTGTAATTAATACTACACAAGTCCTTTTTGAATGAGGGCTTCAGCAATCTGAATGGTGTTGGTAGCGGCTCCTTTGCGGAGGTTATCGGCAACAACCCACATATTCAAAGTGTTTTTCTGTGATTCGTCACGACGAATACGTCCCACAAATACGGCATCCTTACCTTGTGCGTAAAGAGGCATAGGGTAACTGTTCGTAGTGGTATCATCTAAGACTTGAATCCCTGCCGATGTTGATAGTAATTGTTTGACTTCTTCGAGGTTGAAATCGTCACGCAATTCAATATTTAAGGACTCACTATGCCCTCCAACCACTGGGATGCGTACGGCTGTGGCCGTTACGGCAATGGAATCATCGCGCATAATCTTTTTCGTTTCGCGTACCAATTTCATTTCTTCTTTGGTGTAGCCATTGTCCTCAAAAACATCACATTGAGGAATAGCATTGCGGTGAATCTGATAGTGGTATGCTTTCTCCCCTTCTACTCCATTGTATTCATTTTCAAGTTGCTTTACAGCCTTGACTCCTGTTCCTGTGATAGACTGATAGGTGGAAACCACCACACGCTTGATGCCGTACTTTTGCTGTAATGGTGCTAAAGCTACTAACATCTGAATGGTAGAACAATTGGGATTTGCTATGATTTTATCTTCTTTAGTAAGTACGTCAGCATTTATTTCGGGGATAACTAATTTTTTGGTAGCGTCCATACGCCAAGCTGAGGAATTGTCGATAACTGTAGTACCAACCTGTGCAAACTTCGGAGCCCACTCCAAAGAAGTACCTCCTCCTGCCGAAAACAACGCAATGTCTGGTTTCAACGAAACGGCTTGTTGCATACCAACTACTGCATATTCTTTACCTCGAAAGGTAATTTTCTTACCTACAGATTTCTCTGATGCCACAGGAATCAATTCTGTTACTGGAAAATTACGCTCTTCCAAAACCTCTAACATCACGTTACCGACCATGCCCGTAACGCCTACAACTGCTACTCTCATGCTTTTTTTATATTGAAAAATTAATTTAAAGTTTGATAAGGCTGTAAGCCTATTGCCTACTTAACTCCGTGCATCAATTTCTTGATCAATGGGTTAAGAGATATTATTAACAATCCTGCAACTACAGGAACTATGGTAAATATAAGGAAGAAAGTCGACAAGCTATACTGGTTCGTTATATTCTCAATTTGCCCCCCAAGGATGGCTGCAACCTTATTGCCTATGGCAATTGCCAAGTACCATACTCCAAACATAAAGGCAATCATCCGAGCTGGAACCAATTTCGACACATAGGATAGACCTACAGGCGACATACATAACTCTCCCATAGTATGGAACAAGTACGCCAATACCAACCAAATCATACTTACTTTAATCCCCTCGGTAACGCCATGAGCTCCAAGGGCTAACAATCCAAAACCAATTGCCATGATGATTAGTCCAAGTCCGTATTTCACAGCCGCAGGTGGATTGTAACGGCTATCCCACCAACGAGAGAAAAGGTTTGCCAACGCAATTATAAAAAAGGAATTAAGAATAGAAAACCATGAGGTAGTGATTTCCACCCAGTTGGATTTTTCCTCGCGAACAACAGCCTTGACCACTCCACTGTTAGCATGAAGACTTGCAGCACGTTCTTTTGCCCATTCCATTTTTTCAGCATCTACATACCCAAACGATGAGAAATCATTATTTCGCGGTAGCATAAAAATATCCTGCCCCATTTCAAAACGAGCATCGGTCTCACCAATAATGGTTTCTCTACTTACCAATGAATATGTATTATTTTCAGTAGCGTAAAAATCATATAGTTTTTCCCCTTTTTTATCCGTAACTATGGCTCCCGTTTCAGGGTTTACTCGTGGGACTGCAATGGTTGGAATTGCTTTTTCTACAATTTCATATTTCCCTTTTGGGGTGTTTTTATCCGTGAACGGCACATACTTTGTAATAGCTTTTCCAGATACATCAACTTCGGTGATTTTGAACATTTTCTGTGTTTTGGTAGTAATATGCACCTCCGATGCTAATTTAGTATCATCGATCGCTAAAGGAATTTGTTTCATCACGAAATCACCTTCGCTATTGATTTTCAAATCCTTACCATCACTATCGTACACCTGAAATGCATCGTAACTCACGCTATAAGCAACCGTATTAAAATCGCGTTTAAGCATCCAACCAACAACTACCCACACCAAACCGAAGCATACCAAAAGTACAATATTCGATGCAAATATCTTTGAAAACGTTTTCTTACCTAACAGATACAACACATAGGTGATTAACAACAACGGAATAACCGTGAGTAACGCATTAACCACGTTGAAAATAACTGCCTGACTACCCAACAGCTCACGCTGTACGTTATCACGAGCAAAAATAATCAAAGATGAAGCTCCTTGCTCAAACGACAACCAAAAAAATACAGTAAAAAACGCAAAGATAATTACAGTAATCATTCTGTTTCGAACGATTTTCGTGTAACGAGAAATACGAGAGATGACTACAAAAAGAAACACAAAAAGCCCAAAGACTACAGCAATGTATTGCCCTTTGATGTTTTGAGTTTCTAAAAACTTAAATAAGTCGATCCCACCAATTCTTGAAAGCGGGTCGTTAATAGCATACCCTAACCCAATAATTGCTGCAATGGCTATCAAAACTTTATCAAGCATCGTAAATGGATTACGCTTTTCGAGGTCATTGATTTCTTTATTAACATACTGTTTTTCAGAAACTTCCTTTCGAGCTTTCGAAGGCACATCACCTACGGTTCCAAATAGCGGACGAGCCAACCAAAACTGCAAGGTTCCCAACAGCATAAAAACACCTGCTAAACCAAATCCCCAACTCCAGCCCACTTTTTCAGCAATATAGCCACAAAGCATCATCCCGAAAAAAGCCCCTGCGTTCACACCCATATAGAAAATGGTATACGCTCCATCTTTTTTTTCTGGTAAATCCTTATACATGTGTGAGATAATGGACGTCATATTCGGTTTAAAAAAACCTGTTCCAACAACCAATAACCCCAGTCCGACATATAGCCAAAATTCGGTTTCCACCGCCATCGCAGCATGTCCTAATGTCATAATGACTGCTCCAATGACAATAGCCCATCGATAGCCAGTAAATCGGTCAGCGATGATCCCTCCCACAATAGGAGTCAAATACAGCAACATCACATACGTGCCGAACAAAGCTCCTGCGTTTTCGGTTGTCCATTGCCACCCAGGATTATAGCCTATCATTGCCATTGTTAGGAAGTTAATGAGCAACACTCGCATTCCGTAGAACGAAAAACGTTCCCACATCTCGGTGAAAAATAACACAAACAACCCTGCCGGATGCCCTAGCACTTGCGTGTCAAAAAAGTTCGATCTCGCTTTTTCCATTGTTAGTCAATATTTTTGATTAGGGCAAATATACCATTTCTTTTGAAAAAAACAAGAGACAAACACGAATCACTTAACATGCTTGTCTCTATTATCAGAAGTAAAGTCAATCACTTACAGTTAATTTCATTGCTATCAATGTATTTCGGCAGTCCACTCAGCTCCACTAATATCAATAAGTTTCAGCGTTTTAACTTCTGATTTAGGCAATCCTTCTAAGGAAACTGACAAATCTGCTTTTGCTCCCAAAGGCAATATCAAACTATGCTTCCCTGGCTTCACTTTTGCTACATAATAGTTATTGATTTTTTCCTGAGGAAATTTTGATAAATAGTTCATATTCCAACTTTTAGAAACTTCTCCTTTTTCATTTAAAATTTGTATTTCAATTAAAAAAGAACCATAAACATCGGCTCCTTCTACCCGAAATACTTCAAAAGTGAGTTCATTATCAGCTAATATTACATTTGAGATTTCCACCTTGGGTTTCACCGATTTATTATGTAATTTTCCAAATACTCCCCCGTGAAAATATTGGTTTGTAAATAACGTAATCGAAAAAATTAATAATGAAAATACCAATACCAAAGGTTTCAATTGTTTGATTGTCAAAATTCCTGAACCTAAGTAATTAAACCACTTTTTGGTGGTAAAAGCATAGTTTTTACGCATCAAAAAATCATCAAGTGAATAAAATCCACCACCCGTCAGGAAAATGGTAAAACCTCCCGCTAAGCCCAAAACACCGATTTGCCATTCGTCTAAACAAGTGGTTCCCAACCATCCTGAACCCAACAAAATTCCCATTGCCAAAGAAAAAACTCCAATGCTCATCAAGCGTGTGAATAGCCCTAACATAATGAACAAGCCCACAATCGCTTCCACTATGGTAAAGGCTATCATAGCAAACTCTAATTTATCGGGATTAGAGACTAAGTATTCAATTAAAGGTTTTATTCCCAATGCATTAGGTAAAAAATGATTAAACTTCTCACCTACATAACCTGCCACTTCCGGAGAAAGTTTATCTTCTAAAACCACGCGTCGCCAAAAGGCAGAAAAGTACGTCCAACCGATAACCAAACGTAAAGACAAAGCGAACAACCCTGCCCAAGAGGAGAATTGCTCCTGATATGTATTATTTTTCATTTAAACTCTTTTTAATATTAAAATTTTATTACAAAAATAGCTTACTTTCCAAATCAGAAAAGTAAAATAATATAATAGCTGTAGGTTTCTTTCAATTTATTTCAATTGAAAACCTACTATCAGAAAAAATTAGCTTAAATGAATTCTTAAACACCTGAAAAGTATGTATTTAGGAGGAGCATTTGCAGAGTTTTGATTAAAATACTCCTTTTTTATTTTCGCATCAAAAGCAAATATCTCAGTAGAACAAAGCAAATCATTCTCTTGATTATCAGAAACATTGAGAGCATATTCCGTACGAGTTTTTTGATTCTCAACTACAAGATTTTGACATTGAAATGAATAGGCCGTGGTTCTATTTTTATGAAGCGGTTTAAAAAATGATATTTCAGCACTATCAAAAAGAATTCCTTTCGCAGTACAGGGCGTAAGCGAAAACAAAATGAACATTCCCCAAAAAAGGAACTTAACTTTTTTAATATGTAACAACAACTCTTTCACGGATTTTGAGAATGCGTTATTGGGCAAATGTACATTTTTTTTGAATAAAATTTCTGATTTTTTGTAACATTTTCCGTTTTTCTGCGTCTTTAAGGGTAGAAACCAATAATCAATATCATATGAAAACCACGTTATCCTTTTTATGTTTACTTTTTGCTACTGTTCTTTACTCTCAAGAAATCACCCTTTCGGGAGAAGTGAAAAATCAACAGCAAAAACCCGCTGAGTTTCTGAATGTCATCTTAAAGAAAGACGGAAAACCCGTACACGGAGCACTTACTGATGTTTCGGGAAAATTTTCTGTAAAAATCCCGAAAGGTGATTACACCCTCATTTTAGAACAATTCGGAACGGAACTTTTCAGCAAAAACGTATCACTTTCTAAAAATACTGATTTAGGAGTTATAAAAATTGATGAGTCTATTCAGATGGAAGCCGTAACTGTTGAAGGTCGTAAAAAACTTGTAGAACAAAAAGTGGACAGAATTGTTTTCAACGTAGAAAATTCTGTTCAA
>NZ_CDOI01000168.1 GCF_000827555.1 Capnocytophaga canis
CCAGCCACTGGTTTAATTTCTTCTTTCTTTGGCTCCTCCTTTTTAGTTTCTGCTTTAGCAACTCCTTCGGCAGGCTTAGTAGCAGAGGTATCAATCAAACAGACTACCTGCCCTACTTTGACAGCGTCCCCTTCCTCTGCCTGAAGCGTAATAATACCACTGGCTTCGGCAGGAAGTTCAAGAGTAGCCTTATCCGAATCAACTTCAGCAATAGCTTGATCTTTAGATACATAATCTCCCGTTTTCACTAACCAACGTGCAATTTCAACTTCCGTTATGGACTCCCCCGGCGAGGGAACTTTCATCTCTAACATAGTATCTTAGTTTTAAGTATGTGTATATTAATTATTATTAAATAAATTCTTTATTTTTCCAAACAAACTGCTTGTTTCTGATTTTTGATAGATAATGTCTTGCATATCCGATTTTGAAAGTTCAACAATCATATAATGCCCGTCCAATTTCTCGATTTTTTCTTCTGGAAGTCGTTCCAAAAAGGTTTTAAAATCCATATCACCCATGACTTTATAACTATTAGGGTCGTCCTCATCACCTTCAATCGTTACTAATGAAATACGCCATTGACTGATATCCTCTTGGTTGAGTGAGATTTTGGTAATATCAATAAAGGGTGGATATTCATAGGGTAAAATGGTTGGTAAATCTTCCGTTAAAGCATACACACCAATAATACCTTCATTTTTATCTAAACTACTTTCATAGAATCGTTGTTTAGCAAAATAGGCATCTACATACTGATGAGCCTCCACCATTTCACTGAAATACGTCGCCTTATCATCAGCAGACAATAATCTGTCTATCATTTCTCCATTCAAGCACATTGGATAATTGACCCCAAAAATATATTGCCCCTCTCTTCCTTCATAGCATCGAATACCAAACTCAATGTCTCGTAAATAATCATACGTTATATTATCGGCTTGGTATGTAGTATCCTCTTCATCAACCACTTGTACTCCTAAATATCTTGCCAAATTTACTATAAATTCAAACGCACCTTGCCAATCAGCTTTGGTACTCGGAGTAAAAACCCGCACCTGATAACTATTTAATTCGACTTGATAACAAACTTCAAATCCTCGTCCACTCACAAACTCTTCTCCCATCAACATACTTCCGTAATGATCAATAGGTGAGTTCATTACATCTAAAAAATGCTCCTCTTCATCATGAACATCGTACTGAATAAAAGTAGGTGGCTGGAGCGACAAAATCTCATTCGGACTCATCACTCGGGGTGCTTCTGTGTTTTTAATGTAAAAACTCCTACTCATGATTAACTATTTTTTATCCTCAATTCCTGATATCTTTCTGCACGATTGTAAAATTGTTTTTTTGATCTTTACCGATTTGGACGTAAGTTCAACTTAAAGTTTTTTGTAATCTTCCTGCGAGGTTAAGTACACAGGGGACAATTATTAACATTAAAATCGTACCTAAAAACATCCAAAATAGCATTTCCGCAACAGAAAAATCACTATACTCAAAAACGACATAAAAAGCGTAAAAACAATAAGGCAACGACAAAAACGATGTAATAATAGCAGGAATATACTTCCCATAAACTATCCATTGTCCTATATGAATGAACAAATGTACAAAAAAAGCTGAAAATACTACAAACCACCATTGATAAATACCCAAATACAACGAAATAAAACTCATCAAAGATACCAAAACAAAAACGACACACACTGCAAAAGCAAACGTAGAGGTTGATAGTAGAAACATTCCTCCTTTGTCGAATCTTTTTTCTATTCTAGGAAAACGCCTTGCCAACTCTTCCCTATTGTTTTTCAACCACGATTCAAAACCTATAATTTCTTCAAAATCATGTAGCATAAACACGACAGGAAATATCGCTACTATTTTATCTAAATCACTCATTTTGAAACAGAACCCTATCAAACTAACAAATTATAGGCTCTTGAAAATCTTGTTCTACACGAAATTTCACATAATGTTGCTGAAAAATTGCTTTCAACCTTTCGATACTTTCTGGTGTAATACCTGTCAAATCCAACGTACGTACTACGTCATCGTGGCGTGTAACTCTCAGCTCTTTTTCCAAAAATTCAACCGATTTAATATCTTCAAAAGAAAACGTTCGTGAGAAAACCAGCGTATTCAACTTTAAGGTAATTCCTCTTTTATTCCACTCAACAGAATTTCTATAAAGAAAGGGAGTCAGATAATATAAGGAGAATCCCAAATATGCTGATACTCGTATGTACGGTCTCAGTATTGAATCTTCTAAAAAAAACATTTCAAGAAGAAGCATCACCATTGCGATACCTGAAAATACAAATAACCAAAAGCGAAAACTTCTCACATTACCAAAGTTAAAAAACTTTATTTCTTTCATAGTTCGAGTATTTTTAAACGAACATTTGAATATACGGTGGCATACTGTTTACCAAATTTTGTAGGGATATGTGACATCCCTACAAAATATTAAAAATTCTTTTTCGCATCCGCTTTTCTGTCGAAAACCATTGCTATAGCTTCGGCATGGCGTTTTCTATCACGGGTATGGCTTCCCGATGCAGGAGCTGAATACACCGTATTGGACGCCAAACGCCATTGAATGAAATCAAAGAACATCAACATGTAACCGTAAGCTCCCATATTTTTAGGTTCTTCCTGAGCCCAAACGTAATCATCTGCATTTTTATATTTGCTCAAAATTGCTTTAATTTGCTCTACTGGTAGCGGGAACAATTGTTCTATACGGATTAATGCAACATCGTTTCTGCCCAACTTCTCACGCTCAGCATACAAGTCATAGTAGAAACGTCCTGAACAGAACACCACTGATTTTACGTTATTTACATCAGCTATTGGGTCGTCAATAACCTCTTGGAAATGTCCATTAGCTAAATCTTCAGCCTTTGAAACTACCTGTGGGTGACGTAACAAACTCTTAGGCGTAAACACCACCAACGGTTTTCTAAAATTCGTCTTCATCTGACGGCGTAACAAGTGGTAGAAATTCGCAGGGGTTGTACAGTTGGCTACATACATATTTTTGTCAGAACACAACTGCAAGTAACGTTCAATACGTGCAGAAGAATGCTCAGAACCTTGTCCTTCATACCCGTGAGGCAGTAACATAACCACACCATCTTGATTTTTCCATTTGTCCTCCGTACAACTAATGTATTGGTCAAGCATAATCTGAGCCCCATTGGAGAAATCTCCAAATTGAGCTTCCCAAATGGTTAAGGTGTTTGGACTTGCCAACGCATAGCCATACTCAAACCCTAAAACACCGTATTCGGACAACAAGGAGTTATAAATATGTAACGAACCTTTATTGAATTTATCGTGTTTTTTAAGTTCGTTGAGTAAAGTTATTTCTTCTTCCGTATCTTCCGTTTTGACTACAGCATGACGGTGCGAGAATGTTCCACGCTCCACATCTTGCCCCGTTAGACGAACGTCAAATCCTTCCGAAAGTAGAGTCGCGAATGCCAAATGCTCAGCTGTTCCCCAATCTATATTATCATTTGTATACGCTTCTTTTCTATCGGAAATAATTTTTGTGATTTTATTGATAAATTTCTTATCAGCAGGAAGTTCTGTTATAATTTTCGCTAACTCATCCAAATCTTTTCGGTCAAAAGAAGTATCGAATTTCTCTAACATTTTTTGGCGAGAAGCTATTTCAAATCCTTTCCATTCATCTTGCATAAAAGGTTTTATAACAGTCAGATTTTCCTTACGAGAATTTTCTAAATGCATGTCTAACACTGACTTATATTCCATTTCAATTTGGGCTACAAAGTCATTGGTAATAACGCCCTCTTCAATAAGTTGTTTTGCATAAATATTTCTAGGATTGTCGTGTTTGCCGATAATTTTGTACAACTTAGGTTGGGTAAAACGAGGTTCATCTCCCTCATTATGACCATATTTACGGTATCCCAACAGGTCGATATACACATCGCTACCAAATTGCATACGGAAATCCAACGCAAAGAGAAAAGCATGTACTACTGCCTCCGCGTCATCTGAATTTACGTGTAATACGGGTGAAGAAGAAACCTTCGCTATATCAGTACAATACGTCGTAGAACGAGAGTCTGTATAGTTGGTAGTAAACCCTACTTGGTTGTTAACCACTATATGTACTGTTCCTCCTGTTTTAAATCCGTCCAATTGGCACATTTGCATAATTTCATAAACAATACCTTGTCCTGAAATCGCTGCATCTCCATGGATAGCGATTGGCAACACTTTACTGCGGTCTCCTGCTGTAAGTCTATCTTGTTTAGAACGAGCAATACCCTGAATAACAGCTCCTACAGTTTCCAAATGTGAAGGGTTATGAGCTAAATTTACGTTAATTTTTTTACCCGATTTGGTAACCAATTCCGAAGAAATCCCTAAGTGATATTTCACATCACCATCGAAATTATCTTCCATTTCATAGTCTTTTCCGTCAAATTCAGAGAAAATATCTTGCGGATTTTTATTGAAAATATTCGCCAACACATTCAAACGCCCACGGTGAGCCATTCCTAAAACCAGATGCTCCACTCCCTGCTCTGCAGCACTCTGAATCAGAAAATCCAATCCTGAAATTAGAGCATCGTTTCCTTCAAGAGAGAAACGTTTTTGCCCTACATATTTCGTATGTAAAAAGTTTTCAAAAGAAGTAGCTTCATTGAGTTTTTTCAAGATCTGTATTTTCTCTTCTTTTGAAAATTGGGTTTTATTGTTGTTACTGAATAGTCGAGTTTCAATCCATTTACGGATCTCAGGCTCACGGATGTAGGTGTACTCCACTCCAATGGAACGGCAATAAATATCGTTTAAAGCACTGATAATATTACGCAGAGAAGTAGGTTGCAGTCCAATCTCTTTAGCCGAATCAAAAGTAGTATCTAAGTCCGCATTTGACAGACCATAGTTTTCTATGTTCAAATTCGGAACATATGTCTCACGTTCGCGAATCGGATTTATCTTAGTGAACAAATGCCCATAGGTGCGATACGCATTGATAAGGTTCAGCACTTTGAACTCTTTTTGCAACTTTTCAGAAGCTACACTATTGCCTGTATCCACGCTTTGAGCCATCACCTGTACGGTTTGGTCATAGCTACCTCCATAGTTTTCCTGTGCAAAATCAAATCCCTGGAAAAAAGCTCTCCAACTGGGCTCTACTGCGTCCGGATTTTCAAGATATTTTTCGTATAATTCTCCAAAATAAGCCGTACTTGCGGCATTCAAAAAAGAATATTTGTCCATATAAAAAACGTTATTCGTAATAATGAAGTACAAAGATATAACTTACTTTCAAATTTCCGATTTTTTTTGATGACTTTTCAACAGATATTTTTTATGTTTTTTTTAGCAATTATTCAAAATTCTATATATCAACATGTTACAAAGACAGCGGTTCTTTATAAAAATTTCATTTTTTTGCTTTTTCAATTTCGTTTCATTTTGATTTTTTATAAGTAGACTAAAATTGATAAATTATTCGCAACAAGGCAAAACGTGGTAAAAGAATGTTTTTTTCAGAGCCAAACAAATAAATATTTTGCAGTTTTTCAATATTTTTTTACCTTTACCGAATTATTTTGAAAAAACTATAAAAAATTGGCACGATCGATAGATATATTCAACAGAAGAAGACTGATAACTTCCTATTTTTCAGTAACTATAAGCATAACTTTAGTACTTTTTCTATTGGGATTATTGGGTTTTTTGTTATTAAGCACACAACGTTTAGCAAACTATTTTAGGGAACAAGTTTCTGTAACCATTTTTTTGAGTGATGATGCGAAAATGGCGGATATTGAGCAGTTACAACGTACTCTATCGGTAGCGGAATATGTAAAATCGCTTCAATTTATCTCGAAAGAAGAAGCCGCAGAAAGTTTTAGCGAAGAAATTGGTGAAGATTTCGTCACGTTCATTGGCGACAATCCTTTGCATAATTCGATTGACTTGAGTTTAAAAGCAGCTTTTGCTGAACCTGAAAAAATGAAGGAATTGGAGAAAGAACTGAGCCAACACTCTTTTGTTTCAGAAGTAGTATACGATAAATCGCTCATCACATTGATTCACGAAAACGTAAACCGCATAGGTCTTATTTTACTAATATTCAGCGGTTTGTTTACTTTTGTAGCAGTGCTTTTAATCAATTCATCCATCCGTTTATCAATATATTCAAAGCGGTTTATTATCAAAACTATGCAGTTAGTGGGAGCAACACGAGGTTTCATACGCCGACCGTTCATATGGACAAACGTTCGTTTGGGCATTTTGAGTGCTTTATTCGCCATGGGACTACTCTATGGGTGCTTACGATATATATACATTAAATTCCCTGAATTTCACATACTTGCCAACACAAATGACATGGTAATTGTCTTTACAAGTATATTTGCCATAGGAGTGTTAATCAGTTGGATAAGCACCTACTTTGCAGCACAACGCTTCTTGAACCTAAATACTAACGATTTGTACTATTAAAATATAAAAAATATGGAGGAAGAAAGAAAACATCATTCAGAACTTATTTTCGGGAGAAAAAACTATATCGTAATGGCTATTGGATTAGCAATCATTGCTTTAGGATTTATTTTAATGAGTGGAGGAGGTAGTAGCGACCCTAATGTGTTCGATGCTTCTATTTTTGATTCACAACGCATTCATGTAGCACCAACTTTGGTTTTAATAGGCTTTGCGGTTGAAATTTATGCTATTTTGTTAAATCCCAACAAGAAAAAGAATTAATGAGTGTCATCGAAGCCATAATCATCGCTATTATTGAAGGTTTAACGGAATATTTACCGATTTCATCAACCGCTCATATGGGTTTCACAGCCTCTCTTTTGGGAATGAACAGCGATGATGAATTTTTAAAAATGTTTCAAGTCTCTATACAATTTGGAGCTATTCTTTCGATTGTTGTGTTGTATTGGAAGAAATTTTTTGATTTTTCCAACCTTAATTTCTACATTAAACTTGGAAGTGCTGTAGTTCCAGCTTTGGTATTAGGATATCTTTTTGACGAGAAAATCGAAAGTGTTTTAGGAAATCAGCAAGTGATTTCAGCTGTATTAATTCTGGGAGGAATTGTGTTGATTTTTGTTGATCGATGGTTTAAAAATCCTGTGATTTTCGATGAAAAAGATATTTCTTTCAAAAAAGCCATCACCATAGGATTTTGGCAATGTTTGGCGATGATGCCAGGCACTTCACGGTCAGCGGCTTCCATCATTGGAGGCATGACCCAAAGGCTAAGTAGGAAAGCTGCTGCAGAATTTTCGTTTTTCTTAGCTGTACCTACGATGTTAGCCGTAACGGTCTATTCTGTATTTTTGAAAACTTGGGGGAAAAACACCGCAACTCCGCAAAAAGGCTATGAAATGATATTGGCTACTGCTGAAAATACACAAGTTTTCCTATTGGGTAACCTCATCGCTTTTGTGGTTGCTTTAATCGCTGTAAAAACATTTATATCGGTTTTGACAAAATATGGGTTTAAATTTTGGGGATATTACCGCATTATCATCGGGATTGTTCTTTTTATTTATTTCACATATTATGGAAAATAATCCAATAACGTAATTTAAAGGTTATTAGAATAGCTTTCTCAATTAAAAAAGATTCTATTTTGTAACACAAAGAATACACATAGTTTTTGTCTTCAACAAAAAGTATGCACTGCCTAATCTTAAAAGAATTTAGAGTTTCGATAGATGTGTTTTTAATCGCAATTTGTAAATCAAATGACATTACTGAAATATATTTATTTTTTGGCAAAATCAACCAATCAGCATGGAGTGCATTCGCCTTTTGTTTACGATTTTATTACAAAATGCTTGTATTCAAGAAAAAAAATAGATGAAAAAGAATCCTATTCTGCAACAATAGAAGGAATTAATCCGAAACAATACAACTTACTACTGAAAAGTATGCGTTATTTCGGAGTAAAAACTGTCTTTGTGGATTCGGAAAATCTAAAAAATGCTATTTTAGGAGCAGGAATAGATGTTTCCGTAGACGTAAAACTAAAGGATAACCAAAAATACGATATTATTTTTTTACAAAATATATCACAACCTTCGAATATCACTTCACTATTGACGTATATGCACAACAATAGCGTTTTGATAATCAACAATTTGTACAAAAATACTCCTACATTGGCATGGCAAGAGTTTACATCGCATCCTCAGGTCACCGCTTGTATCAATATCTTTACACAAGGGTACATTTTTATACGTAATGAACAAGGTAAGGAGTTTTTTTACATTAGAGTTTGAAAAATTATGGCAAGAGATGAACAATTAAAATCGCGTTGGGAACATATCTGTAGAGAATTATCCAAAACCTTTGGCAATGGAGAAATTTTAGATGTAGACGACATTATATATCTTGTTGGTTTACAAGAGTTTGGAAAATTTCATCGAAAATTTAAAAAGGACGATAAAATCAATTTGATGCACATTGCTATCTGCAAACTGTTAGAGCCATACGGCTACTACCGTTTTGATTTTGTTGACCCTGATGGTTGGCCTCACTATACATTGGTGGAAGAGTTACCTCCTTTAAAAGCTGGTGAACAGTCTATTCTTATGAAAGAAGCTATCGTACATTACTTTGAGAAAAATGGATTTTTCGATTAGTCAATATGGTTTTCTACAGTCTTATTTTTTTCAAAACCATCTAAAATTTGCTTATATTCCTCAAAGCGATGTTCTCGCACAGGTCTCACAAATGGCTCTGTGCGAAAATAGAGAAGTAGGCAGGGGCTAATATTTTTGTATTTTTCAACAAATTCATATTTAATCAATTCGCCGTTATTGATGCGTTGTTTAATTTTGTTGTGATAAGGATACATAAATTACCGAATAAATACAGGTTCGTTGATGTTGGTAGTATGCTGTTGGCTAAAACGGTAGCCTTCATAGTCAAACCCTTTGAGTTCATCAAGAGTTTGTATATTATTCTTAATCAAATAACGAACCATTAGTCCACGTGCTTTCTTAGCGAAAAAGCTAATCATCTTTAACTCATCGTTTTTCCAATCTTTGAAAATAGGAGTGATAAGTTGATTTTTAATTTGCTTATAATCAATTACTTTAAAATATTCATTACTTGCCAAATTAACAAATAATTCGTTAGAATCAAGTTCCTCATTCAAAAATACTGTCACAGATTCTTTCCAATAATCATATAAATTTTTAGCTCTCCCGATGCTTATTTTAGTTCCCATCTCCAAACGATAGGGCTGAATTAAATCCAGTGGTTTTAAAATGCCATACTGTCCGGAGAGAATACGCAAAGAGAACTGTAATCGCTCAACTTCTTTGCTATCAAGAGAATACACATCCAATCCATCATAAACATCTCCATCAAAAACATATACCGCCTGACGGGCATTTTCCAAAGAAAAAGGCAAGGAAAAAGCCTGATTACGCTCCCAATTTAAATTTGCTAACTTATCCGATATATGCATCAAATCAGCCAATTGTTTGGGTGATAATTCCTTCAAAGTGGCATTTACGGTAGCTATTTTCTCAGGAAAAACAGGTTGAGTGTGTTCCTTAGTTGGTATGTTTCTTTCAAAATTCAGAGATTTTGCTGGAGAAATAACGATTTTCATTGTACAGTATTAATATTTAAACACTCCATATTCACTATGGATAGTCAATTTTTTGCTATCCGATTTTTCTACACGCCCTACAATTTTGGCAGGTACTCCAAAACTTTCTGATATGGCAATCAAATCATTCGCAATTTCTTTTGGTACGTAGAGTTCCATACGGTGTCCACAGTTAAACACTTGATACATTTCCTTCCAATCAGTTTTTGATTCTTGTTGAATAAGTTTAAACAAGGGCGGAACTTCAAACAAATTATCTTTGATAATGTGTAAGTTATCTACAAAATGCAATATTTTAGTCTGAGCTCCTCCACTACAATGAACCATTCCATGAATTTGTGAAACGTCATATTTTTCGAGTATTTTTTTTATGATAGGAGCATATGTTCTTGTTGGAGAAAGCACCAATTTTCCAGCATTAACAGGTGCGTCGTCCACAGTATCAGTAAGTTTTTTAGATCCTGAATACACTAAATCAGCAGGTACAGAAGCATCAAAACTTTCAGGATAATTAATCGCTAAATACTTTGCAAATACATCGTGACGTGCCGAGGTTAGTCCGTTGCTTCCCATACCTCCATTGTACTCCTTTTCGTAAGATGCTTGTCCGAACGAGGCCAAACCAACGATAACATCTCCTTCTTTAATATTTGCATTATCAATCACTTGGCTTCGTTTCATACGAGCCACAACCGTTGAATCAACAATTACAGTACGTACCAAATCCCCTACATCGGCAGTTTCTCCTCCGGTTGAATGTATGGTAACTCCGTGAGCTTTCAATTCTTCAATAAGCTCCTCCGTTCCATTGATAATAGCTGAAATAACTTCCCCTGAAATTAGATTTTTATTACGCCCAATGGTTGAGGAAAGCATAATATCATTTACAGCTCCTACGCAAAGTAGGTCATCAATGTTCATTATCAGAGCATCTTGGGCAATGCCTTTCCATACGGAAAGATCACCTGTTTCTTTCCAGTAAAGATATGCCAACGATGATTTTGTCCCTGCTCCATCGGCATGCATCACCAAACAATAATCAGGATCATGAGTTAAAAAGTCAGGTACTATTTTGCAAAAAGCCTTTGGAAACAAGCCTTTATCAATGTTTTTTATAGCATTATGCACGTCACCTTTTGATGCAGAAACTCCTCGTTGAGCGTATCGTTTACTTACTTCCATACTGAAAAATTAATCTAAATTTGTAGAGTGCAAAACTACATTTTTTTTTTGCATAAACCAAGTATTTTGTACGGATTACTCTCCTTAGTTTACCTCCTTTAAAAACTCAGTAAATACGATCGAAGCCTCTTAGCAATCATCGTTAAGTAAAATGTTAGAAAAGACCACTATCCGAAGTATGCACGAAATCGAAAAATGAAAAGAAAATAATTTCTGAAAAACATCGTACAAATCAAAAAATATTCAATAATTTTGCGGACAAATTTCGTAATCGCTTTTAATAAAATGACTGCTAAAAGTAAAACTATCAAGTATCTAAAATCTTTCTACGTCAAAGATTATTTGATTATCGTCTTAGGCCTTACAATTTTCACGTTGGGAATCACAGGTTTCATACTCCCAAACAAAATCGTAACGGGTGGGTTATCAGGAGTTTCGGCTATGATTAAGTACGCAACGGGTATCGAAATGTGGATAACTAACTTGGTCATCAATACGGTTCTACTGGCAATTGCTTTCAAAGCCGTTAGTAAACAATATGTTTTAAGAACACTTATTGCCGTGGGGATTCTTTCCTTGATGCTTAGTTTTGGAGAGACCTACTTACAACCTTATTTTACAGCTCATCCGCCAGTAGGCGAACCTTTTCTTTCGGCCATTGTAGGAGGTTTATTCTGTGGAACAGGGTTGGGATTATGCTTTTCAGTTAATGGAAGTACTGGAGGTACAGACATTATCGGAGCTTTGGTTACGAAATACTTCAATATTCGATTAGCGAGAATACTGCTAATAGTGGATATTTCAATTGTAATTTCATCCTATTTCATTCTGGGAGGCGATAGCAAAGCATTAGAGAGAACCATCTACGGATTGATTCTACTACCACTGATGTGGCAAATGGTAGAAATGGTGATCAACGGAGCCAGACAGTCAGTTCAACTATTCATATTTTCAAAACATTACGAAGAAATAGCTAACCACATTAACTCCGAAATCAAACGCGGATGTACGATAGTAGATGGTATTGGATGGTATTCCAAAACACCGATGAAGGTTATCATCGTGATTGCCCGACGCACCGAATCTACTTCGATTTTCCGTTTGGTAGGAAGTATCGACCCTGAGGCTTTCATTACAAAATCAAACGTTATGGGAGTTTATGGAAAAGGATTCGACAAATTGAAATAAAAATAGTTAGAAAGAGTATCTACTAAACATTAGATTTTCTCATTCACTGATTTATAAATAATTACCTATTATAAATTTTGAATAAAATCCTGATTTTCTCAGTAGGTGTTTAAATGTAATTACTCCTAATAGTAACGTTGAATAGAAATAAAAGCAAAACAGACCTGCGAAAAGGTCTGTTTTGTTTTGTTTTAGATTTTGCTAAAAAGAAAATACCTTTGAACTGAGGTTCAATATTTACGCCCGATTCATCAATTTAGCGACATATTTTCCGATGACATCGAATTCTAAGTTTACAATACTACCGATTTGAAGTTCTTTGAAAGTTGTGTGCTGTAATGTAAAGGGGATAATTGACACACTAAACTGATTTTCAATAGAATTTACAACAGTAAGACTTACGCCATTAACGGTGATTGATCCCTTTTCTATAGTAACATTTCCATTTTCGGACGGATAAGAAAAAGTGAAACGAGTGCTTCCATTTTCATCTTTAACACCAATACATTTGCCCGTTTGGTCAACGTGACCTTGTACAATATGTCCATCCAATCGAGCATTGAGTAATATCCCACGTTCCAAATTCACCATGTCGCCTACTCTTAATTGACCTATGTTGGTTTTATTTAAAGTCTCCTGAATTGCTGTCACCTTATAGGTATCTCCTTGAATATCAACCACTGTTAAACATACGCCATTATGCGATACGCTCTGATCAATTTTTAATTCAGAGGTAAACCGACTCTTTACATAGAGATGTAGGTTTGACTGTTCTTGCTCTATGTGGGTGATGGTTCCTAAATCTTCAATAATTCCTGTAAACATAACATTCTCATTTTAAAGACTCTACATATTGTTCAAAATCATTTGTAATTCGATTACAGATTTCTCAATACGCTTTACAATTTTGGAATCGGTAATGTCGCGCCTGAGTTCTGGTTGTTGAAACCAAGTGGTGTCAATTCCTGCCCGACAATGACTAATCTCCAACTGTCTGTTAATCTCAACAATAAAAAAATATTCTGAAGGAAAATAAGCATCTTTCACATCAAAAAACACGATAGATTTAGGCAAATAGAAGTCACCATATTCGTGAGTTTGATGGATGCGGTCGTTATTCCAAACAACTGCATATTTGAATCCTTTTTCATTGCGTTTCCAAGGCAAAATGGATGTCTTTTGTGGCAATTCAAAAATGTGCATTCCGTCATCAGGAATGAACGTAGTTTTTGATAGTATGTAATCAAAAAGGGGTAATGTAATTTTTTCGTTTTTGAAAGGTTTACCATTGATTTTCCTATCTCTGTAATATACCCTTGGCATGATAAAATTCGATGTTTTAATGATTGGGCAAAGATAGGTAATATCTTTCGATTTTTGGAACGCTTTTCTTTTTTGTTAATATCTTTTTTTTACATACCTTTGAGGCGGAAAAACACAATCCTAGAATCTTTTTCAACACAATTAATTGTAGCTAACTACACCGTTTTTAATGAAATTGAATTGTACTTAATTTTCATAAATGTAACGCCAATTTTCCCGCGAAAAAGGTAAGTATAAAATACACTAACTTTATGTGAAAATACATTTTTATAACCTTAAGCAATTAAAATCAAACAGTTAAACTGAAAATTAAGAAAAATATACCTTTTTATGAGAAAAATTGTCATTTTCGCTTCAGGTTCAGGGAGCAATGCTGAGCAAATTGTAGCTTATTTCAATAAAGAAAACACCGCAAAAGTAAGTTTAATACTATCTAACAACTTGAATGCAGGAGTATTGAATCGTGCTAAACTGTTAAAAATCCCTTCATTGGTATTTGACCGTCAAGCGTTTTATCACACCAATGTGGTATTGGATATTTTGAAAAATGAAGCCCCTGATCTTATTGTTCTAGCAGGTTTTTTATGGAAATTCCCAGAACATATCATTTCAGAATTTCCGAATAGAATCGTGAATATACATCCTTCCTTATTGCCGAAATACGGAGGCAAAGGAATGTACGGGAATTTTGTACATCAAGCGGTTATCGATCATAAAGAAGCTGAAAGTGGCATCACCATTCACTATGTGAATGAAAATTACGACGAAGGTGCTATCATTTTTCAAGCAAAAACCGAAGTGAGTACGAACGATACGGCTGAAACTTTAGCTCAGAAAGTACATCTACTGGAATACGAGTATTTCCCAAAAATCGTTGAACAACTATTAGAAAAAAATTAATCTCAACCCGAAAACTAAATTAAAAACAGAAGAGGATTTTGAAATTTTCCATGTAACTACAAATCCGACAAAAGTCATCAATAAAACAATTAAAACACTGAATAACAACATTTTGAAAAACTATAAACAATATAAAACAAATTATGAGTAATACAATCCCTTGGCAGGAACGTCCTGCTGGTTCTACTGACGTAATGTGGCGTTACAGTGAAAATCCAATTATCAATCGCTATGACATTCCAACATCGAACAGTATTTTTAACAGTGCCGTAGTTCCGTTCAAGGACGGATTTGCGGGTGTGTTTCGTTGTGATAACAAAGCTGTGCAAATGAACATTTTTGCAGGTTTCAGTAAAGACGGCATTCACTGGAAAATCAATCACGAACCTATTGAAATGAAAGCAGGAAACACAGATTTTCTACACTCCGAATACAAATACGACCCACGAGTAACTTTCATTGAAGATCGGTATTGGGTAACATGGTGCAATGGACATCACGGCCCAACAATTGGAATCGCCTACACTTTTGATTTCCAAGAGTTTTTCATGTGTGAAAACGCTTTTTTACCATTTAACCGAAATGGTGTACTGTTCCCTGAGAAAATCAATGGTAAGTACGCCATGCTGAGCCGTCCGAGCGACAATGGACACACTCCTTTTGGAGATATTTACATTAGCTACAGTCCTGATATGAAGTATTGGGGAGAACATCGTTGTGTGATGAAAGTATCTCCTTTTGTGGACAGTGCGTGGCAATGCACCAAAATTGGGGCAGGAGCTGTCCCTATTAAAACTTCTGAAGGTTGGTTGATGTTCTACCATGGAGTTATTAATACTTGCAATGGATTTCGCTACTCGATGGGGGCTGCGTTGTTAGATTTGGAAAATCCGAGTGTGGTGAAATACAGAACAAAACCCTATTTATTGGCTCCTGCAACACTTTATGAAACTACAGGCGATGTGCCAAACGTGGTATTTCCTTGTGCCGCTTTGCATTCTCTTGAAGAAGATAAAGTTGCTGTGTACTACGGTGCAGCCGATACTGTAGTGGGAGTAGCTTTTGGTCGTATTTCTGAGATTATCAAATTTACGAAAGAAAACAGTCTATAGTAAAGAAATCGAAATATTTAATATTCAAAAAGAAGCTATCCGAAAATTAAATTTTAGCGATTTACCAAAAAAAATTAACACTCTAAAAATCAATAGTTTATTTTTAAAATTTCGCTAAAAACAGACTTTTTTAGATAGCTTCTTCACTTTTTTATTTAGTTAATATTTATTAATATTGTTTTTTTAAATTTTTATTTCTACATTTGTGATGTACCACAATTATTCCTAAATATTTTCAAAAATAACAAAACTATACATCCGAAAACTTAGCTGAACCACGGAATGTATTTTTCTCTACGTTTTCAGTAATCAAGTCAAAAAGGAATCGTCTATTCATCGTTTTTGTAAGATATTTTCACAAGGAAACTATAAATTACTAGAAAATGGACAATATATAGACAAATTTTGAGCCTGATATAAATTCTTTAACACAAATAGCACTATTATGAAACATCTTTTTTACAGTTTATTTTTAATTTTGACAGTGTCGTGTAGCAAAAGTGACCCAAGTGACTACGCTACAGAGTCCTCTGAAAAGGGAATTATTGGGAAATGGCGTTTGGTAGAAGTACATTCCAGTGATGGTACGCCTCAAGTGAATAAAGTTGATGTTAGTTCCGAAAATTACGTTGTAGTTTTCGATGCAAACGGAAATGTGGAATCTGTTGATTTTCCTTGCGTAGGGAAATATAACTTTGATTCTAATGCTTCAGGAAATTTAGGCAATAACCTTGTAGTAACATTCGATAAATGCAAATCAAACAAGAGTTTTTCGTATTCTATCAATGGATTGGCAAATGCACGGATTTCGGATTATAATTACCTAATCCTAAACGTTGCAAACTGTGATGAACCTTGCACAAGAGTTTACAGAAGATTGAAATAATCCGATTTTGAAATCGATTTCACTGAGATAAAAATCCTCGAATTGATTGAGCCTCATACAGGAGTTGCCTCATTGAACAAATTCGAAACATTAGTAATTATTACAGTAAATTCAAATATTATTTGGTATTAAATAGGATTTAAAAACAGAAAAGGCTGTCCGATAGTTTTAGGACAGCCTTTTGTTTTATTTTTACCTGTTGTTTACTTTACAATACCGCTAATTTCGATATCAAAAATCAAATCACTATTGGGAGGAATGACACCGGGAGCTCCTGCTTCGCCATACGCCAAAGCCGAAGGAATAAACACACGTACTTTGTCTCCTACGTTCATCGTAAGCATAGCTTCTCTGAAACCTGGAATCAATCCAGCTGAGGTGTTGTAAGGCACCGGAAAAGGCTCATAACCTTTACCTCTTTCACGAGCAGGGTCATATTTTTGATATGCTTCTTCCACTGATTTAATATTGGAATCGAATAAAGTTCCATCAGTTAAATAACCTGCATAGCTAACCAAAACTTGTTCTGTGTTTTTAGGCTTTACCCCTTCTCCTTTTTTCAAACTAAAAACCTGAATACCTGAAGGATATTTCTTAGCTTCTGATTTTTGCTGAGCGATTTCAGTCAAGAATTGTGTTTTTAAATCCTGTAAAGCTGCTTCTTTTTCTTTAGCTCTTTTTTCTAATGAAGAAAAATATTCCTCAATTGTGGCCTTTGCATCAAATTTTTTAGCATCTTTCCCATTGCGAATGAAAGTTATTTTATTGATTTTAACATCTTCTTTAGGTCTATCAGCCTGATGCGTTGGAACACTTGCGATAGTGTCTATCACCTCAAAACCTTGAACAGTTTCTCCAAAGACAGTGTGACGGCCGTCCAAATGTGGAGTTGGTACTTCGGTAATAAAAAACTGGCTTCCATTAGTAGCAGGACCTGCATTTGCCATGGAAAGGATTCCTTTTTTATCATGTTTTAAATGCTCAACAAACTCATCTTCAAAACGATATCCTGGGTCTCCCATACCTGTCCCTGTTGGATCTCCTCCTTGTAACATGAAATTTTTGATAACACGATGGAAAATCGTTCCGTTATAGTAGGGTTTATTTTTGTATTCCGCTTTTACAAAGCTGTTTGTTCCTTCTGCTAAGCTCACGAAATTTGCTACCGTAACAGGAGTTTGGTCATAATGTAGTTTTATAACAATATCTCCCTTACTTGTTTGAATATTAGCAAATAACCCATCACCCAATTTGGAATTTTTCTGTGATTTACAACTGAAAAATGCCAAACTTGTAAAAAACAAAGTAATTAATTTCATTGTTTGCATATAATATAATTTTAAATTAATGTTCTGTATTTTTTGGAGCTATTGTTTGATTTTGCTCCATTTTTTCTTTAGCCTTTTCGATTTTGAACACCTGAATTTTGGCTATAACAGGCTGATTACTTTCTATTTTATTTTTATCTCCTCGATAGCCATACGCGGTCTCTGAAGGGAAGAAAAACACTCCACTCTCTCCCTCTTTCAAAATCTTTAGAGCGGAACGTAACCCGAAAAAAAGCTCCTCTTTCTCAACATGATACGTGTATTCACCATCCTGTTTTTCTTGATAAATTTCGTTTCCTTCAAGATCTGAGATACTGTAATCGTAGGTTACAACATCACCAAATGATGCTGTATAGTCAGATTCTGGATTTTGATTGGTATAATAAAATTTAAAGCCGTGTTGTGAATCAACATAGGTGTTTAGCGTATCTTTTTTGATTATAGAATCAATGATAGCCTCTTCCGCTTGGAGCAACAATTTGTTTTTCTTTGCCGATTCTTTCAAAAAAGTGTTGGTCGTTTTCACGGATATGGGTCTTCGAGCTTGTTTTTCGCCACAAGACACTAAAAACACAACACATATTAAGGATACATAAATGTTACGCATAAATCTGGATTATTAATAACGTTTTTTGATAATTTCAGGCAACACTTCCTTGAAAAAAGCCACTGCTTCTTCAATACTTCCATTGTATTTTCCACCCGCGGCGTTCATATGCCCCCCTCCTTTGAAATATTTTCGAGCAAAAACATTCACATCATATTGGTTTTTCGAGCGAAATGACATCTTTACATAATCTTTTTCTTGAATGAATATTACCGCTAATTTGGTATCTTTAATGGTTAATCCATAGTTTACGAATCCTTCGGTATCTCCTTTCTGAGCATCGTTTTGTGCTAACTCTTCAGCTGATAAAGTAATGTAAGCAGTGTCATAGTCTTTCAAATAAACCATATTTTTCAATGCTATGCTCAACAATTGCAATTTATTGTAAGAATTAGTGTCGAATACATTGTTATTTATCTGGCTATTATCGGCTCCTTTTTCAATAAGAAATGATGCTTTTTTGAACGTACTACTTGTTGTGGAGGCATATTTGAAATTACCTGTATCAGTCATCATTCCTGTGTAAAGACAGGTCGCAATGGTTTTATTGATAAGGTTTTGATCTCCCATAGCATCAATAAATGAACAGACCATTGAGCAAGTGGAACTTGCCTTAGGGTTGGAAAAAGCAATCTGTGCATAACCATCAGGTTCTTCATGATGGTCAATCATGACAAAGGTAGCTTTGGACGTTTCTAAAAGAGGGGTTAATGTATCCGCTCGTTTCAAAGAATTAAAATCTAATGTGAAAATGAGCTGTGATTTTTTGATTTGCTCCCTAGCTTTTTCGGGTTGATTATCATATATAAGAATAGTTTCCGCATCGGGTAACCATTTCAAATTACTCGGAAAATCATTTGGAGAAACAACTGTCACATCACAATTCTTTAATTTTAAATAGTGATACAACGCCAAACAACTTCCTATAGCATCTCCATCAGGATTTTTATGAGGGATGATACTTATTTTAGATTGCTTTTTAAGCAATAGTTTTGTGGACTCTATATCATGTATATTCATAGGGGACGAATGTACGACAATATTTTTAATTTTCGATATAGTTTATATTTTTTATAACGTTTATTTTTAAAGTAATAGGAGTGTGTTTTGTGTCATCAATCGGTAATTTAAGAGATGGAAAATACTATTTTCTTCTCTGAATTAACATTATAGCCAAATTAGAAACTAACACTTTATTTCCTTACGACCGAAAATGAGGTTTTCTAATGACTTATGGATTTTGTAAAATCTGGAATCTCAACAGGGATATTACCATTTTGTACCGAAAGTTCTGAAAGTTCCGTTATGCACGACCATA
The DNA here is from genome assembly GCF_000827555.1 of Capnocytophaga canis. Lineage (GTDB taxonomy): Bacteria > Bacteroidota > Bacteroidia > Flavobacteriales > Flavobacteriaceae > Capnocytophaga > Capnocytophaga canis. The sequence goes on from NZ_CDOI01000168.1 coordinate 19,494, forward strand.
AGGCTCCATCGTAAACATTTTGATCCAACGGGAGCCCATTCTTGAGGCAATATACCAAACGATAGTCCATGATGATGTCCATTGGTTTTTGATCAGGAAGCAACTCTCTCAAATATGCTGTTTGCTTCACAAACGGATGTTCATTTTCTTGCATGTATAGCTCCATTTCATGGGTTGACAGCTGTGGCGTAGCTCTTTTATCAAAATATATTTGTGGCGTAGGATATTTCTGTACAAAACCATCAGTGCCACTTAGCAAAAAAATTCGTGAATAAGGACGTGGACTAGTAGCATCGTGTTGCAAAAGAATCGTTTTTCCTAAAGCTGTTTTTATGAGCGTCAAGTTCATGTCGCCTGTATACTGAACTTGTGCTTGTGGAGAATCCTTACCAAAGGTATTTTCAGCGTATCGTTGCATTCCAATAGCCAGTGAAGACATGGACACTAAACGCGTTAAATTATCTCCTCGCAAGATGTTCATCGCTTGGCAAATTGGTGCTATTCCATGTGTTGGATACGGATTTCCATTGTGAGTTTGGCTGTACTTCATTCGCCATTCCCCTCGAAGAGTATCGCGATCATTTTGTTGAAAATTCAAACGACGTAAATCGTGAATATACGCCCCTTCGCCGTGAACAATTTCCCCCAGTAGTCCTTTTTGAATCATCTGTAAGGTCATCAATTCAAAATTGTCATAACAAGTATTTTCAAGCATCATGCAATGTCGCTGAGTGGCTTCGGCTGTTTTTACAATTTTCCAACAATCGTCCACAGTCATGGCTAGAGGAACTTCAATGGCTACGTGTTTGCCTTGTTGCATGGCATAAACAGCCATTTCAGTATGCATCTCCCAAGGAGTAGAAATATACACCAAGTCAAGATTCGGTAGCTGACAAAGTTTTTTCCAATCTTCTTTTCCTGATAAAAAAACAGGAGCAACAGATTGTTTTTCAGTGATTTTTTTTGCTTTTTCGATATATTCGGGATAAATATCGCATATTGCCGAAATATGCACATCCAAGCACATATAACGTTTCAATGCCTCTACACCTCGAATGCCTACACCTATGAATCCGATTGAAAGATTTTCAATAGGAGCTACAGCTAAATTAAAAACACTTTTTGTCATTATTCCCCTTTTTTATATTATTATCGCTCATCCGCCATATCCACCTCTACACGTAAGTTATTGATGATAAACTCCTGTCTGTCAGGGGTATTTTTTCCCATATAAAAATCTAAAAGCTGATCAGTGTGGATGGTTTTATCCATCATTACAGGATCTAAACGAATATCCTCTCCTATGAAATGCTTAAATTCATCTGGAGAAATCTCTCCCAATCCTTTAAAGCGAGTAATTTCAGGTTTTCCTTTGAGCTTTTTGATAGCGTTTTGCTTTTCTTCCTCGCTGTAGCAATATATCTTCTGTTGTTTATCTCTAACACGAAACAAAGGGGTTTGCAAAATATACACATGTCCTTCTTTGATAAGTTCGGGAAAAAATTGCAAGAAAAACGTTATTAAAAGCAAACGAATATGCATTCCATCCACATCAGCATCAGTGGCGATGACAATGTTATTATATCGTAAATCGTCGATTGAGTCTTCAATGTTCAAGGCTGCTTGCAGTAGGTTAAACTCTTCATTTTCATACACAATACGTTTGGTCATCCCGTAAGTGTTCAACGGCTTTCCTTTCAAGCTAAACACGGCTTGTGTTTCCACATCCCTTGACTTGGTAATTGAGCCCGACGCTGAGTCTCCCTCCGTTATAAATAATGTTGTTTCTAAATTTCGTGAATTCTTTGAATCGGTCAAATGCACACGACAGTCCCGCAATTTTTTGTTGTGCAAACTTGCTTTTTTGGCATATTCCCGTGCCGTTTTTCGAATACCAGCCAACTCTTTCCGTTCACGCTCGGCTTGTTCGATTTTTTTCTTGATTTCTTCGGCTACTTCCAAATTTTTATGCAAAAAATCATCTAAATGCTTGCCTATAAAATCATTGATATATGCTCGAACTGAAGGCATTCCTTCACCCATTTCAGTTGAACCAAGCTTCGTTTTTGTCTGACTTTCAAACACTGGCTCCATAACTTTAATTGAAATGGCCGCAATTACGGACTTACGGATATCTGCTGCTTCATATGATTTGTTATAATAATCACGAAGCGTTTTCACGAAAGCCTCTCGAAATGCTGTTAAATGGGTTCCTCCTTGTGTTGTGTTTTGACCATTGACAAACGAATAATACTCCTCACTATACTGAGTGCGACTGTGAGTTATAGCAACCTCAATATCATCTCCTTTCAGATGGATAATTGGGTATAGAAAGTCCTCTTCATTATTATTATCATTCAATAAATCCTTGAGTCCATTTTCTGAATAAAACTTCTCTCCATTGAAGTGAATCGTCAGTCCTGGATTTAGATATACATAATTTTTGAGCATACGCGTAATATACTCATTCCTAAACTTATAGTTTTTAAAAATACTTTCATCGGGAATAAAAATCACGTTGGTTCCTCGCCGTTTGTTTGATTCTTCCACAGGGGACTCTTCAAGCAATATTCCTTTCTCAAAAATTGCAGATTTTGATTGGTTATCACGTACCGATTCCACTTTGAAATAAGTTGAAAGGGCGTTTACTGCCTTGGTTCCGACCCCATTCAACCCTACGGATTTTTTGAACGCTCGGGAATCATACTTTCCTCCTGTGTTCATTTTTGAAACTACATCCACTACTTTCCCCAACGGAATCCCACGACCATAATCACGTACATCCACACGGTTATCGCTGATTTTCACTTCTATAGTTTTACCAGCTCCCATGACAAATTCGTCAATACAGTTATCTAAAACCTCTTTTAAGAGAATGTAGATTCCGTCATCGGAAGAGGAACCATCGCCTAATTTTCCGATATACATACCCGGACGCATACGGATATGCTCCCGCCAATCCAACGATTTAATATTGTCTTCCGTATATTGTATATTCTCCATAAGTGACAAAGTATTTCAAAAACTGTGTGCGAAGATACTAAAATTTACATTTGTTCGAAAATTTGAAATTTATTTTTTTTCAAATCTGACATCTACCTACCCCTACTCCATTTCAAAACTGTGGATAATTTTTTGAATACCCTAACTATTTTTGATTGCTTATTTTGTAACTTTGTAGGCTAAAAACATTCAGACACTATGTACTTAATTTTCGATACGGAAACTACAGGTTTACCTAAACGTTGGGACGCTCCCTTTACAGATACCGACAACTGGCCACGTGCTGTGCAAATTGCATGGCAATTACACGACCGAATGGGAAATCTGGTGGAACATCAAGATTTTTTGATTGCTCCTGATGATTTTAACATTCCGTACGATGCTGAAATAGTTCACGGAATTTCCACAGAACTCGCTCAAAGTAAAGGAGTTCCAATTCAGGTTGTTTTTGAAAAATTCAACGATGCTCTGAAAAAATCACAGTATGTAGTAGGGCAAAACATAGGCTTTGATATCAACATTATGGGGGCGGAATTTCTACGTTATGGGGTAGAAAGCCCATTGACCACAATGCCTATTTTGGATACGTGTACTGAAATTACTGCCGAACTATGCAAGATCCCTGGAGGACGAGGAGGGCGATTTAAATTACCTACCCTAACAGAATTACACGAATTTTTATTCGGAATCCCCTTTGCTGAAGCCCATAACGCGACGGCCGACGTGGAAGCCACCACACGCTGTTTCTTTGAGTTGATTCGCATCGAGCAAGGATTTTCAAAAGAGTTTATTACGCCAGAGTATGTTTCCGATTTTCAAAAACACAATCCTACTGAAATTCAACCTATTGGGCTTAAACACATCAATTTAAAAGAGGCCTCCGACAAAATCCGTCAATCTCAAAAAACTGAAGGTGGACTTACTGAGCAACAGATAGAAGCCAACATAGCTCTACTCGAAGATGCTCCTTTTGCCCATTTGCACAACCATACGCAATTCTCTGTTTTACAATCTACTACATCCATCTCTGATTTAGTAAAAAAAACCGCTCAAGAGAAAATGCCCGCCGTGGCTTTGACCGATAGCGGAAATATGATGGCTGCTTTTCATTTTGTAAAAGAAGTGGCAGGATATAACAAATCGGCAGAAGCTAAAAACAAACAGGCCATCGAAAATGGCGAACAACCCACTGAAATTACTATAAAACCAATTGTAGGTTGCGAATTTAATGTATGTGAAGACCATTTGGATAAATCACACCAAGATAATGGATATCAAATAGTTATACTCGCAAAAAACAAAAAAGGCTACCATAACTTAGCAAAAATGGCTTCCATAGCCTACACTCAAGGATATTACTATGTACCTCGAATTGATAAGAAAATCGTAGAACAATATAAGAGCGATTTGATGGTACTTTCGGGAGGAATGAACGGAGAGATCTCGTCCAAAGTACTGAATATCGGTCAAAAACAAGCTGAAGATGCTCTTTTGTGGTGGAAAGAACAATTTGGGGAAGATTTTTACATCGAAATCATGCGACATGGCCAGGAAGATGAAAATCGCGTAAACATAACGCTTATCGAACTCGCTAAAAAGCACCATGTAAAGCTCATTGCAACTAATAACACCTTCTATATCAACCAAAAAGATGCAAACGCACACGATATTTTGCTATGTGTAAAAGACAATGAAAAACAGGCAACTCCTATCGGTCGTGGGCGTGGTTATCGGTTTGGGATGCCTAATGAGGAGTATTATTACAAATCGACGGAGGAGATGAAAGGTTTATTTAAAGATTTACCCGAAGCGATTTTAAATATTTCCGAAGTTATGAGCAAGGTGGAACCCTACGGTTTGGGACGAGATGTTCTACTACCTAAATTCGATATTCCTGCTGAATTTACGGTGGAGGACGACCCCGATGGAAAGAAGGGAGAGAACAACTATTTGCGACATCTTACATACGTAGGTGCAGAAAAAAAATACAAGCAAGGCATCACCGACGAAATTCGAGAACGCCTTGATTTTGAATTATCTATTATAGAAAAAACTGGATATCCAGGATATTTTCTTATTGTACAGGACTTCATTGCTGCTGCTCGGAATATGGGAGTATCGGTAGGGCCAGGACGTGGCTCGGCAGCAGGTTCTGCTGTAGCTTACTGCTTAGGAATTACCAACATGGATCCAATTGAATACGACCTCCTCTTTGAGCGTTTTCTGAATCCTGACCGTGTGAGTATGCCTGATATTGATATTGATTTTGAAGATTCGGGTCGCCAACTTGTAATTGACTATGTAATAAATAAATACGGGGCAAACCAAGTAGCTCGAATCATCACCTACGGAACGATGGCCGCTAAATCATCTATCAAAGATACAGCTCGTGTTTTAGCTGTTCCCATTGAAGAATCAAACCGATTGGCTGGGG
>NZ_CDOI01000169.1 GCF_000827555.1 Capnocytophaga canis
AATGGAGCGACCCCTGATAATTGTGATGATGCTACGGTAACGATCACGGTTGAAAACAGCATCGTAGCTGATAACGATGATTTAGGACCGGTAGTATCGGGTGGTACGACTACACAAACGGTTATTAGTAACGATAAGCTTAATGGTACGCCTGTGGTTATAGGCACAGGTACGGGTGAGGTGACCCTTACACCAATCATTACCCCAACGGGCATTACGATAGATGCTACTAACGGGAAAGTAACGGTAGGAACGAATGTTTCGAGTGGAGTTTATACGTTGACCTATAATATTTGCGAGAACGGCTCGAATCCATTGAACTGTGATGATGCTACGGTAACGATCACGGTTCAAAACAGCATCGTAGCTGATAACGATGATTTAGGAACGGTAGTATCGGAAGGCACAACTACGCAAACGGTTATTAGTAACGATAAGCTTAATGGTACGCCTGTGGTTATAGGCACAGGAGTAGGTCAGGTAACGCTTACTCCAATCATTACCCCAACGGGTATTACGTTAGATGGTGACGGAAAAGTTAGTGTTGGTAATAATGTACCGAGTGGAGTTTATACGTTGACCTATAAAATTTGCGAGAATGGAGCGACCCCTGATAATTGTGATGATGCTACGGTAACGGTAACGGTTATAGCTCCAAGCGTATCAACTATTACAGCAAATTCGGATACATTCACTTCAACGACCGCAGGTGGAGAAACTGTGGGTAGTGTCTTTACAAATGATGATTTGAACGGATTGACACCAAATAGCGGTACGGTAAGTGTAACGTTATTGACTGATGGAGGACTCACAGGAGTGGTAATTAATACTGATGGTAAATTATTGATACCATCGACAACAGCTACCGAGACCAAGATATACACATTGATATATTCAATCTGTGAGAAAGATGGTGTAGGTAATGCTACTTCCAATTGTGCGAATTCAACGATAGAGATTGTAATTCCTGTCGTGCCAAGCGTATTAAATATCACTGCGAATACCGATACGTTTACAGTTACCACTTCGACCAATACGCAAACAGTAGGAAATGTGTTGGATAATGATAGGCTTGGTACGAACACACCAACAACATCTGATGTAACGATAACTGTAACGTCAACTCCAACGGGAACAATCGTACCGAACTTAGACCCTGTAACAGGAGATGTTACGGTACCGTCAGGTACTCCAACCGGAACGTATACGATAGGTTATAGCATCTGTACAAAATCAGGAACGATTACGTGCGACACAGCTACGGTAACTGTAATAGTTACAGCGGTAACGACCCCTACGGTAATCACGGCTACTGACGACCCAGTAACTGTAACGACCACAGAAAGTGGAACAGTAGTGAACGTGTTGGATAATGATAAAATTGGTACAAAAACGCCAACAACATCTGATGTAACGATAACGGTAACGTCAACCCCAACGGGAACAATCGTACCGAACTTAGACCCTGTAACAGGAGATATTACGGTACCGTCAGGTACTCCAACGGGAACGTATGTTATAGGTTATGAAATCTGTACAAAAGTAGGAACGATTACCTGCGACACA